>CALUSI010000004.1 GCA_944323395.1 Candidatus Gastranaerophilales bacterium
TGTAACCTCATTAACATTTTTTATTTATTATATCTTGCATTAATGTCAAAATATGACATATTAAATAATCAATTAAGTCTGTAGGTTGGGTTTGGCTGCTTTTTCCAAAATCTTTGATTTTGTGAAAAATGTCTGGTTTCCCATAAACCAACGGAAACAATAAAACAAAATCTTTGATTTCCCATAATCAACCAAAATATATAATTTCACCTATTTACTTTTGGGTATGATATTGAATAAACATAAATTTAAATAAACATAAATTTAAATATGATTGTTAAACAGCTCTAATTTTATTAAAATAGAATAATAGATTTGGGGAATTTAAATGTCTGATAAAAGTTTTATATTAATTGATGGTCACGCACTGGCATACAGATACTTCTTTGCACTTGAAAGAACAGGAATGAAAACATCAGATAACCAGCCGACCTGGGCTGTTTTTGGTTTTTTCAAAGCATTATTTGATTTATTACAAAATGATTCAATTAAACCTGATGCAATTGCAGTTACTTTTGATGTTTCAAGGCATACATACAGAACAGAAATGTTTGCTGATTATAAAGCAAACAGAGAAAGTATGCCTGATACTTTAAGAAGTCAAATAGCTTTAATTGTTGAAGGGCTTAATGCCTTAAATATACCAATTTATACAAAAGAAGGTTACGAAGCTGATGATGTAATTGGTACTATTTCTACTAAAGCGAAACAAAAACATCATAAGACTTATATTTTGACAGGTGATAGAGATTCTTTTCAACTTGTAGACAGAGATGGCTACATAAAAGTTATAATGCCGTCTAAAGGTGAATTAATAGAATATGATTGGTATAAAGTATATGAAAAAATGGGAGTATACCCTTATCAAATAACCGACTATAAAGGTTTAAGCGGAGATACTTCAGATAATATCCCCGGTATTAAAGGTATTGGTGAAAAAACTGCCTGTAAATTATTAAATAGGTTTGATAAACTTGAACAAATCTACGAAAATATCGATAATATAACGGAAAAAGCATTAAATAAGAAATTGGTTGAAGGTAAAGATGTTGCTGTTTTAAGCAAAGAACTTGCTACAATTCAAAAAGATTTGGATATTAACTTTGATTTTGATTGTGCTAAATTGGAAATGCCTGATTATGATGCGGTAATTGAATTTTTCAAAAAAAATCAATTTTATAGCTTTTTAAAAAATTCTGATAATTTGTTAAAACCTTTTAAAATAGCTTCTCTTTCGTCAGTTGTTGCGCCAGATTGTAAAGAAACAGTTCAAGTAAACCAGCAAGGACAAATGCAGCTTGGTTTGGGGATTGGTAATCTTTTGGTTAATCAATCTCATAAGGTATATAACCATGAGAAAAACATTGTTGATACTGAAGATAAGCTTGTTACTCTTGTTGAAAAATTAAAAGAACAAACAATTTTTTCTATTGATGTTGAAACTACAGGTATTAATCCATTAGAGTGTGACTTGGTTGGAATTTCAATTGCGTTTTCTGATCAAATACAAGTAAAAAATAATAGAGTAAAGATAGATTCAAATAAAAGTGATTTGGTTCAGTCTTATTATATTCCGGTTTTTCATCTGGTAGGTCAACAGCTAGATTTGGAAGTTATTATAAATTATTTAGCTCCAATATTATCTGATAAAAATATTGCAAAAACATTGCAAAATGCAAAATTTGATTGGCACGTTTTAAAACATCACAATATGCCTTTAAATAATGTTATTTTTGACACAATGCTTGCAAGCTATATCAAAGATTCATCACGAAAACACGGATTAAAACAACAAGCCAGCGATTATCTTGATTATATTATGGTTGAGTATGATGAATTATTGAAAAACAGTTCGTCCTCTTTAACAATTGAAACTGTTCCTATTGAAGATGCCGCTTCTTATGCTTGTGATGATGCTTTTGCTACTTTACTCTTAACAAAGTATTGGCAAGAAAATTTAGATGAAAAAGAACTTGATTTGCTTTATGACATTGAAGTTCCTCTGACAATTGTACTTGCTGTTATGGAGGAAAACGGTGCAAGTATTGATGTAGAATATTTAAGTGTTATTGATAAAGAAATTAATGAAAAGTTATCTGTTATTGAAGAAAAAATTTATAACGAAGTTGGTGAAAGATTTAATATAAATTCGCCAAAACAAGTTGGAGATATGCTTTTTGGAAAAATGAACCTTAAAGCAAAGGGAATGAAATCAAAAACAGGGTTTTCAACAAGTGCGAAAGTATTGGAAACATTAGCGGAAGAATATCAAGTAGCAAGAGATATTTTGGAACAAAGGCATCTTGCAAAATTAAAAAGCACTTATGTTGATACTCTTCCCGAACTAAGAAGTGTTAAAGACGGCAGAATTCATACAAGTTTTAACCAAACAATCACGACAACAGGAAGATTATCTTCATCTAATCCTAATTTACAAAATATTCCGATTAGAACTGAATTGGGAAATCGAATAAGAGGTGCATTTGTTGCTGAAAATAAAGAAAACCTGATAATTTCTGCGGATTATTCTCAAATTGAACTTAGACTGCTTGCACATATTTCTCGTGACGATAATTTAATAGAAGCTTTTTGTGATGATGAAGATGTTCATAGTGCTACTGCCAGTAAGGTTTTTGAAGTGCCAATAGAACAAGTTACAAAAGAAATGCGTTCAAAAGCAAAGGCTGTTAATTTTGGTATAGTATATGGTCAATCAAGATATGGCTTGGCTTCAAGTCTTGGAATTACTCCTTATGAAGCACAAGACTTTATAGACAGGTACTTTGCTACATATCCTGATGTAAAAAAATATATGGATGATACCATAAAGTTTGCTTATGCTCATGGGTATGTTGAAACTTTATACGGAAGAAAAAGATATTTAAGTTCAGGTCTGTTAAGTACAAACGGCAAAATACAAGAAGCTGCTCAAAGAGCTGCCATTAATGCTCCAATACAAGGAACTGCAGCTGATGTTATGAAACTTGCTATGGTTCGTTTACAAAATGACTTTGAAAAAAATAACATTAAGTCTAAAATAATCATACAAGTGCATGATGAACTCGTTATAGAAACAGTTAATACTGAAATAGAAGAAGTTAAATCTTTGGTAAAAAATGCTATGGAACTTAATCAGCCGTTTTTGGTTCCTTTAAAAGTAGATATTTATGCCGGTAAGTCTTGGATGGAGATTTAATGAGGAAAATAATTTATATTTTATTTTGTTTAAGTATATTTTGTTCTCAACAAGTTTTAGCAGAGGACGTTGTCCCTTCTGCAACTGCAATAAGAACTATTCCTACAAGTTTGGATTTTGCTAAAACATACAGAACTTCTTCTGAAAATTTATTATATTTGTTATTATCTGCAATAAATGCACATAATTATTCTATTGAAGAAATTCAATTTAAAACAGGAAGTGTATTGTTTAAAGCATATACAAAAGAGTTTATAGCTTCTGTTTCTGCGCAGGATGGTTATAATTCATTTATAAAAATAATTCCAGCAGATAATGATTATAATTTTTCTCCGTCTTTAATACAGAAACTCCATGCTTATATTGAGAATAATGACTCGATTTCATTCCAAAAGATTTTATAAGTTATAAAAATATATTCAATAAAAAAGAGCCAAATTTGGCTCTTTTTATTTATTTTGTTTCACCTATTTTATGAACTCTAATTGTATTGATTGTGCCAGTCATTAATTTGGGTACAGAATTTACAATTACAATATCATCGCCCTTTCTAAAACCAACTCTCTCTATTAAAAGATCGTCGATTTTATTAAAAAGAGCTTCATCCAGTACACTGTTACAGTTCTTGTCTACATATGTATATATACCCCAATATAAACTTAATTTTCTCGCTGTTACTTCTGAATTTGTGAATACAATTATGGGTACTGAAGGTTTTAGCTTTGATATAATAGGTGGTGTATAGCCTGTTTCAGTGAAGATTAATATTGCGCTTGCACCTAATTTTTTTGCTATATTAACAGCACTACTTGATATTGCTTGTGAAATTGGATTCAATTCTGCAATTAAGTCTATATCGTAGTCTGTTTTAATAAATTGGCTGTTTTCAACTTTATTTGATATACAAGACATCATTTCAACGGCTTCAACAGGATATTTCCCTGCTGCAGTTTCGCCTGATAACATAATTGCATCAGTACCGTCATATATTGCATTTGCTACATCGTTTGCTTCTGCTCTTGTTGGGATTGGTTCTTCCATCATAGATTCAAGCATTTGTGTTGCTACAATGCAAGGCTTCTTTTGAATATTTGTAAGTCTTATAATCTCTTTTTGTGCAATTGGAACTTCTTGCGGCGACATCTCTATTCCTAAATCACCTCTTGCAACCATAATTCCATCTGCTTCTTTTACAATTTCTTTAAGATTTTCAACAGCTTGAGGTTTTTCTATTTTTGCAATTATAGGAATTTCTTTATCTCCATAAGCTTTAGTATAATATCTTGCACATTTAATATCTTCTGCTTTCCTTACAAAAGAAAGTGCTATGTAATCTGCATTCTGTTCCAGGGCAAATTTTATATATTGTTTATCCTTTTTTGTTACTGCTTCTAAACTTGCTTGTACCCCTGGAATATTTATACCTTTTCTTGGTTTTATTAAAGTACCATGCTCAACTTTGGTATAAACTTTTGTATCTATTACTTTTTCTACTCTCAGACCTACTCGGCCATCATCTAATAAGATTTTTTCACCGACAGTTACATCATTAGCTATTCCTTTATAATCAACAGGAATTATTCCGTCCTTTATTTCATCGGTATGTTCAAGTATTATTTCTTGACCTTTTTTTATTTCTATTGGTTCCGGAATTTGTCCTACACGAATCTTTGGACCTTGTAAATCTATCAATATTGGTATGTTTTGGTTTAGTTCTTCACTTACTTGTCTTATTATTTTTATTTTTTCAGCGTGTTCTTCTTTTTCCCCATGCGAGGTGTTAATTCTGAACATTGAAACTCCAGCGAGTACAAGCTTTTTTATTGTTTCATAATCATTACTTGATGGTCCAAGGGTTGCTACTATTTTTGTTTTGTTTCTTATTTGATTCATATTTTAATCTTTCTTTATTGTCTCGGAATATGTATAGCTATATTATCAAGTCCTAAAATACTTTCAAATATACCTTCAGAATATGTTGGATGTGCAAAAATTACATCTTGCAATTTAGATGGTGATATATTATTTGTCATCGCTATTGCGATTTGCTCTATCATAGCACTTGCTTCTTCTGAAATAATATGAGCACCTAGTATTTCATTATCATTTGCTAAAATTTTTACAAATCCTTCTATTTTATCATCAGCATAGGCTTTCCCTAATGCAGAAATCGGGAAAAATGATTTCTTATATTCTATATTATTTTTTTGTAATTCTTGTTCTGTTTTTCCGATAGAAGCAATTTCCGGTGTGCCATATATTACTGAGGGTACAAGGTTTTTATTAAATTTGGGGCATTCTCCTTTTATAATATATTCTATTACTTCTTCAGCCTGTTTCATTGCGCTGTGTGCAAGCATTGATAGACCGTTTACATCACCTATTGCAAAGATATTCTCAATGTTTGTTTTGAAATTACAGTCTGTATCTATATATTTATTTATTTTTATGTATGAAGGCACTTTTGTACAGTTTGTTTCAGGCTGCCTTCCTGCACCTAAAAGTATTTTATCTGCTTTAATAACTTTATCGTTTGATAAAGTTATTTCATTATCATTTATATTTTTTACTGTTGTAGAAGTATAGAAATCTATTCTGCTTTTTTTTAGTAACCTAATAACACGTTCTGACACTTCATAATCTGCTGTTGGAATAATATGTTCCATCATTTCGACCAAAGTGACTTTTACTCCAAGGCAGGAAAATATTCTTGCCCATTCTATACCAATTGCACCTGTTCCAACAATTAATATACTTTGCGGAAGTTTTGTCATATTGAGAACATCATCTGATGTTAAAATAAAATCTTTTGCATATTCCCCTGGGAAATTTAATATATTAGGTTTTGAACCTGTTGCAATAATGATATTTTTAACTTCATAACTGCTTGTCTGTGTTTTGATTATGTTTTTTGATTCAATAAATGCTTCTTCTTCTACAATTGTTATTCCATATCCTTTTATTAACATTGTTAGAGATTTTCTTATTTTTTCAGAAACGTTTTTTTGTCTTTCTTGGATTTTCTCAAAATCAAAAGATATATTTTCTGCTGCTATTCCGCATTTTTGTGCGTTCTTTATTTCTGAAAATAATTTACAAGAATGAAGAATTGTTTTTGTTGGAATGCATCCTCTATTTAAACATGTGCCTCCAATATGTTCCTTTTCAAATAAAACTACGCTTAAACCTCTTTGACTTGCTCTTATTGCTGCTGCGTAGCCTGCCGGTCCTGAACCTATTATTCCTATATCAAACATAAAAGCCTCTTTTTTATTTGATTATACAATAAACATTTTCTTATTATATAGAGATTTATCTAAAAATAAAAATCCTTGTTGTTATTGGATTTGAGCGATTTTGAAAATTTAAATTTTAAGAAATGTTACAAAAAGATAAAAAAACTAATTTAAAAACTAAAGTATTTTTTTCAAACACCGATATCTCAAAATGTAAGGATTAAACAAAATTCTTAATAAGTGTAAAAGATAGTTGTTCTCAAAGGATTCCCTGTTATGAAATTTATGAGTAAGATAGTTGTGCTTTTTAGCGCATTAATTTTGATGAGTGTTTCAAATATTGCTTTAGCTGCAGATTTCTCTGCTAATACTAAACAACCGGTATTAACAGCTGCATTAAACAAATTAGAAGCAATGAATAATAGAAAAGTTTTAGATGTAATTCAAGGTCAAAATTCTACTAATAGACCTATCAGAATAATGTTTAGAAACTTAGCTGCTTTAGGTTATGGTACTTGTGAAGCAGTTACTGCAAAAACAGCTGATGGTGGTTTGGTTATATTAATTAGCTCTAATTATAAAACAGCTCCTGTTGAAGCAGTTGCTTGTTTAATTGCTCACGAAAGTGTTCACCACGAAAATACAAAAACTTACGAAGAAGAAGTTAGAGCTTGGAATATGGAAGTTCAAACTTGGATGTCATTCACTCAATATAATCCTTCTTTAAAAACTGCTGATTCTAAATTAGTTAAAAGATTAAATTACTTATCTAAATTATATACAAAAGATGGTAATCAAATGACTTCAATCGCTAACTTAATCGCTACAAATCCTGCATATTCTTCATTAAAAAGATCTTAATTCTTAGTCCTTATTTTCATAACACAATCCTTACAATTGAATTCAACAAGGTACTCCTTGTTGAATTCGTCTATTAGGGTGTATGGTTCGACGAATTTCTTTACTGCTGTGTGTTTAGGGCAAAGTCCTAACTGATTTTTTATGCAGTATTTTGAAATCATTACTTCTTTTTCTGAAGTATTCTTTTGGCTTTCTAGTGCCATTTCTTCTATACAGCAACCTCTCTTTTTATAGAATAGTGCTGCTTTATCATTAAAAATATTTGCTTTATAGTTTAGTTTTGAAATCGGATATTCAATTATTTTAATTGGTGTTTTTCTATATTTATATTTGTAGTTTTTCTTTCTTATTTTTCTTAGTTTATCTGTTAAGTTTCTTCTTATCTCATTTATTTTGGAAACCTTTAGATGCGGAATATTTTTAAACTTTATATTAGTTTCTTCAATTTTAAACTCAGTATTGCCTGATTTTGATAATTGTACTATTATAGTATTTAGTGCTTTTTCTTTGTTTTCAGCAAGTTCTACTTTGTTTGAAATCATTTGTTGTGCGCAATTACCATCTTCATCTTCTAAGAAAAATATATATCCCGTTGATATTTCTCTTCCTCTTAGTTTTGTTGATAGCTTTCTTGTTATATTGGTATTATTTATTGTGGTATCAAAAACTTTATTGTAATTTCTGTATATTTTTATGCCCGGTTTTATTCCTTTTATTTCTAACGGAAATATCAGATTACCCTCTATTTTGTTTATTTTTGTACCTATTAATTCTTTTTCTTCATTGAAAAAACATATGCCATCGCCATTATTTAAAATGTTTGTTTTCATTGAAAAATAATTTTTTTTGACATATTGTACAACACCAAGATATTCACCTAACGAAGAGGTATATGTATATGTACTTAGATCTTTTTTATTATTGTCTATATTAAAGGTCGTATAACCTCTGTTAAATGTTTTATAGATATCAGGCTCAAAATCATAGGCGGATATGCCTTTTGAAGCTCTTTTTAGTTTTAAATTATCTGTTATTTTATCTAATAATTGCCTATAATATGCTGTTGTATTTACAACATAGGCTTCATTTTTTAATCTTCCTTCAATTTTGAATGAAGTTATACCTGCTAATATAAGTTCTTCAAGTCTTTCTGAAAGATTTAAATCTTTTAAACTTAGAATGTTTTTGTTTCTTACTATATATTTTCCTTCGGCATCTTTTAGCGAATATTTTTTTCTACAAGGTTGAGCACATTCTCCTCTATTGGCGCTTCTTCCTCCTATTGCATAGCTTAAATAACATTGTCCGCTGTATGACATACATAACGCACCATGAACAAAACATTCCATCTCAATATTTGTGTTTTTATGTATTTCCTTTATTTCGTCAAGAGTTATTTCACGTGGCAATATTACTCTTTTAAATCCTGTTTTTTCTAAAAAATTAATTTTTTCAATAGTATTATTATGGCATTGAGTACTTGCTATTATCGGAATAGGTGGCAGATTGCATTCCAAAATTCCCATATCTTGAATTATTATTCCGTCTGCTTTTATTGCGTATAGATGCCATATTAGTTTTTCTACTTTTGAAATTTCTTCATTTTTTAAAATAGTGTTTATTGTAATATACACTTTCGCTCTATAAATATGTGCAAATTCAATCAGTTCAATTAAATCTTGCATTGAATTACCGGCCTGAATTCGTGCGCCATATTTCTCATAACCTATATAAACCGCATCTGCTCCGGCTTTTATTGCTTTTATTGCTATATCTTTATTATTTGCAGGGACGAGTAATTCAAATTCTGCTGTTTGTAATTCTGTTCTTAATTCCTTGTCTGATTTCAAGTGCATCTACCCCTAATCTACTTAATGCCTTCATAGCAACGGAATCAGGTTGATTGCATATTGCAACCAATAAATCATCAGCGGTTGTTCTTGTTTTATTTTGAGATTTCGCTATATTCCAAGCATCCTCTAAAATTAATTTTGCTCTCTGGCTGAAGGTTATTTCCGATGTATTATATTCGTCTGAAACGCCTATTAATTCTTCGATTACTTCTCTTGCATCTTTTACTATAACACCAAGATCTCTTAAGACCTCTGCTGCTATAGAATTTGCTTCAAGAACAATACCTAATAAAATTAATTCGCTTCCTACGACATTATTTCCTATTCTTCTTGCTTCTTGTTTCGCCAGTCTCATAATATATAATGTTTCGTTTACTTGCTTTTCTATTGGTTGTAAAATCTTATCTTCTAAAAGATATTCATTTACATTGAGTTCTTTTAATATATTATATGCAATACCTTTTTTTGATTTTAGTAAGCCTAATATAATGTGTTCAGGCAATATTGATGCTGTGCCTTCTTCTCTTACTATATCTATTGCATTAGCAAGTGTTTTTAGTGCATTAGGTGTAAATATAATCTGTTTATCTTCATATTCAGCTTGTCTTGATGATATTTCATTTAGTTTTTTTGAGAAAGTCTCAGCAGTTACTCCAAAATCTGCCAAAATATGGGCTATATTTGATTCATTATCTTCTAAAATAGATTGCATTATCTGTTCTGTGCCTAATATTTCATATTTTGATGTAGATAATTTTGCTATTGCTCTATCAAATATTTTTTTACTGTCAGAACTTTCAATTAATGAAATAATATTATCGTTTTTATCTATTCTTCTTCTTTTTTCAATACTTTCAGGGTGTCTTACCTTTTTGGGCTTATTTGCTGATAGCACATTGTAGAACATAGTTTTCATTTTTTCTACGTCTATGCCTTTTTCTTTTAACACATTCGTCAATTCTAATTTTGGATAGTCCCAAATTGCAAGAAAAAGATGCTCGGGTTTTACATATGAATTTCCAAGTATTCTTGCAATATCTAATGTTCTTGTAAATATATCTTTTGAGGAATCACTGAAAACAACAAATTCAGCAGGTCTAATTACTGCTCTTTTTTCTAACAATTTTTCTATTTCTTTTTTTAATTCGTTAATTTCTATTTTGTATATTGAAAATGTTTTTACTATTAAACTGTTTGTATCATTTAATAGCGCAAGTAAAAGATGTTCCGGGTATATTTTTTCGTGATTGTGTTCGATAGCACATATTTGTGCTGATTTTACAATATTAACTGCTTTTTCAGTAAATTTCTCAAACAAAACATATATCCTTAAAATGTAGTATAAATTAATTTTACCACATAAGCTTTTATTTGTAATCAGATATTAATAATATTTTCGCTTACAGCTTTTACAGCAGCTTGTATACGGTATTTTACGTGCATTTTTATTAAAATATTTGTGATATGTGCTTTTACTGTATGAATACTTATATTCATATTTTTTGCTATCTCAAAATTTGTTTTACCTTCTGTTATTAGTTTTAAAATTTCGATTTCTCTTTCTGTCAGACAAAAAGGTGTTTTATTTATAACGTTTGTTTTAAGTTTATTGTCTATCATCAACATCTCTCTTATTTACTTGGTTATAAGAACATATTGACAGAATAATACAAAAAAAATACTAACATATTTTCTTTTTTATACTTCGAGTGATTTTTCATTTAATGGCTGAGTAATCATAATTCCTTCACCACCAATAAAATTAACTTGTTTGCCATCTAAATATAAGTATATGTTTTTATTTTCTGTATTTGCCAGAGCCGTTTTTATTAATTGCATCATCCTTGAATATACACTATCTGTTCCGCCGCCATATTGAAAATCAGAACTAAAATCTATTATTATTTTATTTCCGTTTTGTTTAATCTTTAATAATTTTGTAGTTTTAGGTATTTCACTATATGCGCCAGTTGATTTTTCAACTATATTTGGTCCTTTTAATAATTCGTTTATTGCATATTCAAGCCGATTTCGACCAATTGGAATTTCTCTTTGTACTTTCTTGTATATTCCATTATCATTTGAATCAAGTGCCAAAAAATATATTGAAACAGTTTCTTTATCGTTTGTTACTTCTTTTTTTGTTGGAACTTCCGTTGGTTTTTTGACTATTTCTTCTTTCTTTTTATCTTCTTTTTTGATTGAAGGAAGTTCTATTTTTGGTATTCCGTCAATTGAGGATAATAAATTAGTGATATTATTCCCCCATTTTTCTTTTATAAAGAAGAAGGAAAGCGTTAATAAAAGTATTATAACTATTTTAGAAAAATTACTCATTTTACCTTTCGTAGTTTTTATTTATTATAAATATACCTTCTGTTTTAATTATATTTCCTTGGATTTTTGCACTTGTAATGTATATTTTGCAATATCTGCTATCTATACTGTTTATTTGGAATGCAACAGGATTTACTTGATTTATAATACCACCCAAAATATCTATGTTAATTATATTACTATTTGTTGAAAAAGTGGTATCTTTTAACATAATTTTATTGTTTGCTACTTCGATATTTGATTTTAGATTCATTATAAACGGTTCATTAGATAAAAAAGTTCTTATCGGTATTGAAAATTCTAATTGACCATTATTAATAGTTACAATTGGTTCTTGTACTTCTAAGGTTGTGAATCCGTTAATTTTAACGGCACTTCTTTGTATTTGCTTTTGAAATTCTTTTGATTTTATTATATTTTTAATATCATTATTGGTTATATTCGCATTGAATTTAAACGGTAAATCATTTGGATAATATACCTTTTTATTTTTATAGATTATTTGGTTATAAGGACAAATTGTTTCTGCTTTAAAATCAGAAATACTCATTGCTTTGTATCTGAAATTATCACTTACCAACAGTAGGTTCTTAAATTCTCCGTTTTTAAGTCTTTTCAAAGTAAAAATATCCAAGTCTGCATTGAATTTTGAATTTAATTCATCTTTTAATTCTTTTTCAATTGCCGTTTCTACAATCTTTTTCGTCAAGAAATTTATTCCTGTTACTTTAAGAAAAACATTTTCATCTTCTATAACTTTCATTGTTTCAGATGGACAACTCACATTACAGCTATTTCCATATGCCGTTAAAGAAATTAGTATACAAATTAAAGTGCAAATGATTTTTTTCATAACAAAACTTTCCTTGGTTGAATTATTTTATCGTTTCCTATCGCTATTGCTACAACTTTATTGTCTTTTGTTAAAAGGATTGTATCCTTTAAATTTCTTCTATTCTTAAATTGATTTCCGTTTAGTAGTTTATTATATTCATATTCATTAATTTCATAAGTGTTAATTTTAAGCACACTGAGAGGCTCTATAAGATGACTTTCTATATCTTCAGTTGTTGTTTTGTCTGTTAATGTGTAACTGCCTGCCAAATCCATTCCTGCTGATTTCGTTCTTATTAGTTTGAACATTACTGCTCCACAATTCAGCTCTTGTCCTATATCATTTACTATTGTTCTGATATATGTTCCCGTTGAACATTCTATATTTAGTTCTAATATTTGATTATCATAGTCAAAAGAAATCAATTCATTTTTGTATATGGTTATTTCTCTTGAAGGAATATCATTTGGAATTTTTCCAATTCTTGCTAATTCATATAGTCTTTTCCCGTTATAATGCACTGCAGAATATGCAGGAGGGATTTGTTTTATTGTTCCTCTGAATTTATTTAGAACAGATTGGATTTCTTCTAATTCTATTTTTCTGTAATTAGTATTTGTTACAGTTCCTTCTGTATCATATGTGTCAGATATTTTTCCTAAATACACTCCGACTTGATATGCTTTATCTTCTTCTAAATAATTGATTAACTTTGAAGCCTTTCCTATTGCTACGGGTAAAACACCTGAAGCTAAAGGATCCAGTGTGCCGGCATGCCCTATTTGTTTTATTCCTGTAATTTTACGTAAAATAGAAATAATTTTATGTGAAGTTATTCCTGATGGTTTGTTTATATTTATAAATCCAAACATCCAAACTAAATTTCGCCTCTTGAAATTTTATTGATAAGTTCAGTTACATGAGCACCTCGTTCTAAAGAATCATCAGGTATAAATCTCAACTCAGGTGTTAGTCTCAATCGAATTCTTTTTCCAACTTCATATCTTATTTTTGCAGTATTATCAGTAATAGCTTTTATAGTATTTACTTTTTCTTCTTCTGAAGCCAGTACAGAGTAGTATACTTTTGCAAATGAATTATCATGTGCAATTTCAATATCTGTTATTGAAACAACACCATGTATTCTTGAATCTTTAAGCTCTCTTTGAATAATATCAGCTATTTCTTTCATTAAGGTTTTTCTTACACGTTCATTTCTTAAAGACATAATACCCTTACCTATACTAAAACTTGTCTTTCTATTTCTTCAGTTGTTGATACTTTAATAATATCTCCTTCTTTGATATCGTTGAATTTATCGAAAGAAATACCGCATTCAAATCCTTGAGCAACTTCTTTAACATCATCTTTAAATCTCTTTAATTGATCGATTTGCCCTTTGAATACTTCAACTCCATTTCTTACTACAGTTGCAGTTTTATTTCTTACAATTTTACCTTCAAGTACATAACAACCTGCTATCTTTGTTGTTTTTCCAACTGTAAATACTTGTCTTACTTCTGCTTGACCAAGAGCTACTTCTTTTATTTCAGGTTGTAATAAATTCAACATTGTGTGTTCTAAATCTTCAAGAACTTGGTAAATTATATTGTACTTTTTGATTGTAACATTCTCTTTTTCAGCCGCTATTTGAGCATTTGTATCTTCTTTTACCGTGAACCCAAGTATTATTGCATTACTAGCACTTGCTAGCATAACATCTGCTTCTGAAATATCTCCGACACCAACGTGTACAATTTTTGTAATGATTTCTTTTGATTCCAATTGTGATACAGCTTGTGATACTGCCTCTGCTGCACCATGTGTATTTGCTTTTATGATTAAATTTAATCTCTTTATATTGTCATCAGAGTTACCAACAAGTTCATTTCTTATGTGTGCAGGTTTCATGCTGTCTAGTTTGGAAATTCTTTCTTTTTCTTTTCTTTCTTCCCAAATAATTCTCATTACTTTTTCATTTTCAACAGCTTCAAATGTATCACCTGCTTGAGGAACTTCTGTTAAGCCTAAAATTTCAACAGGAGTTGATGGTCCTGCTTCTTTTATTCTTTCTCCGGAGTCTGATAACAATGCTCTTACTTTGCCGCAGACGTTACCTACTACAAAGCAGTCTCCTGTGTGCAGTGTTCCATTTTGAACCAATAATGTTGCAACAGGTCCTTTCCCTTTATCAAGTTTTGCTTCTATTACAACACCAGACGCCAATGCGTGTTTGTTTGCACGTAAATTTTGAACTTCTGCAAGTAAAAGGATATATTCTAATAGTTCATCAATGCCTTTTCCTTGTAATGCACTAACTTTTACGCAGATTGTATCTCCGCCCCATTCTTCTGGTACTAAACCGTATTCTGTTAATTGTTGCAAAATTTTATCAGGATCTGCACTTGGTTTATCTATTTTATTAACAGCTACAATAATTGGTACTTCGGCTGCTTTTGCGTGGTTTATAGCTTCTATTGTTTGTGGCATAATTCCATCATCTGCTGCAACTACCAATATTGCTATATCTGTAGCTTTTGCCCCCCTTGCTCTCATTTCCGTAAAAGCTTCGTGACCAGGGGTATCAACAAATACTATCTTTTTGTTTTTGTCGTTATCTAAGTATACTGAATATGCACCTATAGATTGTGTAATTCCGCCAACTTCTGTTGATACGATTTTATGTTTTGATGCTCTTATTGAATCCAACAAAGTTGTTTTACCGTGGTCTACGTGTCCCATAATACTTATTACAGGAGCTCTTGTTTCAAGTAAAGATTCGTCAACTTCTTGAATTGCTTTTGCTTTCTCTTCTTTTTCAAGCTCTTGTTGCATGTATTCTTCTAAATCTTCTTCAAGTATTTCAAGCTCGAAATTTTCACATATTTTCTTTTGCGTATCAACTGAAATGACTTCATTAACCGTTGTTAATATTCCTTGCATCATTAAAAATTTAACTATATCAGCAGGAGTCTTTTTTATTTTTTCGGCTAATTCACCAACTGTTATTGGTTTGTTTATTACAACTTGTGTTACTGCTTCTGCCGAATTATCATCTTTGGCTTTTTTCTTATGTTTTTGGGTAATCGCTTTTTCTAAGCTTATTAATTCTTGTTCTTCTTCTTTATTTTTATATTGTTTTTTCTTTTCCTTTGGACCTTTTTTCTTGAAAGCTGAATTTGGAGCTGATTTTACATCATATATTTCTTGTGAAATAATATGGTGTTGCAATGGCTTTTTTGGTTGCAGTTCTCTATTTGTTTCATTCTTCCTTTCATCTGTTCTGGTCCTATCAAAAGATCTTTTTTCTTGTCGAACACCTTTGTCATTTGGATTACGAGGTGGAAATTTAGCATTTGCAGGTCTTTGTTCTTTTTTTTGATTGTTCCGCTCTTCTCTTGCTTGTTGTTTCGCCATCATTTCCTGACGTCTTTTTTGTTGACTGTTTCTGTTGTTATATTCAAGTAATGAACGAATTTGCGGAGTTTCTTCTTTTGGTGTATCCGTTTTTGTTTCCATTGCTTTTTCTTGTATTATATTTTTTGTTTCAGTTTTTGGTTGTACTTCTGGCTGTTTATTTGAAATTGTTTTTTCTGTTTCGTTTTTTATAGTACTTTTTGTTTCTTTTTCTTCTTCAAAGACAGGCTTTGCTTTTTTTATAATAAAAGCTTTTGGTTTTTTTACAGTTTCATTTACTTTATTTTTGGAAAAAGAATTTCTTATCTTTTCAATTTGGGCAGGAAGCAAGTTACTAGAATGTGATTTTACTTTTATTCCCAAATTATTTTCAAGATATTCAATGAAATCTTTGTTAGACATTTCATACTCTTTAGCCAGTTCATATACTCTTTTATTTTCAATTGTCATTATATTTTCCCGTTTTTTATACAACCATATTATAGTTGTAACACAATTTACTTTTTAAGTACAGTATACAGTTCTTCTTTTACAATTTCTGGCAGATTTGATTTTATTGAGTTTTCAATTTTCTTTTTCTTTAATGCATTTTCGATACATTTTTCATTTTTACATATGTAAACAGAACGCCCTTGAATTAGCAATTCATTGTTAATTTGTACATCACCATTTTTTTTATTTTTTGTGATTTTTATTAAATCTTCTTTTTTTTTATATGTTTTACAAGAAACACATTGTCTTAAAAATTTTCTTTCAGGTTTCAATATTCAACAGCTTTCTTTTCTATGTTTATTATTTCTTTATAAATATTTTCATTGCAAATCGTCTTTATGTAATCAAGCAATTCTTTTCTTGCATAATTTAATGTTGGTGCAGTATTTGTTAATACATACTTGTTTTCATCATTACTTTCAATGAATTCATTCCCTGTAGTTCTTATTTCTTTTCTGTTAAGTGCTATTGTATATGAATAATTGTCATTTAATTTTATATAGTCATAATTATCTGCAAGACAGCCGTTTGTTGTGTCATATAGAAGTTTTAAAAGATTTTCATTTAGTAATGATAAAAAGGTTTGAAAGTCGTATTCTTGAAATCCGTTATAAAATTCTATTATGCAGAAATTATCTTTATATATTTTGGTTTTTAGTCCAATTATTCCTGTATAGTTTCCGGCATATTTTGATATATCATCGAGTAGAGGATATACTGCTGTCTTGAGTATTTTTACTATCATTTCTTCTGATAATTTTGAACTTGGGGCTGTTTGTGTTGAAAAGTTCTCACATTTATTTCTTTCTATTGAGATTAAAGGTAGAGCATTAAATCCGTCTGTTATGAAGTATAAATATATAGGTTCTATATCTATATAGCTTTCTATTACAACTCTTTCATTGTTATTTTCAAATATTTTTTGTAATCCCAGCTTTGCTTTTGAAAAAGTTTCATACACTTTTGTTTCTCTTGATATCAACGTGAAATCGTTTCCTATAACTATTGGAAATTTAGAATTTCTTATATATTCAATTGCAAGATTTTCTCTGTCAAATATACCAAATTTAGGTGTATTGATTTTTAATTTGTACATTATTTTTTTTGCAATACTATTAAAATAAGTTATTCTGGCTGCTTCTGCGAATGGCGCAAATATTGGAAAACATTCTTTCTTGAATTTGTCTGCAATTCCATTGATAATTGCAAGTTGTGACGTTACTATTGTAAATTCTATTTGATTATATTTTACAAAATCACATATGGAATTTACATCATTTTCCCTTATATTTATGGGGGTGAATGATTTATCTTCTGTTTTGTCCAATGATGTTATATATATATCATGATTACTATCTTGCAGCTTTATATACTGTGCAAGCATTATTGCATTAATATCTGAGCCCGCGATTAATATTTTCATAACTTACTTTAAATCTTTTCTTAATTTCTCAGCACCTTTTAAATATACATGTTTTATTTCATCTTGTGCAAGATCTGTATTGATTACAATAAGAATTCTTAAACATTTTTGTAAGGAACCATCTATGTTTAATTCTTGTATGCACATCATTGGTACATTTTTCCAAGTTTCGAATTCTTCTCGAGCAAATTTGGCCGGATATGCTGCATCTAAATCTTTTGTCATGGTGAATATTACGTTAGATATATCAGCGTCTTGATATTTATTTTGTTTCTTTAATTCGGAAATAAGTTCTATTGTAGCTTTCTTTATTTCTTCAATGCTGTTAGAATCTACAGTAATTGCACCTCTTATTCCACGTTGATACATTTTATTCTCCAACTTTCATATTTGCTTTTATTTTAGCACCGTTTGCAAAATCAAAGGCATTCATTATACCTTTACTTTCCGGTTTCACTTTTGTTATTAATATGCAGCCTTCACCTGTATTTATTTCAATTCCGTCTTTTGAAACTGAGGTTATTGTTCCGCAGCATAAACTGCTTCTTTTGTTTGTTAATCTTGTTTCAAGTATTTTGACTATTTTATTACTTATCATTGTGTATGCACAAGGGGAATCTACCATTGAACGTACTTGATTGTGTATGCTTTCTGCGGTTTTCTTCCAATCAATTAATCCGTCTTGTTTATTAAATTTCTTTGCAATTGTTACCCCTTCGCTGCATTGTTTTTGGGGAATTAATTCTCCTGTATATAAACCTTTCAGTGTTGAACAAATAAGTTGTGGAGATTCTTGGCAAATAATTTCTTTTAATTCAATATCGGTCATGTTCTCTGTTATTGTTATCTCTTGAGTTTCACAAATATCACCTGCATCAAGTTCAAGTACAGTTAGCATTGTTGTTATGCCTGTAACTTTATCTCCGTTATATATACATCTTTGTATAGGATTTGCTCCTCTATATTTTGGTAGCAACGAAGCATGCAAATTTATTGTTGAATATTTTGGTATATCTAATACTTCTTGTGATAATATCTGCCCGAAGGCAAAAGTAACAAAGAAATCAGGTCTTAGATTTTTTAATATTTCAATTAATTCTATATCCTTACTTATTTTTTCAGTTTGATAGCAAAGAATATTATTTTCCATTGCAAATACTTTGACAGGCGGAGGTGTTACTTTATTTCCTCTTCCTTTTGGTCTATCCGGTTGTGTTACAACTGCAAGAAGATTAATCTCGCTATTTTTATATAATTCTTCCAGACTTTTTACGGCAATGTCAGGTGTTGCCATATATACTACGTTAATCAATTATTTTCCTCCTGTTGAGGATTTTTTTGTATTTCTTCTTCCAGTTCTTTTTCCTCTAAAAGATAATTTGAATCAACTCCGCCAAGTCCTTTCTCAGATAATACTTTATCTGTCTCAAAACGATTTCTGCAATGGTCTATGAATAATATTCCGTCTAAATGATCGAACTCATGCTGGATAGCTCTCGCTAAAAGTGAACCGTCTGTGACTTCTAATATGAATGGTTTACCTTTTATATCAAGTGCTTTTATTTTTACTGATTTGTATCTTCTTACGTTAGTATATGCCTCTGGAAAGCTTAAACAGCCTTCATATGAATTTATAGCTCCTTCTTTTTTTATTATTTTAGGATTTATAAAAGTAATAGGATTCATTGTTTTGGGATCTGTTCCGACATCTATTACAAAAACTCTCAAATTTTCGCCAATTTGTGGTGCGGCAAGTCCAACACCATTGGTTGCATACATTGTATCGTATAAATCGTCTACTAAAATTTGTACTTTCTTTGATATTTTATGAACTTCTTTTGATTTTTCTCTTAAAGAAGGTGTTCCATACTTAACTATTTTTCTTACTGTCATTGGTCTGTCTTTCCTTCGCCAAATTTTGCATGCCTGTTTAAAATAATCATTACAGTAGATATTATAACAGCATATAAGAAGTATTTTGTAGTATCTGATGCCGCAATATAAGTTGCAATACCACCCATTACTATTGAAAATGCAACTAAAATCAATACTGCTTTATTTTGTGAAAATCCGAATTTTAAGAGCTTGTGATGTATATGTTCTGCATCTGCAACAAAAGGTGATGTTCCTTTTAAAATTCTTCTTAATGATGAGAATGTAATATCTAGTATCGGTACCGCTAATATTAAAAGAGGTACATACATTTTTATATCTGTTGCTTTCATTTGGTACATTACTGATAATACAGAAAGTAAAAAACCTGCAAATAATGCGCCTGAATCACCCATAAAAATTTTCGCAGGATGAAAGTTGTATGTTAAGAAGCCTAACATTGAACCTGCTAAAATAAATGCTATTAATGAACTTACGGTGTCTGATGGCACAAGAGCAACTGCAATTAAGCCTAAAGTAACAGAACTTATTGTAATTACAGAACCTGCTAAACCGTCAACCCCATCTATAAAATTAACTGCATTGCTAATGCCTACAATCCAAGCAATTGTTCCAAAATAAGATAAGATAGGGTGCAACTCAATTAATCCTATAAAAGGAATAAAAATGGTTGTTATTTTTACTCCTAAACAAAAAACAATTGATGCTATTGTGATTTGGTTTATAAATTTGAATTTTGCTCCTAGTCCATATATATCATCAATCAGACCTAAAAGAAAAATTAAAGAACTTCCCAATAATAGCCCTGATAATAATGAACGATGAGGATAATAACTTAATAATATCAATGAAAAGAATGATAGTATTGAGCATATCCAAATAGCAACACCGCCTAACCTTGGTATTGGATGCGAATGTATTTTCCTTTCATTTGGTTTGTCCATTAATCCTTTTTTTTCTGAATATGCAATTACCAATGGGACAATAAATAATCCCAAGATAAATGCAATAACTGTTCCTATTATGTTTGCTTCTGATAATTGTAAGAATGTCATAATTAATCCTTGTATAGTGGGTATTTTTCGCAAAGTTTTAATGAACGTTCTCTTAGTTCTTTTATCTTTGCTTCATCTTTAGTATCTGATATTTTTACTGCTTCGGCAATAATTTTACCTACTTCAATCATATCTTCTTCTTTAAATCCCCTTGTTGTCATAGCAGGTGAGCCCAGTCTTACTCCGCTTGTTACAAAAGGACTTTGCGGGTCATTAGGTACCGTATTTTTGTTCGCTGTGATTCCGACAAGCTCAAGTATATTTGCTATGTCTTTACCAGTTTTGTTTAATTTTCTCAAATCAAGAGTCATTAAATGGTTTTCAGTTCCATTGCCAACTATATCAAGACCTTCATCCATTAATGATTTTGCAAGTGCTTTTGCATTTAGTTTTACTTGCTTTGCATATGCTTTGAAATCATCAGATAATGCTTCTTTTAATGCAATTGCTTTACCTGCAATAATGTGTTCCAAGGGGCCCCCCTGAATTCCCGGAAATACTGCCTTATCAATACCAAGTGCGTGTTCTTGTTTGCACATTATTATGCCGCCTCTTGGTCCTCTTAATGTTTTGTGCGTTGTTGTTGTTACAAAATCTGCATATGGAAATGGACTTGGGTGCTCACCTGTTGCTACAAGTGCTGCAATATGTGCAATATCTGCAAGAAGTAAAGCCCCTACTTCATCTGCTATTTCTTTAAATTTCTTGAAATCTATAACTTTTGAATAATTGCTGGCTCCGCAAATAATAAGTTTAGGTTTATGTTTATGAGCCATTTCTCTTACATTATTGTAGTCAATTTCTCCTTCATCATTAATTCCATATGACACAATATTAAAGTATAATCCGGAGAAGTTAACCGGTGAACCGTGCGATAAGTGTCCGCCATTTGATAAATCCATGCCCATTACTGTGTCGCCGGGTTTTAGTGCATACATAAATACTGCCATATTTGCTTGTGCACCGCTATGTGGTTGTACATTGGCATGCTCTGCATTAAATAATTTTTTTGCTCTTTCTTGCGCCAACTCTTCTATTTTATCAACATTATCACATCCGTTATAGAATCTTTTATATGGTTTACCTTCTGCGTATTTGTTTGTTAATACACTTCCGCAAGCAGCCATTACTGCTTGTGAAGTGAAATTTTCACTTGCTATTAACTCAATTGTATTTTGCTGTCTTTTTAGTTCTTTTTCTATTAATTCAGCTACTTCTATATCTGTTTTTTTTATTACGTCTAATTCCATGTCAAACTCCCCAACCTATAATCTCTAAGCTAAATGTATTTTAATACATTTTACTTGTAAAAAAAAGTACATTAATTATAAAAAGTGTTTGATATTTTTTTCCTCTTCCGTAAAATTAAAATAGGAGAGAGATTTTGGCTAATTATTATAATAAAGATTTATATAGAATTCTTGATGTTAATTATGATGCTACGACTGAGGAAATTAAGCTTTCTTATCGTAAACTTGTAAGGCTCTATCATCCTGATGTTACGGGAAATGATTTGGGTATTAATAAATTTAAAGAAATCCAAGAAGCATATGAAATACTAACTGATACCGAAAAACGTAAAAAATATGATGTTCTTCGCGGTTACTATAAGGAGAAAATTAAGAAAGAATATGAAAAGACTACAAAAAATAAATACGAAGAATATATAAAAAAAGCGAAGAAGAATGCAGATAAACCAGAAGCTTTTTCTAAATCAATAAATGAAGCGTTAGACAATTTATTTCATTCCGGTAAACAAACATATAAGAAACAGGAATCAAAACAAGCTGTTAATGGTGAAGATATAAATATTGATTTAACAATATCTTGTTTTGAAGCATTGGAAGGTACAAACAGGAAGGTTAATATATTACATACACAGCCTTGTCCTAAATGTGAAGGAAGAAAGTTCATAAATGGTTCTCAATGTAATATGTGTAATGGTACAGGGCAACTTTCATTACAGAAAAAAATTAATGTAAAAATTCCTAAAGGTGTTTCTCAAGGCTCTAAAGTAAGAATAAAAAAAGAAGGAAATAAAGGTCTAAATGGTGGTAAGGATGGTGATTTATATCTAATTATTAATATAGATAAAAATCCTTATTTTGAAATAGAGGGTTATAATATATTGTGTAATTTACCGGTAACTCCTTTTGAAGCTGTTTTAGGTGCTGAAATTCCAATTAATGTTTTTAATCAAAAAATTACAGTGAAGATTCCTCCGATGACATCTTCCGGACAAAAATTACGTTTGTCAGGACTTGGTATTGAGAATAAATCTAAAACTAAAAAAGGTGATATTATTATTACTGTTCTTATAAAACTTCCTGAAAAACTTTCTGAGAAAGAAAAAGAACTTTATTCACAGTTAAAGGAACTATCCAAATACGACATCAGAAAAGATATGAACGATGCAAAATAAAGTATTAATAAAAGAAATTTTTGAATCTATACAAGGGGAAGGACCATATATTGGTGTGAACCAATTATTTATCAGATTCTCTTCTTGTAATTTGCATTGTGCATATTGTGATACTGATTTTAAAACAGATTTAAAAGAATATAACATAGATGCTCTTATTGATGAAATTAATAAATATGAAAATATTCATTCAGTAAGTCTTACTGGTGGAGAACCTTTGATTGAATCTGATTTTCTTTCTGTATTGCTGAAAAAAGTGAATAAAAAAATATATTTGGAAACCAATGGAACTTTATTTGAAAATCTTGAAACATTAATTGATTATATAGATATTGTTTCAATGGATATAAAATTGCCTTCGACTACAAAGATGAGACCACACTGGGATGAACATGCAAAATTTATAGAAATATCAAAAGAAAAAGAACTTTTTTTAAAAGTGGTTTTTGATACAAATATAACTGAAGATGAAATTAATAAAACTGTTAGTCTTGCAGAAAAATATAATATACTAATTGTTTTACAACCTAAAATGGATGGTGAATATTTAAATTTAACTTCTGAATTTATTAATGATACATATTACAGATTTTTGAATAAGTATCAAAATATAAGACTTATTCCTCAAGTTCATAAATTCTTGAATGTAAGATAATTATATAGATTTAACAAAATACAATCTCTTTGATATTATGTATATATTGTTAGTAATTTGGAGATTTTTATGAGAAGCGATGAAATAAAACAAGGATTGCAGCGTACTCCGCACAGGTCTTTATTATATGCGACAGGTGTTAGTGAAAAACAAATGAATAAAAGATTCATAGGTATAGCAAGCAGTTTTACTGATTTGGTTCCTGGACATTGCGGAATGAGAGAAATTGAACGTCAAATAGAAAAAGGTATTCATACAGGTGGCGGTCAAGCATTTATTTTTGGTGTTCCTGCTATTTGTGACGGTATTGCAATGGGACATAGCGGAATGAATTATTCTCTTCCGTCTCGTGATTTGATTGCAGATTGTATTGAATCTGTTGCAACTGCTCATAAGTTAGACGGGCTTGTTTTATTAACTAACTGCGATAAAATTACTCCGGGAATGATTATGGCTGCAGCAAGACTTGATATTCCTTGTATTGTTGTTACGGTTGGTCCTATGTCTGACGGCAAATGTCATAATAATACACTTACTATGATAAGAGGTACATTTGAAGCAATTGGTAAGTTTTCAAATGGCGAAATAGATGAAAAAATGCTTAAGGAAATGGAAATAACATCTTGTCCTACAGCGGGAGCTTGCCAAGGTTTATACACTGCAAATACTATGGCTTGTTTGACAGAAGTTATTGGTATGAGTTTGCCTGGTTGCGCTACTTCTGCTGCTGTTAGTGCCAAAACTAAGCGTATTGCTTTTGATTCAGGTGTTATTATTAATGAGTTAATTGAAAAAGATATTCGTCCTTCTTCGATAATTACAAAAGAATCAATCAGAAATGCAATAATTGTAGATTTAGCTTTAGGCGGTTCAACTAACTCTATTTTGCACTTACTTGCAATAGCTAATGAAGCAGGTGTTGATGTTACATTAAAAGATTTTGAAGAATTAAGCTTTAAAGTTCCTCAAATTATTAAACTTGATCCATCTGCAGCAAAAACAATGACTGATTTAGATAATGCAGGCGGTATTCCTGCCGTATTAAAAACCATATATGGCAATGTAAAAGAAATGACTGATACTTTGGGTGTATCTGGTCTTAAGTTATCTCAAATCGCATCTTCTGATATTTGGTGTGATAATGAAGTTATAAGACCAATCTCTGATCCTGTTACTTCAAATCCCGGACTTGCTGTTTTACATGGTAATTTAGCTCCTAATGGTGCTGTGGTAAAAATTTCAGGTGTTGAAAAAGAAGCTTTAGTATTTACAGGTAAAGCTAAAACTTTTAATAGCGAAGAAGATGCTATGCAAGCAATTATGGATGATAAAATTGTAAAAGGTGATGTTGTCGTTATTAGATATGAAGGTCCAAAAGGCGGACCAGGCATGAGAGAAATGTTGTCACCTACATCTGCTATTGTTGGTAAAGGTCTTGGAAAATATGTTGCACTTATAACTGACGGTAGATTTTCAGGTGGAACAAGAGGACTTTGTATAGGTCATATATCTCCTGAAGCTCCAGCTGGCGGTATTATTGGCTTGATAGAAAATGGTGATGAAATTCATATTGATATTCCAAACAGAGAATTAACATTGAATGTTTCTGATTCTGTTCTTGAAGAAAGAAGAAAAAACTTTAAACCTATTCCTACAAAGATTAAGAAAGGATATTTAAAAAGATATTCAACTGTTGTTTCTTCTTCAGATAAAGGAGCTGTTACAAGCATATAATCGTAATTTTTACGTTAAACAAATACGAAGCGCAAATATAAAAGCACTTCGTATTTTATTCAATGAAAAATTTTTATTACAGAGAATACATATTTATATTTACTCTTGTATTTTAACAAAAAAAATACTAATTGTAATGTTCTTTTTAACACAAGTTTTTTGCATTTCAGAGTACATTTCATAAAAAAATAAAACGAATTCAACAATAATAATTATTGCACATAAAATTAATTATATATAATCACTTCTAAATCCTTTTGATTTAGAAATGTTCCGTCCGATTTTTTTAATTTGTTCTAAAATATCTTTTATACAATTGTTTGAGGATTTCTTATTTGGATATATTTCATATTTATTTTTATGTTCAGAAATTGTAAAGTTAGGCATTATTACATTTGCACCTGATTGTAGTGCTATAATTTGTCCGTTTTCTCTTAGTGTTTCCATTGCGGTAGTTGCAGGGATATTTATATCCGGGAGCATCAATCTTGTGATAGCCATAACCCTTAAAGACAACTCAAAATTATCATTTTTTTCATTTGCTAGTGGAGTATTAGGGTGAGGTATAAATGGACCAATTCCAACCATATCTGCGTTTAGTTCTTTGAAAAATAATATGTCATCTGCTAATGATTCTATTGTTTGGTTTGGTAGTCCAACAAGACATCCCGTTCCTGTTTCAAAACCCAGTTCTTTTAGGTCTTTTAAACATCTTAATCTGTTTTCAAAACTCATATTAGGATGAAGTTTTCTATACAAAGTTTTATCTGTCGTTTCAATTCTAAGTAAAAATCTGTCAGTTCCGGCATCTTTAAATGCTTTATATTCATCTTTAGGACGTTCGCCTATACTTAACGTTAGTGCAACATCATATTTTTTTATCTTCTTTATTAAGTTGCAAAGTTTTTCTTTAGACCAAAATATATCTTCTCCGCCTTGAAGAACGATAGTTTTATAATTAGATTTTATAGCATTATCAACTGATAACAGAATTTCATCTTCTGTTAGTCTGTATCTTTTTATACTATGGTTGTCATATCTTAATCCGCAGTAAAAACAATTACAACGACAGAAATTTGTAAACTCAATCAATGCACGCAAATGAATGTTATCGCCTTTTGTTTTTTTTCTTATTTCATCTGCCGCATTATATATTGAGTTGTCTTTAGACTCTAAAAGTTCTATAATTTCTTCTTTTGAAAGTGAATTAACTACTTTTGCTTTTTCTAGGATATTATAGAACAATGTTTGCTTCTCTTCTTAATTTAACTTCATTTTTTCGAAGCGCTTCAAAAACAGTTTTTGGTTTTTCGTCAAAATATCCTGAAAGTAATTTATTATGCAATGAATCCATTTTCTTTTTTGCAACAAGACTTTTGTATAGCTTTACAGCTTCAGCATCTCTTTTATCCCCTATTTTCTGCATTATAGGATCTGGCTTCGGTTTTTCAGCTAAAAAGTCTTTTACTTTATTAACATTGTTTTTAATAATTTGAACAGGATTTTTTCCGCTATGTTTTATTAAACTATAACTAATTGCTGCAGCACCAATTATAGCTAACCCCGCCAAACCTTTTTTTAATAATTTTTCATTTTGATAAATAGATTCGATTATACAAGGTTCACTATTGTTTTTATTTGCACGAAATATTTGATTATTTTTACTTGGTTCTATTGCACTTATTTTCATCTTGACTTATCCCTCCATTCCTTGGAGCCTAATTTTTAGGAGTGATTTATTATATCATACATATCAAAGTTTGTAAATAATACGCCTAAAAAAATAAAAAATGTTCTTCTTTTTTTTTTTTGAATGTGTTAACATAAAATTGACTTGTATAAGGATTTATATAATGGGCGAACACTGGGTAGGGTATATAGGTAATTTACAGGTACATTGGGATACATTAATAACAATGTGGGTTGCCATGCTTTTTGTTATTATTTCTTCTTTATTATTAACCAGGAAGTTATCTGTTATCCCTGGTAAAGCACAGGCGTTTGCTGAAAGTATGTTGAAATTCTTTATGGGAAATCTTTCTTCCGTTAAAGAGGGTAAAAAGCATATTCCGATAGTTGCCTCTTTATTTCTATTTATACTAGTTGCTAACTTAATGGGGCAATTGCCATTAAGGTTGATTCATTTAAAAGAAGGTGAATTTGCTTCTCCAACGAATGATATTAATTTGACGGCAGCTTTAGCTGTTATTGTTTTAATATATTATTTGTACCATGGGTTTAAAGAAAAAGGCATTCACGCAATTTGGCATGGTTTTAGTGTGTCAGGAATTATAATGTTGTTTGTTGAACTTTTAGAGATGATTACCAGACCCTTAAGTTTGGCAGTTCGTCTTTTTGCGAATATTTTAGCAGGTGAAATATTGGTAATGGTAATGATTAGCATGTTTGCTATTGCTCTGCCAATACCATTTATGTTATTTGAAATATTTGTGGCATTCTTACAAGCATTTGTATTTATGATGCTATCAGTTGCATATATTTCTACAGCAGTATCAGAGGAACATTAAAAAAGGAGATAAATATGGAAGAAGTAAAAACAGTATCAGAAATGGTATACATAGGAGCAGGATTAGCTGTTGGTTTGGCTGCTATGGGAGCAGGTATTGGTCTTGGTATCGCAACGAAAGGTTTTATGGAAGGTGCTGCAAGACAACCTGAATTAATTGAAAATTTACAATCAAAATTTATTCTTGGTGCTGCTTTAGCCGAAGCTTGCGGTATTTATGGTTTATTAATTGCACTTATACTTTCATTTAAATAGGGAAAAATATGGAATTCGATGCAACATTTTTAATTGTGGTAATTAGTTTTCTTGTATTCATTTTTATAATGAATAAGATTTTCTATGCGCCAATATTAAATATTATGCAAGAACGTCAAAAATTAGTAGAAAATAACTTTACAAGTGCTAAAAACACAACAGAAGAAACAAATAAAAAAATAAAATATAGAAATGATGAACTTGAAAAATCAAGAGATTCTGCTCGTCAGAAAGTTGCACAAGAATCCCAAAAATTAAAGCAAGAACGCTCTCATATTATATCTGAATATAAAAATGAATTATTTGAAAATATCTCAAAGCAAAAAGAAAACTTAAAAAATTCAGCTATTGAAGCAAAGGAAACATTAAAAGATAGTATTGTGGATATAGCTAAAGATATTTCTGATAAACTTTTGGGTGATGATATAAATTCAGAGCTTATAAACAAATCACAAATAAAAGAAGAACAGGTCTGATATGTCTGATTTTTTACATTTATTATTACAATCTAATATTTTTAATTTTATTTTAGTAGTGGCTATAATAGTGTATTTAGTCAGAAAATTCAATTTGAAACAAAAAATTGAAAAGTTGTCTAATGAAATAAAATCATACGTTGATGAATCAGAAAATGAGAAACTTGATGCTGAGAATGAACTAAAAAATATAAATGACAAAATAGCAAAATTGCCATCAGAAATTGATAATATAAACAGAAGTGCGGATAATAGTGTAAAGAGTTTAAGTGAAAAAATCCGAATAGAAACAGAGTCTCAAAAGCAAGATATATTAAATAATGCAGAAAGGCTCTTGAATCTTGAAACTAAAAAATTCAAGTCAAAGTTGGTCGGAATTCTTTCTGAAAAATCTGTAGAATTAGTTCAGCAAAATACCATAAATCAATTGAATTCTAATCTGGATTTGCATAAAAAATATATTGATAATGCAATTTCTGAACTAGATAGGATAAATCTATGAAAATCGGCGACATAAAAAATATAAAAATAGCTAGAAAATATGCAAATGCATTGTTGGAGTCAGCTATAGAAGCTGATAAAGCTGATAAAGTATATAATGATTTATTGTTTATAGCAGAGACTATAAATACAAATCCAGAATTAGAGAATGCCTTGTTGAATCCGGTTGTAAAAATAGAGGATAAAAAAGATATTGCGGATAAAATATTTTCAATTCATATTGATAAAATAACTATTGATTTTATATTTATATTGATTGATTCAAACAGATTAAATGTATTGGATGAAATTATAAATCAGTATTCAGTAATATATAATGAGACAAATAATATAGTTAAACCTTTAATAATTTCAGCAATAGAGCTTGATGAAACTCAAAAACAAAAAATTGTAGAAAAATTACAAAATAAACTTATGAAAACAGTTCAGCCTGAATATATTAAAGATGAAAAAATAATAGGCGGTTTGATAATAGAAATTGGTGATAAGACAATCGACTGCAGCCTAAAAACAAAATTTGAAACTATGAAAAAACAATTAACAAAGGGAAACAGCTATGGTAACAATTAATCCTGATGAAATAACATCGATAATAAAAGAAAAACTTCAAAATTATGAATCAAAATTAGAAGTAAAAAATATTGGTACAGTAATAGAAATTGCTGATGGTATATCAAAGGTATATGGGTTATCAGATGTAATGTCATCAGAACTTGTAGAGTTTGAAGATGGTAAAGGAACTCTAGGTATTGCATTGAATCTTGAAGAAGACAATGTTGGGGTTGTAATACTTGGAGAATATACTCATATAAAAGAGGGTACAATAGTCAAAACTACAGGAAGAATAGCTTCAGTTCCTGTTGGAGAAGCTTTACTCGGAAGAATTATTGACCCAACCGGTGTCCCTATTGATGGTAACGGTGATATTGTTTGTTCAAAAACAAGACCTATTGAAAGAGTTGCACCAGGTATTGTAACAAGAAAATCTGTATGTGAGCCATTACAAACAGGTTTAACAGCTATAGATGCTTTAACACCAATTGGAAGAGGACAAAGAGAACTTATAATTGGAGACAGGCAAACAGGTAAAACTGCTATTGCGATTGATACTATTATTAACCAAAAAGGCAAAGATGTAATTTGTATTTATGTTGCAATTGGTCAAAAAACATCTACTGTTGCTCAATTAGCAAAAACATTAGAAAACTTTGGCGCAATGGAATATACTATTATAGTTAGTGCCCCGGCTAATGAATCAGCTCCTATACAATATATAGCTCCATTTGCAGGCTGTGCAATTGCAGAAGAGTTTATGGATCAAGGAAAACATTGTTTGATTATATATGATGATCTTTCAAAACATGCTCAAGCATATCGTGCAATGAGTTTGTTATTAAAAAGACCTTCAGGAAGAGAAGCATACCCAGGTGATGTATTCTATTTGCATTCAAGATTGCTTGAAAGAGCTTGTAAATTGAATGATGAGTTGGGAGGTGGCAGTATAACAGCTCTTCCTATCATAGAAACTCAAGCGGGAGACGTTTCAGCATACATTTCAACCAATGTAATTTCTATTACAGATGGACAAATTTTCTTGGAATCAAATTTATTTAACTCAGGTACAAGACCTGCAATAAATGCCGGTATATCAGTTTCTCGTGTTGGTGGTGCTGCTCAAACTAAAGGTATTAAACAAGTCGCAGGTAAATTAAGACTTGATTTGGCTCAATACAGAGAACTTGAAGCATTTGCCCAATTTGCAAGCGATTTGGATAAAGCAACAAAAGATCAATTAACAAGAGGTCAAAAGCTTGTTGAAGTCCTGAAACAGCCTCAATATTCTCCATTAAGCGTAGCACAGCAAGTTAGTATTTTATTTGCTGCCAATGAAGGAATGTTAGATGATGTTGATAATCTTAAAATTAAAGAATTTAAACAAGGATGGTTTGATTTCTTTGATGCTAATATGAAAGATTTATCTGACAGATTAAATACAGGTGAAAAACTTTCTGATGAAGATAAAACTGCTCTAACTGAAAAATTAAATAATTATAAAACAAATTTCTTTAAATAGGTAAAAAATGGCAAATTTAAAAAAGATAAGAACAAGAATAAATTCAATAAAAAGTACGCAAAAAATTACACGTGCTATGAAGATGGTTGCTTCTGCAAAAGTAAAAAAGTTTGAAAATAAAGTTAAAGCATCAAGACCATTTACTTTTGAACTTGAAAAAATGTTCTATCGTCTGTTACATTCTGTATGTGCAATAGAGTCTGCTCAAGCTAGTTTTAAGGAACCTTTAAATAATTATCCTGTCTTATTATCAGAAAGAAAAATAGAGAATGTAGGGTTATTGGTAATAACATCTAATAAAGGCTTATCAGGTGCTTTTAATGCAAATTTAGTCAGATATACACTGAAAGTTGTCCAAGAATATAAAGATAAAGGTATTGGCTGTGAATTGTTTATTGTTGGTCAGAAAGGCTATAATGCTTTAAAACGCGTCGCAGATGATAAAGGCTTTAAAATAACACAAACGTATTTGACATTTAGTGAAACACCAACATCATCGCAAGCTCGATTAGTTGCTTCTGATATGGCTCGTTCTTTTGTTAATGGTGATATTGATTCTATGGAAATTATCACTACTCGTTTTAGAAATATGATGTCATATTCTGTTGAAAAATGGGATATTCTTCCTCTTGATGATATTGATTTTGATTATACAAAGGAAGAGTATACAGATATGGAAATTGAACCAAGTTTACCGTCTGTCTTATCAGAATTAGTTCCTCTATTTATATCAAGCATAATTTTTCAAGCTATGTTAGAATCTATAGCAAGTGAGTTAGCATCAAGAATGACCGCAATGTCAGCAGCTTGTGACAATGCCGAAGAAATGATTCAAATGTTGACTATTGATTATAATAAGGTTCGTCAAGCAATGATAACTCAAGAACTGACAGAAATTGTCGGTGGTAGTGCAGCTATAAATAAGTAAAAACAAAATATGCAGAAATGGAAAAAAATAACATTCGGTGTTCTTTTTTGTGCGGTTTCCTGTAGCGCACTATATTATTCTGCCTTGCTTATTGTTCCTAATGTTGTTGATTTAAATAAATATAAAAACACAGTTTCTGAGGCTATTGAAAAAGAGACCGGATTTAAAGTTTTATGTGAAGATATTTCATTTAAAAAAAGTTTAACTCCGTATTTGAAAATTCATATGTTTCATACTATTGTTCTTTATCCTGATAATGAAGTTTTCCTAAAACTAAAAGAAGTTGATTTAAAAGTTAAAATATTTCCATTAATTTTTAAACGAATTGTTATAAAGGATGCCAAATTAACAAGACCTATAATTAATATTACTTTGTATAAAGATTTCTCAACCTCTCTGGAAAAATACATAGATATTAATAAAACTGTCAATACAAAAGGTTTTAAACTTGATAATTTAGTGCACGATACAGTTTGCGAAAGATATAAGATAAAATTTAACGATGAATCTATAAATAAAACATTTTATTTAGAGGGTGATAAATTACTTTTGAAAAATTTAAAATTGAATGATAAAGCTCATTTCGCATTAAAAGGTGCACTTTATGAAAACAAACATGAATATATAAAATATGATATTGATGTAATTTCATCATTAAATACAGAAAAACCTCAATTTTCATTTTCTCCGTTTAAGACCATTTTCGATTCTAATGTTAAAGGAAATATATTAGGTCACTTAAAAATTGATTCGGATAGCAATGTATATGGGCAACTTAATGTTAGTGATTTATCCTTAAAGCTTGATGATGTTGTTTTATCAGATAATAATGTTGATTTAGTTTTTAATGGTCAAGAAGTTAAAATTGATTCAATAATTCATACCTCTAAAACTGATAGTGCAGAATTAAATGGGACTTTTGCTTTTGGTAAGAAAAAATCAATTGATGTTACAACAAAAGCAAAGAATATAAATTTAGCAAACTTGACCAAAATAATTTCAGGAGTTACTGAAATTATAAATATTCCAAATCCAATGAATGATATAAAAGTTACTGGTTTATTGGATGCAGATTTTAAGTTAAGTTCGGATTTTAAAAAGTTAACATCATTTGGAAATGCAAGAGTTGTAAATGCTTCTGTAAAACAGGGAGTTTTACCATACTCTGTATCTGGAATTAATGCTTTTGTTAATTTAAATAATAATAAGATTTTAATAGAAAAAGCAGAGGCTATAGTAAATAAAACTCCTATAATTATCAATGGAGTTGTAAATGAAGATGTTTCTTTTGATATTAATGCTTCTTCAAATGATTTAAATTTAAATAATATTGTTAATTTGTTTGATATAGATAAAGATTTGCCATTTACAATAACAAAAGGTAAATTGTCTTTTAGTTCAAATATATCAGGAGTTTTGAATAAATCATATAATCTAAAGTCAGATATAAATATAAAAGATTTGTCTATAAAAGATAGACTGTATAATATACCTGTTTTGGCAAATTCTGTAAATATTAATTTTTCGGGAAATGATAAAAAATATTCAGGAAATGTACTTTGTAATAATGTTTTAGTAAGCTATAAAAATAGAAAACTTTCATCGACAGGATTTAAAGTTTTATTTGATGAAAATAAAATTTCAATACCTGAAAACATTCTTTCATCACCAAATGAACTGAAAATTTCAGGAATAATAAATAATTATAGAAATAAACCAATAGGGCAAATTAATTTGCAAGGAAATATCTTGGCTTCTGAATTAGCAGAATTTCTTAAACCGGATGTTAAATTACCATATAAAGCCCAGGGGAAAATTAATACAACAGGGAATATTCAATTTCAAGGTGAGGTTGTAAATATAAAAGCAAATTTAAAAGCTAATGAAAATGATTATATATCATATATGGTAATCAATGAGTTATTTAAAAAACCGTCTTTTGTAAATTTGGAATGCAGTTTAAATGGTGACTTGTTAAATATTAAAGATTTATCACTAAATGAAGAAAATCCAAATAAAAATAGAAAAATACTTGGTATAAATGGAGATCTTTTACTTGATAAAGAACCTTCATTGAAAAATTTAAAGATAAATATTCCTGAGTCTCTAACTATTGCGACAAACTTTTTTGGAGGGGAAGAAATTTCTTTAAAGGCAAATTTGCTTTTAAATAAAAAAATAAAATCTCCTGACATAAGTGGTAACGTTAGAGTATTTAAGTATAATTTAAAAAAGTATCTTACTTCTTTAAAAAATGTGGATATTAGTTTAGCAAATAATAATATTAGAGTTTTAGCTCCAAATATAACGGCAAATGATTCAATATTTAATTTGGTTGCCGATGTATCTCCTGATATTGATTTCAATAATATAATTGTTAAAAATCTTCAATTGAATTCTATGAATTTAGATTTAAATTCGATATTTTCAATGATTCAGAAAGAAAGAAATCCTTTTGCAGAGTCGAAAATCACTGTAGAAAAAGGGATTATTACTATAAATAATTTGAAGATGTTAGATTTAAAGGCTAGGGATATCAGTTCGGATTTTAAAATAGAAAAAAATATTTTAAAGATGTCAGATATTGCTGCAAATTCATATTCTGGTTTTATAAACGGAAAAGCATCTTATGATTTATCTAATGGACACTTGGACTTTGATATTTCAGGTAAGGGTATAGATATAAAAAACTCTTTGTATGATTTATGCAAAATAGAAGATAATTTAGCAGGTAGAGCTGATTTTAATGCTAAACTTTCTATGAATACCGGTGATTATAATACAGTGTTAAAATCACTAAATGGGAATCTTCAATTTAATGCTACTAATGGAAGAATGGGCACATTAGGAAAGTTTGAATATTATTTATATGCTCAAAATTTGTTATACCATGGCATTTTAAATGCAACTTTAAATAGAATTGCAAATATGATTGTTCATGATAATACTGCTCAGTATAGAATAGCTAAAGGTAATATATTATTCCAAAATGGCTATATGCTCACAGATGGAATTCAAACAACTGGAACAAACATGAGTTTGTACTTAAAAGGAAGACATAATTTGATTACCAATCAAGCAAATATAGATATATATGGGCGAATTTCAGATGAAATAAGAGAAAAATTAGGTTCTTTCGGTAATGTATCAATATCTGAAATGATGAACGGACAAAAAGGTAAAAAAGATGTTACTTACAGTGTTGTACCTCTAAATATAATGAATAAGATACCATATTTATATAATCAGGAAGGTAGTAAAACAAATACATTTAAAGTAAATATATACGGAAATATAAATTCAATAAGTGCAATAAATTCTTTTATGTGGGTTATTTCTGATAATTATCAAACGGAAGATACAGAAAAAATCCCTGATTTTTCAGATATGACTCCAAGTCTATAAAAGAATAATTAATTTTTAATTTTCATTGTTATCAGAAACACCGCATTCCGAATGTTCTTCAATTGTAACTTTTGATATTAATTCTTTTCCAAAAAGAGGAAATGTTCTTTCTTTTTGTGTTTCAAATTGTTTATTGAATTCTTCCATTTTTGTATAATTAAAAACATTCTCCCATCTTGCAATAACAATGGTAGCAACACAGTTACCTATTAGGTTTACGGTAGTTCTTCCCATATCTAAGATTTGATCGATTCCTAATAAAATAGCAACACCAATTAATGGATAACCAAAACTTGATAAAGTACCTGCTAAAATAACTAAAGCCACTCTTGGAACACCGGCTATTCCCTTACTTGTAAGCATTAAAGTTCCCATAACAAAAATTAATTGCATTGGTGAAATTTCTATTCCAACAATCTGCAAAGAGAATAACATTGCTAAAGCTAAATATAAAGTAGATCCGTCTAAATTAAATGTATAACCAGTAGGCATTACAAAACCTACTATATTTTTAGGAACTCCAAAACTTTCCATTATTTTCATTGCTTGAGGCAGTGCTGCTTCTGATGTTGCTGTAGTAAAAGCAAGCAAAGCAGGTTCTCTAATTGCTCTTATAACAGAGAACACAGATATACCTACAATTCTGCAAGCTACATTCAGTATTAAAAATAAAAAAGCAAATAAAGCGAAATATAATGAACCAATAATTTTTGCATAATTCACCATTACGCCTAATCCACTTTCTGCAATAGTATATGCAATAGCACCAAAAACACCAATAGGAGCAAAATTCATTACAAAATGCGTAAACTTAAACATAACCTCTGATAACGAAGAGATACAGTCTAATACCGGTTTCGCTTTCTCTCCTACTGAACAAATGGCTAATGCAAAAAATATGGAAAATACAACAATTTGAAGTAAATCACCTTCAGCCATTGCTTTTATAATACTTGCAGGAACTATATTTACTATCATATCTACAAATGAATTATGACTGTTCTCTGCTGCCATAACGGATGCTGTATCTAACATATTTTGCGATATTGTTGTAGAAAAACCGTCTCCGGGTTTAAAGCAGAATCCAACTCCAAGACCTATTATTAATGCAAATGATGTTGCTATAGCAAAATATATTACTGTTTTAGCTCCTAATTTGCCTAAAGAATTTATATTCCCGTGTGATGCTATTCCTGTAACAACTACAGAAAATAACAATGGAGCAATAATCATTTTTATCATATTTAAAAAAATATGAGCTAATGGATGCATTTGTTTTCCGATTTCTGGGAATTTCCATCCAACAAGTATTCCCAATACTAAACTTAAAAAAATATATATAGTTAGCTTTGAAGTTTTCATTAATAATTGTTCCTATGACAATTATAACAGAAAAGAAACCAAAAAATTTCCATTTTCTATTTATAAGGTATTATTTTTTTACAATGTAAAGTTATACGCAGATAATAAAAAGATTTTGTTAACGTTTAATTGTATATATTGTTATAGATTAATCTAGAAGCTTTTACAATAAATTCTTTCCCTTGGTGATTATTATAAGGTCTCTTTGCTAGTATAACAACAATATATTTCTTACCGTTTGCTGTTTTTACAATCCCTGCATCTCCAAGCATAAACCCGATATCACCTGTTTTATGCAGTAAAATAGCATCCGCTGGCAATCCTGCTTGTAATAATCTATTATTTTTTACGTGTCCAAGATAATCAGCCATTTGTCTTTTAGAACTATTCGAAAGCATATTTGTTGAGTCTATATTATAGAACATTTTAGCCATTTCTCTTGCAGTTGTCACATTTGTTCCATCTAAGTCAGGAAGCCAAGTATTAATGTGTGTTGTTTTTAATCCCCATCGGTTAATAGCTTTATTTACTTCTGACATTCCTCCCATTTTGGCCATAATCATATTCGTCGAGGAATTATCGGAATTTTCTATCATTATTCTAGCCAAATAGTCCATAGAATGAGCTATTCCTCCTTGAGAGTATTGCAGTTTTCCTGAACCAGAAGCTCTATAGAAGTCTTCAAGAACCATTTTGTCATCTAAAGAAAATTTACCGTGTTCAATCTCTCTAAACATTTCGATTAATACAGGAATCTTAATTATACTTGCTGCAGGATATGGTACATCAGCATTTATATCAACGTAGCCTTTTCCATTGTATTCCCAGACATAAACTGCAGGTTTTATTCTTCTATATTCTTGGGCAAGTGCTAATAAATTATTTTTTAAACCTATTCTTTCATAATTTTCTTGTATATCAACCATTATATGATTCTTATATGTTGCTTCCTTAACAACATATTTCCCCAAAAATAAATCCTTATATAAATAGTTGTGTGTTGGATATAATAGTTTTTTATAATCGATGTTTAGTGCATTTGAAGTATTTATGGGAAATGTATCCACTATAAATGTTTTAAAAGAGAAAGGTAGAATATAGAATAATAATAACGCGGCACAAATATAAGAAAATATCTTGCTTATTATTGATTTTTTCTTTTGTTTTTTTACTCTTTTTATTGGTTTGATTTTTTTTACAGGGGTATTTTTAAAATAATATTGTTCATATACAGATGTATATAAATCCGATTGCATTCTATTATTATAATTTGGTTTCGGCAATTATTTCCCCTCCTATATTGATATTATATTATATATAAAATTTTTTCTGCAATTTTGTTAAAATATGCAACAAATATATGCATATTTAACTTTTATAATAAATTTGATAGAATATAATCAAACAGAAAGGGTATTTTAATGAGTAATCTAGTTATTTATACAGATGGAAATGCTTCAAATCTTGAAAATTTATGTAAAAAAACAGTAGAAATGGATATTATTGTTAAGAGTGCAGAAGACGTTAAGAATATTGAAGTTGAAAAGGCTGATATTGCTGTTATAGATATTTCATTGGATAAGCTAAAAGAAATTTCTATGGTTATGAAGTTTCCAATCCCAGTATTAGTTGTTTCTGATGAAGTTCCAAGTAATATTACAATAAGAGGAGAAGCATTTGATTACATAGTAAATCCTATTAGCGAATATGAACTTTCTGTAAGATTAAAAAATTTAATAAAAATAAAAGAATTAAAAGAAAAAATTTCAGCAATAACAACTACTGATGAATTAACTGGTTTGCATAATCGTAAATTTTTAATTGAAAGATTAGAATCAGAAATGTCAAGGGCAAAGAGGTATAAATCAACGGTATCCTGTATTCTTTTTGATTTGGACTTCTTTAAAGTTGTCAATGATATGTATGGATATGAATGGGGTGATGTTCTCCTTAAAAAAGTAGCTGAAATGTTATTAAATTTGGCAAGAAAAGAAGATGTTGTCACTAGGTACGGTGATGAAGAATTTATGGTAATACTTCCTGATACAAGTGAAGAAAATGCATTCATATTTGCAGAAAGATTCAGACGAGATGTAGAAAAAATGTCATTTATTCCTGCAGGCGAAGACGAAAGGCATCCTGTAAAAATTTCAGGAGGTATAGCATCATTCCCATATATGGAAAATGTAGAAGAAAATGCAAATTCTATAATAAGGTATGCAGAACACGCATTATACAATGCAAAAAAACGTGGAAAAAACAGAATTATTTTATTCTCTCAAGTTAATTTGGATTATTAAAAATGGTAATATCTAAGGATAGAAAGCCTGTTTCTTTCTCATACAATAATACAGAAAGATGTCAGTCCCGATGTATTACTTGTAATGGCTGGAAAACTCCTGCATCTGTACAAGAGCAAGAATTGACTATTGAAGAATGGAAGCAAATTCTTTTAAAGGTTCATAATTGGATGGGAAATTATCAGTTTATAATTTCTGGTGGTGAACCATTTGTTCGTGATGATGTTTTTGAAATGGCAGAATATGCAGCTAATTTAGGGGATACAGTTAATATTGTGACTAATGGGTTAGCTTTGCCTGAAAAATTAGATAAAGTTTTAAATTCTGCTTTTACAAATATAACTTTTTCTTTAAATGCAATACAAAATCCTGAAATTCATAATATATCAAGAGGAAGAAACGATGCATTTCAAAGAACAATTGATTCTATACAGAACTTGAACTATATGAATAAATACAGAGGTGGACATAAATGGAAAAATATTTTTCTTTCTACAGTTGTAATGCCCACTAATTTATCAGAAATTAAACCAATTGCTGAATTCTGTAAAATAGAAGGAATAGGTGTAAGTTTTCAGTTAATGGATAATGGTGATGCTTTTTCTACAAATGTAAGTTCAAACAGTCAAATATACGGAAAAGATATTAAAAAAGCGGCACTTGATGCTATTGACGAAATGATAGAATTAAAAAATCAAGGTTATCCTATATGTAATGGTTTCAGTCAATTAAAAGCTTTTAAGATATTAATAGATACTCCTGATGAAATACAAAATATACAGTGTATGGTTGGTGAAAATAATTTTGCAATTGATCCATACGGAAATTGCAGAATATGTTTTTGTATGAAACCAATCGGAAATTTGAAGAATAATTTGCCTCAAGATTTATGGTATAGTAAAGAAGCGGATGAAGTCCGTGAACATATATTAAATTGCACAAGAAATTGCAGGTTGTTAAATTGTAATTTTAAATAGGAAACATATGCAACAAGCAAAAAAAGAAAGATATATAAGTTGTAAATGGATAGAATCAGGCGTTTGTTTTGATAATGGAGTTTATGGTTCTAATGTAAAGTTGTGTTGTTATATGAGTGCCCCTGGTGGTGGTAATTCAATGATTTTTGAAGATTATCACGGTGAAAAAATTGATTGGGATGAGTTTTTTAGAATAAAGAATGAATATAGAAATATCCAAAAATCAGGAGATACTGTTGCTGGTTGTAGAGGATGTGTTTTCCTTGAAGAAAGGGAATGGTTGCAGGAAGATTATATAGATTGTATAATTTTTGACCATTTTACAAAATGTAATTGTAATTGCAGATATTGTTATACTGAAGAGGACAAAAAGAAGTATAACAAATTAAAAACATACAATATATATCCAATAATAAAGGATATGTTTGACAGAAAAATTATAAAAAGAGGTGGAGCAATTGGTTTTGGCGGTGGAGAACCAACACTTTTACCTGAGTTCGATAAATTGATTTCATTGTTTTTAAATAACGGTTTTTATGACATTCGCGTACCATCTTCTGGGATAAAATATTCGAAAATGATAGCTAAAGGAATTTCAACAGGAAGATTATCAGTTGTTATTTCAATAGATTCATCTTGTAAAGAAACATATAAAAAAATCAAGCAGACAGACGCATTCAATACAGTTTGTAAAAACTTGAAAAAATATGCTCAAGCACAAAAATTTTCATATAATGTAATAAGTAAATATATAATTATTCCGGAAATTAATGATAATATTTTAGAAATTGATAATTGGCTTAAATTTAATAAAGAAAATAATATTGGAATTGTTGTAATAGATATAGAAAATAGTTGGTTGGAAAAATACAGGAAAAATAAACCGGATAAAAGAATTATTGATTTGATTAAATATGTAATGAAAAAGACAAAGGAAATGAAATTTTATCATTTAGAAATTTGTGATAGAGCTAAATATTTAATTGAAAATTAGATTTCAAAGCCACTGAAGACAATTGCGTTGTTAAATATTTTTGATTCTTCTCTTACTGTTTTAAAAAAGTCTCTGACAAGTATTGCATTATTTTGTAGAAGTTCAAAACGGTTATCTTTAAAAAATTTTTCAAGTAATTCTCCACCTTGAAGATATTTTCTATTTTTAATATACAATTTAAAATTTTTATTTCGTTTAATTATCTTCTTAATAGCAAAGGATAATAAGGAAGGATAAATATAGAAGAATTGTGGCGGAACTATTGCATCAACAAAATAGTTTGTATTATCTATAGTCTTAATTTCAATAAAAGCTTTTAGATTTCCGGTATTTTCATCTTCAATAATATATTTGAAATCAGAATCAGTATTGATTCCTTGGAAGATTTTGTCATTAAATTCATCTTTTTCTTTTGAAAGCGAATACTTGTAATGGGTAATAAGATTATCATTAAATAAGTCGGCAGCCTTTTTTGCATCTGTACTTTTGAATTGTTTAAAATGCTTTTTATCAATATTGTCTTCAATAAAATTTATATTTGAAACAGACCAAAGAGCTTCAGTAGAACAAAATCTGAAACCACATCCTTTTATAAATAAATCAATTAATTCATTTTGGTTATCGTCAACAGAAACATAAAAAGTATCCACTCCTCTTGCACCAAATTTTGCAATTATATATTCGACGAGTTGCTTACCTTCTTCGTGTGAATTTTTATCAAGAAATAAACTTTTAATTTGCCATTTATATGGATTTCCGTGCTGAGCTTTTACAGTGATTAATCCTTTTATATTGTTATTGTTATCAAAAGCCACATATGTTTCCGGCATTCTTCTAAAATGTACATTATATACAAAATTTTGTATATATGTTATTGGAACAGATAAAAAGAACAGACGTCTGTAGTTCATAATATTGTCGCTACAAACAACCGAAATTAGCTTCTTTATATGCAGAATGTCACCAAAACTTATTTTTTTTATTTTTGCCATTAAAGTTTGTTCCTATATTATAATTATACCTTTTTTTTTATCAAGAACAAGCAATAATTATGCAAAAAGTTAAGAAAACATTAATAAGTATTGAGTAAAGAAATTGATATTTTATAATGTTATGAGAGGGAAGAGTCAGAGGTCGTATGAAGAATTTTTTTGAAAAAAAATTAAACAAAGGAAATCCTTTTGTAGATGAAGAAAAAAACAAGGGAGAAGGTGTAAAAAAAATGGCTGATGAAATTAAAGAAAATGAACAAGATATAATTGAAGAACAAGAAGAAAATAAAGAAGTAGAAGATGCTTCAACCGAAGCTGAAATAGCAGAAGAAAATACTGATAAAGAATCTGAAAAATTAAAACAAGATTTTGAGAATTTGAATAATCAATATTTAAGACTTGCTGCCGATTTTGATAATTATAGAAAAAGACAGGCGCAAGAAAGAGAAGCATTATTAAAATATGGTGCTGAAGAATGTATGAAAAAAGTTATTGAAGTTGTAGATAATTTTGATAGAGCTCTTACAATGGTCGAAAAAATTGATACTGTTGAAAAAATGAAAGAGACATTCTATGTTTTGAATAAACAGTTATCAGAGTCATTATCGAAATTAGGGCTTGAGCAAATAAAAAGTGTAGGAGAAGTATTTGATCCAAATTTGCATGAAGCGGTTATGCAGACTCCGACGGATGAATATCCTGAAGATACAATAATAAATGAATTACAGAAGGGATATAAACTCGGAGAAAAAGTTTTAAGACCTGCAATGGTATCAGTAGCTGTAAAACAATAGCATTAGTTGAAAGATTAGAAGAAAATGAGTGATTTTTACGAAATATTAGGGATAGATAGGAATGCTACAAAAGATGAAATAAAAGCAGCATTCCGTAAAAAAGCGAGGCAATATCATCCGGATGTAAACAAAGCGCCGGATGCTGAAGAGAAGTTTAAAGAGCTTGGAAAAGCCTATGAAACATTAATGGACGATAATAAACGTGCAACATACGATCGTTATGGTGAAGATGGTCTAAGAGATGCCGGGTTCAGTACATCAGGTCCATTTGATGGTGGTTTTGGTGATTTGAATGATATTTTTGAAAGCTTTTTTGGCGGTTTTGGTTTTACTGAAAGAGCTACAAATCCAAACAGCCCTCAAAATGGTGCGGATTTAAGGTTAAATTTACAAATAGAATTTGAAGAAGCCGTTTTTGGAGTAAAAAAAGAAGTTAAAATTTCTCACTTAGAGACTTGTGATGAATGTAACGGTACCGGAGCTCAGAAAGGTACAACCCCTGAAACTTGTTCTACTTGTGGAGGAACAGGGAGAGTACAGCAAGTAACTCAAACTCCGTTAGGAAGTTTTAGACAAATTACAACTTGCCCTAAATGTAATGGTACGGGTAAAATAAATGCTCATCCTTGTCAAAAATGTCATGGTGACGGAAGATTGGAAGTAGAAAGAACCCTTCATATAAATATTCCGGCTGGTGTTGATAATGGTTCAAGAATCGGACTCGCACAAGAAGGAAATTGCGGTAAAAATGGCGGTAGAACAGGAGACTTGATAGTTGTAATTTACGTTAAAGAACATAAAAAATTTAAAAGAGAAGGGGTTGATATTTATTCTACTGTTGATATTACATTCCCTCAAGCTGCACTGGGTGATACTATAGAAGTAGATACTCTTGATGGTAAAAAAGAACTTGTTATTCCATCCGGTATAGAACAAGATAAAATATTACAAATAAAAGGTGCCGGTGTTCCATATCTTGGTAATTCAAATAAAAGAGGAAATCATAATTTTATAGTTAAAATCAAAACTCCTCAGGCATTAAGTGCAGAAGAAAAACAATTATATAGAAAACTTTTTGAAATTAATTGTAACAAAAAGACTTCTTCAAAGTTCATTGATAAAATGAAAAATGTACTTCATAATTGATAGGGATAGTATGAAAATAAAATTATCTATTTTAGTATTAATAGTTGCTTTCATTTTTGCAGTTCCTGTTGAAGCTACCCAGTTACCAAAGGAAATGAAAGATTATTTGTTGTCACAAAAAAAAGTGCCAACAATAAGATTTGACAGTATAATTGTTTATAATAATGATGTTATGTATCTTCCCGTATTGCCTGCATATCCTGAAAAAGTAGATAAGGTTAAAATAGTTAAAACATATCCTAATAATCAAAGTATGGATTCTTTACCTGATTTGGTTGTTTTTAATAACAATTATTCTCTTTTGAAAATTATTCACAAAGATTCAAATACTTTGACTGTAAAAAATATTCCAGAGTTGCCAACAGAGGTTAAAACAGGAACGATACCTCAGGATATTATGGTTCCAAGAGGGTTGGTATTACCTGAAAATCTTGCTGGTATTTTAGGTGATGTTCATATACCTTTAATTGGAAGTGCGAAGACAGCTACTTTTGTTAGTACAAGAAAAACAGCACCTTTGCCATCAGGGAAAAGAGTTATGGATAATAAAAAGTATAATGTGCCTTCTTCGTTAAAAGATAAATTATTTTTTGTTAATAATTTCCAAACAGAGTATTTACAGGTGTTTTCGTCTACGGTGACAGAACCTTTATATTCATTAAAAACATCAGGGGTAATGAGAGATGTCAAACCTGTATTGAACGGAAAATTTTTACTTGCTGCGACAAAAGATAAAAAAAATTTAGATGTTATAGATATAAACAACGAATATGTAGCCAAACATATAGATTTAACTGCCTTGCCATCTGAAATTGCGGTTGATGATGCAAGGGGGAAAGCATATGTTGCAAGTATATCAGATGAATCGTTATTTGTTATTGATTTAGCAACAATGACAATGAAAGAGAAAATACAGTTGATAGGTTCCCCCCAGCGTCTTTCAATCTCAGATGATGGAAAGAAAATTGCTTATTTGGATTTAAAAACATCAAATATATATGTACTTGATTTAGAAAATGATTATGCAAATAAATTAATAACAAATTATCCAAATACAACAAAGCTAATACTTGAAAACAAAGTGTTATATGTTATTTCAAGAACAACACCTAAACTAAGAATAGTGAGTTTTGATTTAATTCAGGATAATGAGAAAACAAAAACAAAAAAAGACAAGAAAAAAGAAAAACAGAAAGCAGAAGAAGAAAAAGCAGAAGATGCTGAAATAGCTACAAATGATATATATACATCATTTGAAATAGAAGATATTCCGAAAGAGGAAGAAAAAGAAGACAATCAACTCTTACAAAATGCTAAAACATACTCAACCAGCATAAAGGATATAAATATAGGTCAAAAACCAATAGATATGTATGAATCAAATGGTCAGATATTTGTATTGTGTGCTGGAGATAATACTGTTTATCGGTACAATATTGCAAGTGGAGATGTAAAAAGTGATAAGCTGCCGGTGGACGGTTTCTCAAAAGCTTTTAGTCCTGTTCCCAATTCAAATTTAGCAGTAATAACGAATATGGCAGATTTAAAGTATGTAGTATATGATATGGATAAAGAAAAAGCAATTCAAACATTACCTATTAGTGAATATATAAACACAATTATAATTTTGGAAAGAAAAGATGGACAGTAAAACTTCAGCGATATTGACAGATCTTGAAAAAACAGCAGAAGATTTTTGGAATGTTTCTCATCAAACAGGTAACTTCATAAGTATGCTGATAAAAGCAACAGGTGCTAAAAATGTACTTGAACTTGGCACATCAAACGGATATTCAGGATTATGGATAGCAGATGCCCTTCAATATACAAATGGTCATCTTACTACTATTGAATTTTGGGAAAAAAGACAATGTTTGGCTCGTGATTATATTAATCAATGCGGACTTTCAAATTATGTTACTTTTAAAATAGGTCAAGCATATGATATTATTACAACTGAGCTTACTGAAGAAAAATATGATTTGGTATTTATAGATGCCAATAAACAAGAATATATTAAATTTTTTGAGGCTGTTCATCCTTTACTAAAAAAAGGTGGTATTATTCTTGCTGACAATATAACTTCTCACGCAAGTAAAGTAAAACCTTTTGTTGATGGAATATCAAATCACAAAGAATATCAGGTTCAGATTTTAGATTTGCCAGATGGGCTTCTTATGGCATATAAATTATAGGATGTTTTATGGATATAAATATAAAGTCAGTAAATGGTGATATAGTAAACCTATCAAAAGTTGGCATATTTTATAATAAAGAAAATCAAAAGGCTAATTATATTGCGATTTCTGTAGAGAAAATATTGAAATCAAAAGATATTAATTGTTCTATAATAACAACAGACAATTTTTTGCCAGATGTAACGTTTTCAATAGTTCTTGGTGGAGATGGAACTATTTTAAAAACAGCAAGATTTTATTCTAAATATGGAGTACCTATATTAGGTATAAACCTAGGACGGTTAGGCTTTCTTTCTCAGGCAAAAGCAACTCAAGTAGAAGATGCGATAGACTATGTTTTAAAAGGTACATTTAAAATAGAAGATAGAATAATGCTTACAGCATTAGATGGGAAAATGAATGCCTTAAATGATATAGTAATAAAGGGTGATGGTTTTTCAAGAACATCAAGGTTGTATGTTCATATAAATGACAATATAGTATGTGACTATTTGGCAGATGGTATAATTATATCTACGCCTACAGGTTCTACAGCATATACGCTTTCAGCAGGCGGACCAATTCTTTTCCCTACGCTTGACGCGATGGTTATAGTTCCAATATGCCCGCATACAATGAATGCCAGACCGATTGTAATTCCATCTTGTGAAGTGATAAAAGTAACATCAAGCCAAAATAAACCTTTATTAAAAATTTCTGCAGATGGTCAAAATACATTCGACTTAGGGATAAATGAGTCTATAGAAATAAAGAAAAGTGAATTTTGTGCAAAATTGTTATTGCTAAACCTGCAGAAAAATTCTTTTTATTCTGTACTAAAAGAGAAATTGCATTGGGGATTATCTTGGAAAGGCTAAGATGATAAAGTCGATAACCGTAAAAAATTATATATTAATAGATGAGATAACTCTTGAATTTGACAAGGGGTTCAATGTTTTTACGGGTGAAACAGGTGCAGGTAAAAGTATTATAATTGGTGCTATTGATGCAGTTCTTGGTGCTAAGGTAAATAAAGATGTAATTAAAACAGGCTCGGATAAAGCTTATATAGAGCTTCTTGTTGAGTTGCCAAATGAATTTAATCTTTCTGTATTTAATGAAAATGGTATTGATATAGAAAATAATGAACTAATTATTTCTCGTGAAATAACTGCTTCTTCAAATCGATTTAGAATAAATGGTATTCAAGTTACTCAAGATTTTATAAAAGATATTAGAGAAAAACTATTGGATATTCATACTCAACATCAAAGTTATAATTATGTACAGCCCAAAAATCATATAGTACTCCTTGATAATTTTGCACTTAAACCTCATAGGGATAATGTTGAAAAATTTTCAAAAAAATATTCTTTGTATTTATCTATGCAGAAACGTTTAGAAAATCTGCTAAGTATTGTAAATACTACACAACAACAAGAAGATTTTCTGAAATTTCAAATAAAAGAAATAGAAGATGCAAATATAGAAGATATTGATGAGTGTGAAAAATTAGAAAAAGAACTTGAACTTTTGGCTAATGTTGAAAAACTTAAAGAGCTTTCGTATTCTTCATATTGGGCATTGTATGGTGACGATGGTAATATTTTAAATGCTTTAAGCAGCATTAAATCAAATATTTCAAAGTTATCAGCAATGGACGAGTCTATATCATCATTAGAAGAAGATTTTATAAATACATATGAAACTCTTAAAGAAATAGCATCTCAACTGAGAAATTATTCCGAATCCAAAGAAAATGACAATGAAAGAATGGATTATATTGGAGAACGTTTAAGTCTTCTTGAAAAAATGAAGAGAAAATATGGAAATACATTGGAAGATGTATTGAAAACATATGAAAATCTTTCTAATGAACTAAGTTCAATAGAATCTTCTCAAGATGAAGTTGTCAGTTTAGAAAAAGAAATAAAAAATATAAAAGAAGAACTTGAAAGTCTTGCTCAAATAATAAGTGTAGCAAGAAAGGAATTAGCAAAAATTCTTTCTATAGCCGTAACAGAGGAAATGGAAAAGTTAGAACTTCCTAAATCAAAATTTTATATAGATATCCAACCGACAGGAATGAATGAAAACGGAATTGATAAAGTAGAGTTTTTAATATCGACTAATGTGTCAGAACCATTGAAGCCGCTAGCTAAAACAGCATCGGGTGGTGAAATATCAAGAGTAATGCTTGCTATAAAAACAATATTTGCTCAAGCAGATAAGACAAATACGGTAATATTTGATGAGATAGATACAGGAATATCCGGAAAAGCATCCCAAGCTGTTGCTGATTCTATTGTAAATCTATCAAAAACACATCAGGTAATATTGATAACTCATCAACCAATAATTGCTGCAAAAGCTACAGGGCATTTTTATGTAAAAAAACTTCAAGCTGAAACAACAAAAGTTAATGTATATAATCTAAAAGATGAAAATAGAGTAAAAGCGATTGCACTTTTAGCAGCAGGTGAAATAAATGAAGAATCTACATCCTTTGCTAAAAAATTATTGGGAGTATAGTTAAATTTCTATTGTCTTATCGGCTAATTTGTTTTCCATTCTTATTTGCTAAATTTGTTTTGAATGGAGATTATTATGCATAATATTATTTTTTATGATACAAAACAGTACGAACGTGATTTTTTTGAACAAGAACTTTTTGATAAGTTTAATATAGAATTTAAAGACTATGAACTATTACCTGAAACCGAGTTATCATATGTAGAGGAAAATGCAGAAATTATTTCTGTATTTACATCATCTAGACTAACAAAGGAAACTTTGGAAAAGTTTAGTAACTTAAAATTGATTTTAACAAGATCTGTAGGTTTTAGCCATATAGATATAGAATATTGTAATTCTAAAAATATAATAGTTGCAAATACTCCGCATTATGGTGACTATACCGTAGCTGAATTTTCATTTGGAATTTTGCTTAATTTGATAAGAAGAATTTGTTATGGAGTTAGTGAACTCAAGCAAGGTGATATGTATCCTGAAACATTTGGCATGGAACTTTACGATAAAACAATCGGTGTAATTGGAACTGGCTCTATCGGTAGTAAAACCATCAAAATAGCCAAAGGCTTTTCGATGAATGTTATGTGTTACGATATTTACAAAAATCCTGATATAGAAAATGAATTTAATGTAAAGTATGTAGATTTGGACACATTATGTAAATTGTCAGACGTGATTAGTATTCATGCGCCTTTAACCACGACAACATATCATCTTATAAATGCTGAAAACATAAAATTAATGAACGAAAATGTAATTATTGTTAATACAGCAAGAGGAGAACTTATTGATACAGAAGCATTGTACAATGCACTATTGGATGGTTCTGTAAGAGGTGCTGCTTTGGATGTCTTAGAATTTGAGGATACTATATCTAATAAGAGACCGGGATCAGATTTAAATCTTAAAAATTTGAGAACATCATTGATAAATACGAAATTATTAAATTTGGACAATGTAATTGCAACTCCCCATATAGCATACGATACAAAAGAAGCTGTTAATCGAATTTTAAATACAACATTAAAAAATTTATTCGAATTTGTTGAAGGACTTAAAATTCAAAATAAAGTTTAAAATAATAAAAATCAAAAAACGACAAAAAAAATGCAAGTTTTTAAGTAAGATTTAAGAACTTGCAATATTTACACTAGCCGAAACATTAATAACAGAATTATTATACTACTAAATTGTGAGTTCGTAAAGTATACTGTTGTACTTTTTTTTAAATAAAGATAAAAAGTTAATAATTATTTACATTGTTACGCAAAGAATAGTTTATATACTTGTAATAATCATAAATTTATCAGATAATTTCAATGAGAGTAATAGAGGTAGATAATATGAGAAAACCAGTAATAGGTGTACTTGGAGCAACAGGAGTTGTAGGAAGACACATATTAGAAATTTTAGAAGAAAACAATGTAGTATTTGAAGACATTAAATTTTTAGCAAGTAAAAAAAGTGCTGGAAAACTAATAACATTCAAAGGTAAAGAATATAAAGTAATAGAAGCTACACCTGAAGCATTTGAAGGTATAAATATCGTTTTAGCTTCAGCAGGTGGTTCTACAAGCTTGGCGTTAGCCAATGAAGCAGTAAAAAGAGGTTGTGTATATATAGATAATTCAAGTGCATTTAGAATGGAAAAGGATGTTCCGTTAGTAATAGTTGGTGTTAATGATGAAGATATCAGAAAACATAACGGAATTATAGCAAATCCAAATTGTTCTACATCGCAATTAATGCTGGCATTAAAACCATTGCATGATTATGCAGGTATAAAAAGAATGGTTGTAAGTACTTATCAGTCAGTTTCTGGTGCTGGTTTGGCTGCTATAAATGAATTGAAAGAAAATACAATAGCAGTTAATGAAAATAAGCCTTTTGAAAATGTAAAATTTAAAAAACCAATAGCATATAATTGTATACCTCAAATAGATTCATTCTGCGAAAATGGATACACAAAAGAAGAAATGAAGGTTACTAATGAAACAAGAAAAATACTTCATTTGGCATCAAATACTCCGATTTCTTGTACAGCAGTAAGAGTCCCAGTTTTTGTAGGACATTCAGAAGCTGTTACAGTTGAATTTGAAAAAGAGATTACTCCTGAAAAAGCAAGAGAATTATTAGAAAATGCTTGGGGAGTAAAAGTAGTAGATGATGTAGAGAATTATGAGTTTCCAACAGCTATAGAAGCCGCAGGAACAAACCCTGTATATGTAGGAAGAATTAGAAAAGATATAGCTTTTGACAATGCAATTTCGTTCTGGTGTGTAGCCGATAATCTAAGAATAGGTGCTGCATTGAATACAGTGAGAATAGCTGAAAAAGTTATTGAAATGCAAGTATTTTAAAATAATAGAAGGATATTAAAAATGAGATATAGTGCCGGTGAAATTATTACTGCAATGATAACTCCTTTTAATGAAGATTTGAGCATTGATTATATAGCATTGGAAAAATTAATTAACAGATTGATATCAACTGGTTCAGATGCTATTTTGGTTGCAGGAACAACGGGTGAAACTCCGACTTTGTCACATGAAGAAGAAGATGATTTATTTGCATTTGTGAAGAAAATCGTTAATGGTAGAGTAAAAATTATAATGGGTGCAGGCTCAAATTCGACACAAACTGCTGTTCAATCATCAATAAATGCGCAAAAAGCAGGAGCAGATGCGATTTTATCTGTAGTTCCTTATTATAATAAACCATCTCAAAAAGGAATGTATGCTCATTTTTCAGCTATAGCAAAAGCTGTTGATATACCGATAATTTTATATAATATTCCCGGAAGAACAGGTGTAAATATGTTACCTTCCACAATTGCAAAACTGGCAAATGAATATAAAAATATTGTTGCAGTGAAGCAAAGTAATTCTGATTTAGATTTAATTAGTGATATAAAATCTCATTGTCCTGAAGATTTTGCTATATATTCAGGTGATGACAGTTTAACACTTCCAATGATGTCATTGGGTGCTCATGGAGTTATTAGTGTTGCTTCTCATCTTGTTGGGAATGATATGAGAAAAATGATTGATGAATTTAAAAAAGGAAATAATGAAAGTGCATTAAAAATTCATTTACATTTGTATCCACTATTTAGAAAGTTATTTATGGCTCCAAATCCGGTTCCTGTTAAGTCAGCTTTGGCAGAACTGGGCATAATAAAAGAATATGTTAGACAGCCGCTTGTAGTTCTTGATAAAGAGGAGAAAAAAGAATTAACGGCAATTATGGATAGGTATTCTTTTTAAATATAATATAACCAGTTGAGGCTTTATTTGATTAAACGGTTTGAAAATATATTAAAATCATATAAAAAAGGTAATACGTTATCTGAGACACTTATTGCCTTGGTTATTGTCGGTGTAGTTTTTACAATAAGTATGGGAACTATTGTTGCTGATTATAATAAGAATCAAACTGTTATCAGATTAAAAAAAATGTATTCTGTAATTGAACAAGCATTACAACGTGCTACATCTGACAACGGTCTTGTTGATTCTTGGAATTTTCCGGATGGAATAGGTGAAAGAGGATCATATTATTTTTTTAAAAATTATTTGAAACCATATTTAATTTTAGCAAGAGATTGTAAAAATTCAACAGAAGGTAGCTGTGCATATACTTTTAAGGAATTGGATGCTACAGAAAAAGCTTTAAATTCAACGTGGACAAGATTTTTCTTAAATGATGGAGCGTTCATTGCATTGCAGACAAATTCCAATGATACATACAAGGTTGTTTATTTTTACATTGATACTAATGGAAAAAAAAGATTAAACGTTGTAGCAAGAGATATTTTTTTATTTGAATATTGGATACAGAATGATGCGCACCCTGATTATGTTGGAAAACTTTTACCATTTGGACACGAATATTCACGTTCTGAATTAATTTCGGCAACAAATCCTAATAATTGTAATAATACAAAAAATGGAAATTATTGTGCATCCTTAATAATGCTTGATAATTGGCAAATAATAAGAGGATATCCTTGGGCACAGGCAAGGTATGTTGTTCAATAGAAAAACTGCATTTATATATTGTTAACCAGTTTGAAAATATCATTGCAAATTTTAAAAATTTCTTTTGCTTGGTGAAAGTTAATCATATTTGGACCATCACAAAGTGCGCTATCTGGTTCAGGATGTACTTCAAAAAATAATCCGTTAGCACCAGCAGCAACAGCTGATTTTGCCAATATTGGAACAAATTTTCTTTCTCCTCCTGAAGATTCACCGCATCCTCCTGGTAATTGAACACTATGTGTTGCATCAAAAATAACAGGATAGCCCATTTCTTGAATAATTGGTATTGCTCTCATATCAGACACAAGGTTATTATAACCAAATGAAACGCCTCTATCTGTAATTGTTACTTTATTATTTCCTGATTCAATTACTTTATTCGCAATGGATTTCATTTGAGAAGGTGCTAAGAATTGTCCTTTTTTTATATTAATTATTTTGTTAGTTTTTGCTGCTGCTATTAATAAATCTGTTTGTCTGCACAAAAATGCAGGAATTTGAATTATATCAGCTACTTCAGCCGCTATTGCTGCTTCATCAGGGTTGTGTATGTCTGTTACAATCGGTACATTAAATTCTCTTTTTACTTCATTTAAGAGTGAAAGACCTGTTTCTATTCCTAGTCCTCTATAGGAATTGATTGAACTTCTGTTTGCTTTGTCATATGAAGCTTTAAAGATATAGTTTATATCTAATTCTAAAGTTAATTTTTTTAGGTATTCTGCAGCTTTAAATAAAATATCTTTAGATTCTATAGCGCAAGGACCAGCTAGTATTGTTAATTTAGCTCCACCAATTTCAAATTCATTTAGATTTATTTTCTTTATCATTTTTGTATTCCATTTTATTGTGTTGGTAAGTCTATTTTATATGAAATTATTTTATAAAACAATTAATATATTATTGTAGGTATGGATTTTTTTTATTTAATTCTTCCATCGTTTTTTTTGCTTTTTCGTATTTAGTTTTAATTGTTTTGTTGAGCTTTTCGTCAAAATCTTTCTTCATCTTTTTTTGAATATCGATAAGTTTATTCTGAAATTTTATAAGATCCATTTCTGTATATTTTTTAGCATTGAATTTCCTCTTTACCTGTTCCATTTCGATTTCTGCTTTTATTATTATTTGAAATAAATCATCGATTTCTTTGTCAGTCAGATAATATTTCTTTAGCCTTACTTTTAATGCTTTTAACTTTTCTTGTCTTTTAAATACAAGCTCATTAAACCCACTATCATCATCAGGATCAAAATATTTCTCTATAAACTTATCATATTCCATTAAAACTATTCTCCAAACTTGTAATTACATACTTGAGTTATACCAAAAGTACATAAGTAAAGAAATAAAATCTCTCTACTAATAAGGTGGAAAGATAATGCATTTCCATAAGCTTCATGAGCTCTTTTTGTACAAAGGTTTATAACTTCATCTAATTCTTTTTTTGTCATACCTTTAGCCGTGTATTCATATGTTGGAGAAAATTCTGAAACTTGTTTTGTTTCTCCCACTACTCCATATTTTTCAGGAGTAGCCCTTAGTTTTGTATGTTTTCCCATTGTAAATACACTTTTTCCATACGAGTTTATAATATCAGTATTTTTACATATTATATTAATTGTTTTTAGTGCGCTTCTTTTTGTTTCAGCTGGAAAACCAAAGAATATAAATGCAAAATTATATATTCCTGCATCTCTTGCAGTTTTTAATATTTTTAGTCTGTTATCAACATTTATTCCTTTATTAATAAGTTTCATTATTTTTTTTGAGCCAGATTCAAATCCCCAAAGAACCATTCTTAGACCTGCTTTATATGCAAGTTCACAGACTTCTTTTGTAAAACCATCTTCTAATCTTGCATCACAGAAAAATTCTATATTTAAATTTTCTTCTATAAATCTTTTTGACATTGCTTCCATATATGAAGGACTTATAGCTTCGTCTATAAATTCAAATTTTGTGATATTGTATTTTTCTTTTATTGTTTTTATTTCATTTATAAGTTTGTCTATATCTTTGATATTGTAGTACATGCCAAAATCGTGATCACAAAAACTGCACTTTCTCCAATAACAACCTCGTGAAGATGGAAATGGCATAACGATTTCGGGAGCAAAGTACTGTGATAAATTGTATCCATCAAGACTTGGGGTTTTTAATTCATTTAGTTTTCTTGGTTCTACAATTTTATTATAACGGACTTTTCCATCTTTTAAATAAACTAAATTCGGAACTTCTTCTATAGGTATTTTGCCATCAACGTGCTTTGCTAGTTCTATTACAGGAATTTCTCCTTCTTCAACTAATACGGAATTGCAAAAAAGTTCAAAAAACTCAGGATGTTTTTCTAATGCATCTGCTACTCTTCCAAAGTGATTACCACCTATATTTATATATGCTTTTGTATGTTGTTTTAAAATGTTTGCAAGAGTCAACCCTGCTACAATTTGACTTGATGAATTAATAGATATACCAATATAATCTGCATTTTCTGTTTTTATTCTTTCTAATATTGAATAGAAGTAATCTTTAAAAATATTTGTAGTTTCATCAAAAACATAATATTTTATATTTTCATAGTCGAGAGTTAATAATTCATTAATATAGGAAGTAAAACCTATTTTTGTAGGATAATAAGGCATTGAACATATATCAAGTGCCAAATTTATATTCTTGATTGCAGATACAAACATTCTGGGATTATAGAAGTGTTGCTTTGATTTTACAATTTCAACTGATTTATCAATAAACAATGCAACTTTATCAAGTTCTTTACCATGTTGTTTCAGAAGATTATCAATCATTGAAGCTTTTGCAATTTCATTTTTTTGTTTGAAAGTATAATCTTCGAATTTTTTACCTTTTACAAAATATTGCTTTATATTATTCTTAATAATAGGATGAATTTTTCTACCAAACTCAAGTGATTTTAAGACATGTTCTTTTGTTAGTAATTTGTTATAAAAATCAACATTTAAATCTAAGACAGAAGCCTCATATCCGCTACCTTCAAATTGACCAAGCAATGTAGGTAATGCGAAATGAGGACTTACTGGCATCCATTGTGGTGGAAATATTAATAATGTTTTCATATATAATCCTTCTTTAAAAGGATTTTATCATATTTTTTATTATTTTTAAATTTTGTTACCAAATTTGGATTTTACCTGCATATCTACTTTATTTTCAATGTTTTGCATTTCCATAGCGTCAGGTGTTTCACCATTATTTTCTTGTTTGTATTCATCAACAGCTTTCTCAATTAATTCTTTTCTATAGCTTTCAACTTCTTGTTCTTCTTGCTTTTCTGCAAGCAGTTTTTCACCTTCTGTAAGTGTTTCAGAACCGCCAATTCCAAATTGTCCAGGTGCTGAACCACTTCCACCCCATAAGTTTTTAACCGATAAACCTATTTCTTTTGTATTTCCATATAATTCATCTATGGTAATTGAGCCTTTTGCTGCTCCACTTTGCACGTAATTTTCAATTTCTCCCATTAGCGTCATATATTCATCTTCTCTACCAATGAAGTCTGCTTTTGAAATACAGTCATATCCCATTTGGTCTAAGATACTAGACAAATGAACTTCTGCACCTTGTGCAAATCCGTCAGGAATTAAGCAGTCTGCAAACAAATAATTTGCTTTCTTTCCATTTGCATCTTCCACTATTTTTGCATCATCGCTGTATACAGCTTCATATAGTTCATCTATAGACATTTTATCAGCATTTTCAGGTAGTTCGACTAAAGAGAAAGAATAAACCCTGTTTGTTATTGAACCATCTTCTTCTGTACCATCTCCTACAGAGTCAACTCTTATTCCTTTTGCTGCAAGTTCTTTTCTCGCTTCTTCACCCAAGTAAGATTTTGAGCAAGAACCATATTTTGCCATTACTTCGCTAACAATATCTTGTATGTATAAATCCAATTCGCTATCAAAAGAAGATGCAATAGCGTCTGCAAGTGCTACACTTTCAATAGAACCATCACCATCTGTATCCATGCTGATTCGCCAGTCTTCATTTTTGACAAGCTTTTCAGCTGCACGAACCATTCTATCATAGTAACATTTTACGTTTTCACCTTCGAAAAGACTGCTATTCGCCATATTATTTATAGCCGTTCTTGCATCGACATTTTTTGTGTCATCACATTTATTTAATATTTCTTGAACTTTTTCAAAATAAGATTTTTCTTCTTCTGTTTTATTATCCCAAATACTGGTTGAAGTATTTGAAGAACCACTATTTGAACTCCCAGTACTTCTTGAATTAGATGTTGAATTTCCTGATGAGCTTGATTTGCTTGTTTGATATGCTGCTGCATATTTTTCTTTAATTTCTGCGTAACTCATATCTCTTCCTCTGCTATTATTCCTCGATATATTATATAAAAATTTTTATCAAGAAAAATTAGCAAAAAAACAGCAAATGTAACAAAACATTAAGAATATTGTAAAAGGACACATGGTTTGATTATTTGTTCCACATGGTTTGATTATTTTGGGCAACATAAATTTGAAATATTAAATAAATGAGCAAATTTGCAATTTTAAGAATATAAAGTTACTGTCATAAAAACAAATTAAAATATATAAGTTAACTCTGCATTTTATCAAGCAGAGTTTTAATTTCCATAATTTTTTCTTTTGCAATTTCAGAATCAGAAAAAGACTTAGCAACACATTCTTCAAGATGTGTTTTCAATATATTGCTTTCAACATGTTTTATTGCTGAACGTACAGCCTTGAGCTGCACAATAATATCCGGACAATATCGTTGTTCTTCAATCATTTTCTTGATACCTTCCAACTGACCTATTGCCCTGTTTAGGCGAGGTATCTCATGTTTATGGCTCGGATTTTCTGATTTTTTTATGTTCATATCGTTTGTAAACTCTTTTTTCATTCTTTCATTATACACAAAAAGGAGCAGCAACGCCGCTCCTTAATCCCAAAATAATATTCTATTTTTTAGGAAGTTCATTGCACTCAGGCGGGCAATTACATTTGTCTTCGGTGCAAGTACAGTTGTCTCCGCATTTGCAGTTAACGCATTTGCAATGTGGATTTGAACATTTAGCCATATTAGCCTCCTTTTTCTTTTATACCCACAGGGGGTATCTAACTACATGTACATAATACCCTATAGGGGTATATTTGTCAAGTGGTCTTTTTATGATAAATCGTGTATTAATCCATCTCACCCTTGTAGGCGCAGGGGATATTTTCTTCTTTTAAATAATTCATTCCCCACTTGTTTAACTCAATAATTGCAGGAATAAGTGTTTCACCTCTTTTAGTGAGAGAATATTCAGTTTTTGGCGGCACTACGGGATAAAGTTTTCGTTTGATTATTCCATCTGTTTCAAGTTCCTTTAACTGTTGTATAAGCATTTTGGGCGTTGCGTGTGAAATCAATTTTTGTAGTTCATTATATCTCAATGTTTTATTTATAAGGTGTCCGATTATAACTCCTTTGTATTTCCCTCCGATTATATCCATTGTTGCCTCAAGCGGACATTTATATTCATCTTTCTTATGCTTAGTCATAATTAAAGTCCCTAATTTACTTTTTGGTAAGTATTATACAAAAAAGTGCATTCTTGTCAAAATGATAATAAATGTATAAAATTGCTTTATTAAAGGAGGAAATCTAAATGAAAATTACACAGGTAAGAAGTGCAACAATTATAGTTGAATATAATAATACAAAATTTTTAATTGACCCATGGCTTATGCCCAAAGATTATATGCCCGGGTTTGATGTTGCAATAAATTCCGATGTCAGACAGCCAAGAGTGGAGCTGCCTTTTGGAATTGAAAAAATTGTTGATGTTGATGCTGTTATTATCACTCATATCCACCCTGACCACTGGGATGAATTTGCAGAAAAAGCTCTGGATAAAAATATAAAAGTTTTTGTTCAATCTTCTGTTGATAAAGACTACGTTATCTCAAAGGGTTTTACAAATGTTGAGATTATACAAGAATCCGGAATAGAATATAATGCCATAACCCTATACAAAACAGGAACTCAACATGGCAAAAGAGAGATAATAAAACCGTTATGTGATTCTGTTGGCTTGCCTTATGATGCAATGGGTGTTGTTTTTAAATCAAATAATGAAAAATCATTGTATATTGCAGGCGATACAATTTGGTGTGAGGAAGTAAAAGATGTCTTAGGCAAATACAAGCCTGAAGTTATAGTAGTAAATGCCTGTGCGGCAACTCTTTTGAACGGAGAACGCATAATTATGAATATTGAAGATGTAAAAAATGTTTTGGATGCTGCGCCTGGCGCAAAAGTAATTGCAAGTCATTTAGATACAGTCAGCCATCTTTCTGTTACAAGGGATGATTTAAAAGAATTTAAAAATAAAAACAATATTGATAATTTATTAATTCCTGAGGATGGAGAGGTGATTGATTTTACAAGAAATAATTAAATTTTTATATTGAGTATTATTTAAAAATCAGATTTATAAGTTCAATGCTTGCGAATAATGGATATTACTAATTTTCCACTCATTGTTGCGCAAAACGAGAAGCTGTGTTTCACGCCCCAGAGTATGGATTTGCTCCTCGGTTTCTTTTTTAACAGCATAAAAATCCCAGCTAAATTCTAAAAAAGCTGCTCTGTCATAAAATTTTGCCGAAACATTTTTTATCTTTAAATCTCTCTTTGAAAACAAATTTCCCATTGTACCGAGATAAAAATGCTCTTTAATTTCTTCAAAAGAATGTTCATAGCCCATCGGATGAATAAATGAAATTGAATCTTCGCTATCCCATATTTCTCTTGCTAATTCTAGATTACATTCATTAATTGATTGTACGTATTTATTTAATAAACAATAAATTTTTTCCATATATCTATACTATCATAAAAATTATACATAATGATTTTTACAAGCTTGATGAAAAATTTTCCGACCTCGTTTTAAATTTTTCTAAAAATTTGCGGAACTGGACTATTCCGAAATAATCAAATTATCCGTACAGTTCAAATTTGGTGCGTATCTCACTGATAATATACAAATCTCAATCTATCCGTACAGTCCAGAAAAAGTCCGGTTTTCCGTTTTGATTTTTTTGGAACACTTAATTTTTCCGACCCGAAAACGCCCACACAAAGCCTGCTTTACCAAAATAATCTATCTAGCCGTACAAATCAACCTGGACAAAAAACTACAAATATAAAATATATCTATTATATATTTTTTAAATGTTTTCTGCTTGCTTGACTTAATCATCTAAATCCGCACTACAAAAAACTTAGTACCAATTAAGAATTTGAAAGAGAAACAAAAAACTCCTCAGGTGGGACTCGAACCTACAACCCTTCGGTTAACAGCCGAATGCTCTGCCATTGAGCTACTGAGGAATATCTATATCTCTATATTATCAAAAAAATTTTGATTGTAAAGAACTTTTTTATTATATTTATAATTTTTTATTCTAGATATTTTGTTTAAAATAACTAAAATATTAGAATATAAGTTCAAATATTACTTTAATAAAATATAGATATTTTAAGATTTTTATATTGGCTTAATTATAAAACCAATATTCATTTCAAAACAATAAAAATTTTAAAATATTCTAAAAACTTTATTCATGCAATAATATTTGTATGAATGATAAAATAATAATCAGAAAAGCTAATCAGCATAATTTAAAAAATGTAAGTTTAGAATTGCAAAAAAATGAGCTTATAGTTTTTACAGGTATATCAGGTTCTGGCAAAAGTTCATTAGCTTTTGATACTATTTTTGCAGAAGGTCAAAGAAGATATGTTGAAAGTCTTTCTAATTATGCAAGACAATTTTTAGGACAATTAGATAAACCAGATGTTGAAAGTATAGATGGGTTATCCCCTGCTATTTCTATAGATCAAAAATCAACAAGCAATAATCCTCGTTCCACTGTTGGTACAGTTACAGAAATATATGACTATTTAAGATTATTATTCGCACGAATAGGAACACCTCATTGTCCCGAATGCGGAAGTGAAATTGCACCACAATCAATAGATGAAATTATAGATAAAATATTTTCTTTACAAGAAGGAACAAAAATACAACTTATTGCTCCTATTGTCCGTGGGAAAAAAGGAGAATTCGCAAATCTTATAGAAGAACTAAAACAAGAAGGTTTTATAAGAGTCAGAATAGACGGTAAAATATATAATCTTGATGAAGATGAAATTAAACTGAACAAAACACAAAAACACACGATTGATGTAGTTGTTGATAGGCTTGTTATAAAAGAAAGTGCTAAATCAAGATTGACAGACAGTGCACAAATTGCTTTAGAGAAATCGAACGGACTTTTAATTGTCGATGTTATCGGTGATAAAGAGATGATTTTCTCAGAAAAACTTGCGTGCCCGAATTGTAATTTGAGCTTTGAAGAACTGGCGCCAAGAATATTCAGTTTTAACAGTCCATATGGAGCCTGTCCTACTTGTTCAGGACTTGGTGCACATTTTGAAATGGATGAAAATTTGTTAATTCCAGACAGAACGAAATCACTAGCACAAGGCGCAATATATCCTTGGGCAAAAACAGGGAACCAGTATTATCAGGATGTTTTATCTTCAGTAGCTGAACATTTCGGAATAGATATGAATACTCCGTTTAATGACTTACCTGAAGGACATCAAAAAATTATACTATACGGAAGTGGCAGAGAATGCATAAAACTGAGGTTTAAAGAATTTGGCGGAACAAGATATGTAATACAAAAACGCCCATTTTCAGGTGTAATTCCATACTTTATGAATAAATATAATGAATCAAATTCTGAAGAAGTAAGAGATTACATTCAGGAATATATGTCGCAAATTCCTTGTAGTGACTGTAAAGGAGCAAGATTAAAACCATTTTCGCTTGCAGTAACCATAATGGGAAAAAACATATACGATGTATGCTTAATGTCAATTAAAGATGCATATAAATTTTTCTCAGATTTATATTTGGAATTAGATGACTACAAGCTGACAATAGCAAAACAAATCTTGGAAGAAATAAGAGCACGTCTTAAATTTATGCTTGACGTAGGGCTAAGTTATTTAAATTTAGCAAGAATGGCAGGCACGCTATCAGGCGGAGAAGCACAAAGAATAAGACTTGCCACACAAATAGGGAGTGGACTGTCAGGTGTTTTATATGTACTTGATGAACCTTCAATAGGCTTACATCAATACAATAACGATATGTTAATAAAAACCCTTATAAGACTCCGTAATTTAGGCAACACATTAATTGTAGTTGAACACGACGAAGATACAATAAGAAGCGCAGACCATATTGTAGATATTGGTGTTTATGCAGGAATAAACGGAGGTAAAGTAATAGCACAAGGCACTTTAGATGATATCATTGCTTCAAAAAAATCTTTAACAGGTCAATACCTAAGCGGGGAAAGAAAAATTCCAATTCCTAATAAAAGAAGAGAAGGAAATGGTAACTACCTGGAAGTCATCAATGCACACAAGAACAATCTGAAAAATATAAACGTAAAAATTCCGCTCGGAAAAGTTGTAGCATTAACAGGCGTTTCCGGCAGCGGAAAATCTACATTGATGAATGATTTAATATATCAATATGCAATACATAAACTAAATAAAAATAAACCAAAACCACAAGGAATAGATAAAATTGAAGGTTTTGAAAATATAGATAAAGTTATTTGTATTGACCAATCGCCAATAGGAAGAACTCCTCGTTCAAATCCTGCTACATATACAGACGTATTTACATATATAAGAGAATTATATGCTCAAACAACCGAAGCAAAAATGAGAGGTTATAAAGCAGGAAGATTCAGTTTTAATGTAAAAGGCGGGCGTTGCGAAGCTTGTAAAGGCGATGGGCTTACAAAAATTGAAATGAATTTTCTCTCTGATGTATATATAAAATGTAATGTTTGCAAAGGACAAAGATACAACAGAGAAACACTTGAAGTAAAATACAAAGGTAAAAATATATCAGAAGTCTTAGAAATGAGTATATCTGAAGCACTGGAATTTTTCGAAAATATTCCTAAAATAAAAACAAGACTACAAACATTGAATGATGTCGGTTTAGGATATATGAAGCTTGGACAAAGTGCTACAACTTTATCTGGCGGTGAAGCTCAAAGAATAAAATTAGCCAGTGAATTAAACAAACGCTCCACAGGTAAAACTCTATACTTGCTTGATGAACCGACAGTAGGACTTCATTGGTATGATTTAGATAAGCTTATTAAAATAATAAATAAACTTGCAGAAGCAGGAAATACAATACTAATAATAGAACATAATCTTGATTTAATAAAAACAGTTGATCATATAATAGATTTAGGACCACAAGGCGGAGATGAAGGCGGAATGATTATAGCTGAAGGAACTCCGGAAGAAATTGCAAAATGCAAAGAATCGTATACCGGAATCTATTTAAAAAAAATGCTCAAATAAAAAGGACAAGTATAACAACCTGTCCTTTTTTATATATAATAATTATCTTTATTTTTCCATCTCTGCAATTATTTCATCTATGGAATAAGTTTTTATATCACCTATATCATTATTATCAATAAACTTTTGTACAGCATCAGCCACTTGTTGATTTATATTCATTTGTTTTTCGTTCTTTTTATCAATGGCTTTACCTATTAAACCACCTGTTATTCTTCCAACAAGTGCCAAACCGCCAACTACAGCCGTACAAACACCAAAAGCAATCGCTTTAGCTTTCTTTACACTGACAGAATCAGCAGATTTTAAAGCATTTATTCCTGATTGAAAAATATCTTTTCCATTCTTAGCAACATATGCTCCACCAACACCAAAACCAGCGACAGTTCCTATTTTTTTGCCTTTTTGAGTTGATGTTGTTGAATTAACTACAGATACATTCATATTTTTTTCCTTACACTGCTTTCATATTTCCTTGAAAACTTATCAACTTTTAAAATTGACATAAGGACACGTTATATTAACTTTTATTAACAAGAAAGAGGAAGTTAAAAACTTCCTCTTTTAAAATTTTGAAAAATTACTTTTGAATATCCTTTACGCTCAATGCAATTCTGTGTTCTTGTGGTGTGAATTTTTTAATTAATACTTCAACTTCATCACCAACATTGTACAAGTTAAAAGGATTTGCATTAGCAGGTTCCATTTCTGCAGAAGGTAACAATGCTTCTACACCAGGATAAATATTAATAAAAGCACCAAAAGAAGTTACTTTATTAACAGTTCCTTTTATTACTTGACCTTCTTGGAATTCATTTTCAATAGATTCCCAAGGATTATCCCCCATTCTCTTTAAGCTTAAGCTTATACGTTTCATATCCATATCTATTTTTAAGATTTTAACTTCTAATTCTTGACCTAAAGAAATAACGTCTGATGGATGTTTAATTCTTTGCCAAGAAATTTCAGAGATTGGTAATAAACCATCAACACCGTTTATGTCAATAAAACCACCGAAATCAGCGATTCTAACAACTTCACCTTTTACAACAGAACCAACTTCTAATTGAGAAATTATTTCATCAACAACTTGTTCTCTTTGTTCTGCGACTGCTTGTCTTTGAGATAAAATCAATTTATTTTTCTTTGCATCAGCTTCTAAAACTTTAACTTCAATATCTTGACCGATTAAACCATCAAAAGGAGCACCTGTTCTTAATTGAGATGCAGGAACAAATCCTCTCAAATCAGATACTTCAACTATTACACCACCTCTAACAATAAGAACAACTTTTGCAAGGATTGTTTCATTGTTATATTTAGCATTTTGAAGTTCTTGCCAAGCTTTTGCACAAGATAATTTTTTCAAAGAAAGAATGATTCTATCATTTTCATCATCACCTTCTTCTTTTAGAATATAAAACTCTTTTACATCATTAATTGTTAAATATTCTGAATAATTTTTATCGTCTACCTGATTATTTGTAATTTCTCTGTTTGGTAAGAAGGCTTCAGTTTTAGCACCGATATCAACCAAGAAACCATCATTTTCTTGTTTAATTACTATACCTTTTACTACATCTGCTACTGAAAATTTATAATTGTAGCTTTCTTCTAATAATCTGACGAATTCGTCTTGTTGTTCAATTGTGTTTGTCATTTTATTTTACCCTTTCTTATATTTCATTTAATTTATCAATTACACTTTTAATTATATTTTCAGGAGTTGAAGCACCTGCTGTTACTCCTATGTTTTCCGATTTATCTATTATTGATTTATATTCATCCAAATCATCTTGAGTTTCTATATGAATAGTTGTTGTAATTTCATTTAGAATTTCTGCCAAATGAGTTGTATTTGCACTATTTTTCCCGCCAACTACAATCATCAAATCAGAAGTTTTAGCCAGTTCCTTTGCTTCTTGTTGACGTTTCGCAGTTGATTGGCAAATTGTATTAAAAACTTTTAATTCACTAGCTATTGGTATCAAATAATTTACTACTTCTTGTAAAAACTCAAGTTTCTGTGTTGTTTGAATTACTACGCCTATTCGTTTTATTAATTTAAGTTTAGCTGATAATTTTTCTAAAAAGGCTATATCCGGTATTACAAAGACATTTTCAGAAAACATATCTGCATTTGCCTTAATAGCAACTACTTCAGGATGTTCCGGTTTTCCCAATATTAATACAAGAAAACCTTCCTTCGCCAACTGAATTGCTTTTTGTTGAACTTTTTTTACATCTAAACAAGTCAAATCAACAACTTCAAATCCTTTTTTTTCTACCTCTTTTATTTTTTGAGGTGCCATTCCATGACTTCTTACAATACATATTCCACTTTCATTTTCAGGCAAATCATCAACAGTCATTATGCCTAATCCTTCAAGTTCTTTTATAACATGCGAATTATGTATGAGTTCACCAAGTACCCATACTTTTTTAGATGCATTTTCTATCTTGACTTTTTTTGTTGTTTCGACTGCTCTTTTAACTCCGTAACAGAACCCGGCACATTGAGCTAATCTTATTTGTTTTTTCAGTGTTCTAAACTTCCATTCGTTGAACTAGTGAAAATATATTTTCACAGTATCTTTCTTATAACACAAAAAAAAATCTCATTCAAGCACTCTTCTTTGTTAAAATTTCTTAATTTTATCTCTTATTTGGCAATTATATAAGTTCCTTTGTTTTAAAGAGCTTAAAGAAAGGGAATAGTATGGAATTATATTCTATCAATAATAGCAGTAGAGTTCTAAAATCTACAGTAGCTTCAACTACTGCTTCAACAACTGCCTCAACAACAGCTTCTACTACTGCTATGGCATATGATTATCTTTTAAGTCCAATAATAAAAGGCTTCAACAACCCAAATTCATATATACCAATTCCAAATTATCAAATTCCACAATTATACCAGCGAAAACAAAAACCTATTGAGATAGATAGAGATGAACTAAACAAAAAAGTAATCAACATTTTTGATGACCTATGCAAAAAAAACAGTATTCAGAATGATATTAAACCAACTTTAGAAATTGTGTATGAAAATGAAACATATAATTATTATCCAGATGGAACACAGGAAGTTTCTATAAATAATACAGAAGAAGATACTACCCATTATAATTTGGGTGAATATGATTCAGATAAACATATAATTAGATTTTATGCAAATAGTTATATAAACAGAACTTGTGATAATATCGGGCAAGTAATAGCTCATGAACTATATCATTCTAAAGAAGCAATAGATAGAAATAGTATTCCACAAGAAGATAGAGATAAACTAGTAAAAGAAACCTTAATTGAAAATATAAAACAACACGAAGCTCCAACTATTATAATGTCTTATGACGGAATTTCATACAAGACAATGACATCACCTATCTTTGATGCTAAAACGGCACAAGATTTTGCAATCTTTGCCGAACAAAATTTATTTAGTGATGATACTCAGACTCTAAACAAATTAATGGAATACTATGATTTGAAATATAACTCTACTAAAAATAAGAATACAAATAGACTCAGAGAATTAGAAGCTGAACTATATCCTATTTTGCAAGAACTACAAATTATAAAAAGCAACAACAAAAGTTATAAATCACAAAACCATTCACTATTCCGTTTTAGAAAAAATGATATAGAAAAGGATAAAGAACTTTTAGCATATTCAATATCAATTGCATCAAAATACCATTTATTTAGAAAAAAAGAAATTGGTAAAAATCTTCCTTTAAATAAAAATTACGACAGAAATAAAATAAAAAGTTCTATAAAAGCAAATATTGACTCTGTAGAAGGGAACGCTGTTCTTGAAACATATAGAAATAATAAACAGAAAAATAAGAATTTCCGTTCCTACCTTCCTTCCGATGAGTATTACCAATATTTTTATAGTAAAGAAGAATATGAAGCAAGGAAAGAAACTTACAATATAGAAATTGCCAATATTTCTCATAATATGGCCGGCAAGAATAAACTTGCCCAATTAAAACAAAAATATAGAATTAAACAAATTAAAAGAGAAGCAAAACTTGATGATTATAATTACCAATTATATAATCTTACAAACGAACAACGAAATAATCCGAATGATAAAAAAATAAAACTCAAAATTTTAACATTAAAAATCAAAGCAATTACATCAGAAAATCCTTTTATTTGCTTATTACTTGTTAACTCTTTAATTTCAAGTGCTATATCAATTAAAAAACTTATAAAATAAATTTAAAATAGTCTATACAAACCGTAAAACATTTGTATTAAGTTCAGATTTTCTCATTGGAAGTTCAATTACAAACTCATTATGATTTCCATAAGCATTTAGAGATATTCTGCCATTGTGCGCTTCAATAACTTTTTTACAAAAATATAGACCCAATCCAATTCTACTGATTCCATTACCGGCTACATATTTTTCAAATATACGTTTTCTCATACTTTCAGGAATTGGCTCGCTGGTGTTTTTAATTTTTATTGAAATAGTCTCATCTTCTTGAACAAACGAAATAATTATCTTTGTATTTTTATATGCATAATTTATTCCGTTATTTAATATATTTGAAATTACTCTTCTAATTTGACTTTCATCTGCATTAACAATAGATTTGTCTGATTCTTTTCTATATTCTATGAATATATTTTTTTCTTGAGCCAAATATTGTGCCTCTTCTATACATATATGTATTAAATCATCTATGTCAAAATCAACTTTATTAAGCTGAACAATTCCATTTTCATATTTATATGTAGATAAAATTGAATATATCATATCTTTCATAAAAGAAGCTGATTCATCTATCATATCCAATATTTCTTTTTGTTTTTCTGAAACTGTTCCGAATTTTCCTTTTGATAGTAATTGCAAACTACTAATTTGTGCTTGCAAAAGATTTTTTAAATCATGCGTCATTGTTGCAAGAAAAAGTTCTTTTTGCACTTCTAACTTTTTTGCTTCATCAATATTCTGTACAAGAGTTAATATACCACTTATTCCCTTTTGTTCATCATATACCGGAGACTTATAAATCTTATACCAATGTTCAGTTCCTTCTATAGATTTTAATAATCTTTCTTTTATCAATACTTTTTTATTTTTTATTACATACCTGTCTTCTTCTGCTATTATATTTGTAGAATTTTTCATATCTATTTTTATATTACCTGCATAATAGTCAATACCATATTGAAAAAATTCTTTTGAATATTTTGTTCCGACAATATAGTTATTATGCAAATCTTTAATATAAGCTAGAATCGGAATATTTTCCAAAAAAGAATTCACAAGCTGAAATTTCTCAATAAGCTTATTTTTTGATTCATTATCTTTATCAAAATCCTTTGAAACTGATAAAATACCATTTAAAACCCCATCTTTCAAAATAGGATAAGATGTTGTCTTGACTATCTTTGAACAAAAATCTTTTTCTACTTCAAATTCAAAAGTTTTAGGATCCATTGTTTGCTTTATTATTTCACAATTTCCATTAATTATTTTTGAATTTTTATCATCAAAAATTTCATTTATTCTTTTATCTATAACATTTACTTTATCTTTTAACCCCAATAAACGCAGAAATGCTTTATTACAAAAAACATATTTCATATTTATATCTTTTACCGTAACGATATCTTCACAGTTGTCTATAATCACATCTCTCAGAGGATTTAAAGAAAATAAATTTGCTATACTTTGCATATCTTTCCTACTTATTCGGCTAGTCACAAATCATAACAAGTATAATTAGAAATATGATTATAATATATTACCCAATCGGGTATATTTTTCTGTGAAGTTTAATAATTAGCAATTTTTATTTTCACAAACTTTTATAACAGAAAAAGGATATATTATGAAAATTCCTGCAATTAATTCGGTTTCTTTTCAAAAAACTAATACTCAAAAAAAATCATTTGAAATAAATTCTCAAAACATAAAGCAAACAGAACAAAATAATTGTAATTTGTTTTATAAACCAACATTTGGAAAGAGAATCTACGAAGATTTTAATGTAGAAAAATTACCTAATATTGGTCTTGAGCAAGAATTTTCAAGAACTGAACTTGCTCCATCAACAGGTAGCGTTAATCTTACAAGTATTCTTGGATTAACTTCTTATTTAGCAGAACAAATAAGATATTACGAAAAACATGGCGAATTAATTCACTATAAGAAAAATGAAATATTAGATGAATGTAAATATAAAGGATTAAGTGAAGAGGAAACACAACAAAGATTAGAAAATGCAAAAATAGATTTTGAAAACGAAGTTCAAAGGCAAAAAGAAGATGCTATAGCATCTATTAATTCACTATCTCCAACAGAAAAACCCCATACGGTATATAGAGTAATTTCCGCTGGGTGGACACAAGATAGTAATGACTATTTTGAAATGATGAAAAATCTGAAAAAGGGACAAGATGTTATTCTTAATTCTACTCCAATATATGTTAGTACTTCTGCAAAGAAAACAATTGGAAATTATGGAGGTAAAAGAGACTATATATTATTCAGAATAAATTTACCAAAAGGTTCAAAATTACTAAGATTTCCATCCTCTGACGGTATAGAACAATGTATTATGAAGCCTGACGCAAAATTCCGTGTAGTAGATAATGAAGAATATAATAATAATTTCCATTATATTACTTTAGACTATCTTCCTACCGAAGAAGGTTAAAGATAATTACTAAACTATTATTAAAATCAAACAAACTGAATTATACTCAATTTATTTGATTTTTAATATATTTTTGAGTCGATAAATAACCATTCATATATATTTCTTCCTTCTTAGTTTTTGATAAATTAAACTCAATAAAACTAACCCCATCAATATCAATTTGTATTTTCTGTATTTTATTATTATCTTGTATCTTAGTATATTCATTATCAATGGTATATGCAGCTACATTTACTATTGAATTAACTAATTTGATAGGATTTTTCGAAACTTTATTTTGATTTCCACCTGTAATTCTAAATTCCAATATTGTCTCTTTTCTATCAAGTAAAAATGATAAAACGTCCCATATTGGTTTGGCTCGCAAAATATCACCATCTATAAGAAATTTATTTTGAAATTTATAAATAGGCAATAATCCAGGCATTGAAGAAGAAATTCTTAATGCAACTGCAACTTCTGTATCTGGTGTTGTTTCTTTTGAAAATACAAAAGGTAGGCTCTCCTCTAAATCAGTTGCTATAATATAAATTTCTTTATCTAAGTCTTTAAAACAAACCGGCTTCATTTTACCTTTTACATAATTTTTTCCATAATACTTTGATTCAATTTTTTCTCTTAACCAATGAAGATAAATTCTTCCTTTGGATATAGCAAAATCTGAAATCAAATTAAAATTAAAATCAGAAAAAAGAAAACATAAATTTGTTTTATCCAACTCATTTTTAATTTCTTCTGCACTATACCCAAGTGCATATATTGTCATAAATATAGCACCTATTGAAGATCCTGAATAACAATTAATTTTTATATTGTTATCTTCGAATGCTTTTAATACACCAACATAACATAAACCTCTAACAGAGCCGCCTGTAAATATACAATTATATGTTTTCATAAAAAGCCCTCTTTTCTATTTGTTTTTTCTGTACTTATATATTGTTATGTCATTATTTTTTTTATTCCAGAATAATATATCGCCATTTTCAAGTTTTAAAGAATTATAATTACCATATTCTTTCAACATTGAATTAAAGGACTTAAGTAGAACATAATGGTCACTCTTAGTTATATACAAATATATTTTATAAGTTTCAGTATTTTGAAAATAACTAGCTCGAGGATCATATTTTCCTAAAAGCTTATGTTTTTTTTCTAATCCAGAAATAATAAAATTACCATTATCTAAAGCAATCGCTTTTTCAACTTTGAATTTTTTTAACTTTCTTATTTGCTTTTTGGTATTTTCTGCAAAACTGTATTTATAACCATCTTGAAAATTAAAAATATATTCATCTTTATATAATACGCATTTATCATTTACATTAATGTCTGCACCTTTATTAAAAATATTTTTTTCTAAATCATAAATATAAAATTTATTCCCTGAGGGTATTAACAAGTTGCCATTACTAAATATTTGAACATTTCTTATATCAATATAACCTTCAATTTTATTTTTTGTATTATAAAACTCGTTTTTTTGCGGATTATAGACTTCATAGTTTTCACAACTACTGCATAATGCCGGCAGCATTAATATATGACCATTTTTTAGTAAAACAATTTCTTCATTTAAAATTTTTCTATCTATACTTCTTATGTTTTTTGTATCTTTTGTATAATTATTATAAATATCAATATCTATTATACTTTTGCCTTTTATATTTTTCTTTCTTATGATTAATTCTTCATCATTATTTAAGCTTATAGCTCCGGCATTTAAAATATTTTCATTTATAAAAGCTTTTTTATATTCAAACCGACCTTTATTTAAGTTATAAGTATATATTTTATTTACGATTATCGAGCTTCCATCCTTTGGGGTTGTTAAGAACATTATTTTTTTCGCATTTTGCATCAAATTTACGTTCTCAATAATTTCATTTTTAAATAAATATTTTGTACTCCAATGTCCTTTATCAAAAATTATTCCCTCTACAATACCTCTACTCATTAAAAGTAATAATATTGATATAACGCCTAATCTTATAAGTAAACCATTCTTCTCAATATTTTTTGAAAACAAGTATTTTATCAGACAAATTACTGAAACTAAAAATAAAAATATTAAAATATTAAAACCTAAATACCACAACGCATATAAAAATATAAACGAATTTAAAACTAAAAAAGGCATACTTTTTTGAACTTCTTTTTTAGAATCTTCTTCTGTAGCTTTTTTGCTAAAAAACAATGTCAAATCAACTATAATTGATACAAAGAACAATAAATATACAAGTAAAATCAATAATACAAAAAATAACCCGATAACATTAATCAGAAGATAAAATAATAATTGAGCTCCCCAACTTAATGCCATATCTGTAAAAAAACTTATTAACATATTAAACAATAAAGCAATGTATCCAAATACAACCAAAATTTTAAATGAAAATAATCTTGTATAAGTAAAACTAAAATTCAAATCACATAGTTTTCTACAGTTAAACATATAATACTCCTATTTAATATTTGTATTATTAGTTTACCATTCAACTATTAACTATTCAATTGTTTTTGGGTTTTAATTTACATTATTTAATATTAGTTAACCATTCAACTAATATTTTTTCTATATCTTGTTTATCATTTTCAGCAAGTTTTTCAGTTATTTTAATAACTTCAGCAGAATAATAAGGCCAAATTTCATCTAAAAGAGAAGAAGCTGTATCAGATATTTTTATTAGTTTAACTCTTCGATCATTTTCTTTTGGATTTCTTGATATCATTTTTTCCTTTTCAAGCCTATCTAAAAGCTTTGTAATATTTGAAGGAGTTACTAAAAGTCTTTGACTTATTTCATTTTGTTGAATACCATCTTTACTGCCAATATGTTTAATAATCATTAATATGTTAAATTTAGCAATATTTAAATTATATTTATAAAGTAAACTATCCAGTTTATTAGAAATTTGTCCCCATAACAGCCCAATTGTATAAATCAATTTAGAGCTGTCGTTTTGCTTTTCAAAATATAAATCCAGATCTTTCTTCATATTACACCGCCTTTTCTTGAGTATAGCAACAAATAGTTAATCATTCAACTATTTTGAATCTTTACTGATTTTGGATACATTTAATTTTTGAGTTATACTGTAGATGAAAAAAGGCGTCAAAATGTATAATCCAAAATCTACAAAAGCAGAAGAATTTATTTCTCATCAAGAAATTATAGATACTATCGAATATGCTGAAAAAAATAGAGATAATAAAGTTCTTCTAAATGAAATTATAGAAAAAGCAAAAATTAAAAAGGGACTAAATCATAAAGAAGCATCTGTTTTATTAGCTTGCAATAATGATGAAATAAATAACGAAATTTTCACTCTTGCAAAACAAATAAAGGAAGATTTTTACGGTAACAGAATTGTTCTTTTTGCACCTTTATATCTTTCTAACTACTGCATAAACGGTTGTACATACTGCCCATACCACGCTAAAAACACTCATATTCCAAGAAAAAAAATGACACAGGAAGAAATAAGAAATGAAGTAATTGCACTTCAAGATATGGGACACAAACGCCTTGCAATTGAATCGGGTGAAGATCCGATTAATAACCCTATTGAATATATTTTAGAATCAATTAATACAATATATTCTATAAAGCATAAAAATGGAGCAATAAGAAGAGTAAACGTAAATATTGCGGCAACTACAGTTGAAAATTATAGAAAATTACATGAAGCTAAAATAGGTACATATATATTATTCCAAGAAACCTATAATAAAGAAAGTTATGAGAAATTACACCCTACAGGTCCAAAACATAATTATGCTTACCATACAGAAGCAATGGACAGAGCAATGCAAGGCGGAATTGACGATGTTGGAATCGGAGTTTTATTCGGACTAGAAAATTATAAATATGAGTTTGCCGGCATTTTAATGCACGCAGAACACTTAGAAGCACTATATGGCGTAGGTCCGCACACTATAAGCGTACCAAGAATAAGAAAAGCTGATGATATAGACCCAAATAGTTTTGCAAACGGACTTGATGATGAAACTTTTAAAAAGATTGTTGCAGTAATAAGAATAGCAGTACCATATACCGGTATGATAATATCAACACGCGAAAGCAAAGAATGCAGAAAATCTTTACTAGAACTTGGTGTTTCACAAATATCAGGCGGTTCAAAAACCAGTGTCGGCGGATACTATAAACCCGAAAAAGAAGATGAAGATTCAAGTCAATTTGAAGTTAATGATAACAGAACACTTGATGAAGTAGTAAATTGGTTAATGGAATTAGATTATCTGCCAAGTTTTTGCACTGCTTGTTACGGAAATAATAGAACAGGTGAAAGATTTATGTCTATCTGCAAAGATCAACAAATACATAATTTCTGCCATCCAAATGCAATAATGACATTAAAAGAATACTTAGTTGATTATGCTTCTGAAAAAACGAAACAAACAGGAGAAAAACTTCTTCTAAAAGAAATCGCCAAACTTAAAGATGAAAATAGGAAGCAGATTGTAATACAAAATCTTGAAAAAATAATAAATGGTGAACGTGATTTTAAGTTCTAAATGATTGCTTTTACACTGATTTACTAATAAAATATAGTTATAAATAGAGATTGGAGCAAAAATGAGCGAAGATAAAATCATTGTAACTATTTCAGGAAAAGACGGAGTTGGCATAGTTGCTGAAATTGCATCTGTCCTTGCTAAATACGAAGTTAATATAGAAGATATAAGACAAACTATTATGCAAGGTTGTTTTATGATGTTTTTGCTTGCTGATATCAGCAAATCAAAATATTCTTTTAAAGAAATAAAAGAAGCAGTTATTGAATCCGGACAAAAATTAGGTATGGAAATTTGGATTCAAAAGAAAGAAATTTTTGATAAAATGCACACTATTTAAGGGAATAATAAATGTCTTTTTTTAATGAAAAATCAATCATTGAAACAATAAATATGATTAAGGTTCACAACTTAGATATAAGAACCGTTACTTTAGCGTTAAGTTTACGTGATTGTTGCGGAGAAAATGTCAGAGAAGTTGGAGACAAAATATATAAAAAAATCACAAAATATGCAAAAAATTTATATAATTACGCTGCTGAAATAGAAGATGAATATTCAATTCCTATAATAAATAAAAGGATAGCAGTTACACCTATTTCTTTAGTTGGAGAATCTTGCAAAGATATGGATTATGTTTATCTTGCAAAGATATTAGATGAAGCTGCAAAAGAAGTAAATGTTAATTTTATAGGCGGATTTTCAGCCCTTGTTGAAAAAGGTTGTACAAAAGGCGATATTGCTCTGATTGAAAGTATTCCTGAAGCCCTAAAACAAACTCAACGTGTATGTTCCTCAATTAATTTAGCCTCTACAAAAGCCGGTATTAATATGGATGCGGTCAAAAAAATGGGCGGAATAATAAAACAAGCAGCAAATCTTACAGCAAATGAAGATGGCATAGGCGCTGCAAAACTCGTTTGTTTTTGTAATGTACCTGGTGATAACCCATTTATGGCAGGTGCATTCCATGGTTATGGAGAACCCGAGTGTGCTTTAAATGTTGGAGTATCAGGTCCGGGAGTAGTTAGAGCAGCCGTTGAAAATTTACCAAAAGATGCAGATTTTGGAGAACTTGCAAACAAAATAAAACAAATAGCATTTAAAATAACATCTACAGGTGAACTTGTAGGCCGAAGAATGGCTGAAAAAATGAATATTCCATTTGGAATTATAGACCTATCTTTAGCACCAACACCAGCTATTGGTGATTCTGTTGCTGGAATATTCCAAGCAATGGGATTAGAACACGCAGGTGCACACGGCACTACCGCCGCACTTGCAATGCTAAATGATGCTGTAAAAAAAGGCGGAATAATGGCAAGTTCATACGTTGGAGGTTTATCAGGTGCATTTATTCCTGTGTCAGAGGATGCCGGTATGATAGAAGCTGCAAAAAAAGGTGTTCTAACCTTTGATAAATTAGAAGCAATGACTTGTGTATGTTCTGTAGGACTTGATATGATTGCGATTCCTGGTGATACACCTGAATCTACAATTTCAGGTATGATTGCCGATGAAATGGCTATTGGTATGATAAATAAAAAAACTACAGCAGTTAGAATAATCCCCGTACCAAATAAAAAAGTAGGCGATTATGCTGTATATGGTGGTTTATTAGGTGAAGCTCCTATAATGAATGTTAATAAGCTTTCCTCTGAAACTTTTATTAACAGAGGTGGAAGAATTCCAGCCCCAATACACAGTCTTAACAACTAAGGAGATTATAATTGTTTCTGTTTGGTTTTGGTAGAATAAGAAGATTTTTTATATTTTGTTCCGTATACAACAAAGGAATAAGCAGAGAAAATCTTGGTGAATATCCAAAAGCACTAAGTAATTTGTTTTTAGCACTATCTTTAATGCCAAAATCATTAAAAACATATAAAGCAATTGCAAGAGTTAACAGAAAAAACAAAATGTTCTTAAATGCGATTGATTTTTATACAAAAGCAATAATGAAATTTCCTCAAGATGCACAATTATATGCACTTAAAGCCGATGTATACAGGAAAATAAAAGAATATGATGAAGCTATTACAGCTTATAATATGGCTATTCAATTTGATTACACAAATACTTTATACTATGAATACAGAGCACAAATTAAGTATTATACAGGAGATATTCAAGGTGCAATAAACGATTATAACGGTGCAATAAATATCAATCCCGATGATTACAGATTATACAAACAAAGAGCTTTCTATCATTTTGAAAAGAAAAATTATGAAAGCGCTATAAATGATTATAATAAAGCAATATCTCTAAATCCTAATGATTCACATTTATATTATATGAGAGCCTCAATAGAGAAAATAAAAGGTTTAGAAACTGAAGCTGAAAATGACTTTAAAAAGGCAGAATCCTTAAAATAGAAACAATTTTTATTCTTCAACTTATTCTTTATTAAGCTTTTCGTTTTCTTTTTCTTTTTTCTTAGCTTCTTTTTCTGCTTCTTTAGCACGTTTTTTTGCTAATTTTTGTTTCTGTTCTTCTGTAAATTTACACTTTTTTAAAAGTTTTTCATAATATGCTTTTCTTTCTGCCGGGTTTTCTATTTTTTCAGCTTCTTTTAATCCTGCCTCAAACTTAGCTTTTTTATCTCTATAAGAAACATGTTTGAATTTTGTAACTCCATGACATAACATCGGTATACCAATAGGAGATGTTATAATTAACGCTGTTAATTCTGAACCAACTGCAATTTCAGTAATTGCACTTCCCCTTGTAAAATCTTCTCTGGGATTTTGATATTTTTCAGGTACATAATCTTCCCATTTCGGAGCAATTACATTATTTTCATCTACAGCATATACCGGCAATATAAAAGACGAAAAACAAAACATTATAAAAATAACCAATATCTTTTTCATACTAATATCCTTAACTCACCTATTAATAATCATATTATACTATTTATTAAAAAAATTGTAAAAATGATAAAACTGATACGGTGCGAATTTTGTTTTTTCCTCTAAAAAATCAACAAACTCTTTTTGCATTTTACTTAATGTCATAGCTTTCGTTTGTGAATTATAAAATTTCTTTAAATGTATACAATATTTATCTTCGGGCATTTTTATTGCACTCACAAAATATATAGGTACCTCCATCATTTGCGCAAATTTGAATGTACCAATTGGGAATAATACTTTATGATTTAAAAACTCAATTTCAAAATTATTACTATTCGCAGAGATTCTATCACCTGCAATAAATACAATTCCACCCTTGTTCAATTTTTCTTTTATTTCAATTGAGGTATTTATATCAATTTCTTCAACAGGATATAGCTGAATATTTCTATTAGTAGTAATTTTATCTATAAATCCGGAAAATATTTTACATTGTTCTTTAGACAAAAAGACCGAAACAACACCACAATCTGAATTAATTTCCGAATTAACAAAAGAACGCATAGCATCAACATTACCAAGATGATTACAGATTAAAAAAATACCTTTTCGTTCTTTCAAATCTTCTAAAAAAAGTTTTTTTTGTTCTTCATCTTCAAAATATAATTTTTCAGCAGGAAAATTATCTGTAAATATTTCCATTCTATCAACAAGAGAATATGAATATGATAAAAAATGTCTGAAAACATTTTTAAAAGATGGCTTTTCTCCCACTATCTCAAGATATCTCTTTGAACAATCCCTAATTTGTTTTGCATTTATACAAGCAATTAGAGTAACAAAAAAAGTAATTATCTTAACTGGCGTTTTTCCTAATATTTTGTATATATACCAAAGCAAAAAGAGTCTTTTGGTTCCTGCTGCTTGCTCTTTTATCTCATACCATTTCATTTTTTACACATTCCAAAAGAGTATAATCATGAATTCCCACTGAATATTTTGATTTAACTTTAAGACCAGCTTCATCAATCAAAGAAAGCATATCTTTTTCAGAATACATTTTACTTACACCGTTTGCCATACAAGTAAAATACAAAGAAATATGAACAAGAGAATACTCTGCAGCTTTAAATTGCTGATTATCGATAAATGGTTCAAGTATATATATATGAATATTTTTATCAGACGCTTTTTCTACATTTGTTAATATTGATAAAATTTGACGTTCAGAAAAACAATCAAGAAACTGACTCATAAAAACAGCACCAGACATTTTAGGAAAAACGGCTTTTTCTGATACTACATTAATTCCATAGAACTCACATCTGTTATTATTTACATTTTCCCTTGCTCTATCTATATTTTCAGGTAAATCAAGCATTGTAACCTTGCAATCGGGATTATATTTCAAACAAGCTTTTTCAAACTTACCCGTATTTCCGCCTATATCAAATATTTCTTTAGGATTTTGTTTAAAAATTATATCCAAAACTTCATCAAAACAAGTATCAGAATAATAATGATCAAACTCATACCAACTTTTTTGTATTTGTTCAGGAAGCTTTGAAAGGGCCGGATATATAGTCGGATAATTTCCTATATATTTTTTTAGTCCGATTGGAGATTCTTCTTTAAATGAATTTGCCAACTCTGACGCTCCCAAGTAACACACATCTCGCATAAAATTAAAGTTTACTCTCGTCATCTCATTATCAATAAATGTATCACCTAAAGAGGTTAGAGAATATTTACCGTCTTTTAACTCTATAATTTCTGTTACTAAAGCTGCTTCACATAATGTCTTAGCAGTATATTTTGATATGTCACAATTTTGCACAATTTCTTCTATCGAAGCAGAAGTACTTTTCAGATAATCTAAAATACCAAACTTCATCATTGAAGCTATTACTTGAAAAGTAAACGGCGCAAAAACTATTTGTTGTGCTTTTGCTAAAGTTTCAACAAAACTTTCTTTTCTTCTGCTTTTTCTTCTATATTTAGTTGTTTCTTTATCAACCATAATGGTAAAATTATACCATGAAGATTTTCTATATTAAGATAAATAATAATGAAAAATGTACAAAACACAATTTCAAAAAGCTTCAATCACAAATAGGAAGATTGATTACGAAATTTGTTGCCGAATATTTTTATAATATAGAAGATACAAATATTATAATGGAAAATAAAAAACCAAAATTTGAAAATGCAGACCTTTGTTTTAATATTTCACATTCAAATAATATTGTAGCTGTTGCTTTTGACTCTTTTCCATTAGGTCTTGATATTGAATTTATGAAAGACAGAGATTTTAAACTGCTACTTGAAAGATATAACATTAATTCAAACAATAAAGAATTTTTCTACCAATTTTGGACTGAATATGAAGCCAAAATAAAAATACAGAATGAAACGAAACAGAAAATAATTTTTAAACTAGAACCCAATTATATGTTATCTTTATTTTCTTCAAACCCTGATGCAGGAATTAAAACCAAACTTAAAATATATGAACTTAAAAGTCCAATTGATAATATAACACCAAGCGAACTTATTAATTTAAAGCTCGTAAAAGAAAGTAATGCAAAAGAGAATACACTTGTAGCGCAAGAAAGAAGTATAGCCCCGGATGAGTTTTTAACTCCGCTTGCCCTAAATATTGAATAATCCAAACCAAAACCAAGTATCAAGAAAATTGAAAGAATATGAAACATATTTATTTCTTTAAAAATAAGACTCACAAATGCAAATGAAAAACTTGCCGCTAATATTGATGGTAAAACGATTCTTATCGATTTTAAAAAGTTTTTATAAATAATACTTAGTACAATTACAAGAATAAATAAAATCGGCAAAATTAACCTTATACATTTTACTCTATAGTCCTTAATTTTACTTGATATATCTGATTTTAAATCAATATATTGTATTCCGTTAACTCCTTCTATATCAGGCTTATTTTCATCATTTAAAATCATTAATGATTTATTTTTATCAATCATAAACTCAGACAAAATAGAATATTTTTCATCATAATCAATATATTCAAATTTATCATTCAATAGTTTATCTCTTTGCTCTTTTGTTAAAAATTGAGCATATTTATTAAGAGAATTACTATACAGATTTTCTATCAAGGTTTTATTTTCAAATTGTCTTTTCCTAGAAGGAATATACTTGGAAACAGATTGATAATTCTTTAATTTTTTGGAAATAATTTCTTCTTTTTGAAGGATATCTTCAAATGATTTTCCCTCAACAACTAAAAATGTTTGCTTAAAATTAGAATTTGTAACTTGCGCAAAAAGTTTTTCAGCATATGCAAGTTCCTTAGATGGCACATACATATTTTTTATATTGTCATCAAATTTTAAATTAATAAACCCACAAATTATAACAATTATCACAATACTTATTATGAATTTTTCATATCTTATATTTATATCAATTTTTCGTTCGAAATCATTTAAAAAGTACTTACATATTAATGGATAAAATAAAACAACAAATAAATATACACTAATTAAACCAACTACAGTAAAGACAGAAATTTGTTTCAGTAAATCCATTTGAGAAAATATTAACACTATAAAAGCACAGGAAGTTGAAAGCAAGCTTAATGTTAAGCTTTTAATAATTTTTTTCAAATCTTTTTCTACAAAATAGTGAAGAGAATAATCTATACAAATACCAATTAATGTTGTAGAGAATACAAATGTCAGAATATGAACCTTATCAAACAATAATGAAACTATTGAAAACCCTGAAAAAATACCAATAAATAAACTGACAAATGCAGGTATTATAAGTTTTATATTTCTAAAATAAAAATAAAACAGAGCAAATAGAAATATTGAAGATAATATACAAATAATATTTATTTCGGACATAGAAGCAGAACTTGCATAATATGAATGAATAGGGACTCCTGTCAGATAAACTTTTGAACTTGATTGACCGTTTAATGAATCAACCATAGAAACCAGATTAGCTATTTTTTCATTTGCGGTTGTGGGGGATAGTGTATCAATATTGGACTCTAACAGTATATATTTATAATATTTATCCTTAAATTGAACTATATCTCCACTTGCTATCAAATTTATATTTGAAAGACCGGTTATATAATCGGTAAAAAGTAGAAAAGGATCCTCTTCTATAGGAAGAACAGAAATCCCAATAGGATTAATTAATCTTTCGAAAGCTTCTTTTTCTACTGTTTCATAATCTTTTCTCATAATTAATTCTCTGGTTCTTCCTGAAAGAAAATTATTATGATACTTTTTATAAAAATTAAATCCTTCAAGATAATCAAAACTTTTATTCCTAAAAGATTTCTTATCAACTTTTTCTATAAATACTTTTGCTAACTCGTCACAATCTTGATAAAATTTTGATTCTATTAGAACATTTATTTTTGAAGAAAACCTGCTATTCAAATTCATAATTAATTCTGAATGTTCATTATCAGGTAAAACCGCCTTTAAAATATTAGTTTCCGTTTTTGCAGGATTAAAAACAGTTAAAAAGCTTAACAGAAGAAAAAAGAATATAAATAATATTCTAAAAAACTTAATCATTACTACTTACACTGCATAAACTTTATTTTTGTACTACCGTTATTAACTGTATTTATCAATATTTCATCAATATTATCCTGCCCGATAATAATGATATTCTTTAATTGAACTCTTGAAGGAGAATCACTTTTGGGAACTAATCCAAGAATCCATTTTGAATTGTTATTTTTGAAGAACAAATCAAAATTCTTCTCAACATAAGAAAATTCTTTTTTTGAAATTCCGATTATTATATCATTAACGTATTTATTCTCTTTAGATGTGTATGAAGTTGTATATTTTACAGGGTATTCGGTATTAAAAATCACACCTTTTCTCAAAATAAACTGAAAAGTACCGCCCGACTTAATGACTTGATTTGAATTCGAAAGAAACTTTTCCTGTTCAAAATCACAGATAACATCCTTAAACTGAGGAATTTTAATACTATCAACAGAAACTTTATTATTAAAAACATCTACATTTGCAAATGCATTATTAAAACAATAAATATAAATAAAGCAAACAATTATAAACTTAAAAAGTATTTTCATACATTAAACTTTACAACAAGAAAGCTTTTTTTTCAATTTTTCTGGGGCTTCATATATACTTTGCATTGAATTAATATCAACACAAATTTGCATTGTTTTCGCTTTGAATAATTTTTCACCTGTCTTATTATCAAAAATAGTATATTTTATAATTAAACAAGGTTCTATTTCTTCAAGAGTTGAAACAATTTTAAGTTCTTGATTAAATCTGCAAGGTTTTATATATTTCATTTCCATAGTAGCAATTGGAAATGCCAATCCGTCACTATGCATATCTATATAACTGTACCCGAGTTTATTAAACAAATCACTTCTTGCGGACTCAATATACTTAACATAGTTTCCATGCCAAACTACATTCATTGGGTCTAAATCATAAAATTCAACATTTAATATTTTTTCTGATTGAAAATACATAAGTACTCCTAAACTTATTTTTATCCTCAAAGAACAAATATACCAGATGAACAAACTTTATCATCAGCCAGATAGGTAAATTCAATGGATGATTCTTTCTTAGTTAATTTTAACATAACTTTTTCGTCTGCCTTAATAATACTGGAGAATTTAATTTTTTTAGCTTCTAAAACAGGAATATCAGTTTTAAATATTTTTTTTGCAAAATAATTAGCATAAAATAATTGGACAACCCCGGGTAAAACCGGCATTATGGGGAAATGTCCCTGAAAGAAATTAGAATTTTTCCTAAAAATCAAACCCAATTCTGCCTCATTTGCATTTTGCGTTCTGCTAAATATAAAAGGATAAGATAAATTCATTGAAAAAATTTGTTCAATCTCGATTTTATCTGTTTTTCCTGATTTTGTCTTTGGAATTTCATCAATAAAACGCCATTTTTTGGGAACAATTTCACTATATTTCAAAAGGTATTCTTTTAATTTTTTTTCATTTAATGAACTATCTGAAGTAACTATAGCACAAGCCAAAACATCCTTATATTTAAAACAATATGCATCAACAACATCCTTATTTTGCTTCAATATTGTTTCAATTTCCTCTAAAGAAACCCTTTTTTCTTTTATTTTAACCATTCTATCACTACGACCTTGAATAATAAATTCATTATCCGAAACTTTTTTTACAATATCAGACATTTTAACTTCCTCTTCAGGAAAGAAATCTGATTTAACAACAATACAATCATCTTCTGAAATAAAATATCTAACATCAGAAAAACATCTGAAGTTTTCCTTATAATTTCTATAAGCAATAACTCCAGATTCAGTACTTCCATACACTTCTAATACTTTTATTTTTTCTGCAAAAAAATCAGCAACACTATCTTTCAATCTGTCCCCTGCAGTAATTATTTTTCGGGGCACTATAGGAAAACAAACATTATACTTCGACATTTTTTCCAAAAAGGATGGGGTTGAAATTAAAATATAAGGATTTATTTCAGTTATTTGTTCTGGAAATTCTATTCTATCTACATTAATAATATGCCCAATATAAAAAGGAAGCATGAAATGAAAAGTAAGTCCAAATAAATGAGACATAATAGTTGTAGAGTAAAAAATTTCATTATTTTCAAAATTGAATTCTTTAGAAATACATTTAGCTTCTTCTTCTAAATTGTAAAAATTCTTTTGTATCATTTTGGGTACAGATGTTGAACCTGATGTAAAAAGATTTATATAAGTATTTTTAATATCTATTTGTTCAAATTTGTAAGTTTCTGCTTTTTCTGTCTTTGATGGAAGAATATAATCAAAATTCAACATTGATAATCTGTTTTTATCAGTTAAAAGATAAATATTTTTCTTTGAAAATATTGCCGCAAAAAAATTTATAACAAATTCAAAGCTATCATCACCCAAAAGAACAACCGAATTAGCAGCTTCTTTTTCAAAAATATTTTTTTGACCATAAACATATTTTTTTAAATCAGAAAAAGTAATGTTCTTTTTATCTTTTATTAGAACAATATTTTTATCATATTCAGTTGTATAAAATTTTTCCAGAATCATATTATGTTTTTCTTTTTCAAAATCATCCTAATTATATACTCAACACATAACAAAGTCCCGATTAATAAATAAGCTATAAATCCATTATATACAGCCCAAAATTTTGTACTCATAAAAACAGAGATTAAAGACATCAAAAAATTAAAAAAAGTAAGGCCACTCCATATATAAGTTAAATGTCTAGTATAAATTATAGCATTTGGTGATAATTCGCCATCTACTGCCTTCGCAAATTTTTGAATAACCGTTTCTTTTGAAAAAATTGAGATAAAAAATACCAAAAATACAGTCAAATTAGCAAAAACAGGATATAACTTTACTACAAATAATTCTGTATAATGAAATAAGCAAATTATAAAAAGAGTAATACATAAAGAAACCAAAAGTTTCAATCTCATTTTAAAAGCTCTTCTACTGCATTTACCACATCATTAATTGTACGAATTTCTTTAAAATCTTCCGGTTTAATTTTTTTATTAGTAAAAAATTGTAACTTTACTGCAAGATCAACAGCATCTATACTATCAAAATCAAGATCTTCAAATAGATTTGCATCCGGATTTATAAGATCTTTCTGAATTTCAAATTCATCAACTAATATTTCTAATAATTTATCATAAATTTCTTGTCTATTATATTGCTTACTCACAGGTATTACTCCTGACATAATCTGCTAATGTTTTTACAGAATAAAAATATTTTTTATTTTCTTCTTTGTTTGAGCTCATTTTTAAATTGTATTTCTTCTTTAGCGCCATACCAAGTTCCAAAGCGTCAATTGAATCTAGCCCTAAACCGTCAATAAACAAAGGTTCTTCTTCATTAATATCAGATGGAGTAATATCCTCTAACTCCAATGATTTTATTATCAACTCTTTTATCTCTTCTTCAACTGTCATTCTTATATTCCTATTCTTATTTACGCATATTTCATACTTAAAGTCAATTAAAGCAAATTAAACAATTTTAAATATTAAAGATGTATTTATTCCTCCAAAAGCAAAGTTATTAGACATTATTATTTTCGCATCTAATTCTTGCCCTTGATCTTTTATATATCCTAAAGGAGCACAGTTTTCATCAACATTATGCAAATTTATAGTAGGGGCAAACCATTTTTTATGAGCCATTTCAATAGACATGATAGCTTCTATTGCACCACACGCGCCAAGCGTATGGCCTGTATAACTTTTTAAAGAGCTGATAGGCACATTTCTATTGAATATTTCATATGTTGCAACAGATTCCGCAATATCGCCATGAATAGTAGCCGTTCCATGAGCATTTACATAATCCACTTGTTCAGATGAAATCTTTGCATCTTTTAGTGCCAAAGCTAAAGCATTTTTCATCGTTGCTTGATTTGGTGACGTAATATGAGTACCATCAGTATTTGTGCCAAACCCAATTATTTCAGCATATATTTTAGCACCACGTCTTTTTGCGTGCTCATATTCTTCTAATATTAAAGTCCCGGCACCTCCACCTATAACTAATCCGTCCCTATCTTTATCAAAAGGCGCAGGAGTTAATTCAGGATGAGAATTTTTTTGACTTGTTGCATAAAGAGTATCAAATACAGCAATCTGAGCAGGATGGAGTTCTTCCGCACCACCAGCTATCATTACCGTTTGAAGTCCATATTTTATTGCTTCATACGCATAACCAATCCCCATAGAACCTGACGTGCAAGCAGTAGAAGTTGGAATTAACCTTCCAACCGTTTTAAAATATAATGAAAGATTTACACTTGTAGTTTGCGGCATCATCTTTACATAAGAACCGGAATTAACACTTTTTACTTCTTTCGTTACTTGCATTGAATGGAAATCAATTAATGGTTCCAATGAACCGGATGAAGAACCATAACTTACTCCTGTTTGAGCGTTTGTAATTATATCATCACCTAACAATCCGGCATCTTTAAGAGCTTCTTCAGCTGTTGCAACACTCATAACAGAAACTCTACCCATTGTTCTTAAAACTTTTCTGTTAAAATGTTCAGGAACAACAAAACCTCTAACAGGTGCCGAAAGCTTAGTATTCAACCTTTCATATACTTCTAAGTCTTTTGAATAAACAATACAATTTTTTAATTTTAATAAACTTTCAAAAGCTGACTTTCTTGTACAACCCAAAGGGCTTGCTAGTGCCATTCCCGTAATAACAACTCTTTTCACAAGTATAGCCCTCCATTAACAGAAATGACTTGTCCTGTAATATAAGCAGCCTCATCACTCATAAGATAATTAACCAAAGAAGCAACTTCTTCAGGTTTTCCAAAACGCTTCATCGGAATCATTTTTTTTACTTCTTCGGTTGGAATTTCACTTATCATATCTGTTTCAATTACACCCGGAGCAATACAATTAACAGTAATTCCTCTTTTGGCTAATTCTAAACTCAATGCTTTGGTAGCTCCAATAATGCCCGCCTTAGAAGCCGAATAATTAACCTGTCCTCTATTACCGCAAAGACCTGAAATAGATGACATTGTTATAATTCGTCCTTTTACTCTTTCAGAAATCATCTGCATTACAAGCGGTTTTAATACATTATAAAATCCGCCAAGATTTGTATTTAAAACAGAGTCCCATTCATCATCTTCCATAGCCGGAAATACATTATCTTTGGCAATTCCTGCATTTAAAACAATTCCATAATATATTCCATTCTTTTCTATATCAGAAGACAATACTTCATTACATTCTTGTCTGTTAGAAATATCAAACTGTAATATCCTGGCATTGCTTCCCAATGATATAATTTCATTCTTAACTTCTTCTGCTTTTGAAATATTCTTATTACAATGAAGAACAATATCGTAACCACTTTGGGCAAGACGCAAAGCAACAGCTTTACCGATACCGCGACTTGAACCCGTCACCAAAATTTGTTTGAGCATTGATTTTACAATCCGTTTTTTAAATACTCTTCCGCGTTATCAGGCTGAAATGCATTTATTACAGCACTGGCACACTCTCCATCTACATTATAAATTAAACATTCAAACGAAACAAGTTCATTATCACAGAATATTTCATTCACTTTTACATTATATTTTTGTCCATTTTCGAACTTTTCTATCTTATTTTTGTACAGTCTGGTACCAAGTAAGAATCCTAATTTTGGTTCTTCTAATTTTGATTTAAAAAAAGCATAACAGCCTATTGTCTGAGCCATAAATTCAATACCAGCAAGATAATTTACTCCATTTATTGACTTATCAAAAAATATCTTATCTTCATTTATTGAAAATTCTGAAATCAAATACTTTTCATCCATATTAATTTCTTTTATATCATCAATTAATATCATCGGTTTTTTATGAGGTAATATTTTTTCCAAATCGTAAGTCATATTTATTTTCCCAAAATCAAAACAGCATTTGTTCCGCCAAAACCAAAAGCATTGCACATACATACATTCATTTTATCAGATTTATTTTTATTTTTTTCCACCAATTTTATTTTAGGTAAATTCTCGTCATACTCACCATCATATATATGAGGAGGCATAATTCCTGTTTCCAAAACTTTTATACAAATTGCAGTTTCTATACTTGCAGATGCCCCCAAACAATGACCCGTTAATGGTTTTGTAGCTCCGGCATATACTTTATCCGAAAATATTTCATATATGGCTCGAGCTTCCATCAGGTCATTTGCAATTGTTCCTGTTGCATGCATATTAATATAATCTATATCTTCCGGTTTTAAATTTGCATCTTCTAATGACATTTTTATTGCATTAATTGCTTGTTCAGCCTTTGGATCAGGAGTTGCAGCATTATATGCATCTGATGTTTCACCTATACCTAATAATTTTATACCTTCGGTATTTTTTTCTAAGATAAATAAAGCCCCACCTTCTCCAATATTCATACCTAACCTATTCTTTGAAAAAGGATTTGTCAAACTGTCAGTTAAGACTTCTAATGCAGAAAAACCAGCAATCGGTAATTTTGCAATTGCGTCAACTCCGCCAACAATTACACAATCACATATATCATTTTCCAATAATTTTCTTGCGGTAGAAAATGCTTTTAGACCTGAAGAACAAGCAGTTGAAATCCCTGAAAAATAATTATCTAAACCAATTAAATCTTTTAAAAATTCCGCGGGATTTGACATTTTTAAATATTCAGTATTTGAAGTTTTCTCATATTCATCAATACCTGAATTTGTTGTTGCAATTACAACGGCAATTCTTTTCTTTCCATACTTTTCTATTACTAAATCTATTTCTTTCTTAATTTGATTATATAAATGTAATAAAAATCTATTACATCTTAAATTATATTTTTCTTCTTTTATCTCAGGCAAATCTATAGTTACATGATGCGGCAAAAGCTTACCATTACAAGCATTAAGAAATACCTCATCTATATTTTTACCCAAATTACATATTGCAGCAGCTTTTGTTATACTTATCATTTTTGCATTTCACAAACTGTTATACTAATATTAATATTATCATGAATTCTTTTAAGTTTTATATTAATAAATACTCGTTCATAAAAGATGAAAAGCCCGATACATCTTTTATTCCTATGTTAATGCGAAGAAAACTTGATAATTTCGGCAAAGCAGGACTTTATACATTATATAACGTTTATGATAAAGATAAGAACTATAAACTTATTTTTGCATCTTGTTATGGCGATATAGAAAGAGTAATAAAACTTATAAACCAAAGAAAAGAAGAAGGTGAAATATCTCCTACAGGGTTTAGTTTTTCGGTACATAATGCAACAATAGGTCTTTTTTCTTTATTAAATTCAATAAAGACATCATATAACTCAATTTCAGCAGGCGAAGAGACTATTGCAAACGCTTTGTTAGAAGCAATCATAGATAGTAAAACACAACCTGTTATTTTGTGTTATACAGAAAATGATAAAACACCAGAAAGTATAGCTATATCTATTTCTCAAGATCGAGAAAATGAAGAATCTATCGAAGTTACTGTTAATATTACAAACAATGATGAAATAACCCCTATCTTTTTTAATAATTTAGTAGAATTCTTAAAGGGCGAAACAAAAACATTATCAAGCAAATTATATACATTAATAAGAGGCTGATATGAGAATTATACGAAGTATCGTTGTACTAATAGAAATGCTTATATTTGCAACAGGTGCACTAATTATAGGCTTTATAATAATTCCATCAAGCAGCTTATTTTATAAAGATTTAAAAAAAAGAAAATTTTGTGCTGATATTGTACATAAATCTTGGAAATTTTTTACATTTATAATACAAAAACTAAGAACAATAAATGTTGAAATTAACGGCAATTTTAATGATATTAAAGGAAAAGTTATAGTAGCTTCACATCCAAGTTTAATTGATATTGTACTTCTTATAGGACTAATTCCAAACAGTTTATGTTTAGCAAAAAAAGAACTTCTTAAAAATCCGATAATGTATAATATTGTCAAATCATTATATATACTAAATGATGTTGATTATGATGAATTTCAAGCTGAAACTCAAGCTGTATTGGAACAAGGCTTTAATATTATTATTTTCCCGACAGGAACAAGAACGCTGCCGAATGAGGAAATAAAAATCCACAAAGGTTCAGCACAAATAGCAATTAATACAAATACGGATATAATTCCCATTACAATTGAATTTGATTATCCTTTTTTAATAAAGAATCATTTTCCGCTTGATGCAGGAACAAAAAAAATCAATTATAAAATAACTAAAAAAGATGAAATTAAAATAAATGACTTTAAAACAACTGAAATAACTGATATAAAATTAAGAAAAATTCTTTCAGAAAAAATAAAAAAAGAAATTACAACATAACAATTATTAATTTTTTAAAAATTTTAATAGTTATATTCATTTTCCCTAAAATCAGTTTTTTAATAAAAAGTTCACAAATATTCTTTCTCTAAATATAAAAAATTTATAGAAAATTATTATATTTTACATACTTCACTTAACTGTTCAATTCTTAAATCTTTTGTTCCGATTATCTTAGATTTGATATTATTTATTTCTAAATATTCTTTTTCTTTTTGCGGTTTATCATTTTTAATTGAATATAAATTATATAACTTATAGTGGTTACATATTGTATAGCTGGAATTTTCACCATAAATATAATGATTAATTATCAGCGATTGTTTTAAAAGCTTTAATGCTTCTTCTAATTTATTTTCTTCAATATATATTTCCGCTAAATTTTGTTTGAAATAACTATTTAATTTACTTATTTCTATAATATATTCTGTTTTTAATTTGTTATTATCCGGAATAGGAACAAAATCAGGCAAAGATGGAGAATTTAATAATAAATATTCTGCATATTGTTCAGCACGTTTGTATTCTCCTTTTTGTTTATACAATTGAGATAGATTATATATAATTTTCCAGCTTATATCATTATTTTTTTCTTTATATTTAGTAATTGCTTGCTCAATAAAAACAGCAGCTTCTTTAATATTTCCCTCTTGCAGTTTCAACCTTCCTAGCTTATTTAGTTCTATCCAGTCACTAAAAGAATTTTGATTTCTAGCTTCTTGTTTTATTGCAATAGCTTTCTTATAATAACTTTCTGCTTCTTTAAATTTGTTAAGTTTTAATTTTATATCACCCAAGTTGGAATATATTTTTGCAAGATTTTCATTATAGTTATCATAAAAAACAGATGTCCTTTTGTTTTCAAACTTAGAAATAGGAATGAAATATTCTTCATATATTTTTTCTGATTCATTAAATAATAGTTGATTATTATAAAAATCTATTAACTTTTGAGCTGATAAAATCATTAAATATAGTTTTTTGTTGATGGTAAATGTTTGAATATACAAATTATTTTTTAATAATTTTTCAATTTGAACATTATTATCTTGTTGGGAAAATATCTTAAATAAAAGATTAGTAGCATTTAAACTTATTATATTTATATTAATGATTAATAATATTATTATTGTTACTATGATTGGTATAATTATTTTCTTTTTGTTATGCATAATTACCTTTATTAAAATTCTTAACCCAAAGTAACATCAAAAATTTCATCTAAAAATATACATAGTTTTAGAAATTCGTATGTTAAATATGCTATTCCTCCATTGTATATTATTATATACACAATTGGATGTATAAATTTAATCATAAATTTTGAGATAAAACTAAAAATAAATATACAAAAAGTTAATGCGAAAAGAAAATATAATATATGTATTTCCCCGAGCCCTTTTAAAATATCATATAACGCAGGAGGCATTAAAAACCATACTGAACTTGGAGTCTTGCTCGGTGTTACTAATATATATATTATCTTTACTATTGCAAATACGGTTAGAAGTCCATATGAATATAATGTAATTTTGCCTAATTCTTCTAAATCATGAGACCTTTTATTTAAAAATGTATATACACTCATTATAAAAAGCAATACAGGTATATATATAAAAAGAAAATATTTCTTTAAAACATAAGTATCATATGCTTGAGGTGATTTATAAATCCCTGTTTTATCAACTTGCAAAATATTTATATCTAAAAATACACAAAGAATTGCAAATATTAATATAGTTAGTATTATTGTTATTTCGGGACTTAAAAAAGTTTTTCTTGTATTATCTTTTACAAGCATATTCTTTCCTTATTTTAATATTAATATTTATTTTAATATATTTTGGATACTAATGCCTAAATCTGCAGGGTTTTTACATACAGTTACGCCACTTGAGGTTAGTGCTTCCATTTTACTTGAAGCAGTTCCTTTTCCGCCTGATATTATTGCTCCGGCATGTCCCATTCTTTTACCCTCAGGAGCACTTAGACCTGCTATAAAACTTACAACAGGTTTTGTAACGTGAGTTTTAATATAATCAGCAGCTTCTTCTTCAGCACTGCCGCCAATTTCTCCTATCATGCAAATAGCCTCAGTTTGTTCATCTTTCTGAAATGCTTCAAGAACATCAATAAAACTTGTACCTATAATCGGGTCACCCCCTATACCTATACAAGTTGATTGACCAATTCCAAGTTTTGTTAATTGATAGACTGCTTCATATGTTAATGTACCGCTTCTTGATATTACTCCAACATTACCCTTTCTATGGATTTTTGATGGCATTATACCTACTTTTGCTTCGTCAGGAGATATTATCCCCGGACAATTTGGACCAATCAATCTTGCACCATTCATAGTTACAGCTTTTTTTGCGTTAATCATATCATATACCGGTATACCTTCCGTAATACATACAATTAACTTTATGCCTGCTTCAGCAGCTTCTATAATAGCATTTGCAGCAAACCTCGCCGGAACAAAAATCATACTTGTATTGGGATTTACTTCGTTAACAGCCTCTTTTACGGTATTAAATACAGGAACACCAAGAATTTCCGTTCCGCCTTTTTTCGGAGTTACTCCACCTACTAAATTTGTTCCGTATTCTTGACAGCTTTGGGCATGAAAGGAACCCTCTTTTCCTGTAATACCTTGTACTATCAACCTTGTATTTTTATTAACAAAAATAGACATTATATTCTTTTTATTACCTCTATTGCTTCATTTAAATCATTTACTACTGTGAATTTTAATCCTGAATTATTTAATATTTCAGCACCTTGTTCTTTATTTGTACCTTCCATTCTGACAATAACAGGACATTCTACATTTAGTGTTTTTATTGCATTTTTGACACCTTCTGCGAGAAAATCACATCTTAGAATTCCGCCAAAAATGTTTATAAAAACAGCTTTTAAATTTTCATCAGATATTAAAAGCTTAAAGGCTTTTTCTATTTTTTCACTGCTTGCTCCACCACCAACATCTAAGAAATTTGCCGCATCTTTTCCTGCAAGTTTAATAACGTCCATTGTTGCCATTGCAAGCCCTGCACCATTTACCATGCAGCCTATAGTGCCATCTAATTTAATGTAATTTAACCCGTATTTTTGAGCTTCTAATTCATATGGATTTTCTTCTGATTCATCTTTTAGCAATAATATATCTTCATGCCTGAATAATGCATTGTCATCAAAATTAATTTTGGCATCTATTGCAATAACTTCTTTTTGTTTTGTTATTACTAACGGATTAATTTCAACGAGAGAAGCATCTTTTTCGATTGTAAGTTTATATAGCGATTTTACTATATCACATATTTTGTTTGTTATATTTTCGTCCAGTCCAAGTTTTGATACGGTTTCATACGGATTGAAGTTAATATCTATATGTTGAGTATATATTTTATCAGGCATAGATTTTGCGACTTCTTCAATATCCATTCCGCCTTCAGAAGAAATAATAAAAGTAATACATTCATTTTTTCTATCAAAGGTCAAACTTAAATATAATTCCTTATCAATATCAACACCTTGTTCAATTAGAATTTTATTTACTTTTTTTAGCCCGGCTTGTGTAGATTTTAACTCCATACCTAAAATATTATTAGCAATTACAACAGCTTCATCATATGTTTTTGCAAGTTTAACTCCGCCAGCTTTACCTCTTGCGCCTGAATGTACTTGCGCTTTTATTACACATGGTAATGATACTTTTTTTATTATATTTTCAATATCTTCACGCTTTTCACACAATAGAGAAAACGGTACGTTTATTCCATATTCTTTAAACAAATTTTTTGCTTGGTATTCGTGTATTTTCATTTATTTAACCGTAGCTTCTTTCCTAATCATAACTGTTAATATTGCTGCCATTGTCCAAAACAAATATTGTATTTGAGGTCTAAAATATACTGTATCAAATAACCCATGTACCATTACTGCTAAAATTGAAATTAATGGAACGAACAATAATATTTTGGTAATTATATCTTTTGAGTTTATAAAACATTTTACTGCTGAATATATTAATGTACCTATAAATAAGATATAAGCTAAAAGCGCAAAAATTCCGCTTTCCACTGCCATTTCAAGAAATATACAATAGCAGCTTAATGCATCAAAGCCTGATAACATATATAAACCGTATATTTCACGGAAAACTTTATTTCCTACCCCAATTCCGCAAATAGGGTTATCTTGAAACATTTGAATTGCAGAATTATATACATTCATTCTGAAAGATGTTGAAGAATCACCCCTCAGGATAAATATAGACATTAATCTGTTAAATATGCCATGGTTAAAAAACATAAATAGAACAGCCCCAACTGAACCTAATCCAATCAAGGTTTTCCATATTTTTTTTAGTTTCTCATTATTGAAATCATAAAAAATTATCTGAAATGAGGCAATAACAATACCAATAATAATTGTAAATAAAGCAAGATAAGCACCTCTACAACCCGTTAAGAATATACAAAGAGCACTTATTAATAAGCAAATACCTGCTATTGTTGCTAATTTTATTTTTCTTTTTTCAACAAACAAACTAATTACAGCTAAAATTGATGCAATTCCTGTTATTAAATATCCGCCAAATAAATTGGGATTATATGGTTTTAATGTTCCATATACTCTTGATAGTACATCTTCAGGATTAACATAACTTGTATCTTGCCAAGTTGAGATATTTTCTACTCCTATTGTGTTTTGTATAAGTCCTATTACGCTTTCAATACTTATTAATGAAGCAATTACAAAGAACAACATAGGAATATATTTCTTGTTATTTTTCAAAAACTGACATAAAGCAAAATAGAAAGCAAAATAAATAAGAGTTTTCATAAAACCATACAGGCTTTGAAACGGCATTGAAGATGTAAAATTTGTTATTAAGCAAATCAAAAGGTAAACTAACAAATAAAAATTACAATGTTCAAGCTCGAGCTTTTCTCCTTTAGTAATTATTGTTTTAAAAATAACAAGTGCAGGAACAAAAAATGAAATAACACCTATCATTTCTGTATTAGCGAAAGTAGAAACAACAAATGTTGATATTATAAAAAACAGTATTAGATAATCAATATTAGATAATATAAAGCTGTTTTTTCTGACATTATCTGTTTTGCTTTGGATAAAAGCCAAAATGCTGTTTACGAAATTAAAAATTCCTGATTCTAATATTCTCATTATTTATTTTGATTTTCTTCAACCTCATATACATTTGAAATAGTGCCTTGGTATTTGTATCTTTCACCTTCTATGACAACAGGAATACCCATTTTAAGTTTATTTCCGCCAACAACAAATCCGTCAGGCGTTTTCTTAGCTGTATCTTCAAGTTTAACGATTAAGTCAAACAAATTAGGCATAGCAACATCTTCTATAATTCTGAAACCTTCACTGGTATTAGCAGGGATTGTAGTCATTCTCGGACGACCATCCATTGCAACAATTTTTAATTTTGTATACGGAACATTTCTTATTGTTATAAATGCATCTTCACCAGGTTTAAAAGGACTTTCTGTTGAAGATATTGTAACCCCTCTAAAAAATACATCAAATTGAACTTTAACTTCTTTTTCAATAGGAAGATTTGAAAAATTCTTTTTCTTAAATATAACCATTGCCCCAACTAAGATTAATATAATAACGGCGATAATTATTATATAATCAGTTAATTTTAATTTTTTTAATATATTCATAAACCCTCCTAAGCATTAATTTTACAGCTGTTAAAATCCATTTTTCTTAAAGTTTCTTTTAAAACAGGTATTGTAGTAGTAGCACAACCAAAATATCTTATTACAATACTTGCAGCTAAATTACCTAAAATAGCAGCATCCTTTTTACTTAATCCTGCTGCCATTGCAAGTGTAAAAGTTGCAACTACGGTATCGCCTGCTCCTGTAACATCAAACACATCAGTTTTGTTAAACACAGGTATTTTTTCAAAATTTCCGTTCTTTTCAAATAATGCCATTCCATCACCGCCAAGAGTTATTAATGCTGATTTAGCATTTGTTTTGGCAAGCATTTCTTCTCCTGCTTTTTTTAATGTTGTTTGGTCTTTAATAAAGAAACCTACAAACTTTTCACTATCAGGTTGATTTGGAGTCATTGATGTAACACCTTGGAATCTGTCCAAATCTTTTTGAGAGTCAACAACAATGATTTTATTATATTTATGGCATAATTCAATAGCTTTATTTATAACATTTTCAGTTAAAAGACCTATATTGTAATCTGATAATATAACAGCATCATGTAATGGTATTGCTTTTTCCATTTGTGCAATTACTTTTTCTTCTGCTTCTTTTGAAAGAGGATCAATTGTTTCTCTATCAATTCTTACAATTTGCTGTGTTACGGATTGAGAACAAGAACCTGAAATTCTTGTTTTAACGGTAGTTGCTCTTGTCTCATCTTCAACCATATAATCCGTATTAACATTTGCATCTTTAAATGCTTTTAATAATATAGGGGCATAATAATCTTTTCCGTATGTTCCTATAACACTGACTTTTCCGTTATTCAATGATGCAATATTATTTGCAGCATTAGATGCGGCACCGAGAATAACTTTTGTATTATAATGGCGTAAAATTAATACAGGAGCTTCTCTACTCATTCTGTCAGTAGTTCCATATACCATTTCATCTATAGCCATATCACCAATAACTAGAACAGAAGGTTTTGAAAGATTCTCTATTTTTCTTAAAATCTCTTCTTTTTCAACAGTGAACATAACCATATCTCCGATTTACAAAATTGTTTAAACTAATAATTTACTTTATAATAGTAGCATAAAATTATAGAATTGATTTATGGATATTATAAAAGATAAAGAATCAAAGGTTTCGTTTATAGGATTATCGCTTGGCGGCTTGAGTACAACAGAGTCTGCGGTTGCAGTTTTGGATAAGAATTTGCATGTTGTCTTGTTAGATAAACTCTTTTCTATGAACGATGTAAAATATTTTCTTGATAATTGGGCAGGCAAACAAAATTCTCTTATTTTAGTATCAATACCTGAAAATGAAGTAATGCTCAGTACAAAATGGAAATATAATTCAAGAACCTATGATATTGTTAACTTTGATAAAAAAATGATAAACCGTGACAATTGGACAAAAAGATTTTCAAATCGAGGAAGTGAATATTTTAAAGAATTATCTGATAAAGGTATTGACATATATAGATTTGATGTTGATAATATGAAAAAATTCTTTGGAAACTGCTATGCATATAGAGAAAGAACACCTATCGATTGTAAGTCTTTGCAAGATACATTAAGACTCAAATATAATATGTGGGAACTACCTGTTAATATGTTACCGGTTGCTCAATTAGAGGCAATTTTGGGTGCTTTCTTAGCTCAAATGATTGCAACTGATAATAAAGAGTTTGAATTTAAGGAAATTGGAATGTATGAAAATCTTCCTATATTGGGAATTTGATTAAATATTTAAAATAAGAGAATACATTTCTGTTATATTCCCCATTTCATTTTGATTATTGGAATCAATATTTTCAAAATATTCTTTATGCTCATAATTTTTTTGCATAAAAGAGAAATATATAATATCTCTTACAATGCTAAATTGCTCATCGAGACTCATTGATTTAAAATCTTTGATTAATTGCAATCTTTTCAAATGTTTTTCTTTTAATTTATTATTTAAGCCTCTTTGTTTCATAAGATTACTGAATCTATACAATGGAGATTTTTTTATTTTCCTCATAAAATCAGGCGAAAAATTATTTTCATTAACTATTCCGTCACGAATCAGTTCAACAAGCATTGCACTTTTATAATACTGAGTTCTTTTATCATCATCTTTGGGTATAAAACTTGCTAATCTTATATTAAACTCTGCTGATTTAACAAAATCATTAGTATCATCTGCTAAATTCTTTTCAAATTTTTCTAAATCTTCAGACGAAAACTTTGCTTTTTCAAAAGCTTCATCAGCGATTCTGAGACCTTCTTCTATATAAGAAACCGATAATACTTCAGGGAGTCCTGATGCGTGCGTACATAATACTCTTTGATTAACATAGTCTTTAAACTGCCACCTTATAGCTCCAGGGTACCAAGGTTCTTTATGCCATTTTGGATCTATTATCATAAATAAAGCATCACAATCACTACCTGGGATTGCTAAACCTCTCCCAATAGAAGAATTTTTATCATAACCTATGAACTTAACATCAAAATCTTCCCTTTGCGCTAAAAAATGAATAGATTTTCCAATCTCACTTTCCGCTTTTTGTTTAACTTTGTCTAAATCAGGAAACCCTGTTTCTTTACAAAATAAGTCTATAAATTCTTTTTTCTGACGGAGTGATAAATTATCCAGTATACTAAGCTTTCTAATGGCTTCAATATTTGGTGCTATATAAGGTCCTCTATCCGAATTAAAATATTCTTTTTCAGGATTTTCATACTTTATATCTTCCCAGAACGTTTGCAAATCAGCATTTTTACATAGTAAAACAGGTTGATAATAAGCCCCTAAAACACTTTTTGATTGTTGTTCAATATTACAATCTTTTTTATTTGTTAAATTTTGACCATTAAAACTAATAGGTTTTATTAATTTATTATAAAGACAATTATTTATTTTCATATCTATTATAAAACTTGAAATATATTTTTTTGCACAAAAAATGCCGCCGTTTCAATGGCGGCATTTCCTTTTATAAGCACTTATTATACAGCAGTTAATTTAGCTGCATTTTCAAGTCTTAATGTTTCAGTTGTAATGTCACATACACTTGATGGTCCAAAGTATTGAATTGAACCCGGGAATATGTATTTATCTTCCATAGCCCATTTTTCTCTGTTTTCTTCCAATACTTTGAATACAGGTCCATTAAGTTCAACTAAAGCTTTCTTTATAACCGGCTTAAATTGACCATGACGTTTTTCCATATTCATCATCATTGTTAATGGTACACCACCTGCTACCCATTCTGCTGCCGGAGCTGATAAGTTCTTAACAGATGATAAATAACCTGTTAAACCAAATTTCATTAAAGCAAATGCATTATAACCTAATGAATAGCAATAATCAGCATCAAAGTTAGAAGGGAATGCACATCTTCCTTCATAACCGAAGAAGTGACATTGTGCTGAGAATTTACCGTTAAATTCACCTGCTTTTTTCATTTCTGATAATCTTGCACTTACCATTTCTATTAACAATTTTTCAGTTTCAATTTTAGAAACTTGAACATTACCATGAGGATCTCTGTCCATTAACAATTGTTGTTTAATCATTACAGGTAATGACGTAAATACAGCTGCATCTTCAGAATTTAATTTACCTTTTATAATTTCAAATTTTGTATTTTCATCAGCATTTTTATATGTTGAATCATTTTCAAGAACAGCTAAAGTATCATTTAAATTTGCAATCATTGCTTTAAATTCAGGAATAAATTCAATTAAACCTTCAGGAATTAATGCAATACCAAAATTTTTACCCATTGCCGCTCTTCTTGCAACTATATCTGCCATATAATCAACTATTTGTTTTAATGACATTTTCTTTTCTTCAACTTCTTCAGAAATTAAAGTAATATTCGGTTGAGTTTGAAGAGCAACTTCTAAACCAACGTGAGTAGCGCTTCTACCCATTAATTTTATAAAGTGCCAATATTTTTTAGCAGAATTTGCATCTCTTAAAATATTTCCGATTAATTCAGCATATGTTTTTGTTGCTGTATCAAATCCGAAAGAAATTTCAATTTGATCATTTTTTAAGTCGCCGTCAATTGTTTTAGGACATCCGATAACTTGAATGCCTGCATTATTTTTAACAAACCATTCAGCAAGCATTGCCGCATTGGTATTAGAATCGTCGCCACCAATAATTACAACGCCTGTTATACCTAAATCTTTACAAACTTTTAAAGCTTTTTGGAATTGTTCTTCAGTTTCTAATTTTGTTCTGCCTGAACCTATAATATCAAATCCACCTGTATTTCTGTATGCATCTATTTTTTCAGGAGTGAATTCAATATAATCACCTTCAATAATACCTGATGGTCCGCCTAAAAAACCGTATAGTTTACTTTCAGGATTTGATTGTTTTAAAGCATCATATAAACCTGCAATTACATTGTGACCGCCAGGAGCTTGTCCGCCTGATAGGATTACACCAATGTTTCTTTTTTCACATGCTTCTTTTGTTGAAGTTGTTTTGAATGTTACAACAGGTTTTCCGTATGTGTTTGAAAATAATTCTTTAATTTGTTCAGCATCTTTTACACATTCTGTTTTGCTGCCTTCAATCATAGCAAGATTATTAATACCACCAGCTAATGATGATGGAAGTTTTGGTTGGTATTTTAATCTTTCAATTTGAAGTGAAGAAAGTTCTTTCATTTAGTTCTCCATTCTTTTTGTACCAAATTACACAAAAATTGTAGCATAAAAATTTTTAACTATCTAAAAAATTAGCTGTTTGTGTAATTTAAATGCTCTTTATTTTACTAATAATAAATTCAAAGAGGTGGACTATGAAAAATATTAAATATTGGATTCTTATTTTTGCATTAAATTGTAACTCTGTTTTCGCTTTTAACTACACTGAAACAGACAAAGAAATGTTTTATAATGCATTTTTAGATGGCTATTTTACAGAAATAACCAAAAGTGTTAATAAAATGGATATTGAACAGTCAAAAAAAGATAAGCTGGTTGAAACTATAAAAAAACAAACAAATAAACAAGAATTAATAAATTCTTCTTGGGATTGTATTCAGAAATATCCTATTCAACAAATAGTCCCAGCGTCTGTTATTTGCACTTCGACTTGGACTCAAAAACAAGCTTTAGAAAACAAAAAAATCTTTGATTCAATTAAATAAAAAATGATTTTATTAGTCCCTTAAAAAATCTTTTATCAAATGATAAAAATATTCTTTTGTATATTAAAATCAAGTTTGTTTTATTAAATTTTTCTTTAAAATATTCTTTATTAGAAGATATAAATTTGAACATTTGACTTCTTATTTTCTTATTATTTCTAAAATAATTATTTTGTGTCTTTTCTTTTAAGTATTTTTTATTTCCCATAACAGGATTTGCCAGAGAATAATTAGAAGAGTGTCTTCTATAAGCATATAAAACCTTATAAATTATGGCACTTGAACCTATAAGATGACAAAATGAAAACATAAATTTATCAGCTGTTATTTTTAGCTGTCTTGTCTTTTCTATAAGAAGCAACATATCACAAACTGATTTTCTCATCATAGCAGAGGTTGTAGGTCCCCAATGCCAAGTTGCAAAGCTGTATTTATCATTATCTAATACTTTGACTTCAGCATCTTCTTTATTAATACCTTCTGCGTGTCGGTATTCCAAAAATTCTTCATATGATTTATTTTCTACCTGAATTTTATTTCCTTTTTTTCTAGGACTATCTATTGAACTTAAAGTATGAATAATATTATTTTCATCAATTTCAGCTTGCTGACATGTTGTTAAAGCTACTGATACTTTCATATGTGTTTCTATATGAACAGCACAAAATTCGGGAAATAAAATATCATCACCATCCACTGCACATATAAATTGACCTGTAGCAATTTTTAAGCCTGCCAAAAAAGAAGCTAACTGTCCTATATTATTTTCATTCTTTATAAATTGAACAGAAATTTTAGAATTATCATTTATAAACTTTTGTATTTTTTCTCTTGTTAAATCTTTGGAAACGTCATCAACAATAATAATTTCATAATTTTTATATGTTTGATTTTTTATACTCATTAAGCAATCACACACAAAGTTTTCAAAATTGTGTGTGATTACTATAAATGATACTTTTGGTAAATTTAAAAAATCTTCCATATTTATACAATTGCTTTTTCTATACGGTATTTTACCTTATCTTTACCTAATACTTCAAGTATTACTCCCATATCAGCACCATGAGTTCTACCTGTTAGAGCTGCTCTAACAGTCCACATGGTAACTTTAGGTTTTATACCTTGTTCTTTGAAGTATGCTCTGAAATCAGCTAATTGTTCATGAAGTTTTTCTTCATTGTCAAAATCATAACTATCAAGCTGTGAATCAAAGTATTTCAATATTGTTTGCGCTTGTTCCGTATCAATATTGGCTTCTTTAACACCTTCTTCGTATACAATATCTTTACCAAAGAAATATGCAACATCATTTGTTAAATCAGAAAGAACAGTAATTGGTTCTCTTGTTGCTGCAATAACTTTTTCTAATTGTTCTTCAGTTAATTCAGATAAATCATATTTTGCAAGAAATGGTTTAGCTAATTTTGTTAGAGCTTTTATATCCATTTTCTTTATATATTGACCATTCATCCAATTTAACTTGTCATATTCAAATATAGAGTTAGAAGAAGAAACTTCATGAATTCTAAAATCTTGAGCTATTTCTTCTAAAGATTTAATTTCATTAGAATCAGAAGGTGACCAACCAAGTAAAGCAACAAAGTTGATTAATGCTTCTGTTAAATAGCCTTTTTCAACAAACTCAGAAACCGCAGTTGCACCATGTCTTTTAGAGAGTTTGCTTCTGTCAGGAGCTAAAATCATACCCAAATGACCGAATTTTGGAACTTCAGCACCTAATGCTTCATAAATAAGTATTTGTTTGAATGTATTTGATATATGGTCTTCTCCACGTATAATGTGTGATATTTTCATTAACATATCATCAATTACTACCGCAAAATTATATGTAGGAGCACCATTTGATTTCATAATTACAAAATCGCCGATTAGACTAGTATCTTGGTGAAGGTCACCTTTAACCAAATCTTCAAAATGAATAATTGGTGAATCGTGAAAAGCTTTTTGTGCTTTTGAAACAGAAAAACGAATTGCAGGTTTTCTACCTTCTGCTCTTAATTTTTCTTTTTCTGCTTCTGTAAGGTTTTCACATTTTTTAGAATAAACATATGCTTGTTTATTTTTAGTAGCTTCTTCTTTTTCTGCTTCCAATTCTTCAGGAGTACAGAAACATTCATAAGCAAATCCTTTATCCAAGAGTTCTTGAACATACTTAGGATAAATATCAAATCTTTCAGATTGAGTATATGGACCATAAGGACCGCCAACATCAGGACCTTCATCCCAATTTAAACCTAAAGCTTTTAAACTATCAAATATATTATCAATATATGCTTGACTTGTACGTTCAGCATCTGTATCTTCGATTCTTAAAACAAATTTACCGTTGTTCTTTTTTGCAAATAAATAGTTAAACAATGCAGTTCTGGCTGTACCTACATGTAAATTACCGCTTGGTGAAGGGGCAATTCTAACCCTGATTTCTTCCATCTTTTTCTCCAATCAAAACTAGTTTTTCTATAATTTATATTCTATTACAAACATAAAAATGAGATTAACTTATATCTATCAATTATTTAACATATAGACAATTTAAACTCAAAAAAGTACCATAAAAGAAAAAGGAGAATAGTTATGGCTTTATACTTATTAAAATATCCGTATCGTAAAATTTTACTACCGCTTGCGAAAAAAATGAAGTTTATAGATCCTGATATTCTTGGATATTTAGCTACATTTGTCGCTTTGGTGACAGCTTTTTGTTACTTATATGCCCCTGATAAACCTCAATTATTATTGATTTCTATCATATTAACTCTTTTTAGAATGACCTTAAACACTATTGATGGGGTTATTGCTATAGAAAGAGGAAATTTAAGGTTAAAAGGCGAAATAGTAAATGCACTACCTGACAGATACTCAGATATTTTTGTTTTAATTGGTATAGCAATGTCTCCCTTATGTAATCCATTTTTAGGAATAATTGGTATGGCATCAATGTTTTTAGTAAGTTACACAGGTATGCTATCAAAAGCCATCGGTGCTTCTTGGCAGCACCACGGTCCTTTAGGGAAAGTTGAACGTCTTATTTTTATTATGATTTTTTCAGTATTGCAATACTTACAACTTACAGGGAAAATTTCAAAAACAGGAGAATATACATATTTTGAATGGTTAATGATTTTATTTATAATTTTAGGACAAATTACAGTATTTAACAGACTTAAAGCCCAATTAAGAGAATGTAGAAAATTAGATTGGATAAAATATCGTAACATTAATAAGAAAGCAATTGTTATTTTTGATTCACAAACGGGAAATACAGAAAGTGTAGCGAAAGAAGCAGCAGATGCTCTTTGTTGTGAACTAGTTAATGTGAGAAATGTAAAAGATAGTGATTTATCAACTTATGACATAGTATTTTTAGCAACACCTCATTTGGGCAGAAAAATTATGACTTCTGAAATGATTAATTTCTTGGAAGATAACCATAACATAAAAAACTATGCTCTGTTAATGACATCAGGAATGCCAATAAAACGTTGGTTTTCAAATCAAAAATGTATTAAATATTTTAAAACTAAACTAAATAAAAATCCAATTGGCTCAATAAATATAAAAGGATATCACTCTATTGCAAAGACTTACAAAAACAGACCAAATGAAAATGACTTGCTTTATGCTTACTTATTCGCAGCCAAAATATATGAAAGGGTTTAATTAATGAATAAGTTTATTGAAAACGTAGAAATTTCTATTTTAAAAATTGTTGTAGATACATTAGGGCAATTAAGTAACGGTATATGTCTTGCATCTAAAGAAGGTTTTACCTCTGGTAAAATGCTTGACTATATATATAAAAATGAACCTACCGGAAAGCTTGGAATAGGAAAGTTGATTGATAAAATTTATCTTAACCACCCCGGATGGCAAGATGTTAGAACAAGAAAGCAGAATTTAGTTGCAAATTTAAAAGAAGCTGTTGATTTAACTTTACAAGCAAAAGGTTCAGCCAGAATTTGTGATGTAGCCTCAGGTCCTGCTCGTTATATTATTGAAACATTAGAAAGTTACAAAGATAAAGCTGTAACAGCAGAATTGCGTGACATTGATATAAGGTGGTTGTTAGAAGCCAAAGAAACAGCAGAGTCTCGAGGTATTAATATTGAATACAAAACTGCAAATGCTTTAGAAGATAATGATTTTAATTTTGAAAAACAACCTGATATTATGGTTGCATCCGGTTTTTATGATTGGTTTGATGATAAAGAAATAATAAAAAAATCTATGAGTTTAATATATAATGCTTTACCTAAAAACGGATACTTTGTATTTTCAATACAGGCAGGTCATGTTGCATTAAGTCTTACAAATAAAATTTTTAAAGACTTTAATAATCACCAATTGAAGATGGTTACTTGGGATATGGACATTATTAATTCCATTCTTAAAGAAATAGGATTTTCTGTTATATTAACAAGATCCGATGATAAGGGACATTATCCTGTCTTATTAGCCAAGAAAGTTTAACATAAAAAGGAATTATAATGGAACAAATTCTTTTAACAAATAATGTAAAACTATGCATTATTATTTTATATATTGTTTTATTTCTTATTACTCTTTATGCATACATTATGAGTAAAGTAAAAGAAAACTCATCAAATTTATTCACAAGAATGAAATCATTTTGGATAATTGTTATTCTTTTTACTATTGCATTTATGTTTAATAAATTAACCGCAGTATTTTTCATAATGCTGATAAGTTATTTGGCTTTAAAAGAATTTTTTTCAATGATTCCTACAAGACGCTCGGACAGAAGGGTTCTGTTATGGGCTTATTTATCTATCCCTATTCAATTTTATTTTATATATACTAATTGGATTGTAATGTTCTATTTATTTATACCATTATATTTATTTATTCTGATACCTTTAAGGATGGTAATGGTAGGAGATACGGAAGGTTTTCTAAAATCTTGCGGGATAATTCACTGGGCATTAATGACCTGTGTATATGCTATAGGATATTTTGCAGTATATTTTTCTATACCAAATGAAATAAATCCGCAAGGCGGAGCTTTAGGATTACTACTTTTCATATTGATTATAACAATATCAAATGATTTTATGCAGTATGTATTTGGGAAATCAATGGGCAAAAACAAAATCACTCCGAATGTCAGTCCTAATAAAACCTGGGAAGGTTTTATTGGTGGAGCTATTTCAACCGCTGTCCTTTCTATGTTAATAGCACCAATTTTAACACCGTTAAGTATTTTACAAGCAGGTATTGTTGGTCTAATTATTGCAATAGCCGGATTTTTTGGTGATATTACAATGTCTGCAATTAAACGTGATATTGGTGTAAAAGATACAGGAGCACTACTTCCCGGGCACGGCGGAATTTTGGATAGACTCGACAGTATGATTTTTACAGTACCATTATTTTTCCACTACATTGCATATACTAATAATATAGGAATTCTGCATTAAGAAATGAGTAATATAAATAAAAGTAATTTCATAAAATTCTTTTTTTTCCTATTTATTGTAAAACCATTTATATTATGGGCTTTAGGAATTAATGTTCGTGGAATGGAAAAACTGCCTAAAAACGGTCCGGCTATTATTGTAGCCAACCATAACAGTCATATTGATACATTAATTATAATGAGTTTATTTCCCTGCAGTACTATATTAAATATACATCCTATTGCTGCAGAAGATTATTTCTGCAATACAAAATTCAAAGAATTTCTTTTTAAAACCTTAATTGGAATAATACCTATTAAACGAAAAGTTGTAAGACTTCCCAAAAGGGAAATATTTAAAGAAATAAATACTGCGTTAGAAAATAATGAAATTATTATTCTTTATCCTGAAGGAACAAGAGGAGAAGATAATAAATTAAATGATTTTAAAACTGGTATAGCCCATATTGCAGCTATGAACCCAAATGTTCCGATTATTCCGTTATATATAAACGGACCTGATAAAATTCTCCCAAAAATTGACGCTATTTTGGTTCCTTTTATATCTGATATTTATATTGCTGATTCAATATATTATGATAATTCTGCAACAAAGATATTTACAGAAAAAATAAGAAATATAATTGAAGATCTTATGCTAACCCACAAAAGAAAAGAAACACTATAATTATCAAGTTTCAGTCAAAAATATATATTACATTTGCTAATATAATATGTTTAAACTAAAATATAATAATCATGATAGAAACTGAAACATTAAAAGCTCAAGAATGCGAGCAAAAAATAAAAGAATTACCAAAAATAGAGCCCAAAAGTAATAAATCACCAATATTAGGTATATTATTTTGTGCAGTTTTTGCTTTGATTTCATATTTTACTTGTAAGATTGATTTTTTTGTAAAATATAATCTAAATTCTTTAACATTCGCAATTATAATTGGGATGTTAATAGGAAATTTTTTAAACAAATTTATTCCTGAAAAATTTAAAGAAGGCATCACCTTTTCAAGTAAAAGGATTTTAAGATTTGCAATTATTTTATATGGTTTCAGGATAACATTCGGACAAATTGCACAAGTTGGTATGACAGGTTTTGTTGCCGATGTAATTATGCTAACGACAACTTATTTACTCGGATATTATATTGGTACAAGATTATTCAAACTTGATAAAGATCTTTGTATGTTAACAGCAATAGGTTCATCAGTATGCGGAGCCGCTGCTGTTTTAGGTACTGATTCAATATTAAAGGCAAAATCACATAAGGTTTCTTTAGCTGTTGCTACGGTTGTTTTATTTGGTACTATTGCTATGTTTTTGTATCCGTTTATATATAAATTAGGTTTTTTAGACGCGAATGCCTTCGGTATATATATAGGTTCTTCAATACATGAAGTAGCTCAAGTTGTAGCAGCCGGAAGTGCGGTTTCTAAATCTGCTATGGATACTGCTGTTATTGTTAAATTAACAAGGGTTATGATGCTTGTTCCTTATTTATTCTTGTTAAGTATGTATTTAGCAAAAAAAGCAGGAACAAAAATGAGCAAGGTGCAAATACCTTGGTTTGCTATTTTGTTTGTAGTTGCTTGCGGTATTAATTCAATCGGTTTTATTCCACAAACTATAACAGGTGCGATTGTTGAATTTGATGTTTTCTTATTAACTCTTGCAATGTTTGCTCTTGGAGTTGAAACAAACTTTAAAAAAATTCAAGGTCTGGGTTTAAAACCAATTCTTCTTGCATTGATTATGTTTATTTGGCTGGTATTTACTGGTTTCACAGTTGCTAAGATATTATGATTTTAGTTGAAAATAAAGACGATATTAAGCAAATATACAATGATATGCTAACTCAGTTTCCCAAAAATGAACTGAAATCTTTTGAGCAATTTAAATTTCTTAGTAAAAAAGATGAATATATAATTTATGATGCAATTGAAAACAATCAAAACATTGGTTATATAATTATTGTTGATGATAAAAACTCAAAAAATATATGGATTGATTATATTGCAATATTTAAACAATTCCAGTCAAAAGGTTATGGACATAAGGTTTTAGGAAAATTAAAAGAATTATACGCTGAGTATAACGGTTGCTTTTTGGAAGTTGAGAAAGAAAATAATAATAACTACAACACTATAAGAAGAGTAAATTTCTATAAATCGCAAGGGGCTATAAAACTTCCCATAGAATATTATTATCCTGATTATAAAGAAGCTTTGCCTATGGATTTATTTTATTTCCCATATCAAAATGCAAAAAATGAAAATATTTTTAATGTAATTAGAACTGTATTTAGTATATTGCATACAGATGTAAAAAATTTAAGTGAAATATATAATAAGATTAAACTTGTTGAGTAGGATTGTTATTGTCGTAATGCAAAACTATTTCACCCTTTTGCAGAGTTTTTTGCACATCAATAATTCTTTGATTAGAACTTCCGACCCAACAAAGATTATTATCTTTTAAAGCTTTAACAAATCTTCCATCAACAAGAACATCAATATATTTCATTTTAGGATGTTGTTCAAAATCCTCCCATCTAAAACCGGTATAAACCCAAACAGTTTTATCGGGATATTGTTCTTTAACTTTTCTCATTAAACGAAAAGTTTCACCACGATTAAATGGATGCAAAGGATCACCGCCGGAGAATGTAATACCTGAAATATGCGGTTTTGCTAAAGCTTCAAAAAGTTCATTTTCTGCAGCTTCATCAAACGGAATACCACCTGTAATATCCCAAGTTATAGGATTTTGGCAGTCCTCACATTGGTGGTTACAGCCCGCAACCCACAAAACAACCCTCAACCCATCGCCATTTAGCATGTCGTCTTTTGTAATATTATGATAGTTCATGATTACATACTTTTTCTATCTCTAATCTCTTCCATTTTAGCTTCGTTAAGACGAGTATCACCTTTTACTCTTGAATAAGAAAGATAACCGTTCATCCTATCGATTTTTGTTAAATTTCGGCTTCCGCATTTAGGACAAACATCCATATTCAACTCTTGGTGACCGCAATCGTCACAATATGAAAGTGATAAGTTTACTCCTTCGTAGAATCCCATATCCATTGCTCTTTCTATTAAGGTTCTAATTGCCTCTTTATTGTAAGAGATTGGATATTTAACATATTGAATTTTTCCGCCATTCATCAAATTCCAAAATCTGTTTTCCAAATCTTGTTTTTGAATTGGGCTTATATCTTCAGAAACGTGACAGTGGAAGCTGTTTGAAACATATCCTCTGTCTGATACGTTTGCTATAACACCATATTTTTCGCGGAATTGTTTTACCTGTAATCCGCAAAGATTTTCAGCAGGTGTTCCGTATAAAGCATATAAATTACCGTCTTCTTCTTTAAACTCATTTACACGCTTATTAATATATTCCATAACTTCAATTGCAAATTGACCATCTTCAACAAGTGATTTTCCGTTATGAATTTGTTGTAATTCATTTAATGCTGTAATACCAAATGAAGCAGTGGCAGCCTTTAATAAAGGTTTAATTTTATCGTGGAAACCTAAATGACCGCCGTAGAAACCACCCTCGCAATATGCTAGAGGATTTGTTGAAGCCTTCATTTCACCAAGATAATCATAAGTTCTGATATGCAATTTTCTGATTAATTGCAGATAGTAATCAAGTACTTCGTAAAAATCTTTACTTTCTTTTTTAGCCTTTGCATATATCATTGGTAAATGTAAGCTGATAGCACCAATATTAAATCTTCCGACAAATACAGGTACATCGTTTTCATCAGCAGGTTTCATACCGCCTCTTTCAAACCAAGGAGATAAGAATGCTCTGCAGCCCATAGGCGAAATAACCTTTTTATACTTCTTGTAAATACTTGCAACGTAGCCTTCACCTGTTAATGAAAGCCAATCAGGGTACATTGATTTTTGTGAACATTCAATACCCGCTTCAAAAACATCTTCAAGTTCACAGCCTTTTCCGTGCAAATCTTTATCATATAAAAATACAATTTTAGGGAATAATACAGGTTTTTTGCATTCTTTCTTGCCTTGACCATTTTTCCTGGTTTCCAAAGCAATAATAGAAGCCATTTTTTCATATTCGCCTGTACCTAAACCAAGAGTAATTGTAATAAACGGATAATCACCTCTTGAAGAAGCAACAGTATTAAATTTGTATTCCCAACCTTGAAAGCCTTGTTCAAAATCAACTTTTACATCATTTAAAGCTTCTTTTCTGGCTTGTTCAAAGCTCAAGCCCATAGAAATATAACGAGAATATTGTTTTTGATATGTTTTTTCAGCATATGGGGCTAGTAGTTTATCTACTTCAGCAACTGTAAAACCGCCATATTGTTGGCTTGCCGCAGCCATAACGATATCGCCTATAACGTCAAACGCAACAGCCAAAGATTTTGGTTCATTGTACCAAAGGTTACCCATTTCAAAACCGCCTTTAAGTACAGAAGCAACATCGAATAAACAGCAATTCATCGTATCACGTCTTGCAGACATATCATGAATGTATATGTAGCCGTCACGAATAGCTTGTAAATCTTCTACAGTTAGGAAGAATTTTTTGTATAATTCCTTGTTTAATTGATTAAATATTAAAGAACGTTTAGTAGAAACTAAAGCGGAGTCGGAATTTGAATTTTCCTTATCTCCGATGTACATAATTTTTTGGCTTTCTTGATAAACTTTATCAAGCATTCTAACGAAATCTTGCTTGTAGTTTCTGTAATTTCTGTAGCTTTGACCTACTTTAGGGTTAACATTTTCAAGTGCATCTTCAACAATGTTATGCATTTCTTGAATATAAACTTCATTTTTACCACTGTCTTTAACTTCTTTTTCAACAATAGAGCAAATTTTATCTATTTGTTCGGGGGTAAAATCAATCAACACACGAAGTGCAGATTTTTTAACTGCATTAACTACTTTATTTATATCAAACTTTTCTTTAGTTCCATCTTTTTTAATAACAAAAAGTTCTTTTAATTCACTATTTTCCATGACTACCCCAGCTACATTATTTGCATACCCTAAAACACGTTGACTCAACGCATTTTTAATTAATACTCTTTCCCAAATCTCAAATTTGTATCAATATTATTTTACATCAAAATTGCATGTCTGTAAATATACAAAAACAAAAACGATATTAATTATCATTTTTATATTAATTAAATTATTTTAATTATCGAATAAATTTGAAATATTTTATAACTAAAAAATAAATGCCATGATTATAGAAATCAAGGCTAGTAAATAAAAAAGCATACAAAAGTTTTGGTTAATTAGCTGTTATGCTATAATTTATAAAAATTAAAAAAGAAAATAATTATGAAAAACAATTAACCCTGAAATAAATTCAGGGTTTAGTAATCTCAATTATAATTTTTCATAAAACTTTATTTTGTTGATTTTGTTGGATTAGTTGTTCCTGTTGAGTCTTTAGTTTCAGTTACTTCTGGTGTTGTTTGTGCATCCGTAGTTGTTGTATCAGGAGAGACTTTTTCAATGGCCTGTGTTTCTTCCATTACCGGAGATGGGGTTTGATTTTTTACTGGTGTCATTGCTTCTTCTTTATTTACTGTTTGTGGTTGTTCTTTTGTTACATCCGAAACAGGTTGTTCTTGCATTGTTTGTTGAACTTCTATTTCTCTTGCTGTTTCAATTAAGTCAGAAAGTTCTATTCCTGCAGCGAAGCAATAATTAGCAGTTAACATACAAATTGATAAGATTGTAAATAATTTCCTCATGATTCCTCCTTTTTATAATATTCTTATTCTCTTCATATTATTTATTATAAAAAAATATAAAGTCTGCATACCTCTACTGTATAATTCCATATTGATGTTTTAAATTAATAATTTTATTAATTGATTCATCTATTTTATCTTGTCTTATAGATCCTTCTTTTACTGTTTTTTCAATGTCATCTATTAAATTAATAATTTCTTTTGTTGTGTCTCTGTATATAAACATGTTTACACCTGCATTTATTGCTTTTGTGCAGGCTTCAATTTTCGAAAGTCCTTTTATACCATTCATTTCCATATCATCTGTAATTATTACACCATTAAATCTGAGTTCTTTAATTAATAAATCAGTTATAATTTTTTTTGATACAGATGCCGGTGTCATTTCATCTTCAAACGCAGGATATAAAACATGTGCTGCCATTATTGCAGGTATACCTATTTTAATGGTTTCTTTAAAAGGTCTTATATGATTTTCTTCTAAATCTTTGATGTGTAAATCTATTATTGGCAGAGTCTTATGTGAGTCTGCACTTGCAGCACCATGTCCGGGAAAATGTTTACCTACCGTTATAATTTTATATTTTTCATATTCCTTTATAACAACTTTGGCTGCTGCAATTACTTCATCAGGATTGTTTGAAAATGCTCTTTCTCCAATAATTGGATTATCATTATTTGTATTTACATCAAGAACCGGAGCAAAATTCATATTAATTCCATAGCTTTTGAGTTCAAGGGCAATTTCTTTTGTTTGATTTTGCAAATAGGAAAGCCCCATTTCATATGCAGGTCTTGCACTTAGATATTTTTTCCCTTTATGGATTTTTTCCGTTCTTTCAACTCTTCCGCCTTCTTGGTCAATGCTGTAAAACATTGGTATTGTTGCATTTTTTGTAAGGTCTGAAATTAAATCTTTAAATTGTTTTTCACTTTCAATATTGTGAGAGAAAAATATAACTCCGCCGAGCCCTTGTGTAAGAAGCTCTGTAAACTGTTTATTTGAGGTATAACTTTTTCCTGTGAAACCTGTAATAAACATTTGTGATATTTTTTGTTTTAGAGTTAAGTTATTTATATCCATTTTTATCTCTTGATTTTATATATTCTGAATTCAGAAGGCTCAAGTTTATCTATCTCAATTGTTTTTATATTATCTGAATCGTAATGCTCGATAAAATCTTGTTTATCTTCTTCATATATGAATTCAGATGCCAAAACAAAATCACTTGGAATTTCAATTTTTTTGTTTTCAATCGCATTATTTGTTTTTATTGAGTACTCCATAATTCCTTCTGAATTTTGTTTTAATATTTTTTCATTTGAAGGAAGATAATTTGCAGCTATTATGAAACATTCTTTAACTGTTTCTTTTGATATCATCCAGCTTATGAATCCATTTTTATTTTGATTGATAATTTGAGCTTCACCATCAACAGTCAGCTCATTATTGATGGCTAATCTTCTTATTGCATCAAATCTATGATAAAAGTCTTCATCGTGTTCACGTATTAAAGATACTTCTTCCTGTATAGTTGCTTCTATTCCGTCTTTTGAAAAAGACTCATCACCATCAACATACATAACAGGACGTTTTGCAAGTTTACCTCCGGGAAGAAACTTAAACTTAAACCATTTAAATAAAGCTTCTTCTTTATCCATTAATCCTAAATATCTGTTAACAGTTCTAAATTCACCATCTTGATTATTATATGTTTTTATTATGGATAAAAGAGAATTTTTTGTTACAGTAGCATTATAATCTTGAAGTTCTCTATTGTTGTTAATTACTTCAGTTGGAATTTTTTCATAATCTGTTTTGGTATCATTACCCCAAAGCAGGTCAAAATCCATATCCTGATGATATTCTTTAAAGTAAGAGTTCCACAATCTGTACTCTGCAATTGTTGCAAAGTATGGTGCTTCTTGTTTCATTATTTCGTTGATTTTTTTGAGTAAGAATCTTGGTGCTCTATAACTTATAGGTCTTAAATCTTTTTCACTCATTTCATCAACAACAAAATCTGTATGTGATATTCTGAATCCGTCAAAATTATAATCTTGTTGTAATTTTTGTAATTGTTCCAAATAAAAATTAATTACAGGAAGATTATAGTCTCCGTTTTCAAGATATACAAAATAAAAAGGAGTCTGACAATCTGATTCTGCGAACTTAGAAACATCATCACCTTTTTGATTATAATGTCTAAACATTGGGTAAGAACCACATTCTGCCATTCTTTCGAAAACAGGTATTCCGCTTGAACACCAAGCTCCGTCAGGAAGCGTCCAAAGACCTTCTTCTATTAAGGCATTAATAATCTCACCACGTTTAGTTATATCTTTATCTTTTTTTAGTTTATTAGGTTTTACACCTTCAATTTTGGCTACTATATTTGTTACTCTTTTTTGAAGCTTTTTTTGTTCTTCTTTCTTTGTCATAAAGTTTGAAAGTTCTTTACGTTTAGACTCAAGTTCTTCGGTAAATCGCTTATAAATCGGCATAAATTCCGGAGCTAAATCTACTGAACCGCTTTTAAGAGTGGTTTTATAAATGTTTCTTACAATAGTTACATCATCTTCATCAAATTCTTGTGATAATTTTATTGCTACAAAGTTTAATGCTTTTGAAATTTCTTCAGTTAAAAATTTAACATCGATCCATCTTGCAATTTCAGGGTGAACCATAACTGTTTTTGAATATCTTCCGCATTGTGGAAATACATCATATATAACAGGGTGTCCTGCCAATTGTGCTAACGCTATAAAAGTTTGTATTTGTTCTTTAGCACTGATACCTTGTTCTATTAAACCTTTATCTGTAAGACGTTCGCTTACTTCCTCGGTACTTGCGGATAAATAAGCATTACCAAAGTCACGAGGTTGAAACGGTACAAGATATATTGTTGTTGATAATATATTATATTTGGGGTTTCCTGATGGAAGTATTACTATTTGACGAAGCCAATCAATAAATTTTGCGGGAGAAGAATCTTTTGCTCCGTCACCAAGAGCGGCAAGGTTTATAAGTTTTATATCATGCTGTTCTTGTTTTATCCAATCCGCATCAGCATATCCAAAACGTTTTACTGCACTAATTTCATTATTTGCTATTTTAAGTTTTCCGTTTGTGAGGGTTGAATTTAGTTCTAATTTCTTTTCAAGGCAAAAGATAACTTCTGAACTTGTAAGTTCATTAAGTGCTTTTGCTTGAGAGTATGGAAGATATCCGTATTTTTCTATTTCGTCAGATAATTCTTTTTGTCTTTTAGCAGAGATAATTTCTTTTAAGTATATTTCTTTTATTTTTGAGTATAGATTGTTAAATATTTCAGATTTATCAACCTCTTGTTTTTTGAAAAGAAAATCTAACATAATTACACCTCATACAACCTTGTAACACAATTCCCACCCCTTATTCCAATATAGTATTATTTTTTCATTAAAGCAAGGTTTCTTATAAAAAAGTAACGGTTCTATGAACTTTATAAAATTAAGTAATATATAACTGCAGGTCAAAAATTAACCTGCATAATTTTATATGGTTGTAGTTATTTTGCTTCCTACTCACTAGTCTTGTGGGTACTTTTCTGCAGTGAGAGAAGTACATAATAGAATAAATAGTTAAAAAAATTGATTGTCTTTATAATATTAAGTAGTAAATTAAATTTATTCAAGTTATGTTCATTCTTCATATAACTTTCATTTGAGTGCACGATTTCTCTTTTAAAACAATTAAATATTATTTTATTAGTTTGCTTTTTCAGGTTTTCTGAAAAAGGTTTTTTCCATGTATGTTATAAATTCTTCAAGAGAGTAGTCTTTGAACTCTTTTTCTTTCTCTTTGTATTGAAGAGCCAAATCTTTTTCGCCCATATTATAGTATATATAGGCATTTGCTATATTATAAAAATATGAATTTTTTCTTTCCTGTTTCAGTTCTTTGAGTGCTTTTTCATACTGTTTTTGACCCGTATATATTTTAACGAGAAGTCTATAACGTGATTTATCTACTTGCATAGCATAATCGAGTGCTTTATCATAATCGCCTTTTGCCGAATATATATCTGCCAAAAATCTTATAGCATTCGGATAATCGCTCTTATTTATGCATTCAATTGCTTTATCATATTCAGCGATTTCATAATAGAAAAGGGCAATTCTTAAATAATTGTTTTTTTTAGATATTTTTGCAGAAATTAATGTGTATTTAAGATAATCATCTATGAGTTTTTTTGCCTCAGGACTGCTATAATCAGGAATTTTTTTATTGTTTTTATATTTATCATATAATTCCCATTCGCTGTCTAAGGCTATTGCATCTGCACTAACTCCTTTCACATAAGGTATAACTGCTATTTTATATGATATTTTGTGTAATTTTTTTGAAAAACTTATATCTTCCATTTTGTAGTGAAAAATATAATTGAAAATTACACAAGGTAATCCTAAATAAAAAATTATTGCAAGAATAACTAAAATAACCGAAAACTTTTTAATATCCTTTTTCTCTTGTGATTTAATCGAAAGAATAATTTTTATGATTGTAATAATTGCAAAAATTAATATTTCAATACTTAATATGATAGAAAGTTCATTACAGTATGAAGATGCAATGCATTCTAAAATATTTTGAATTGTTATCGGAGGAAAGTAAAAATAGGTTCTAAAACAGATTATTATTAAATAATAAAGAATTAATAAAGCTAAAATCGGCAAAAATATTATATTTTTAATTTTTTTAGGGAAAAAAATTTTAGCCATAATTAAAGGCAGAATAAGAAAAACAGGAATTGAACCTATAATTATTAGAAAATAGTTTAAAAACATATATAAAAACTCCTAAAATAGTTAATAATTTTATCAATGCCCTTTTGTTAGATATTTTTAACAGTAGTATTGATATTTACTGTTTTGTAATATATTAGCGAATTAAAATCAACAATTGAAGATTAAAAAAGCAGATAATAATTTTATAGACAATCGGATTTAATATTAAAGTTTTCTAAGAATGCTCATGCTCTATTTATAAAAGCTACACCTGATTAGAAAAGAACAATTTGCGAAATTATAGGTTCGAAGTTTTGTTGAAGAGATATTATCAAAATTTACAAACACATTATATATCTATAGTTTGTTTAAAGATAAAAAAACTAATTAACAATTTTTATGATAGAATAGTCATATAGGGGTAATTATGACTTTAGAAAACAAATTAGGAATAACTGATTCTACAGAGCTTTTTAGAGTAGAAGAAAAAATAAGTAAGCTTAAAGCAATAAAGCTTTTTGATAACAAGGTTATTGACAATTTGAAAGTTGGCTCATTTGAATCTCTAGCGTTTATTCACAAATATTTGTTTGATGAAATCTATGATTTTGCAGGAGAAATAAGAACTGTAAATATTGCAAAAGGTAATTTTAGATTTGCACCTGTTATGTATCTTAAATCAGCGTTAGAGCACATCGACAAAATGCCGCAATCCAATTTTGATGAGATTGTTGAAAAATATGTAGAAATGAATGTTGCTCATCCTTTTAGAGAAGGTAATGGTCGAAGTGCAAGAATTTGGCTTGATTTGATTTTAAAAAAAGAGTTAGAACAAGTTGTTGATTGGAGCAAAATAGACAAAGAAGATTATCTTTTGGCAATGGAAAGAAGTCCAATTAAAAGCGTGGAAATAAAGGCCCTTTTAAAAGGGGCACTAACCACAAAAATCAGTAACAGAGAAGTCTATATGAAAGGCATCGATGCAAGTTACCATTATGAAGGTTATGCTGTGTACAGATCAGAAGACTTGAATTAATGATTATTGTCGGGCTGAAACCCAATTATATAATTCTTATTCATTTTTATTGCCTCCTACTAAATAATAAAATAGGAAGAAGGCATTTGAGACTCGAACTTATTAAAAGGCAATAATAGCAATAAAAACTAACTAAAACACATATTATATATGAAAAATCAAAGCAATAAAAAATCCCGTCATAACGGGATTTTTTCTCAAAATGGCGGGACCGACGAGGCTCGAACTCGCGACCTTCTGCGTGACAGGCAGACACTCTAACCAAACTGAGCTACGATCCCAACTGCAAAACTATTATATGCGGAACAAAAAAAAATTGCAACAGTGTTATTCTTAATTTCTAATGTTTTTTATTAATTCTCAATTTTCATACAGTCAGAACATTTTACTAATATTCTTTTTGCAATATAATTTAGATAATAATAAAGGATTAAGAGGATAATTATGAATAAGTATTTGTTGGAAATAGGAACAGAAGAACTTGCATACAAATTCATTCCTTCAGCAATGGAACAATTAAAAAATGAATTTTCAAAAACATTAGAAGAAAATGAAATAAAATTTTCAGATATAAAAGTATATGCAACACCAAGACGTTTGGCAGTCATTATAGAAAATATTGCTGATAAACAAGATGATATTGAAAAAACGATAAAAGGACCCATTTCAAATATTGCATATGACGAAAACGGAAATTTAACAAAAGCCGCAATCGGTTTTGCAAATAAAAACGGTATTAATCTTGATAAATTATTTAAACAAGATAATTATGTTTGGGCAAAAATAGAACAAAAAGGCAAGGATACAAAAGAACTTCTAAAATCCACAGTACCTAATATTATATTAAAACTAAAAGGCACACACTTTATGAGGTGGGCTGATTTAGACATAAAATTTCAACGCCCAATAAGATGGATTGTTTCTTTGTTTAACGAAGAAAAAGTTGAGATTGAAATAGCAAATATAAAATCTTCTAATATTACACGAGGACATAGATTTTCCAAAACAGAAATCGAAATAAAAAATCCCGATGAATATTTGACTGTTTTAGAATCAGCAAATGTTATAGCGGATGTTCAAAAAAGGAAAGAAACTATAGTAAAACTTGCAAAAGAAAAAGCAAAAGAAATTGGAGCAGAAATTGCAATTGATGAAGATTTACTAGATGAAGTAACCTTTATAACAGAATGGCCAATACCAGTAATATGTTCATTTGAAGAAAAATATCTTCAAATTCCTGAAAAAGTTGTAGTTACAGTTATGGCAGTACATCAAAGATATTTCCCATTATATAAAGAAGGTAAGCTATTAAATAAATTTATAACGATAAGTAATTATGTTGGAGATACATTTGAAAATATAAAAGCAGGTAATGAAAGAGTAGTTAAAGCAAGACTGGAAGATGCTATTTTCTTTGTACAAGAAGACATACAAAAGCCACTTCTAGCATATTTAGAAGCCCTAAAGGGTGTTACATTCCAAAAAGGGTTCGGTTCTGTATATGATAAAACACAAAGAATATGTCAATTATCTAAAAATATAGCAAAAGAATTAAATATACCAACACAAACAATAGAAAGAACAGCTCTATTATGCAAAGCAGATTTAGTTACGAAACTTGTTTTTGAATTCACAGAACTTCAAGGATATATTGGAGCAGATTATGCACTAAGAAGCGGTGAACCAAAAGAAGTAGCTAACGGCATTATGGAACATTATTTCCCATTAAATGCTGATTCAGAAGTAGCAGAAAGTATTGAAGGTCAAGTTGTCGGTATTGCGGACAAAATAGATACTGTTGTAACAGTATTTGCAGACGGTAAGAAAATATCAGGTTCACAAGACCCATTAGGGGTAAGACGTGCTACTCTTGGAATCTTAAAAACAATATTAAATAAAGACTTAAAGATTAATCTTACACAATTATTAAAACAGACAATTGAAATTCTTCCTGTTCAAATTGAAGATACTAATAAACTTTTTGAAACAGTAAAAAACTTTATAGAACAGAGATTAATTATTCTTCTATCTGATAAATATAAACACGATACTCTTGAAGCGTGTATTTCAGAAAAAGATGTACTATCTGATTTAAAAGATTTAATTGCAAGACTTAATATAGTTTCTGATATTATTAATAAAGATAATTATTCACAGTTTCATGAAGGTATCAACAGAATTATAAGACTTCTAAAGACAGAAAAAGATTTTGCTTCTGTTAATGAAAATTTATTTACAATACAAGCAGAAAAAGACTTATATAACGCAGTTAAAAATATAGATGAAAATACTCTCACCTATAAACAATTAGAAGATAAATTAGTAAAAATTATTCCATTTATTACTGAATTTTTTGATAAAGTTTTAGTAATGGACAATGACACAAATATAAAGAAAAACAGATTAAATTTACTATATTTGGTAAAACAAAAATTTGCAAAACTTGCAGATTTCAGCAAAATTGTTTTTTAAATTATAAAGCATAACATGAGAACTTAAAAGCCTGAGTTTATAACTTAGGCTTTATATTTTCAATAATTGCTTTTATATTCGGATTTTTAATTTCTGAAATAATTTTATCAAAATCAATTCCATCAACTGCATTTAAAGAATTCAATGCAGTTAAAACTTCGCATATAATGGTCTCATCAGCTGATTCAAGTAATAATTTTAAATTAGGAATAGCTTCTCTTAAATTATATTCTACAATCACAGGAAGAACAGAATGAATATTATCTTTTGATTTTTTCAGTTCATTTAAAACAAAGTTTTTTTGTAATTTCCAAAAATCTTCACCTTGAACTTGCAATAACTTTAACACAGAAGAAATTTCATATTTAGTATCTTTACTTTCATCAAAAATATACTCTTGATTTTCACAAAACATACTGAATTTTGAATATGCACTAAGCAAAATTTCAGCAATTTTACTTGAATTAACATTTTCTGATTTGTTATTGTTTATTAAAAATTCCAGTACTTCAAAAAGTTCAAATTGGAAAATATCAGAGAGAGGAAGAATTTCACCAAAACCACTTAAAATATTATCGATAACAAGTAATGTATCTGACATATATTCGGAAGATAATAAATTTAATAAACTATCCATATATGGAATTTGTCCTGCAATATTTTCAGGCATTTTTGAGGTTTTCATCGCTTTAAATATTGCCTCAAGCGGATAATTTCTACCATAAGCATTAAAGAATTTTACTGCTTTTAATTTTTCAAAATCATCATCAGAAGCTAGCGTATTCAATGCAATATCAAAAGAAATATCATCTTGCATCTGTCCAAGTGCTTCTGCTGAATTATAACTTAACAATTCATTATCAGAGAAAGCGTACTTACTCAACAATTCTAAAGCCACAGTATCAGGAATATAGGCAAAATACTTTGCTGCATATATTTTTTGTGACTCTGTTCCCTTTTCAAGCATTTTAAAGATTTCTTCTGTTAAATTTTGATTAGCATGTTTAGACAAAATACTTGCAAACAAATCATCATAATATACGGAATATACATCAAAAAACTTTAAAATATTCAAATAATTATCCTTGGATACGGCAGTTTCTATATATTTATAAATATTATTTCTAATAAAATCAAAAAGATAATCAGATTTTGCAACAAGCATTTCAAATAATTTAACATCACCATTATTTACCAAATAAGAAGCAGCCTCTTGGGCCTTATTTCTATCTTTAGAAATCAAATCTTTGAAATACAATTCTAAATCATTCATATTGTTATTATAAATTGAACAGCAATGTTTTACAAGAAAAAACCCTTGAATTATTTCAAGGGTTTTTTCTTGTATAAATAATTCAATGAATTACTACTGAGCATATTGTTGAGAAGGCTCGTTCGTTTGCGGAGCAGTTTCTGACGAAACAGGCGTATTGTTTGAAACCGGTTTATCGATAATAGTAGTTGTTGTATTTGAATATTGTTGAACATAATCATTATACAAGCTGCAATCAACCTTCAATTCAACAAGGACATCTTCATCTTTACTAGCTTTGAAGTTCACACCAGGTGTTAACCAACCTGTAGCAAGTCCAACTCCGGCACCAACAGGGAATCCAATTGCCATACCATCACCAGATCTGTCATTAGCAGCACCAATTGGAAGACCTAACGCAGCACCACCAATAGCAGCACCAGCAACAGTATATTCTAATGGTTTTAACCATTTATTTTCACTTAATACACCTTCTTGATTATTTAAAACTCTTGCGATAAAAGGATATTCATTTCCATTTGGGAAAACCATCTTTGTGAAATGTAGATAAACTTCAGCATTTTTATTAACCCATTTTTTATCTCTAAGTTCTTCAATTGTTGCATACAATTTTGTATTTGCAGGAATAATTAAAGTACCTTCTTTAGTTACAACATCCTTTTTAAAATAGAAAGGAACAACATCACCTATTTGAGCCTTTGTTGAATTAAACTTTTCCAAGAAAGAAACTTTAAATACATTTTTAGCCAAAATAATTCTTCTTAGATTTGTAATATTGACCCTATCAACAACAGCTTTACCATAACTTTCTAAATGTTCAACAGACAAAATATATTCTTGAGGTTCAGCCGGAACTACTTCTTCTACTGGCTCTTCAGCTTTATAATTAGAATCAACCAAATCCAATGCCTTCATCAAGCGGGCAAGAAGAACAGCAGCTTCTGCTCTGTTTAATTCTCTATTCGGATTTAACTCTGTTTCCAATGGATAATTAATATATAAACCATATTTAATAGCTTTTGAAAAAGGAATCACACCCCAATCAGGGATTTCCTTTGAATCTGCGAATTGACTTAATACAGATGTATCAACCTCTGTATCTTTTGTAATATGACTCATTATAGACGCTGTTTCCACTTTCGTAATAAATCTTTGAGGTTTAAATTCTCCATCTGTATAGCCATAAATCAAACCAAATTGATCAGATCTTGCAATTGATGGATAACCGAATGTTTCTTGAGTAACATCAGAATAGTTAGGTTCTGATGTAATTGGAGCTTGAGACAAACCCAACGCTCTTAATAACCACTCAGTCCAATCAACTCTTGTTACAGAATCCAATGGTCTATATGTATTATCACCATATAATGGGACAATGTTTTTTGTAACAACATCTTCAATTTCTTCCGCAGCCCAGTAATCGTCAGGAATATCTGTATAATCTTTTGCAAAAGCACCAGATACACCAATTAACATCAACGATAGAGATAAGAATATTGCTGCTAAATTTTTTCTAATATTCATTTGTACCTCACTTAAACTCATATTAATTATAATACTTTTCCACTCTTAACAGAATTATATGTTAAATTTTATTTTTAGGCAATAAAAGTACGCCTAATAATGTATAGAAATAGTTTTCTAATCCATACTTATTTTATAAATCAAAACAAGTTTTTTTTTGCTCGTTTGACGATTGTATAAGTCGTAATATAAAATATTTTATGAAGTTCTTTTAATTATTACATGCCCATAATCGTTACAATTTACAATATAAGGGAAGTTTTAATAATATACATAAAATAGCTTATAAAGGAGTTTTTATGAATTTAGAATATTTTAAATCAAATATTAAGATTTTTTCTTTATTGATTATTTGTTTAGCGATAACATTACCAGCATTTTCAGAATCAGATTTCACAAAAAATGAAATTCACAAGTCAATTATTGAAAATAACATGAATAAACTGTCCACAGATTATATATCAGAAGTAGAGAAAATGGTATATATGCAAATGGATATGCAACAATACGAAGATGCATTAAAAACCGCAAATTATTTAATTAAAGCCTCAAAAAAATACTATGGGGAAAATCATTCACGAGTAGGATTCGCATATTTAGCACGAGCACGATACTACTTAGAGGTGAGAATCCCAGACCTTGCAAAAGAGGATTTATATAGGGTTTATGAAATATACACACAGAACAAAGATGATGAAGATTTGAAAAATAATATCCTAAATGCATTTATAAATTATAATCTTTGTTTTGAAGAATCATATGAAGCTCTAAAATATCATTATCAACTAGTTGGTAATAAGTACAATAATGCAAATGAATATTTAACATTAAGTCAAATATATACAATTATGCAGAATCATATAGATTCAAAAACAGCACTTGACAGATATTATCAAAAAATTAAAGATAATGATCATAATCAAAATTTGAAGTTATTTTATTATCACATGTCAAAAGCTATACTATACCAAGCAGGACAAAAAATGGATCTTTTAAAGAAAGAACTGGATGAAGCAGAAAAACTAATAGATTCTTTAGAAAAATATAAAACAGAAGCAAGAATTTCTTTTAATGTTAACAAAATACAATACTTTATAGATATGAAACAATTTGATGAAGCATTGTCTTTGTTAGATAAAAATAATGAATTTATTACTGAAAATGGACATAAATATGAGATACAAAATTCATTTCAGCAATATTTAGACTACTACTTAGAATTAACAGATTCAGATAATTTTAATAAGTATGCAAAGAAACTTGATAAATATTATGAAACTTTACCTACTGGTTCATTGTCATTCTTACCTGTTGCTGAAAAACAAATTAATCTATACAAAAATCTAAATATGTATAGAAAAGCAAACGAACATGCAAAAAATGTATTGAATCAACTCGAACCGGTAAAAAATTATATACCATATCAATATGGTAAATTTTCGAGACTTGCTGCTGAAGTAAAAATACAAGAAGGAAATATTTCCGCTGCGAAGATTTATTTAGACAAAGCACTGAAAAGCTATGAATTATTTTACCCAAGTACAGCATATGTATATTATGAAATATACAAAGATCTTGGTGAAATATCAAATATCGAGGGCAATACAAAAGAAGCTTTCCAATACTACAAAAAAGCTGAGGTTATAATCAAAAAATTGCAAGGAGATAAAGCTAATGCACTAATGGAAATATATTATAACTTAGCAAATACATATCTAAATTTGGGAGACAAGAAAAATGCTGTCTTATATGCGGAAAAGAGTCTTGCAATAAGAAAACACAACTATGGTAAAATCAAGAATAGTATTAATCAATTAAATAGTGAATTTTCCATGTATCATATATATAAAGAATCAGGCCTAAATAAAAAAGCATCTGAAATTTTAGACAGAATAAATTCGATAGTCGAAAAAAATGAAGTTATCGGTAATAATAAATCTTTTTACTATTATCTATACCTTACAAATGCCGATGTTGCAATGCAAAATGGACAATATGAGGCAGCAATCAATTATGTTAGAAAGGCAATGAAAAACTCAATCAACAAACAAACTAAAATAGAAACATACAAATATTTATATGAAATATACAGTCAAACAAACAATAAAATAAAAGCATTTAAGTACAAAAAACTTGGACAAATCGAATAACAAAAAAGACCTCAAATGAGGTCTTTTTTATCTTTTTTTAAAATTATTTATTAAATAATTAATTGAATCATATCAAGATATATTCTCTGAATATAAAAAGAGGTATTATCAAACAGTTTTTCTCCATTTTAGCATATTACACACTTACAGTATTGCTCTAAATTTTCGTTATATCAAATATTAATAGTACAAAGTTATCACTTGAACATATTAGTTTTCTGATAAAATTTGTTGTTGTAATTTTAATATAATTGACATTGTGTCTTCCATAGAGTACAATAATAATATGAGTCAACGAATTATTAAAATCGCTCAAATCGGTAATAAAGTTCCATTTATAGAATGGATGAATTCGTTAGATAAAATCACAAAATCTAGGATACAAAGTAGATTAACTAGATTATTAGAAAACAACTTTGGTGACCACAAAAAGATTGATAATGATATATCTGAACTACGTTTAGCATTTGGCTCTGGATATAGAATTTATTACACGGAAATAGATGAAATTATTATATTATTGATTAATGGTGGGGATAAATCTATTCAGGCAAAAGATATTATAAAAGCAAAAAACATACTTCAAGAATGGAGAAGCTTACA
>CALUSI010000005.1 GCA_944323395.1 Candidatus Gastranaerophilales bacterium
TCTTCTTTTATCACGAAAACTTATTCTCCAGATATATTCCTATAAAAATCAATTGGTTTTGTTTTTATAATAGCATCAATTTTTCCTTTTGTTCTTATTATAATTCCAACCAGATTAAAAAAAGTTGGCAAACCAAAAAGTAAAGACGGAATAAGCAATACAATATTTACACAAATCACTAAAACATGCTTAAATATAAATAATAACTTTTTTAAATAACTTTTTTCATTTTTAAACTTTAATAAATTTCCTGCATATCCATTATAGTAACATTTCTTAAAAATCCATCTCAAATTTCCTCTGGATTTTGATACCATTTCATATATAATTGCATCATTATTCCATAATATTATATAGCCTAGATTAAATGCTTTTTGAAAAAAGTCTCCATCTTCACCTCCCATAAATACATATTCGCTCGAAAATCTTAAATTATGCTCTTTTACTATAGATACAGAAAAAAATACATTGCCACATGCTGAATGATTAATTACCTGTCCTGTTTTTTTGGAGGTTTTTTGTTTGAATACAATATTTTTAGTTATGTAATTTGGTAATTCATCTATAAATATCGTAGTTGTAGGACCAGTACTAATAATTGCTTTTTCACTATTCTGATAAAGTTTAATGTGTTCAGATAAACATTTTTCATCAAGAATTTCATCATCATCAAAAAATAGAATATGAGTCGCTCCTAGTTTTATAACTTCTTCTATAGCTGTATTTCTCGCTTTTGATAAGCCTCTTTCCTTCTGAACTACATAATGTAATGGCATTTTTAAATCATTTATTATTTTTTCTACTGTATTTTTTGCACTTTCTTGTTCATCATTGTCTATTATGACAAGTTCTATTCTTATGCCTTGAGGAATAATTAATTTACTAACAGAAGCAAGAGATTTTTCAAGCATTATAGGTCTTTTACAAGTACAACAAGCAAGACAAACAAATTCAATGTTTTGTTTTGTTTTTAAATTTGTGTTATTTGTCTTTTCCATCTTGCAACCTCACTAGATATTATTTTATATTTATAAATTCAATACATCTACGTAAAACGACCATAATAAATTTTATATTTTATATTTTTTTATAAACTGTTCTTATTTACTGCAAATTTTATTTAAATTTAGCTTGATATTATAATTATAATCCGAAAAATTTTCTATTTAAATTAGCTAGATGACTATTTAATCTTAGAACTATAGTATCTTTCTTTTATAAATAATTTGATTTTATAATTTGTAGTAAATAATTATACAGGATAATATCATAAAAATAAAATGCTGTAAACATCCTTAAAATATGGGGAAAACCCCATAAATGTAATATGCATCTTACTGTAATATTCGTATTACATGCAAACATGAAAATATGAGTATACGCAAATTAAAAAACAGTATAGGTAAAAAAGTTCGATTTTTGAGACTTGAAAAAGGATTGAGTCAAGAAAAACTTGCAGAATCTGTAAATATGTCAAGAGAACATATTTCTTGTATTGAAAGAGGAAAAAACTTAGCAAGTATTGAAACCTTATATTATTTATCAGAGTTTTTTAAAGTTGATATTAAGTATTTTTTTGATTGATATTTTTTAAGAAATATTATTTTCTTTATTCATATGCGCAATTTTAACAACTACACCAGTCAATGCAAATAATGCTATTGCATTTGGAATTACCATTAAGTTGTTAAACATATCAGTAAGTTCCCAAACAAAGTCACTTGAAATTAGACTTCCCATCATAATAAACGATAACGCGATTATCATATAAATAAATTCTGCGATTTTCGGATGTTTTTTGCCAAATAGATATGTAACATTTACTTTCCCGAATAAATTCCAGCTTAATATTGTAGAAAAAGCAAAGAAAAACAGACAAATTGCTACAAATATTGCTCCGATTGAATTTCCGAAGATGGTTCCGAATGCAGTTTGTACCAAATTTGTTTTATTAAGAATATTCATTACTGCTTCTGTATACCCATTAAATAAAGGTCCATCCTTTGTATATAAAGTAGAAATTACAATAAGTGCATTTAAGGTTAATATTACAAAAGTATCAACAAATACACCTATCATAGCAACTGTACCTTGTGTATGTGGGTCTTTTACATTTGCTAGAGCGTGTGCATGTGGAGTTGATCCCATACCTGCTTCATTTGAAAAGAGTCCTCTTTTTGCACCTTGGCTTATTGCTTGTTTTAATGCATAGCCAAAACTCCCGCCCAATATGGCTTGAGGCATAAATGCATATTTGAAAATCATATAAAATGTTTCAGGTATATATTTAAGTCTTGCGCTTAAAATAATAAGTCCGCCAATAATGAAAAATAATGCCATAAACGGAACAATTTTTTCTACTACTAATGCAAGCCTCTTTACTCCTCCAATAAATATGATTCCGCATACTATAACTAAAATTATTCCCATAATAAAAGGTTTAATTCCAAAAGCAGTTTGCATACAACAAGCAATAGAATTTGATTGAACCATACACCCCATAAATCCGAGTGCTAAAATAATTGCAATCGCAAAAAATCCGGCTAAAAATTTCCCGAATTTTCCTTTAAAAGCAGTAGTTATATAATATACGGGACCGCCTTTGATTTTTCCATCCGTTTCAATAATTCTTGTTTTAATGGCTAATGTTGCTTCTGCATATATCGTTGCCATTCCAAAGAACGCTATAACCCACATCCAAAAAATAGCCCCAGGTCCTCCAACTAAAATAGCTCCTGAAGCTCCAACAATATTACCTGTTCCTACCTGTGCAGCGATTGCTGTTGATAATGCTTGAAACGAAGTCATACTGTGCGGATGGCTTTTATCAAAAATATTAATCTCTCCAAATAAATTTTTTATCCCTTCTTTAAAACATCTTATTTGAACAAATTTCGTTTTAATGCTATACCAAACCCCAATTCCAACAAGCATAAATACGAGAATATAATTAGATAAATATTCGTTAAACTTAGCTACAAACGGGTATAGGATAGATTCCATTAATTTTAAACCTTTTAATTGTTTATAATATAGCAATGTTTATTATACAAAAAAAATGTTAAAATAAAAAACGAACTATTTCATTTTAATTTCGTTTGAATAAATAGAAAGCAAAAACTAAATTAAAAGATAAGTAAAGGAGTCAATTATGACAGACGAAAACAAAAACTTAGAAGAAATAAAAGAAGAAAAAAATGAAGTAAAAAAGAGTTCTTGTTTATCAGAAGAATTTAAAAAGTTCATAATAGTTGCAACAGGAAGCTTTGTTGGCGTATTTTTTGCACTTTGTTTGTTTACAGCACTGCATAGACCTCCGATGCACCCAATTCCAATACGTATTGTTCCAATTCATCAACAAATGTATCATTTTGACAGAAGACCAATGCCACATCATTTAAAAGGGGAACCAAGACATCATGAAATGCATAAAATCCATAAGCATTTTGGACCTGAAGCTGTAAAAAAAAGTAGAACATAGGAAAGCGGATAGAGTTCACTCTCAAAAACCAATTGATTAAATATAAAAACAGGCTGAGTTTATTCTCAGCCTGTTTTTTATTTATTAAAGTTTTTATTTAAAGTCATCAATTGGAACTTTTTTGTTTAGTAAAATTTTATTATATTCTCCAAAAATTTCTTGATGTGTTTGAAGTATTATTTTTTGTGGCATTTCAAGAGGTTGTTTTTGTCCTATATATTCTGCTTCTACAATTCCTGTTTTTGGATTATATGATAAAATCTTAAATTGAGCGTTTCTTGGTAATAAAACTTCTTGCTCTGTTTTCATAAATGACCTTGCATACGAAGGTAATTTTTCATCATCTATAATTACAGAATTTCTAGGTATTATAATGTGGAAAAGAACACCATCTTCGCCCATAAATTGTTTTGCAATTGATTTGCTTTTAGATGTAGATACAAATCCTTTGTCTAAATATATATCTGAATCTAACTTTCCATTTATTAATTGTTCTAACTCTGGATTTAACTTTATGCCTCTATATACTTCTAAAGGAACAGTATTTCTGAGTTTTTGGGGAAGTGTTTCGAATAATTTATCCAAATTTCTTATATAATTCTCTGTAAAAATGTCATCTGTAATACCGTATCGTAAGAAACCATTTATTTTCTCAAAAAGTCCATTTTTAGTATATTCTTTATAAGAATTAAAATGATGACTTAAACACCAATTATCTGTGTCACAATTAGTGTTATATTTATTCTTTCTTTCAAATTCATAAAAATTATTAATCATAATAATTATATAAAATTAGAAGTGCTATAAAATTGCCATAGGTTTTCAATAAAAAAGACTCGGTCTTACATTCCGAGTCTTTTATCTTTTATTTAATATATTAATTAGATTTTTTATATCCGCATTTTGGACAAACGCCTTCACTGTTTAATGATATTCCACATAATGGACATCTTTCCATTGTTTTATTAACTTTGTAATCTTCTGTTGCTACATTAACACCGCTTGTAAATGTAATTTTAGAAATATTTAGTTTATCTTTTAATAGTTCGTACACTATCTTTATCATTCCTTCAACGGTAAGAGTTTCTTTTGTTACAACTAACCTGCAATCAGGATAGGCTGTAGCCAATTCTGTTTTGAATGCTTCTCCTTTCATTGTATTTTGCGGAGCTCCGTTTTTTATGCCTTGTTTTTCATATACTTCAAGTATTGCAGGTAATAATGGGTCATCTTCTCTTAATATAGTTGCGTGGTCAAAGTTTTTTAATACTTCCCAAGCTGTTTTTTGAATTTCATTACATGGGAAAACCATATTTACACCCATATTTACAGAGTCTTCAACTTCAATGGTTAAAGTACCTGTGTGCCCATGTAAATATTGAGCTTCTCCTTTAAATCCGTAAAATCTGTGTGCATACTGCAAGTCAAATGTTGTTACTGATTTCATAATTTTTCTCCTTTTCCTTATTTTTATATGAATAAATTAGAATTTGAATTATTACTTTCGGCTATATATTTGGCTACACCTGCTATTTCAACATTGTCAATTAATTCTTCTTCTTTTATACCCATAACATCCATACTCATTTTGCAGGCAATGAATTTAATTCCTTGATTTTGGGCTTGTTTTATCAGCTCATTTAAAGTCGAGATATTTTTATATTTCATAACTTTTTTCATGATAAATGTCCCAAGCCCACCCATATTCATTTTTGATAGAGTTAACTTTTCGGCTCCTTGTGGCATCATCAATCCAAATATTTTATCTATTATGGACTTTTTCGCATTTACATTACTTTTTCTTAGAATGTTTAAGCCCCAAAAGGTAAAGAATAAAGTTACATCTTTACCGCTTGCTTTTGCTCCGTTTGCAATAATGAAAGCAGCAAGTGCTTTATCTAAATCATTTGAAAAAACAACAATTGTTTGTGCATTTTTTTTATTGTTTTGATTTATAACTGCTTTCCCCTTTTGTATTGTTGCTATTATTTTTTTATCTTTATTTTCTAAGTTAAGCAGTGTATTATTTGTTGAATCACACCAAGCCTCTACGTCAGAATAAAATCCTTTATCTGTAGATGTTATCTCAAGAATTTCTCCATTGTTTATTTCCGAAATATTATCAGAAAGTTTCATAATAGGACCTGGGCAAGACAAACCGCACGCATCTATTTTTAAAATGTTTTCTTTAGATTTTACACTTGCAAATAATGGTTCTTTTCTTACCACTTTAGATTCTTTATCCTTTTGAATTTCTTTATAAAGCTTCATTCCTGCCATTAAAGAATATACATTATTAAACCCGTTTTGTATTAGTATTCTTGATGCTAAATAACTTGTATAGCCGGAATCACATACCAAAATGACTTTTTTATCTTTTGGGACTTCTTCAAGTCTGTTTCTCAAAGAAGCCAGCGGGATATTTACTGCACCTTCTATTGTTTTAGTTCTGTAACTGTCTGGTATTCTTACATCTATAATATAAGAATTTTCAATATCTTCATAATATGCGGGTTTTACAAGCCCTTTTAAAACATTATCAGCACACATGCCGAGTATATTAACAGGATCCTTTGCGGAAGAATACGGCGGCGCGTAGCATAATTCACTATCTAATAATTCTTGTATGCCGCCGTTATTTCTCATTATAGAAGCAACAACATCAATTCTTTTTTCAACGCCATCTTGTCCGACTGCTTGTACTCCAAGAATTTTTCCGTCATTATTAAATAGCAATTTATATAATGTTGATGTTGAATTTGGGTAATAACCGGCATGTGAATTGCCAAAGGTTAAAATTTTCCAATATGGAATTTGCATTCTTTTTAATAATTTTTCGTTATAACCTGAGCAAGCAACTGTATAATCAAATACTTTCAAAACAGATGTACCTTGAGACTTCTTATAGGTCGATTTTATTCCGCAAATATTATCAGCTATAATTCTTCCTTGTCTGTTAGCCGGTCCTGCCAATGGAATTATGACATCATCATCATTAATAAAACTCTTTATTTCTACACTATCACCGCCTGCAAATATTTCATCGTCAGATGTTTGCATATATTCGTTGACTTTTATACCCCTGTTTACTTCAAGTCCGGCATTTTTTGCAAGTGTAGTTTCAGGATTTACTCCAATTGACAATATAACGATATCAAAAGGAATTCTTTTTCCTGAGTTTAGTTCTATTTCGTTTTCAGAAAAGCTTTTTACACCATCTGCTAAAATTAATTCTATTCCATTTGCTCTCATCTCATTTTGTGCGAAGCAAGCAATTTCGTAATCAATAGGCGTAAGTATTTGATCCGATAATTCAACTAATTTTGTTTCTATGCCAAGGTGCGCCAAATTTTCTGCCATTTCTACACCAATAAATCCGCCACCTACTACTATTGCTTTTTTCACATTATTTTCGGAAATATATTTTTTTATATTGTCCGCATCAGATAATGTTCTTAGTGTTAATATATTTCTGCTGTTTATGCCATCAATATTCGGTTTTATAGGATTTGCACCTTGCGCTAAAACTAATTTGTCATAATAATATTTCTCATTATTTTGAGTTAAAACAAATTTTTCATTTCTGTTTATTTCTGTAACTTCTGTGTTTAATTTAACTTCTATTTTAAACATATTTCTAAACTTTTCCGGATTAGAAACAAGAATTTTTTCTCTGTCATTTATAATATCAGCGCAATAATATGGTAAGCCGCAATTTGCTATTGATACTTCATTTGTTCTTTCTAATATTGTTATTTCACAATTTTCGTCTAATCTTCTTAATCGTGTTGCACAGCTTGCGCCGCAAGCTCCACCGCCTATTATTATTACTCTCATTTTTACCTTCTTAATTTTAGTATATTCGCATATTAGCATATTCATATTATCAAAATTTTAGGACTTGGTCAATATTATATATTGGTTTGACAATATTCGAATATCGTAATATTCTGATAATATGAAAACCAATGAAAATATTGATATCGAAGAATATGCATTAATATTTAAAGCATTAGCACATCCAACACGTTTGACAATAGCCTATAATTTAATGAAAAAGACCGAGTGTAATGTGAATAGGATGAGCGAATGTTTGGGAATTCCTCAACCAACAGTTTCTCAGCATTTATCAATATTGAAAAGTGCAAAAGTCCTTGTAAGCCATCGTAATGGGAACCAGATTTGTTATAAAGTAGAGAATCCTAAAGTAATTAAGATATTGGAACAACTGTCAGACAAATAAATTTATTTGTTCCTTGAAGGTTTGTAGACTTTTTTTCCGCTTTTAATATATGAATCTAAAACTTTTTCACCGGCTTCAGGTTCTATATTTCCATATACAATGATACCGCGTTTTTTAAATTCTTTTAACCAGTGAGGCTTAAAACCTTCATCAAATCCTGTTATTTTTTCAACTTGTTTTGAAGGTACTCCAAAATATACATTTTTTATACCGGACCACATAATTCCGCCGAGACACATCATACAAGGTTCTGCTGTTACATATAAACTTAGATTATAAGGAGCTAAATCGTGCGTGCCTAAAATTCTTTCAGCTTCTTTTATTGCGTTCATTTCTGCGTGATTACTGCTACATTTTTCTGTAAGTACAGAATTGGCAGTTTTAACAATAAGGTTACCATCTTTATCATATATAGCTGCGACAAAAGGTCCATATCCCTTTTCTATTTGTATTTCTGCATCTTTTTGCAGGTCAAGTATGATTTTTTGTGCATTTTGTAATTTTTCAAAATCTATCTTATCATTTGAAAAAACTTCTGCTTCAGCCAAGTTCATTGATGCTGTAACAAGGATAAATGAAATTGTAATTAAATAAAAAATTTTCTTCATATAAAAAGTATAAAAGTCTAATGACAAATAATCAATATTAAAATTAAAAAAAATCTTTATAGATTTCTCCATAAAGGTTATATTTGTTGGAATGATTACATTATTTTGTAAATAATGTTTAGTTTAAATGGTATTTAATAAGTAAATATTACAATTAATACTACCCAGTTGTCTATTAGCCATGTGGCTATAGTTAAAAAAGAGAGCTTCCTATTTTAGGAAGCTCTCTTTTTCTAATCATTAATTTAAAAAGAAACTTTTACATTTTCTCTTTGTTTGTCATCTATTTCAAATAATTTTTCTTCTTTAAAACCAAAAACTGCAGCGATAATATTTGTCGGGAATAACTGGATAAATGTATTAAATTCTCTTACGTTACCGTTATAGTATTTTCTTGAATTTGCTATATCTTCCTCAATTAGAGAAAGTTCTTGCATCAGGTTCGAGAAATTTTGGTTTGCTTTTAAGTCAGGATAGTTTTCTGCAACAGCAATAAGTTTTGCTAATCCAAAACCAAGTTCTGAGTTTAGATTCATTTTTTCAGCATCAGATAACCCTGAATAATTTTTATTTCTAAGTTCCGTAATTTTCTTTAGAACATCTTGTTCATGACTAACATAACCTTTTACTGTTTCAACTAAATTAGGAATTAAATCCCAACGTTTTTTTAAATATACATCCATTGTTGAGAAAGCTTCTTTAATATAGTTTCTAAGCGTTATTCCTTTGTTGTATACGCCAATGATATACGATAGTAAAAGAATAATAAGTACAACAAAAATAATTACAGACATTTATACCTCCAATAATAAAATATTATGATTTAAGATTATTATAGCATTTTATTTTTAATTAAAATAGAGATTGTTGAATATCTGTATTTCTAAAATTAAAACATTTGCAAGCAAAAGGCGTCAATTTTCTTCCTCTTGGAGTTCTTTGTAAAAACCCTTTTTGTACTAAATATGGTTCATAGACATCTTCAATGGTTTTTGAATCTTCACCAAGTGCTGTAGCAAGAGTTTCTATGCCAACAGGTCCGCCATTATATTTTTCTGCAATAATGTTTAATAAAGTTCTATCTGTATTATCCAGACCAAATTTATCAATTTGCAGTATATCAAGAGCATTATTGGCCGTTGCTGAATCAATTAAACCATTTGATTTAACAATTGCAAAATCTCGAACTCTTTTAACAAGTCTGTTTGCAATTCTTGGAGTTCCTCTTGATCTTTTTGCAATGGCAATTGCACCTTCTTCTTCAATGTCAATATCTAAAATTTTTGCAGTTCTTTGAATTACTTTAGTAAGTTCTTCTTCTGTATAAAATTCAAGCCTATGGATTAAACCAAAACGGTCGCGTAATGGACTTGATAAAGAACCAGCTTTTGTTGTTGCTCCAATAAGAGTAAATTTGGGTATCGGTATTCTTACCGATTTTAATGTTTGAGATTTTCCGGTTGTCATATCAAGGTAAAAATCTTCCATTGCAGGATATAATATTTCTTCTGAAATTTTATTTAATCTGTGTATTTCATCAATAAAAAGGATATCTCCTGCTTTTAAAGACATTAAAATCCCTATAATATCTCTTGGACGTTCCAAAGAAGGTGCAGAAGTTATCTTAATATTCGTATTCATTTCTGATGCAATAACAGACGCAAGAGTTGTTTTACCTAATCCTGGAGGACCGTAGAATAGTATATGGTCTAGCGGTAATTCTCTTTTTTTTGCAGCTTCTATTGAAATTTTAAGAGTAGACTTTAATGCGAATTGACCCACGTAATCCTCAAAAAATTTAGGTCTTATACTTGTTTCAAATGACATATCATAAGAAGTTTCTTCTGATGTTGTATCTTCACTTCTTTTCTTTTTATAGTTTACATTTTCATCGTCTGATATGATAGCCAAAGCAGTTTCCTTTTTTCAATATTTTATATAATAACATTATAAAAAGAAAAGGTAAAAAGTTACTTTTTAATAATCTTTAATTTATAATATTAAACAAAAGAGCATGAGAGGTATTAAAATTGGATATTCGTGAATTAATAACAAAGTCTTCTGTAGAACAAAGAAAAGCATTATTAAATAAAGAAGTTAGTGCTGTAGAGTTAACAGAAGAAGTTTATAAACAAGTGGAAAGTATTGATGAAAAAATAGGTGCATATAATTCATTAACGAAAGATTTTGCACTTGAAACAGCAAGAAAAGTAGATGAAAAAATTCGAAATAAAGAAGAAATTATGCCTTTAGCCGGTATACCTCTTGCACTTAAAGATAATATAAACTTGAAATCATATCCAACGACAGCGTCAAGTAAGATATTGGCAAATTTTGTTTCTCCATATGATGCAACTGTTTCTCAAAAGCTTAAAGCTAATTTAATACCTATTATAGGTAAAGCAAATATGGATGAATTTGCTATGGGTTCAAGTAATGAAAATTCAGCAACAAAAATAGTAAGAAATCCTTGGAATTTAAATAAAGTGCCAGGCGGTAGTTCTGGCGGAAGTGCTGCTGCAGTAGCTGCAGGTGAAGCAACTGTAGCATTGGGTTCTGATACTGGCGGAAGTATAAGACTTCCTGGAAGTTATTGTGGGTTAGTTGGCTTAAAACCTACATATGGTAGAGTATCAAGATATGGCTTAATTGCTTTTGCTTCTTCTTTAGATCAAATTGGACCTATAACCAGAACGGTTGAAGATGCGGCTTTGTTATTGAATGTAATTTCAGGACATGATGAAAAAGATTCTACTTCATTAAATCAGCCAGCTCCTGATTTTACAAAGGATTTAAGAAAAGATTTAAAAGGTATTAAAATAGGTTATATAAAAGAATTATGTTCAGATGGTTTAGCTGCTGATGTTGCATCTGCTGTTCAAAAATCAATTGAAACATATAGATCAATGGGTGCAGAGATAATCGAAATTTCTCTTCCTCTAATAAAATATTCAATAGCAGTATATTATATTATTGCAACTGCTGAAGCAAGCTCAAATTTAGCTCGTTTTGACGGAGTAAAATACGGATACAGAGCAAAAGACGTTGATACGTTATATGATATGTATGTAAAAACCAGAGCTCAAGGTTTTGGTGATGAAGTAAAAAGAAGAATAATGCTTGGAACATATGCTTTAAGTTCAGGCTATTATGATGCATACTATAAAAAGGCTCAACAATTGAGAAGACTTGTTAAAAATGATTTTGATAATGCATTTAAGAAAGTTGATGTACTTTTGTCACCAACATGCCCTCATACGGCATTTGATATTGGTTCAAAAGTTGAAGATCCGTTAAGCATGTACTTAACAGATATTGCAACTATTACAGCAAATTTAGCAGGAATTCCGGCAATGAATATTCCTGTAGGACTTGATAATTCAGGAATGCCAATAGGTTTGCAACTTCAGGCAAATTGTTTGGAAGAAACAAAATTGTTAAATGTTGCCTTCAAACTGGAAGAAGCTGTACAATTTAATTATAGTATTCCTTCAATGACTTTGGTGTAATGAAAAAGAAAATACTTTTTTTAATAACTATATTTTTTATTCAGTTATCAATGCTGTTTGGTTTGCAAGTATATGCAAATGAAGCAGAAATTTCTGATGAAGATATGCAGAATGCGGTATCTGCTTATAAGCATGGTGTTGATTTGGTAAGAACAAAAGCATATGATAGTGCCATTGCTTCTTTTCAAAAAGCATTGGAATATAATCCTAAAATGACTGATGCCTATTATAATATTGCTTCAATTTATGTAACTCAAAAAAAATATGATGAAGCGTATAATACATATGTAAAAATTATAGCGCTTAATCCATATGATTATGATTCTATTCTTCAAGCTGCAAAAATTTCATATAACAGGAAGAATTATTCGTTAGCAATGAAGTACTTAAAGTATATTCCTGATGATTATGAATATTATGGTATCGTTCAACAATTGTACAATGATTCAATGGAACAGTTTAATACTCAAAAAAATAGAATTGAACGTTCAAAAGTTACTACAGCTAACAAGAATAAAAGGATATTGATTGATAAATTTAATTCTCCTGCAGGCATGGTGGTTGACTCAGAAGGAAACATTTTCGTAGCTTGTTATTCAGATAATTCTATTGTTAAAGTAGACAAAAATAAAAATAAGTCAAATTTCGTTAAGGATTATTTGTTGGATGGTCCTGTAGGAATAGCAATAGACACATATGACAATATATATGTTGCAAATTTTGAAGCAAACAATATATTAAAAATTACAAAAGGCGGAAATGTAAGCGTATTTATGGAAAATGTTTCTAAACCCTATTTTCTCTATATAAAGGATGATGTACTTTATATTTCTGAACAAGGGAACGATGTCGTTTTAACATATAATCTTTCATTAAATAAATAGTTAATTATTCCTATTTGCAAAACTTCCGCCAACTTCATACAAGCTTGTGTTTTTTCTAATATATTCATTAAAGAGATTTATTTTGTGACTGCCCTCATATTTATCCAATAAGTTTCCACTCATTGTTACTAGATTCGAATCTATATCATAACTGGGAGCAACAGATTCAAAAGCTAGTAACATATCATTTGATTTACATTGTAAGTTATTCATAAATTCAAGCACTTTTTCAAATGTATCAGGATCTTTTGCTTCATAATAATGAGAAAAATAATAAGGTGAAGCAAGTGCTAGAACGGGTTTATTCGGTTCTTTACCTAAACATTCTATCATATCATCATATAAATTTTCAGCTTCAGACACAACTTTTTCAGATTCATCATCATAGTGAGTGGAATATTTACTGAATACCTCTTTAATACTTTTATTTACTTCTTCATCTTTAATAATTTCTGAACCTAATGCTGAAAATCCTCCTTTATTAGAACCTAAAAATACTTGGTCTAATTCATTTAATATTTCTTCTGCTTCAGATAGAATTTCTTGGGGTACCATTGAAATACCCTTGATAGCAGTATCACCTTTTGTTTCAGCATATTCTCTAGCTCTCCAATATAAATTGGAGACACAGAAGCCTTTTTTATATTTAATTCTGTTCTGTTGTGCAAATTCTATTACACTATATGCAAATTCAGGATAAAGCTGATTAACTTGTTTTATAAAATTAATAGTCATATTTTGTCTTTTGCGTATAGTTGTTTCAACAAAATTTATCACATTTTCAGAAAAAGGGTTAATTCCATATATCAACATATCACTGTTTTCATATCCTAGATTTGAATTAGGGGCTTCATGTGCAAATGACATTTTTATTCCAGGAACAAATTTAACATTTTGGAATTTTTCAGGGTTTGAGCCAATTATTCTTAACGCATGTTGTACACCTTCTATAGAATCTCTATCTGTGAGTGCAAATATGAATTTTTTACCTGTTTGATCATAGTAATCATTTGCATATTGAGCAACATTGTCTAATATGTCAAAAATATTTTCATTTCCACTTGAAAAACTTGTTTGGTAATCTAAATCAGCGCAGTATATACCTCGTTTTTGATTTTTTTCTGTAGCTAAGAAATTATCTTGTTTTAGGTCTGGTAATATTTCTCTTAGTTCATCAGGAGTCATAACACAATTAAAATTTTGTGCAGGTATATTACAGTCCATAACTCTTTTTATACCGGATGAAATTTGTGCTGCGAATTCACTAGGAATATCATTTAATAAAAATTTAGATTCTTGAAAGGCTGATTTATTACTAAAAATTTTGGAAAATAATCCGGAAAAAGATGTTTGTGTTCTATTTTTTGATGTAATAAAAGCATCATAATTTACATCAGATTTATATGTTGATGCTAGTCTTGTATTGTTTATTTTGCAATTATTATTGGGATATGATTGAGAGACCCTTATTTCCATTTTTGCTCCGGTTATTTTTATTAATTTGTTAAATATAAAAAGAAAAAAATAAAAAATTGTTAAAAAAGTGTATATTCTAAATTTTTATTAATTTAACTTTTTCTTAAACAGCAGAAATCCTCCTACAGCGGCAAGAATCAGACCTATTTTTAGAAATGGATTGTTTTTTTTCTTATATAATCCTTTATTTTGTTCTTGAATAATAGTTCTTCTAAAATCGTCTTTTTCTTGTAATGCTTTATCAATAGAATATTTTGGCAAGCTTTGAGGTGCTTCAATATATCTTCCAGTTGAAGATTTAGAAAACAATTTGCTTGCAGCAATCTCGTTATTGATATTTGAGTTTTGTGGAATTAGTAAATTAGACATACTTTCTCCGATAAACTTTTAATGTATAAAAATGTCCTGAATTGTTAAAATATTGTATATATATAGTAAATTTTTACAATATTTAACAAAAAATCATGTAAACTTTTGTTAAATAGAATATATAATTAAAGCAAGAAAAACCTTTTAGGTGAATTAATAAAGTATGATTTTCTGCATGAGAAGGAGCTAAATGTGAATATACAAAAAAGTAATTTAAAAGCACTTAATCCGGCATTTACGGGACATAAAAAATCGTTAGATAAAATGGGATACGAGAAGCATGATTTTTTCTATTTGTATGATCCAAACAAATATAAGTGTGAGCTAGAATTATTTAATATAGAAAAAGATGCTAACGGAAATTTCTCTATTGCGGAAAAAAATACTCCGGCAGTATCAATGCCAATGATTGATGGTGGAATTAGTGCTGATATTTCAGAATTTCCAGAGATAGATTCTACTGAAGGTTTTGCTTATAGATTTAAATTAACAGATAAAAATTCAGGAAAAAGCTCCTATGCATACGATAATGGAAGCGTAATAGGTATTTTTGATACCGAAAATACAGATAACAAATACAATGTTATACTTTCTAATCGTGCAATAATTAATAAAAATGGTCCAATGCAGTTAATTATGCCTGATGGTTATTATCCTGGAATTGAGAATAAAAGTAGTACACCAAACTTAAATGAAAGTTTAAGAGCTAAAGCACTATCAAGTGTTAGAAATCATGCTAATAAGTTAGGTGGTAATTTGTATGGTATAATTGCAAGATTACCTCAATTACAGAAAGAAGGAATAAAAAGAATTGTAGGGACTCCTTTTACAAAAGATACTATTTCTTCACATTTATACTGGACAGAAAATGCATATCAAGTAGCACCTAATCTTGGAAATGAAAGAGATTTTTGTAAATTACAAGAAGAACTATTTAAAAACGGAATTAATTGGATTGCAGATGCAGCTTTGGTAAATGAAGGATTTGGTGGTATTCACTTATCTGAGCTTTTAAGAAAAGGACCAAATTCTGTTTCTAAAAATCTTTTTAGGTCAGATGAAAAAATCTCACTTGGTATATTACCGGACAAATGTAATTATACAAGAATGAAAATTATCAATGCTCCGTTCACGGTGACTATTGATGGAAAATATGAAAAAGAAAATCAGAACTATAATCCAACAATGCCAACTTATATTCAATTTTATGATGAAAGATTGGCCAGTGAAGACCAAAAAACATCTGATTCTCCAAGTCGTATGACAACATATGACAATAAGAATACGGATAATATATACGATATAACAAAGCATGATGATGCTGTATATCCTTTTCCAATTGAAGTAAATCCTGCAGAATTAGAACGTAATATAAAAAATGTAATTAAGGAAGAAGGATCATTAGACTTATCAAATATTGAAACAATTAAGAAAGTTTCGAATTTTACATACTTTAATGTTGTAAATAAAAGTGCTGCAGCAGGTTTAGAAGTTTGGGACGGTAATGTTGATATAGCAAAATTGAATTTTTATAGAAGTGACAAAGACGATTCCAGATTTTTAAAAATTCCTGAAGCTGAAAGAGCTGAGGCTATTGCAGATTTTGACAGAGGTGCTTTGGCTGTTAGAGATTATGCTGTAAATTCAGGAAAATATTGGACAAAGTTAACTGCAGATACTCAGTTGAAATATGCTTCAACTGTAATAGCAGGAAAAGCTGAAACAGCGGAAGAATATATGTCTGCAATCAGACAATTGGCTAATAATGGTTTTCTTCCGTCATCTGTCTTAGAAAATGTAGATTTGGAAGTTATAGAAAATGTTTTAAATGATAATTATCATTTAAGAAGATTGGATGATGCTGATATGAGGGCGGATATTAATCCAGAAGGAATAGGAAATGATTATACTGTTTCTGATTATATATTAAGACAATCAATGGATGTTCCGTTAGAAACTCTTCCTTTTGCAACAAATCTTTTGGGAATAATAACATCCCCATATATTACAAAAAGACCCAATATAGAAGAGGAACTTGGTATTTCTAGATACGATTTAACAAGAGCTGATAACCCAAATCTTCCGGAAAAATATCGAGAAGTTTATTCTAAAATGGATGGAATATATGAAAAAGCTGTAGTTCCTATTATTAATGCTGTTTTAAAGGATATTCCGGGAATTTCTGAAGATGGTATGGTCACAGATTATGGTAAATATGTAATTTCAGAAGTGACTCCGGAACTTACGAAGTATATAATTACGAAAGCTTTAGCTCCAAAAGCAGAAATAAAAGTAAGTGATAAAGGAATTATTGATTTCTCAGATGTAGATTCTGAAAAAATAACAATGCAGTCTTTAGGTATTCCATTTAATTCAATGACTTCTGAAGAAGAAGCAGCTACTGTTGTTGATTTATTACAACAGGGAATTAATAATATGGAATTATCTGATTTTTCAGCTATAAAAGATAAAATTTCAAATAGATTTAAGTATCGTTCTTTAAATGATTTTAAAGTAGCAGAAATGATTATAGATAGAACAGAATCCGGTCTTGGTTGGAGAATTGATGCTGCAAAGGATATTGCTTCAATTGATTCTGTAAGGTCAGACGCTGATAATATGACATCCGCTTGGAAAAATGTTATTAACTTCTGGAAATTATATAATCAATCTGTACTTGAAATAAATCCTCATGCATATACAACAGCAGAACTTACTGATTTATATGACTTATTTAAAGATGAAGATAAAACAGTTTTCTCAAGTGATGCTGATGCTGAAAGAAAATTTTTGCAAGAGACAGGAATTACTTCGGTAGCAAATTATAATTATTTCTTCTCTTTATTACCAGATTTATTTGCAAATTATTCTTTTGAAAATGGAAATCCAAGTTGGATGTCAAAGGAAGGTAAGAATCATGAACTCAGAAATAAAATGGATGCCGGTTGGTCCGGTACAAACCCCGGATTTTTATTTCAAAGTCCGGAGGATGGTGTTGTAAATTCTTATACATTCTTTGGAAATCATGATAAACCAAGAGCATTACATTGTTTAGCATTAGATTTAGGTCTATTTAATTCTGACTTTGCACCTGATAAAATATCTTCAACAATAAAGAATAGTAAAGGTGAACCAAAAACACACAGAGCAATTGCTGCAGAGGTAATGCAACAAAACGAAGCAGATATTGATTTTGATAAAGTTAATCCGATGGCAGTAGCAATGGGTGCTAGATTAAATGAGGCTTTTGATAAAACATTATTTGATTCTATTTTAAAAACGGAAATAAATAATGCTATAAGTGATTTATCTCAAGGTTTATTCAAGGGCAAGACATTTGATGCAACTGCTTTTGGTACCAGACCTTTTGAAATTGCAATAAGATCTGTACTTGATCAGGTTGAATATAAAACAGGTACTCCTATCCAGAATAAGGAAGAAATAGAAGCAAAAGTATTGGAATCAATTTTAATTCCTGCTTTTGACAGATATTATTCAATGTACAAACTTTTAGTGACTTTACCTGGTAGTCCTACTGATTTTGCAGGTGATAGAGTTGGTGCTGCAGGTTACGAAACAAAAGCTAAAAATTATCATCAACAAAACAGAAATGTTATTCATTGGGAATGGTTGAACGATAGTTCAGATAATGATTATAAATTTGTAAAAGAGTTCTATGATAAAGTAAATGAGATTGCAAACTTAAGATCAAAGAAAGAACTAAGTGCTTTGAATGATGGAGCAACAGTTACATTACCGGTAGCATTGTCAGAAAAGCAAAAAGATGGTAAATCTGAAGTAAAAACAAGCGAAAAAATTCAAGCAATGCTTAGATATAATGATAAAGGCTCAGTTGTTTTAACACTTCATGATTTGTCTGGCGCAGATACTCCTTTAACTCAAAAAATGCGTAGAAGCGAAACTAAAACAGATATAACAGAAGGCTCTATATATAATAGAATTGTTCTTGATGCAGAAAATACCAATGCAAAACAAGGTCTTAAACATGGTCTTGAAGTTGGTACTAAGTTTAAAAATGAACGCAGCGGTGACAATTCTACATATAAAATTGCTAAAATGAGTAAAGATGGAAAAGATTACTATTATTTAAAAAGAGAAGATTCTCAAGGTAGAGAAATTCCAATTACTATTAAACCTGAAGATTATAACACTTTAATTCTATATAAAATTTAGTAATAATAACCAGTTAAAAAATCCTTTTTCTTTGTAGTAATATAAAGAAAAAGGATTTTAATATGAAACTACATAATACATTTTCAAACAGCATTGAAGAGTTTATTCCAATAAACGGAAACAAGGTAAGCATGTATGTATGCGGACCTACTGTTTATGATTATCCACATTTAGGGCATGCCAGATGTTATATTACTTGGGATATGTTATACAGATATCTTAAATTTTTAGGATATGAAGTGACGTATTGCAGAAATATTACTGATGTTGATGACAAAATATTAAAAAAAGCAAAAGAGGAAAATACAACAGCAGAAGTAATATCAAGAAGATATTATGAAATATTTTCAGATTCAATGAAAAAATTAAATGTTTTAAAACCTGATATTGAGCCTTTTGCAACAAAAACAATCGGAGAAATGATATCTATAATAAAAGATTTAATTAAAAATGATTATGCTTATGAAGCAGATGGTGATGTTTATTTTCGAGTAAAAAAATTCAAAGACTATGGAATGTTAAGTAAGCAGCCGATAGAAGATTTAGTGGCAGGAGCAAGAGTAGAAACATCTTCAATTAAAGAGGATGTGTTAGATTTTGCCCTATGGAAAAAAGATGAAGAATTCGGATATCCAAGCCCTTGGGGAAAGGGACGTCCTGGGTGGCATATTGAATGTAGTGCAATGTCTCGTAAGCATTTAGGAAAAACAATTGATATACATGCCGGCGGAGCAGATTTGATTTTTCCTCATCACGAAAATGAAATTGCCCAAAGTGAATGTGCAAACGGATGTAAATTTGTTAATTATTGGCTTCATAATGGGTTTGTTACTATCAATAAAGAAAAAATGTCAAAATCTTTAAAGAATTTTGTTTCAATAGATGCTTTACTTAATAATTATGATGCAAATACAATAAGGTTATTTATATTGACAAATCATTACAGAATGCCTGTAGAATTTTCAGATGTTGCATTAGATGGTGCAAAATCAGGTTGGAAAAGAATTCAAACCGCCGTTAATGAGGTAGTAAGATTTGTTGATTCAAAAGAACTGCCTGATGTTTCTACTTCTGACGAAATTAATAGTTTTAAAGATGCAATGGATAATGACTTAAATACATCAAAAGCACTTGCCGTTATATTTGATTCTGCAACAAAAGCAAATAAAGCAGTTGCAGAAAAAGATATTAATAGTGCAAAAAAATATGCTGCAATTCTATTAAAACTTACAGATGTTATGGGATTTAATATTGAAAAAGAAAAAATGTCTGAACAAGAATTACAGAATAGATTGCAAAAAATTGTTAATGAAATGGAATTCTTAACTGAAGAAGATAAGAAACTTACAGGCTATGATTTAATGAATAAAATAATTGAATATAGAAATAATGCCAGAAAAGAAAAAAATTGGGCAATAGCAGATAAAGTAAGAAATTTGTTGGATTCAATATTAATAGTAATAAAAGATACAAAAGATTCAACAATTTGGGAAGAAAAATAAACACGGAACTTTCTACTTTATAATATGTCTAATAAATTGAGTAGAGAGTACGTGGAGGTATGTAAATAAAAGACACGGCATTCTTGCCGTGTCTTTTATAATACTTTTTTAATGTGCATTACTGTGTCTTTCGAACATAGAAGGCAGAGCAATCAATAGAAAATACATTAGTGCACCGAACAACAATAAGTAGAGACCATCCATAACACATTTCCTTTTTATTAATAACTGTACATTAATACAGTACCCAAAAAGACTTTTTCTTAAACATAATTAGTAAAAAATCATCCGTTATTTGTAGATAGAAATGTGACTATTATATAATGTGAGGTAATATGGATAAATCAAAATTAAAAAAATTATTTTCAGGGTTATGCTGTAGTGTATGTAAGCATGATTTTGACGAGGAAGCAATTTTTATAAAAAGAGAAGAGAAAAACTTGCTTGTTTTACAAATTATATGTCCTGAATGCGGTAAAAGTTTCGGGCTTGCATTATTGGGGACAGGGGCATTGTCTGTAAAAGATGAAAAAGATGATGATGCACTTGAAATTCAAGAATGTCCTTTGCCTATAAGTTATGATGATGTTTTAGATGCACATCATTTTATTGATAAATTAGAAAAGGACTGGACAAAATATATACCTGATGAATTGAAAAATATTTAAATTATAGGTCCCAGTTTTCGCTTAATTTTGCAAATTTAAAATCTTTGTAAAAGTAGTTTAAAATTTGATATGCATTATAGCCTTGAGATGCAAGATTATTTGCTCCGTGTTGACTCATTCCAACACCGTGGCCGTTTTTCTTTGTTCCATAGTCAAAAGAAGGAACTGACTGCAGGAATGAACTTCCTGAACTCCATACCTTTGTTTGTCCACCTGAGCTTGCATGATAATATGTAGGGAGAACTCTTTTATCTTGAACAAGAACAATACCTTTTGTGTCATCTACAGCTTGAGAAGTTCTTGCTTTTTCTGCACTTGCTCCTCCATAAGCTTGATCTGCAGTCGTATCAACAAGGTCAAATCCTTTAGAAGCATGTTTGCCTGCTGTTTTGGTAGCTACGGCATAGCTCCTTGCTGCAATTGCTTGTGCTTTTAGTGCTTCCAAATTCCATTTTGATGGCATTTCTGAAGGTACGACTCCTTTAAGGTAATCTTCCAATGGAACATCATTAATTAAAGTTAAGCCGTTACCCCAATTTGTAATAAGAAAATTCCCTCTATACCAAGCTTTTTTTGAACATAAAAATCCAGGTGTTTTTGTCTTTATTAATACTTGATTTGTCCCAAGTGAAAATTCTTGTCTGTTAGATACTACATAAATTTCTTTTCCTTTTGATTTAAATTGATAAACCTTCATTGGTTTAATTTCATATAATAACTTATTTTGAAATGCGTCATAGATTTCACCATAAACAGATGAGGCAATTTTTACCTCTTTTGCTTGAGTTTCAAGACCAATTTTAATTGCATTCGCTTCTTGTATATTAATAAAAAATATTAATAAAATTGTCAGAATAATTTTCCTGAAGAGCATAACCCTAAACCATTGATAATTCCAGTCAACAACATAATATCACATAAAAAATTGTACATCTAAAAAATCGTATATATGTATTAGAAAGTAGTAATAAAAATCATATATATCAACCATAAATATGGGTACTTTTGACTTTCAATATTATATCATTAAATAGAGGTAAAAAGGGTAATTGTATGATAAACGGCGGTGTACATTTTACAGAAAGAGGAATAATTCAAAACATTCGTGCTATGAGAATGCAAACTGCACTTATGGCTATTACAAATGAGAATGTTGTTGGATTTGATAAAATCGGTTATCAAAGAAAAATACCGGTTGTATCTTCTTTTGCTGAGTTCATAGGTGAAGATGCAATCTCAACAACAACAGATGATACAGTTGGTAGACTTGGACTGACAGAGAACCCTTTAGATGTTGCTTTGGCAGAAAAAGGATATTTTCAAGTCCTTACAAAGGAAGGAGTTAAACTAACAAGAGACGGAAGATTCAAAATGAATAAGAACGGTGAAATCTTATCTCTTGATGGTGACAAAATATTGACTAATATGGGGACTCCTCTTGTTTTACCGTTTGTGCCTGAAAAACTCGAAGATATATCAATAGATTTAAATGGTGTTGTAAGAGTTTTAAATAATAAAACAAGGAAATTTGAAACGGCAGGAACATTATCTGTTGTAAGTCAAGATGGTGTTGCTGTTTTGTCACCGAATGTAAGACAAGGATACAATGAATATTCTAATGTAAGTTTGCAAACAGAATTTATGCAAGCAATGATGTATCCTCGAACATTTGAAGCAAACAGGCAATTATATCAAATACAAAATTCAAATTTACAAAGAGTAATTTCATCTCTTGGTAGTTAGTTAGAAAGGTAATTAATGACAACAATACAAGGTATAATTAATAAAGGTATATATAACGCAGAACTTCAATTTGAAAAGATGGGTTATATTTCTTCAAACATATCTAACTACAATACAAATGGATATAAGTCTGTTCGTTTTGAACAAATGTTAGATGAAAACGGATATCTTACCGGCGTAGAAAGAACAGATTTTTCTCAAGGTGCAATTCAAAGAACAACAAGAGATTTTGATGTTGCAATAGATGGTACTGGATTTATTCCTGTAACATCTCCAAATGGGGATGTTACATATACTAGAGAAGGTTCATTCAAAGTTAATCAAGATGGATATTTGATTACAAATGACGGTTATTTAGTTGGTGACGGTATTCAAATTCCTGTTAATTATGAAAATATTGCAATAAAACCAGATGGTGAAGTTGAAGTATTTTCAAATGATGGAACACAAAGAGAAACTCTGGGAATAATACCAATTGTAAATTTTCAAAATCCAGAAGGGTTAAAAAAGGCTGATAATAATAAATATTATCTTACAGCAGAATCAGGTGAACCTGTCCTTATAAAAAATCATACAAAACTAAAACAAGGCAGTTTGGAAGTTACAAACATAGATATATTAAATGAAGTTAATTCTATTTTAAGATTGAACGCATCTATGCTTGCAAGTTTCAAGGTAATGCAAACGGTAAATGATATGTATTCAAAAACATTACAATTAAATCAATAGAAGGTGAGTAAATGATTATAGAAAACAATCCAATGAGAAGTACTCTTCACGCATTAGATTTAATAGCCGAAAGACAAAAAGCTCTTTCTTGTAATCTTGCGAATATGGATACTCCAAACTATAAAAGAAAAGATATATCATTCTCTCAATATTTAGGCGGAACAGCAAATCCGTTAGAAACTGCTTTGGCAGCAAAAATGGGACCATCTCCGGTAACGATAGAAACTTCCGAAGAAAAGGTTAACCCTGCAACTGAATTATCGGAAATGCAAAAAAATTCTTTGTTATATACAGTTGCAGCAAGAAGAATGACGTCATTAATTACAGAAATGAAAACAGTTATAAATATGGGTAACGGCTAATGGGAATATTAAGCGCAATGAATGTAGGCTGTGACGGATTAAAAGTTCACGGCATGAGATTAGACATATCATCCAAGAATATAGCAAACTTGGATACACCGAATTATGTCAGAAAAATTCCATTGGTAGTATCAACTGACAGAAGTTCATTTTTGAGCGTAATGAATCAGATGAAAGAATCAACATTTGGAGCGGGAACTCTTCCTTATGCCTCTGGAAGTGTTGCAATGGCAGGTGTTGTTGAAGATCCAACATTAGGTGACAGATTGTATAAACCGGGACATCCTGATGCAGATGAAAACGGATATATAAGAGCGTCAAATGTTGATCCTTTAGTTGAAATAACAGATGCAATAATGGCGCAAAGAGCTTATGAAGCAAGTTTAGCAATTATAACAATGTCAAAATCAATGGCAGATAAGGCGGCAACTATAGGAAGTTAATGATATAAAAGGGTAGTGTGTAATGTTTACGGGTATGATACAAAATTTATTGAATTCTTCAGGGCAAGCTGCTGCAGTTCAAAGAGCACAGCAGATTAGTAATTATGTCCAATCACAAAACAGAACGGCAGAATTATCAGAAGGTATTGAATTCAAAACTTTTGAAGATGTAATGAAATCTTCTTTAAATGTTCATACCAGATTTAATGTAAATAAGCCTGCAAATAATGTAAAGTTTGGTTCGTTAACTTCAAAGAATGTTAATGCACAAAAAATTTCTCAGGATGAATCCGGAGTTGTTAACGAATCCCAAAATATCTTTGAAGTACCATATGTTGAAGTTAGCAGACCTACTGAAAAATCTCAAATAAAAGACATGATATCTAAAATCTCAAAAAAACACGGTGTAGATGAAAAACTTGTAAATGCAGTTATAAAGCAAGAATCAGGTTATAATCCAAAAGCAAAATCATCTGCAGGTGCGCAAGGTCTAATGCAATTGATGCCTGCAACAGCAAAATCTTTAGGTGTTAGTGATCCTTATAATCCGGTTCAAAATGTAGATGGTGGAGTAAGATACTTAAAAAGTATGATGGAAAGATATAATGGAAATGTTGTTCTTGCTCTTGCAGCGTATAATGCAGGACCGGGAAATGTTGATAAATATGATGGGGTTCCTCCTTTTAGAGAAACTCAGAATTATGTAAAAAATGTACTCGCAAATTATCTGTAATAGAAAGGCATAAACATGATAGAAAATAGATTAGTACCAAATATAAATATTTTTTCAAATGTTTCATCTTCAATGCCTATTGATGAATTTTCTCAAAAGGGTTTTGGTATAAGCAACCTAAATAAGCAGGAAAGTGTCAGTTTTAAGAATGTTCTTTCCGGCATGGTTAGTAATTTAAATGCAGAAGTTGAAAAACCTGATCAATTATTAAATCAACAAATGATGGGGAATTCAGATGTTGATATACATGATGTTATGACTGCAGTAGCCAAAGCTGAACTTGGAGTAAGCCTTGCAGCTCAAATGACTTCTAAAGTTGTAACAGCTTATAATACTGTTATGAATATTTCTATATAAAAACTTGAAAATATAATGAATAAGTGTAAAGTAGTTACCCAATATTTAAAATAATAGTATAATATCAAGTAGAGGATGATATATAGATTAGGGATTTATGAATATAAAAGAACTATTGCAGAATAAAACGGTACTTTATTCGGTTATTGGTGGGGTTTGTGCCCTGATATTTATAATAATTTTGGTTGTATGTTTATCTGTAGGTGGAAAGTCATCTACAGGTGAAGTTATAGATAAAATTGAGAAAGAATCCTTTGATATAGTTACTACTGATAATCAAGGTAAGGCAATAGAAATTCAAAGTATTTTAGCAAGATATAAGATTAATGCAAAAAGAAAAGCGGAAGGTTCTAAAACTACTGTATATCTTGAAGGTGGTAAGTATACAAATTCTCAAAGAGATACAGCTTTGTTGGTTTTGGTAAAAAGTGGATTGATTGACCAAAATGTTGGACTGGAAATATTTGATAAAAACGATTTTACCTCAACAAGAGAGGATAAAAGAATAAAATTGGCAAGAGCTGTTAATGGAGAATTATCAAGATTAATAAGAAAAATGCCAAATATAGATAATGCAACTGTTTTGGTATCAATACCAGAAAGTTCATTTTTTAAAGCCGATAAAAAACCTATTAGTGCTACTGTAATGTTAACTGTTGCAAGCGGTGTAAAACTTGATGCTTCTGTAATAAAAGCTATAAAAAGTTTGTTAATGGGAAGTGTTGTTGATTTATCGGCTGAAAATATTTCTATTACTGATTCAAATGGTAATGTCTATAATAGCTTAGTAAAATCCATAGATGATCAAATATCAAAGATACAAGAAAATGATTCATATATGCAGAATAAAGTTGCTGCTCAATTGGATATGTTATTGGGTCATGGTAATTATGTTGTGACTGTAAGTACATCTTTAAACCAAGTTCCTAAAGAAATAACAAGTATTCAGTATAATCCGGATGGTAAAACATCTTTAACTGAGCAAACTTTCAGAGAAGGTTTAGGTGATACTTCTCAAGATACAAATAAAGGTTCTGATGCAGTTAGCGTATATTTACCGAATGGTCTTCAAAATTCATCTTCTACATCTTCTCAAAACAAGAACTATTCAAGAGAAGCAACTGAAAAAACATATGGTGTTGATAAAAAACATGTAAGTGAATATTATAATTCCGGAATAATAGAAAATATATCAATAGCAGTTACAATGAATGCAGACTCTATGCCGCCAAATATGACAATAGATGAATTAAAGGCGCAAATAGCAAGGGCTGCTTCTCCAAAAGTTAATCCAAATAATGTTTCTATTGCTTTTGCAGAAACTATAGACCCTTATTTGGCATCAGATAGACCTGTAAATTTACCTGTGCCTGATGCATCCGGTAATCCTTGGTGGCTGGCTATAGTATTATTATTGGCAGGTTTGGTTGTTGGTTTTGTATTTGTTCATAAAAAACTAAAAGACTCTTCTAGTGAACAAGAAGAAGAATTAAGAATTTTGAAACAAAAAACAAGTGAACAAGAAAAACAGATTGTTGATGTTAATCTTAAAGCTGCAGAGTTAATCGAAAAGCAGACAATATTAACTCAAGAATTATTAGAACATCAAAAACAATTACAAATTGAAAAGAAAAAAGAAACAGACGCTTCTTTAGATGAAGTTGTTGAGGAAGTATCAGCTGATTTGGCCCAATCAGACAGCGAAAAAACATTAAAAGAATTAAAGAGTTGGATTGAAAAATCATAATGGAGTAGAGTAGGGAATGCCGATTAACGGTTTTGATTATAAAGCATTTGCAACAGATTTGGCAAAACAGGCGTTGGAAGTATTACAACAGCCCGGTTCAAACGCTGCTCCTGATATATTAACGGATGCTGATAAGAAAAATATTGTAGAAACCGTTAGAAAATTTTGTTTTATGGCAGGTGAAGCATTAAGCAATGATACTCAGTTGAAATTTAATGCTGAACAAGCAAGTTTGGTGACTCAATTTATTGGTGAATGGACTTTTCATAAATCTATAGATTTAATTAAGGGGAAAATTCCTCCTCAAAACAGAGAAGCTATTTTACAGATTATAGCTGCAAATATTTTTAATACGGCAAAATTAGCAATAATAAAAAATATGCCGCAGGATGCTCTAATAAATCTTGTAGAGGATAAAGTTAAGCAAGTTTATACTGAAGAACTTCAAAAATTAGTAAAAAAAGGAGTATTGTCTCCAAAACAGTATGAAATAGCTGTTAATACTTCAAATTTGAATGATATGGTTCAAAAAACCGAAGATGAAGCAAAATTAAATCAAGCAAATGTTCAAGCAGAAACAAAGATGCCGTCAGCGAATGATAAAAAAGTGCTTAAACTTGCTGCATTAGCTATTATTCTTAAGAAGCTTCCCGAACAAAAAGCTAACGAAATTTTGAACAGTTTAGATAAACAAGATGTCCAACATGTTATTAATTATATGAAAATGAGTAATATTGAAGATAAAATTGATCATAAAGTGATTATAAAATCTTTAGAAGAAATAAAGAAAATATTACCTGTTCAAGATGTGATAAATGTTCCTAAGTTAATAAAAAATCATTATAAACTTATAAAATCCACACCACCTGACGTATTGAGTAATATAGCAGTTAATGAGAGAGAATCTGTTAGAGAATTTATATTAGATACAAAATTTCCTGCAGCAGATGTATTCTCTCCTTTTGTATTGCAGTCTTTGGTAACAACAATAGAAGCAAAAATTCATGATAATTAAAAAGAAATATATGAAAGTAAAAAATTCTACAGATATGACTCAGATTATTGAAGAACCAATAATTGAAACTGTTGTAGATAAAAAATTAAAAGAAGATATAAAACTAGAAGAAACAAATGATAAATTAAAGGAACAAGAACCAGTAGAAAAAAATATAAAAGAACCTAAAAATAATAATATTGATGATTTAGATTTATCTTTAGACAATATAAAGTTTGAACAAAGAGAAGAACGACGTGAAGGTACAAGAAGAAGAGGATACAGAAGGACAGAAGATAGAAATATTGTTTCTCGTGCTCAACTAGAGGCTGTAGCAATAAAGGAAGAAGCTAAGAAAGAAGGATATGAAGAAGGTTTAACCTCAGCTAAGAATGATATAGAAGATTTAAAGAGTAAATTTGCAGAGTTCTTTAATTACAAAACAGAAGTTTATGAAAAGGTTTCGGATTGTATTTATGAAGTTTCTATGGAAATTGCGCGAAAAATAATTAATAAGCAGGTAGAAACCGATAAAGAGTATATTATTTCTATGATAAAAGGTGTAGTAGAAGAAATACATAAAACAGAAAATAAAATTACACTAAAAGTAATGCCTAAGGATGTAGAAATAGTTAGGGATAAGATTTCAGAAATATTTTCAGGCGAATATTTTGAAGCAAAAATTTCTGTAATTCCAGATAATGAGATAAAAGAGGGTGGTGTGATAGTTGAAACATCAAATGGTCTAATTGATGCAACACTTGAAACACAGCTTTCTATAATAGAAAAAGCATTAAAAAAGCAGGAAGAGAGTCAATAGATAATGGCACAGCCGCAAGGTGCAAAACCATCAATGATAAGTGAAATAGGATTGGCAATATTTGTAATATTGCTGATTGTTTTACTTATTGTTGAACTTCCATCTTGGATTGTAAACTTTGCGATAAGTTTTAATATTACACTTGGAATCTTATTATTGATGATTTCTTTGTATATACAAAGACCTTTAGAATTGGCTTCATTCCCATCTATTATATTGATTGGTACAATGTTTCGACTTGTTCTATCTATTGCATCAACGAGATTGATTCTTGCGAAAGGTGAAGCGGGTGAAGTTATTGATGCTTTTGGTAATTTCGTAACAGGTGGTAACCTGGTTGTTGGTTTTGTAATATTCATAATTATTACAATAGTACAATTTATGGTAATTACAAAGGGTTCTGAACGTATAGCCGAAGTTGCAGCAAGATTTGCATTAGATGCGATGCCTGGTAAACAAATGACAATTGATGCTGACTTTAACGCAGGATTAATATCACCTGAAGAAGCAGTAAAAAGAAGAGAAGACTTACAACGCGAATCTAACTTATACGGTTCTATGGATGGTGCGATGAAGTTTGTAAAAGGTGATACTATGGCAGGTATCATCATCGTTGTAATAAATATAGTAGGCGGTTTGTGTGTTGGTGTATTAATGAATGGCATGGCAGCAGGTGAAGCGGTTCAAAAATATACTGTATTGACCGTTGGTGATGGTTTGGCTGCTCAGTTACCATCTTTGTTAATGGCAATTGCAGCAGGTATCGTAATGACTCGTTCTACTGCTTCAGGCGGATCATTAGGCGGTGACTTATCCGGACAAATTTTAAGTAAACCCTCAAGTTTGATTTTGACAGTTGTTTTCTTGATTATAATTGCTTTAACTAGCTTCTATACAGGTCTTCCTTGGTATACATTTACAGTATATGCATTAGTAATTATGGCTGCATATTTGATTGTTTCTGTTAATAAAGATGTTCAATCGCAGTTAGGACAATTAGATGCCGTTAAAAAGAGTATGAGTGATTTAACAAATCCTAACAGAATGTACGAAAGATTGGGTGTTGATGTATTAAACTTGCAAGTTGGTACAGGTTTATTAGAAATTGCAGATCCTGAGCAAGATGGTATGCTTCTTCCGAAGATTGCAGCATTAAGACAACGTGTTACTGATGAACTCGGTTATATTATACCAAATATCAGAATTATGGACTCTTCTGCAATTGGTGCAAATGAATATATGATTTCAGTTCGTGGTAATACCGTTGCAGTTGGAACTGTTTATCCTAAAAAAAGTATGGTTATTGCTGATCAGTGGGATGCTTTAGGTAAAGAAGTTCCTAAGGATGCTATTATTGGGGTTGATCCTACTTATCAAACTCAGGCATATTGGATGGATACAAATTTCTTAAAAGAGCAGAAAGATGTTACTGCTGTTGATTCTGTTGATGTAATAATTACGCACTTACAAGACTGTGTAAGAAAATATGTTGATGAAATTATGACTAAGACTGATGTTCTTAAGCTTATGGAATTGGTTAAGAGTCAAGACCCAACATTGGTTAACGATCTTGTTCCAACAATTATTTCAACAAGTGATTTACGTAAGATATTTGTTAATCTTATTAGAGAAAAAGTTTCAATCAAAGATATTATTTACATTTTTGAAAGATTATGTGACTATGCCAGATTTTCAAAAGAACCAGATATATTATCAGAGCGTTTGAGAGCGGCATTAGGAAGACAAATTTGTCTTGCAAATTGTACAAAAGACAAAATATTGTATGCTTTAACACTCTCGCCTGAATGGGAAAAAACATTGGATGACAGTTGTCAAAGAACAGAATTGGGTACAATGTTCTTGTTGAATCCTTTACAAGTTCAAGAACTTATTGAATCTGCAGCATCAACATTAATAAGAGCACATCAAAGTATTAATGTTCAACCTGTAATATTATGTTCTCCAAGAATAAGACTTCCGTTATATCAATTATTAGAAAGACATATTCCGACTATCGTTGTTATTTCATATTCTGAATTGATAACTGATATAAGAGTTGAAGCAGTTGATACTATAGGTGAATCGGTAAATTATAATTTCGAGTGAGTAAATGTTAAATCAAAGTAGAGAAAAATCCATAGAATTTGTAAAGAAACAAGCGTTTGATATAATTAATTCAACAAAATTATATTCATATAAGGGTTCTGTTTCTAAACTTTTGGGGTTAACAGTTGAAGTAAAATTACCGGGACTAAAAATTGGTGATTTATGTTTTATAGAAACAGCCGAAGGTGAAAAAAAACCTGCAGAAGTTGTTGCATTTAAAGGTGAAAATGCTCAGTTATTACTTTTGTATGATGGTGCGGGGATTGGACAAGGCAGTTTGGTTACTACAACAGGTAAAGCAATAAGTATTCCAATGGGTGATTTTTTGCTTGGCAGATTGATTAGTCCGTTAGGTGAACCAATAGATGGAAAACCTATGGATACAAGAGGTGCTCCTTGGGTAAATATAGAAAATCCGCCTCCTGGTCCATTTGAAAGACCTATAATTAAAACGATGTTTTCTACCGGAGTTAGGGCAATAGATTCAATGTTAACGCTTGGAGCAGGTCAACGTATGGGCTTATTTGCCGGTTCCGGTGTTGGTAAAAGTACAATGCTTGGTATGATTGCACGAAATTCTGATGCCGATGTTAACGTTGTTGCATTGATTGGTGAACGTGGTAGAGAAGTTAAAGAATTTATTGAAAATTCACTCGGTGAAGCAGGCATGAAAAAGTCGGTTATTGTATGTTCTACAGGTGACCAACCACCATTGATTCGTCAGAAATGTTTAATGACAGCAACAGCGGTTTGTGAATATTTTAGAGATAAAGGTAAAAAAGTTTTCTTAATGACAGATACGGTTACTCGTTGTGCTATGGCAGGAAGAGAAGTAGGTCTTTCTATCGGAGAACCGCCAACGATAAAAGGGTATCCACCTTCTATTTTCTCTTGGCTTCAGCGTATTTTAGAAAGAAGCGGTAATAGTCCAAGAGGTTCTATTACAGCATTATATACCGTATTAATGGAAGGTGATGATATTAATGACCCTGTTGTAGATACTGTTCGTGGTATTGTTGATGGGCATATTTTCTTATCCAGAAAAGTTGCTGAGATGAATCATTATCCTGCTATTGATGTTCTTGGAAGTATTAGCCGTTTATTTACTGAAATAGTTACAGAAGAACATAAACAAGCTGCATATAAAATGCGTAAATTAATGGCTTTATATAGAGAAAATAAAGATTTAATTGATGTTGGTATGTATAATCCAGGCTCTAACCCTAAATTAGATATTGCAATAGAATTAATGCCTCAGATAAATGCTTTTTTACAGCAAAGAGTATCTGATAGTGTAACAATGGAATCAACTATATCTACGTTGATTTCAATGATGAAAGATGTTGATATTTAATATCTATTCCACCATTGCTTCAAGTGCTGCAATTTTCATTTTCAAAGTATCAGGTTTTTTACCTGTCCAAATTTCAAAAGCTTTTGCGCCTTGATATATTAACATATCAAGACCTTGTATTGTTTGAATTCCGTGCTTTTTCGCTAACTTAATAAGCTCTGTATTTAATGGATTATATACAATATCATATATAATAGAATCTTTGTTCATTGTCTTTACAACTTCTTCATCAATAGGCGAAATGCCCATAGCTTTGCTTCTCATTCCTATAGGAGTTGTATTAACCAAAATCTTATATTTTGAAATATCTTTTAATCCTTCAATCTGTTTGCAGTTCATTTCAGTATTTGGAAAATTAACTCTAAGTGCATCAACCATTTCTTTTGCATTAAGAATGTTTCTTGCATAAAAATCTATTTTAGATGCTTTTAAAATAGATAGACCTACTCCAACTGCTCTTGCTGCTCCGCCATTACCTAAAATTGCGACTTCTTTTCCTTGTATTTCTTCTCTAAAATCTTCTGGTATAGCTTCAACAAAACCATATACATCCGTATTATATCCTATCATTGACATATCAGGTTGTATTTTGATAGTATTTGCACTACCTGCTACATTTGCAACATTGTCGACACCTGATAAAAATAAAGTAATAGGTACTTTTAATGGGATAGTTACGTTAAATCCTTGAAATCCATTAGAACGAAGATATTTTATTCTTGTTACCAAATCTTCCTGCTCTGTTTCAAGTACTTCATATGTGCCTTCTAAACCGACAGACTTGAATGCTGCTTCTTGAATTACTTTTGACATTGAATGTGATAAAGGATAACCTATTATACCGAATTTATACATAACTATTCTTCTTCCATTTCTTTTGTGAACGCACATTCTTTATTTGTACACTCTAGTTTCTTTGCATTTTTGGTTATTTTCTTTACAAGCATACTTCCGCAATTCGGACATTTTTCTTTAACCGGTTCATACCAAGAAACATAATCACAATCGGGGTATCTGTTGCAACCAAAAAAGACGGTTCCTTTTTTTGATTTTTTAAATACTATTTCACCTTTTTCGCATTTTGGGCAAGTTACACCTGTTGATTTATGATATGGTTTCCTGTGCTTGCATTCTTCATTTGTACATTGAAGATATTTGCCGTAAGGTCCATTTTTAAATATCATTTCAGAACCGCATTTTTCACATTTTTCTTGTGAAACTTCAGCTTCTTGTTCTTGTTCATCTTGAGAATCTTGTTCTGTTAGAACATTAATTGACATTATACTTTTACATTCAGGATAACCTGAACAGCCTAAAAATTGAGAACCATTTTTGCCATTCTTAACAAGCATTGGTTTTCCGCATTTTGGACATTTTATGTTTGTTTCTATATTTATTTTATGTGCTGTTTTCATTACGGATTGAACTTCTTCCATAAATGGATCATAAAATTCTTTTAAAACCTTATTCCATACAGCTTTCTTTTCTGCAATTTTATCAAGTTTTTCTTCCATTCCTGCTGTAAATTTGTAGTCCATAATATCGGAGAACTGTTCTACTAACTGTTTAGATACAGCTCTGCCTAAAATCGTTGGATGTAAAGCTTTATCTTTCTTTTCTACATATTTTCTTGTTTGAATTACGGTTATAATTGTTGCATAAGTTGATGGTCGACCTATACCATGTTCTTCCAGTGCTTTTACAAGTGAAGCTTCATTATATCTTGGAGGCGGTTGTGTAAAGTGTTGCTTTGGATTTATTTTATTACAAACAACTTTGTCTCCTTCATTTAAATCAGGAATTTTAGCTTCTTTTTCTGCTTCTTGTTCATCTTCACTGTCATTATATAATTTTAAAAATCCGTCAAAAATGGTTTTACTTGTTCCGGCTTTTAATGTGTAATCACCTGCTGAAATATCAATTGTCTTATTTGCTATTTCTGCATTTGCCATTTGTGAAGACATGAATTTTTCCCAGATTAACTTGTATAACCTGTATTGATCATTATCTAAATATTGTTTGATACTTTCAGGTGTTTTATCTGGATATGAAGGGCGGATAGCTTCGTGAGCATCTTGTACATTTTGTTTTCCCTTTACATATATATTAGCCTTTTCAGGATAATATTTTTCTCCGTAGTTATTAAGAATAAAATCTTTTGCCATTGCCATTGCATCATCTGATACTCTGACGCTGTCCGTTCTCATATATGTAATTAAACCAACTGCTCCTGATTCAAGTTCAATACCTTCATATAATTTTTGCGCAACTTGCATTGTTTTTTGTACGCCGAAGCCTAATTTGGAACTTGCAGCTCTTTGCAAGGTAGAGGTTATAAATGGTGCAGTAGGTTTTCTTTTTGTAGTTTTGTTTGTTATTTTGGAAACATTAAATTCAGAAGACTTTAATTCTTCTACAATCTTTTGAGCTTGTTCTTCATTTTTAATTGTTTTCTCTATAGCTTTATTTTTGTACTTAGAAAGCTCTGCTTCAAATATTTTACCTTCTTTTGATAGTTCAGCATGTATTGACCAATATTCTTGTGGTATAAATGCTTCTATTTCATCTTCTCTTTCACAAATCATTCTTAGTGCTACAGATTGTACTCTGCCTGCTGATAAGTTATAGTTCCCCATTTGCTTCCATAATACGGGACTCAATTTATAACCCACCAGTTTATCAAGAATTTGTCTTGTTTGCTGAGCTTGTACCATATCCATATTTATTTCGCGAGGATGCTCGACTGAATATTTTACTGCTTTTGGTGTTATTTCATTGAATTCAATTCTTTTTATTTTTTCATCAGGCACTGTTAGTATTTGTCTTACGTGCCAAGCTATTGCTTCTCCTTCGCGGTCAGGGTCGGATGCAATTAATATGTTATCAAACTTTTTTGATAAGTCGTTTAATTTTTTTACTACATCTTTTTTGTTAGGTATAATCTCGAATTTTGGTTCAAAATTATTGTTTACATCAAAACCTAAATTATCAGTTTTCGGATCTTTAGTCGGTAAATTTCGAATATGTCCGTAGCTAGCTTCTATTTGATAATTATCACCAAGTATTTTTTTTATTGTTTTTGATTTTGCAGGTGACTCAACTATTACAAGTGTTTTTTCAGATTTCTTCGCCATGTGCCTCTAATTTATTATTATATATTTCTCTCCGTGTGTTTGAGAAATTACTCCATCCAATTCTAACTTTGTTAATATTACCATTAAATCATTAATATTCAAGTTTGTTTTTGTTACTATTTCATCCATTGTTAAGGAGTCTTTTCTCAAAATATCATATATTAGTTTCTCTTCTTCTGAAAAGTTGTAAGTTTTTTCTTCTTTTGGGGGAATATTCGTTTTAAATTCCCAATTTAAAGCATCAAGAATATCTTGAGTGTTTGTTATTAAGGTAGCTCCCGTTTTTAATAAAGAATAGATACCTTCTGTGTTTGGATTTGATATTAATCCTGGAATACACATAAGTTCTTTACCTTGTTCTAATGCAAGTTTTCCTGTAATCATTGCACCGGACTTCATTGCAGCTTCAGCAATTAAAACACCTTTTGAAAGCCCTGATACTATCCTGTTTCTAACAGGGAAATGCCAGCTTATTGCATCTGTATCCGGCCAATATTCTGTTATTACAGCTCCATTCCCGTCTATTATTTTGTTAAATAATTCAACATTGGATTTTGGGTATAATTTATCAAATCCTCCGCCAATTACTGCTATTGTCTTTATATTGTTTTCTATTGCTGTTTTATGAGCAACTGTATCAATTCCTTCGGCAAGTCCTGATACTATGCATATATCTGTATTTGCAAATCCAGATAATATATTTCTCAATGTATTTTTAGAATTTTCACTTGCTTTTCTTGAACCGACAACAGCAAGTGTTCTTTCCATATTGCATATATCTATATTTCCAAGTAAGAATAACCCTGTTGGAGGATTATCTATATGTTTTAACATATATGGATATCTGACGTCCTCTGGGTGAATAAAATCGATATCTCTTTCTTTGATATAATCCATACATTCTTGAGGAGTTATGTTCTTTCGCTCTTCAATAAAAGCTTCAATTTGTCTTTTTTGAATACCTTCTATTTTATATAACTCATTATCGTGTGCATTCCAAGCCAGATCAATTGAGCCGAAATAACTATATAACTTATTAACAAAAGCAGATGAAGTTTTTGTTAAGCGCGCAAAACTATACCAATATTTCTCTTTATTATCCATAAATAACAAATATCATATAAAATTAGTCAAGTCCAGTTATATATAAAAATTAAGCTATACAACTTCCGTTTTCTAATAAACTTTCGTATTGTGTTTTATAATATGCAGCTATACGACAAGCTAAATCATATTTTTGTTCCATAGTTGACATATCATCTTGAACAAAAGAATCAGCTTCATTTACAGGAGTCGTATTTTCAACTTGAGGAGACTTCTGTCTTGCAAATTCAACTTTATTAACAGGCTGACAACAATAAGCTGACATAGCTGACGTAATTGCTTGAATTTTCATGACATCTCCCTTCACATACATAACATGCCAAAATCTTATCATAACCAAATTTTATTTGCAACTGTTAGACTGGGCAATCTGTTATGTATTATGAGTTAACCAGAAAATCGGCAAGTGGTGTTTCTATCATACCATTTAATGCCTTGTCAATTTCTTTTAACTTTATAGATACATTTTCTATATCTTCACTCCAATGAAAATAATCAAATATGAATTTTTCGCCTTTTGAAAAATCTTGTGACAATTGAACTTCAATGATTTCAGTTAGCATTTTTCTTGCGGTCGGAATCATTTTATCAATATCTATATTTATTATTCCGTCATTATTTACAGACATTGCACCTTCTTTTATAAAGAAATATGCTTGCATAACTGTTCGTACTCTATGTGCTTGGGATAATTCCGGTTTTGCTTTTAGAAAACAATTTGCACCAAAAGTAACTAAAATTTGTTTCTTTTCTTCTTCTGTATATACACCTGCTTGGGTTAGGCAATCTAATAATGCAAGTGATCCCATATCTGCTTTATTTTCTTCAATTATGTTTTTGTATTTTCCAAGTGCTTCAGTTCCTTCTTTTGGTCCAAGTGAATGTACATTTTCGTGACCAATTGTGAACCAGTGATCAGCTTCAGGATTGTAATATTTATGTAAGTCTTTATTTAAAGTTGCATCAAGTCTTTTTTTTCTTCGTTCTAATGCTTCAGGGGAATTACTTGTTCTTACTTGTCTGTGATATACATTTCTTCTTCCGCCGCCTATTGTTAATGATAATTTATCATTGTTTGGTAGATTTTGCGCAATAGTAATCCCGCCTCTGTAAGAGCCTTCATCTCCTCTTAAAGAGACGATATCAACATCAACCATTGTTTGCAAATTATCTTCTTTTGAAGATATATTTTGTTCATATTTCTCTTTAAGCGGCATATTTTCCGCCATTAATGGCAAGTATTCTTTTACTTTTAATAAATCTTCCGTTCCTTTTTTATTGACTATTCCGACTCTTATTCCTATTGAATCTTTACTTATTGGCGTAATGTTATTTACTTTCAAAAGTTCTTTTAGCTCTTCGTCTTCTATTACGCTTCCTGTTAACATATCAGCATATTGTTCACGAGAAATTGTAAATTCAAGAGGAGTATCCTGCAACATTGCCCATTTTTTATCTGCCTGTGCATCCAGCATTGGATTATTTTCTTTTAATGCTTTTGCTTGTAATATTAAATATTCATTAAAGTCTTTATTTGTAGAATATTTTGCTGCTTCTTCAAGTTCATTTGCTATTAAATTAAATTCTTCTTTGAATGCTTCTGTATAATCATGGGCTTTGAGTTTTGCGCCATCCCTTTTTACTATTGTTCTTTGATTAAGTATTTTTTCAACTTCTTCCTTTTCACCATTTTTTAGCATTGTTTTTAATATATTATGAAGTTCTTCTTTTGATAAATCAGAAGGATAAAAAGCCTTTCCATCAAGCTCTTTTGCCTCTTTCAACAATATAACTTTTTTTGATTCGGAATCTATTCCGATTATCCCAAGTTGCGCATCAAATAATATTTTTGTTAGTTCGGCAGTTTTATTTCCATTCTTTATTTCTTGTTCTAAAAAATTTAAAAAGGGGATATTTAATTCATTGTCTTGTTTCATATATACAAAATTTGCAGGGTTTGCTGCTTTAACCAAATGCTTTAAAGCTTTTTTATCTCCTTCATCCAGTTTTGCATATTCATCTGCATCTTTTGCCAGCATCGGTTTTCTTATTAGATATTCTTTATTTGTTCTTTTTTCAAGTTCTTCTAGTGACAAATTAAACTCAAATTTCATAATTATTATCTCCCTATGAAATTTAGTATATTTTATTTTATAAATCCAAACAATAATCTATATATACTATTATTGTTGAAGAATAACATCCGGAACTTCGTAATAATGACAGCTTGGGCATTTTTCTTTTGCATAATAGTAACCTTCTACATTTGGAAAGCGTGATTTATAATTTGCTATTACTTTTGAACCTTGTTTTGGTTTCTTTATGCAATATACATAGGCACTATCATTTTCATATTGTGATACTGGTTTTATTTTTATAAATTTTGAATCCTTATATTGTACTAATACAGGGATTTGTGTATTCGTTGCTGAGTCAGTAATTTTATTATTTGTCCAATATCCGATATTTGTATTTATTGCTCCTATCGTTTTTATTATTCCATTCAATTCAGGAATATTGGGTAATCGTCCTCCGTTAGCGTAGCAGTATGAGTCTTTTTCATATTTTGTCTTTATAACTGGTGTTGTATTTATCAATTCAAAAGCAGGTGAACAAAAGCTTTGTTTCCATATTTGTTGTTCTTGATAAAGTGATAAGTTGTCATATTCTGTAAAAGGGTAAGCACATAATCTTATGTTATTAGTGTTCTCTCTTATTGTTGCTGTAAATGTAAAATCATTAGCTTCATATTCCTTTTTAATTGAAATATTGGGATCGTATTTATAACCTTTCTTTAAAAGTTCATAGAAAACCTCATTAGATACTTCTTTTACGCTAAAATTAACGTGTTTCTTTTCTTTAATAACTGGTTGTTCATTCTTAGTAGAAGGTATAACTTTCTTTTCTTTTTTTTCGATTCCAACAACATTTTTTAAATTATCAAAATCGAAAGGTTTTTCAACCATAGATTTGATAGTTTCTTGTGTTTCTTTTTGCACATTCCTATAAAAATAACTTTTATTTTTAAATCCATAATTATCGTTGCTTCTTGCAATACAATATAGTAATGGTGTAACATTTTCAGGTTTTCTTATAATTTCATAAGACATATTTTTATAATGTAGAACAAGGTCGTGTTTTCCGTCCTTATGATTTATCCAATAATATTTTTCTCCAAAAGTATCAAATTTATTAAAAACTATAAAATAAGCTTCAAGATAATTTGGCATTCTTGCATCAATTGCATTGCAGAATATTTTTGCTGATTTAACGTCTGAATAAGGGAAAGCTTCTGCTGTATAATCAAAAGGTACTTCTGCTGTATTTATTGACATTTTCTTTTGTGAATATGAATTTATATCATTTGATATTTTTAGAAAATCAGTTGAATAGCTAATTGTTAATCTGGCGCTTTTATATTTATTTTGTGATTCAAAGTTATTTTGTTTTATAAAAGTATTCAATCCGTTATATGTAGAAAATAAAATAAAACATATTAGAAAAAATATTATAAGAGAATTAGATTTTCTTTTCCCTTTCTGTTGGATACTAATACTTGGTATAATGATTGCAGGTGTCGCAAAATACATAAATACAATCAGTATTATTGATGGGAATAACATTGATATTGTACTCATAAAGAACATAAATATAAATGTTAGATTAGCAGCTTCTTTATTGACAGTAATAAGCAATAGTGTGCTCGCAACCAAAACTAGAAATAAAAATACAAAAAATGTCACAATACACATTGGATAGTTAATATAAAAGGCTTCTTTTTTTAATTCTAATATATTTTTTTTAATTTTAGACGAAAGTAATAATAAATATATAAAGAAAATATAGATGTCTGCATAAGTACTTAAAATTGTAAATTTATCTTTTGATGATTCGAAAAAAAAGAATATTAATAAATTTGAAATTACAATCAATATTGTAATTAGTACGTTAAGTTTTAATAGTTCTTTTGTTGTTTTTAAATTATTTCTTTTCATATTAATCTCTTATTTTATTTGTTTTAATATTTTAATTATACAAATTTTTTTATTTTTTTTATTCGTATTCTTATTGTATAATTATTATAGTTATCTAAGGAAGGTTTTAAAGTGGAAATTATACAAAAGTCAACAATGATTGAACTTGCAAAAGAGGTTTTTCAAATTGAGGCTGATTCGATCTTAAAGTTACAGGATAGAGTCGGAGAAAACTTGGAAAAAGCTCTTTCCGTGATTATAAATTCTAAAGGACGTGTAATAGTAACCGGTATGGGAAAATCAGGGCATATTGGAAGAAAAATCGCGGCAACACTTTCGTCAACTGGAACGCCTGCATATTATCTTCATCCTGCAGAAAGTACTCATGGGGATTCCGGTATTATAACCAGAGAAGATGTTGTTATTGCTATTTCAAATAGTGGTGAAACAACTGAGTTGTTAAATTTGTTGCCGCTTATCAAAAGATTTGAAGTTCCATTAATCGTTTTTGCTGGAAACCAAAATTCCACTTTAGGAAAGTGTGCTGATATATATTTTGATATTTCTGTTGAAAAAGAGGCTTGTCCATTAGGAAAAGCACCAACGGCAAGCACAACTGCAACTTTAGCGATGGGAGATGCTTTGGCAATTTGTTTATTAAAGAAAAGAGGATTTTCAACAGAAGATTTTCTTTTGTATCATCCATCTGGAGCCTTGGGCAAAGGCGTTCTATATGTTGTTGGCGATTTGATGTTAAAAGATAAAGCATTACTTCCTATTGCTCATGAAAATGATACTTTCCTTGAAACTGTTGATTTGATTTCAAAGAAAAGGCTTGGTTGTGCATTAATTACTAATACAGAAGGAAAATTAACTGGTCTTTTGACTGATGGTGATATCAGACGAATATTATTAAGATATCCAGATGTTTCAGTCTTATCAAATAAAGAAGTCATGACTGTTAATCCTAAAACTATTTCCTCTGATGATATGGCAACAAAAGCATTAGCGTATATGGAAAAATATTCCATTACTTCTTTAGCTGTTTGTGATGAGAATTTAAAACCGATTGGTATAATTCATATTCATGATTTATTAAGAGCGGGAGTTGCATAATGTTTAATATTGATTTGAGAAGTAAAGCATTGAAGATAAAATTGGTTGTATTTGATGTTGATGGTGTTATGACTGATGGAAGTATAACATATGATGAAAATGGCGTTGAATATAAAACTTTTAATGCAAAAGATGGTCAAGGTATAGTTAATTTGACTAAATCGGGTATTAAAACAGCAATAATTACTGCACGAGAAAATAATACCGTAAAACATCGTTTCGAGAATTTGGGAATGACAAAACTTTATATGGGTCAGAAAAATAAACTTAATGCATTAAATGAAATGTTAGAGGAATATAATTTAGATTTTTCTGAAGTTGCATATATGGGTGATGATTTACCTGATTTATGTGTATTAAAAGAAGTTGGATTGGCTAGTTGTCCAAATGATGCAGTACAAGAAGTAAAAAATGTTTGCCATTTTATATCTTCAAAACGTGGCGGCAGAGGTGCTGTTAGAGAACTTACCGATTTGATTTACAAAACACAAATAAAATAGGTTAAGTTTAACGTTTATATTTTATTTACTGTTTAAATCATAAAGAATTTTCATGCCTTGTAATGTTAAGTCAGGATTAATATAGTCGAATTTTCTTTTCAGGTATTTACTTATTACAGAGGAATAACCTCCTGTTGCAATTATTGTTGTTTTATAACCCAGCTCTTTTTCGCATTCTTCAATAAGTCCGTCAATCATTGCAGAATGACCTCTTACAATACCTGATAACATAGCATCTATTGTGTTACGCCCAATAGCATGTTCAGGTGCTTCTATATTTAATTTGGGCAGTTTTGATGTTTTTGAACTTAAAGCATCCGCTTGAATTTTCATACCTGCTGTAATAATACCGCCAATAAATTCATTATCTTTGTTAACTATATCAAAGGATGTAGCTGTTCCGAAATCAACAACAATTGCAGGTAACTTGTAAAGAATTGAAGCGGCGCATGCATTCGCAATTCTGTCAGCACCAATTTGAGAACGGTTATCTGTTTTTAATGTTACATTAGTTGCTATTTTATGGGAAATAATTAGTGAATCTATACCCATATATTTTTTTAATGCAGTTTCGATTCGTTCTGTTAATTGGACAACAACACTTGATATGACTGCACTTTTTACTTTAGTGTCGAGATTTGTTTCTCTTAATAAATTTTTCAGAAAAACCCCATATTCATCTTCTGTTCTTGTGATTTCAGTTGACAATCTCCAAGAATGTACAATTTTGTCACCATCAAAAACACCAAGTGTAATATTTGTATTTCCAATATCAGCAGCTAATAACATTTCTCACCTTTTATATGTTAATGTTTATATTCTATCAAAAACATATGTAATTAAAATGCTGTTTTATGCTACAATTATTGTAAATGTACACTGGTTGGAGCTTTTAATATGTTAGATTTTTTAATTCAGAGTTTTCAGTTTAAGTCAATGAGCTTTTTTGAAGCAGGCATGCTAATATGTTTTGGCGCAAGTTGGCCATTTGCAGTAATGAAAACATATAAGTCAAAAAATGTTAAAGGTAAAAGCCGTTTGTTTTTAACATTGATTATATTGGGCTATATTTGTGGAATTATTAATAAAATACTGAATTCTGTGGATATCGTTTTTTGGTTATATATTATAAACTTACTATTAGTAGGTACTGATTTTGCATTCTGTTTAATGTACAGAAACAGAGAGGAACAAAAATAAAAATGAACAAACTAAATGGGTTATATATAATAGTTGTTTTTGTATTAATGTTGTCTTTTAACAACCAAGCATATGCTGTTTCTGCAATGCCGCAAAAAGATGCGAATATTAATGTGACTGTTAAAGAGACAGTTGATGATGACTTTGAAGAAACGGATATAATTAAAAGAGTAAGTCTAAGAGATAAGTTTAAACGTTCACCCGAAGCACAAATTAATAGTTTCTTTAAGAAATATAATAGGTATTCCTCAAAAAATAATATAGAAAAGTTAAAAGAATTATATTCAGATGACTATATAAATAATGACGGATTTAATAAAGAAACAATATTTAAAATGATGGAAATGGCATCAGGTGCTTATAAAGATGTTTCTTATGTTACAGAAATTGAAAGTATTAAAGTTGAAGGAAATTATGCTGTTGTAAAAGCGCATGAATTAGCAACAGGTGAAACAATAAAGGTAATTGACAAATTACAAGATACAGGAACAATCTCTTCTGAAATATATTATACAGATTATCTAAAAAAAGAAGGTAATAAATGGAAAATAGTTGCAAGTTATGTAAATTCAGAAAAGGTTGAGTTAAAGTACGGGGAAGCAAAAAATATGGTAGTTGATGTTGTTGCACCTCAAACAGTTCCTGCAGGTTCTGAGTATGAAGTTTCTATTACAACAAAAACGCCTGATGGTGTTTTTGCGGTAGGTTCTATAGTCAATGAATCAATTGTCTACCCACAAGTACAGGCAAAAGATGTTTTCAGAAGTATAAAGTCTGAAACTTTATCAAGAATTTTAACTGCAAATAAAGACCAAAATAATGAATATGCAACTGTCTCTATTGCAATAACAAGAGCACAAGTACAACCGCCTTCATTAGTGTTAAATATGACAGGTATGGCTTTTGTTATGAAAAGAGTTAATGTTTTATCAATTAACAAAAATGTAAATTTAGATAAGGAGAAAAATGATGTCAAGACAACAAAGAACTAAAGAGCCTTTGATTGATATTTTTACAATAGTGAAATATTTTATCTTGTGGATTTTATTCGCAATTGTTGCTTATGGCGTTAAAACAGTTGTAATGATGGCGTTAGAGGCTTCTCCGACCAAGCAGGTTGGTAATGGAATGTTGACTTTATATGAAGTACATAATACAGGTGCTGCATTTAATTTGTTTTCGAACCAGTCAGAGATGATTATTACTGCTTCCTTTATTGCTGTAGCATTAATTACCTTTATTGTTTTAATTGCATCTGGTAAAATTACACAAACAGCAGTTTCTGCTATGGCTGCTTTAAGCGCAGGTATAACAATGAATATGCTTGAAAGAATTAATCAAGGCTATGTTATTGATTATATTCATTGTAATTTTCTTGAAAATTTCCCTGTATTCAATGTTCCTGATATTATGATTGTTGTGGGTGCGATAGGGTTAATGCTTTCTTTATTAACCAGAAGATAGGTTTTGATAATGACAAAAAAATATATTTTTAGTGTCCAATCTTTAAATGAACCAATGAGGTTGGATGCTTTTTTGTCTATGCAACAAGAATTTTCTTCACGTGCTCAAGTACAGAATTTAATTAATAAAAAACAAGTTTACGTTAATTCTCAAATTGTAAAATCATCATATAAAGTAAAAAATGATGATGAAGTATGTGTTGAACTTAGTGAAGAATTTAATGTTATTATTCTTCCTGAAAATATTCCATTGGATATAGTTTATGAGGATGAAAATGTAGCAGTTATAAATAAACCCAAAAACATGATTACACATCCTACAGTTAAAGAAACAACAGGCACATTAGTAAATGCTATTTTATATAAATATGGTTATGAAGGTTTATCAGATGTTAACGGAATAATGCGACCAGGGATTGTTCATAGACTGGACAGAAATACATCCGGTCTAATAATGATAGCAAAAAACAATACAGCACATGAATTTTTAGCTGAGCAAATTAGAACAAAATCTGCAAAAAGAAAATATTTGGCAGTAGTGCACGGAAATTTTGAACAGAATTCAGGAATAATAGATGCACCTATATCAAGAAATCCATCTAAACCTGAAAAAATGGGAGTTTTTGATGGTGGAAAGCAAGCTATAACTTATTATAAGGTATTAGAACAATTTAAAGGTTTTTCCTATATTGAATTAGAACTAAAAACAGGAAGGACTCACCAAATAAGAGTTCATATGTCACATATTGGACATCCAATAGTTAATGACTCTTTATATAATAAAAATCCTTTTAAAGTAAAAACAACGCAGCAGGTGCTTCAATCATATAGTCTTCAATTTGCGACTTTAAATAAAAATGATATAATTAGTCTTGAAATAAAGCTTGATAGTGATATAGAAAAGGTCTTAAAATATTTAAGGAGTAATCAAAAATGAAAAAAAGAATATTTTTATCTTTAATAGAATCAATCTTGTTTTGTGTAATTTTGTTTTTAGCTTATATAAACTATAAAACAAATACTACTGCGCAAATCTGTATTTCATTAGATGGTACAATTGTAATATTAAATACATTCTTTGTAATAATAGCAATATATATATTCGGAATTTTTTCAGGTTTTGTATATTCTTTTGTGTTGGGACAAAGATATAAAGACCAAATTGAGTTTTATGCGAGAAAAAATGAAAAATTATCTCAACAAAACGAAATTGATACTGATGATAAAGAAGCCTTGCAAAGAAAAATTGCAACATTGGAAATAGCACTTGATAATGCTTTAAAAAAGAAAGATTAGAAAATAACTTAATATTAATTTATCTTTAGATATTGCAATCTATATTGTTGACAATGGTTTTTGCTTGTAGTATCACTATAAAAGAAAGTAAAATGAGTGGTTAAGTTTGTGCTGAAAATTAATCACTGTAATAAATAAACAAACAAGGAGAAAACATGCCAACAATAGCACAGTTAGTACGTAAAGAACGTAAAAGAACAACTGATAAGACTAAATCACCGGCGTTAACAAATTGCCCTCAAAGAAGAGGTGTTTGTACAAGAGTTTATACTACAACTCCTAAAAAACCAAATTCTGCACTAAGAAAAGTAGCAAGGGTAAGATTAACAAACGGATTTGAAGTTACTTCATATATTCCAGGTATCGGACACAATTTACAAGAACACTCTGTTGTTTTAATCAGAGGTGGAAGGGTAAAGGATTTACCAGGTGTAAGATATCATATAGTTAGAGGTACACTAGATACAGCAGGCGTTGCAAATAGAATGAAATCAAGATCTAAGTACGGCGCTAAAAGGGCTAAGAAAAAATAGGAAAGGTGATTTATAATGTCAAGACGTAGTAAACCTGCAAGAAGAATACCTGCTCCTGATGCTGTATATAATAGCGTTGATATCGCTAGTTTTATTAACAGATTAATGAGACGTGGTAAAAAATCAGTAGCAGAAAGAATTTTTTATTCAACATTAGAAAACATAAAGACAAAAACAAAAGATGAACCTTTAGAAGTATTCAAAAAAGCATTAACAAATGCAACTCCTTTATTAGAGGTTAAAGCAAGAAGAATCGGTGGTTCTACATATCAGGTTCCATTAGAAGTAAAAGCTGATAGAGGAATGGTTTTAGGTTCAACTTGGATTATTGAATCTGCAAAAAAACGTAGTGGAAAATCTATGGTTGAGAAATTAACTAATGAATTAATGGATGCTTCAAATGGTGTTGGTGCTGCTTGTAAAAAACGTGAGGATACTCACAAAATGGCTGAAGCTAACAAAGCATTTGCTCATTATAGATATTAAATATTTAATAGGGAATAAAAACAGGACTCTTTAGAGTCCTGTTTTTTTATTATTGGGGTTATTTTTGAAGCGAATGATTATGATGACCATTTCCCGGAGTATCAGGTTTATGATGTGGAGGTTTTTGTCCTGGAGGAGGAGGCAGTGGTCCAACCGGAACTTTTATATATATTGGTTTTTTACCAATACCATAATTATAAGAAAATCCCTTGTAATTAAATCCTCCTGTTGAATATACCCCATTTCTGTAATATGGTCCAATTCTATATATATTATTGTTGTTATAATTATTGATATAATAATATGGTGAAAATGTCATATTTTCATAGTCATCATTGTCCTGTGTTTCTACAGTCTTTTTTATTTTTTCTCCTGGTAGTTTTTCGTAAGAAAAGTTCTGGCTTGATTCTGTTTTTGGTTCGGTTGGATTTTTTTCACCAACACTCAGAGACTGTGTATACATTCCTTCATAATATGCAAAACACATTGATGTTGAAAAAGAAATTAACAATATTGATAATATAAATTTTGTTATTTTTTTATTCACGATTACCCTTTTTCTATATTATTATATAACTATATAATGCCACAAAAAGTTCATCATCTATAGTTTTGAAATTGAAGTGGTATTTCGTATTTATCTTCTTTTTCTCTAAGCATTTTAATTACAGATTGTAGGTCATCCTTATCTTTACCAGATACCCTTACTTGTTCTCCTTGTATAGAAGCTTGAACTTTTAGTTTTGTATTTTTTATATCTGCCACAATCTTTTTTGCGAGTTCTTGGGTTAAACCCTTTTTTAAATTGAAAACTTGTCTTACATTTCCACCAAGTGCATTTTCAATTTGCTGCGCTTCTAAAATTTTTATACTTAATCCTCTTTTTATCATTTTAGATTGAAGTATATCAAGTATATTTTTTAGTTTCATTTCATCGTTTGTCGTTATAGTTATTGATTTATCAGAATCTAAAATTACATCAGAGTTTGAACCTTTTAAATCAAATCTAGTTGTTAATTCTCTTTTAACTTGGTCAACAGCATTCACAAGTTCTTGTTTATCAAATTCAGAAACAATATCAAAACTGCAATCTTTAGCCATTTTAAACTCCTTTTTTGTATCAAATCAATTATACAATATATTTAGCTTATTTAACAAATTTAAGATTTATTTATAACTACAAATTGTATAAGTTAATTATATAGAGTATAATTTTTATATGTCTGAATATCAAAGAAAAGATAACAATATAGAACATTCAAGTAAGCAACAAGGTAAGAAGAAAATACATTATTCTCTTCTTACCTTTGTATTGATTATTTGTATTTTAGAATTAGCAGTTAGTGCAGTAAATAACATAAATAAAAATATAAATTTTGCTGCTAAAATTCGTGGTTTGGAAGAAAAAAGAAATGAAGAATTAGATAAAAATAAGCAATTAAAATCAGAGATAGAAAATTATAATTCTCAAACAACTCTTGAATCAATAGCTAGAAATAATTTAAAAATGGCAGGTGAGAATGAAATTCTTATAATTATAAACAAGCCAAAAGCGGATTTAACTTCTGAGGAAAATACAAAAGGAAAGAAAAATAAATAAAAACGAAAAGACCGTCATTTTGACGGTCTTTAAATCTCTCACTAAACTATTTGACTGCAACAAGTCTTAAGTTTACGCCAATATCCGTGTTTACTTGTCTAACACTCGCAATTGCCATTGAACGACGTTTTTTTGCTCCTCTTAAAAAGAATTCTACACCTTCTGAAATATTACTTGTCGGTATAATAATTTTGTTTTTCATTTTCTAATCCTAATTGTCTCTGATAATTTGAACTTCGGCATTATTTTTTTAAACTTTAGTTTTTAAGTTAAAATGTAAAAAATTGTAATATTTTAATTATTAATAATCGTATTTTGGTATTAAACATATATATATTTAATTTTCATTTTATTTATGATAGAAATTTAATGAATAATTTGGAAAAGGCAATGGAAGAAATAAAATTAAAAACGTCTGACAGAATTGATATTGCAGTAAATTATTACAACAAAGGTTTTGATAGTGTTGTTATTTTTGCCCCCGGTTGGTTTATGACTAAAGATAGTAAATCTTTTCTTGAAATGAGTAGTATTTTTAATAACCAATCAGATATTTTAACAATGGATTTTCGAGGTCATGGTAGAAGCAATGGCTTTTATACATTTACAAGTAAAGAAGTAGAAGATATTTCTGTTGTAATAGAATATGCGAAGCAAAGATATAAGAGAATATATTTAATGGGCTTTTCGCTTGGCGGTGCATTAGTTTTAATTGCAGGCTCAAAATTTGACTGCATTGATAAAATAATTGCAGTTAGTGCTCCTACTTGTTTTCGTAAAATTGAAAATAAAGTATGGAAAAAGGAGGCGTGGATTCCTACTTTACAAAAGTGTGAGCTAAAAAGATGGGTTTCAATACGTCCGAGTCTAATAAACAGGAAGAAGATAAATCCGATTGATATTATAGAAAAAGTAAAATGCCCAATATTATTTCTTGCTGGTGAAAAAGACCCAACAGTTTGCTATTGGCACACAGAAGCTTTGTATAATAAAGCAATATGTCAAAAAAAATATGAATTATTTGAAGATTGTTGCCATGCAGAGGACTTATTTCTTCAAAATAGGGAAAGATTTATAAAAACTTGTTTTGATTGGTTGTTTTAAATAATTAATTTTTCATTAATATTTTAATGAAAAAAGGAAATCAGTTGTATAAATATATAGTAATAAGGGAGATAAGTAATTATAAAAGGAGGACATATTATGACAATAAGACCATTAGGTGACAAAATTGTTATTAAAGTTATCGAAGATGCAGAACAAACATCAGGCGGTATATTTATACCTGACAGCGCAAAAGAAAAATCTCAAAAAGGAGAAGTAATTGCAGTAGGAACAGGTAAAATGACAGAAAAAGGCGAACGTGAGCCAATGGATGTAAAAATTGGTGAGATTGTTCTTTTTGCAAAATATGCAGGTACTGATGTAAAAGTTTCAGATGAAACTTTAAAAATAATGTCAGTTTCTGATATTTTAGGTGTAATTGAGTAGTAAATACTATTAAGAGGAAAAATAAAATGGCTAAGAAGATTATATTTGATGAAGGAGCACGCAAAGGCCTTTTAAGAGGTATAGATGCTGTTGCTGATGCTGTAAAAGTTACATTAGGACCAAAAGGCCGTAATGTTATATTAGAAAAGAAATTTGGTTCACCTCAAATTGTTAATGATGGTGTAACAATTGCAAAAGAAATTGAACTTGAAGATCCATTGGAAAATTCAGGTGCACAATTATTAAAAGAAGTATCATCAAAAACAAATGATGTAGCAGGTGATGGTACAACTACAGCTTCTGTTTTAGCACAAGCTATAGTAAGAGAAGGTGTTAGAAATTTAACAGCAGGTGCTAATCCAATGTGTATGAAAAGAGGTATGGATAAAGCAGTTAACATAGCTCTTGAAACGATAAAGAAGATGGCTCAACCTGTAGATTCACAAGAAAAATTAGCTCAAGTAGCAGCGATTTCTGCCGGTAATAATGAAGAAATCGGTAAACTTGTAGCGGAAGCTATGGAAAAAGTTGGTCATGATGGTGTTATTACAGTTGAAGAATCAAAATCAACCGGTACAAACTTGAAAGTTGTAGAAGGTATGCAATTTGATAAAGGCTATATTTCTCCATACTTTGTAACAGACCCAGAAAGAATGGAAGCAGTTTTAGAAGATGCTTATGTTCTTTGTGTGAATAAGAAAATCAATCTAATAGCAGATTTAGTTCCTGTTTTGGAACAAGTTGCACGTGACGGACGTTCTTTATTAATAATTGCTGAAGATGTTGAAGGTGAAGCTTTAGCCACTTTAGTTGTTAATACAATGAGAAAAGTTTTAAGAGCAGTAGCAGTAAAAGCTCCTGGCTTTGGTGACAGAAGAAAAGCAATGTTAGAAGATATCGCTATTTTAACCGGTGGTCAATTATTCACTGAAGAATTAGGTATTAAACTTGAAAACGTAACTGTTCAAATGTTAGGTCAAGCAAAACGTGTTACAGTAACAAAGGATGATACTACAATTGTTGTTGGCGATGAAACAAAACGTCAAATTGAAGACAGAGTAAAATTAATTAAACGTCAAATTGAAACATCAGATAGTGAATATGATAAAGAAAAACTTCAAGAAAGATTAGCAAAACTTTCTGGTGGTGTTGCAGTTATAGAAGTTGGGGCGGCTAGTGAAGTTGAATTAAAAGAAAGAAAATTAAGAATTGAAGACGCACTAAATGCTACAAGAGCAGCAAAAGAAGAAGGTATTGTTCCAGGTGGTGGTGTTGCATTAATCAGAGTAATGCAAGACTTAGAAAAAGCTATCAATACAGTATCATATACAACAGATGATGAAAAAGTAGGTTTCAGAATTTTACTTGATTCATTATATATTCCATTGAAGCAAATAGCAGATAACGCTGGTGTTAAAGGTGAAGTTGTTGTTGAATCAGTTAAGAAACTTCCTGTTAATGAAGGTTATGATGCTATGACTAATAAATATGTTGATATGATTAAAGCGGGTATTGTAGACCCAGCAAAAGTAACGAGAAGTGCACTTCAAAATGCTGTATCAGTTGCAGGTATGTTGTTAACAACAGAAGCAGCAGTAGTAGATATTCCTGCAAAAACATCTGCCCCAGCAATGCCAGACATGAGCGGTATGGGTGGTATGGGCGGTATGATGTAGCGACTACGGACGAATAAAATTCGAGAAGTATATACCAAAATCGAGAGCGTGTGTACGAAAAACACGCTCTCTTTCTATAAGTATAATTAAATTAATCAGTAAAAAACTTTAAATACTTTAAGATTAAAATTATATAGTAATTATTTAAAGAAATTCCAACATAAACAGTTCTAACTCAGAACATAAAAAATAAATTAACCAAAAGAATATTAATTATAAATTTGCTATTTAATCAATGAATTACTATAATAACTAAAAGAATAAGGATTTATAATATGTATGAAAAAACGCCACAAAATATTTTTGGTCATACACTTGTAGAAACCGGACGAATGATTAAAATGTATAATCTAAAGGTTTTTGCATTAAAAAAATTTGATATTACACCAGAACAATTTGTTATTTTAAGCATTCTTGATGATAATTCTAATCTTCATCAGATGCAATTATGCAAACTTCTATATAAAGACCGTTCTAATATGGCAAGATTGATCGGAGTACTTGAAAAGAAAGGGCTTATAAAAAAAATTCCTGGAATTGATAAAAGATTAGTTAATAAAATACAGATAACACAAGAAGGCAAAAAACTCAAAGATACTATTGTTCCTGTTATAAAAGAGTCAAGAACTAAGCTATTAAACAATATTTCTGATGAAGAATTAAATTTTTGTATAAAAGTTTTTTCCAAAATTCAAGAAAATTTAAAATCTTAAATCTTAATTTATTAGCTTTAGTTTTTTTACAAATCTAATACATTATTTATTTTTAATATTTTACATTTTTCCAAAAGCCTTATATGGCAGGGCTTGGTATAAAATCACGAGCGTTTTAAAACAAAACTTGTTATAATAAAAATAATAATAGAAAGGGTTGGATATGAAAAAAGCCCCTTATATTGTATTTTTAGTTCTCTTTTGTTTCTCATTACCCTCACTAGCTAATGATGTAATAAGATATTCACCGGAAACACAGGCTGATAACTCATTTAGAACATTAAAACAACCTATCAACCTTAAACAAATACAAAAACTGCAGAAAAATCAACAAATCACAATAGAATCTATAGCGAACTTCTATGCGAATTTAGTTGTAGATAGTGGCAGATATAACCCATTTAGAACTAAAAAAGAATTAGCTGATGTCATTAGATTGGATATGCTAGAAAAATTTGATGAAAATTTCATCAATGAAATGTTATTTGATTTTTATAATGAAGAACGAAGGAATATTCATACCAATGCCTTTTTAGAAAGATATGACCAAATATATAGCATTCCTGAAAATTATGAAAAGATAGATAAGATTAAAGATAATTATACAGAAAAAGTTAAGAAACCTGCCAATAAAGATATAACTGTAGAAAGTATTGCAAGCCTATATGCAAATATAATTGTAAGTAGCGGAAGATATAATCCTTTCAAAACTGAAAAAGAACTGGCAGAAGCAATAAAAACAGAAATGTATGCTTTAAATAGTAAAGACAGTCTCAATCGATTAATAAAAGATTTTTCAGACCCTAAGAAAAAGAATGCGTACATAAAACAATACATTAATGGTTATGACAAAATGTTCACCTACTACGGAGGTATGGAATCAGAATGCCTAAACTGTTATTAATATTTTCTATTTTAATTATTGGATTACAGGTAAACGCAGAAAGTTTATTAATAAATGGCGACCTATATGCCTCTTTAGACTGTATAAAAATAGGTAAAGAGTCTACAAATAAGATTTACTTCTTTGATGAATTATCTATTGAAGAACAAGAATGGTTCATAAATCATCCTGATGCAAAACCAATGATATCTAAAGGTAAAATTTACTTAAATATTAATAGTTTACACGTTGCAGTTACTAATGCAGGTTATGGAACATTTGCATATCCATATAATGCAAGAGAATATGATAAATTCTCAAAAAAGCATACAGAAATAAAGACATTTAAAGAAGCAGGTATGGAACGAAAAAATAAATTGTATACTCCTTTAACTACAGGAGAAAAAGTAAATTTAGGATATATGCTGATTAGAGAAGTTTTAAATTTCTAACCCTGTAATTTAATTTTTCAACAGAGTATATAAATGGCAAAAACACTTTAATCAAGAAAATATTTTTGTTGTCTAAAACCTTATCCTAAAAGGTTTTGCATTATCCAACTAGCATTTCATATTAAAAATTGTTATACTGGCATTCAGAGTATTACAGACTCTTTTATTTAGAATTTAAGCAATTAAATATCTGGATAAAGATTGCAGAATAACGAGGAGTTAATATGAGAACTTTATCAAAAGAAGCTGTAAAAAAGTTATTTGAACCACTAAAAAATGTATGGTTAGATGAACAAGAAATAGACAATTTGTTAACAGATGAATTAATAGAATGTTTTAATAAAAGCACCTCTCCTGCTGATATCAATGATACATTTAATGCGTTTATTGGTTTAACTCCTGAAGATGTAAAAGTTTTAATAATCGGGAAAGATCCATATCCTAATACAGAAAGAGCTCATGGTTTAGCTTTTTCTTTTGCAAATAACCACAAAGCTAATGACTCAATAAAAAACATTTTTAAAAAAATTAAAAATGACTTAAATATAAATAATTCAGATACAAACCTAACCTGTTGGAGAAAAAGAGGTGTTTTATTATTAAATACAGCCCTTACATATGAAAAATTCGAAAATAAAGAAAACAAAAATTTATCAGAAGGGCAAATTAAATATAGGCAAAAAAAGCTTCAAGAAAAACATATTGAAATATGGGGAAATTTTGTAAATATTATTATAGAAAAACTTATTAAAAATAGACAAAAAAATAATAAACCTCTTGTTATTATGCTTTGGGGTGAAGATGCAAATAAAATAGAAGCAGTACATTACGAAAAATTTATTAAAGATAACTATCCAAATATCAAAATTTTAAGGTCTTCTCATCCTTCAAATATGGGACAAGCTTGTAAAAAGAGTATTCTTCCAGATAGCAAAGAGAAAATACCTGCATTCTTTGATGAATCAGAAGATAATAAACAATTTAAAATTTGTAACGAGTTCCTAAATGGCTCTGCAATTGATTGGAGTACCAAATAGAAAGAGAAATGTTAAGTTGATAGTAAAAAATACGATTTCTAGAACTCTGTATGGATAAGGCATACAGAGTTTTTGTTTCTGGAAACCGTTGCCCCACAGGCGAACGTGGTATCCAACGAGCGTTTTAAAATTCAATTTGTTATACTAAAAATAAAGAGTATTTGAAACTCTATAAACAAACAATAAGGTAAACTAATAACAACGAATTAGCATATAAAAACTAATTTTCTGAAACATTAACTCCCTTTTATACAGGAAGAGGAAGATTAGGGCAAATTCAATCACCATACCTGTTGTAACACATCTCAACGTATAAAACGACGAGCATTTCTAAACCAAACTGGTTATAATTAAAATATGTGGAATAGACAAAAAAATTTAGTTCGAAACACACATAAATAAAAAAGAATTGGACAACTTAGCTAATAATTTCCACCCAAGAGGTGCTACTTGTTGTGCAAAAAAATATTTTAATGCAAAAACAAAACTTACTACCAATCACTAAAAACTACGATTAACTACAAACTATATAAGAAAGGAATGAAAACAATGACAAATCAAGAAAACAAAAAAAGACTTTATTTCCACGGGGAATGTGTTATCGCTGAAATTGAGGAATTACCAACAGAATTAAAACCTCGTAAAGAAGAAGACTCAATTATGATTGCTGAGTCTGAAACTATTGGGAATGAACACAGGATTAAAATCAAAGAAGGTGTTGAATTCTATGAAGATGATAATGGAACCCTATATATGAAAAATATTGTTCCAACAGATGTTTATTGTCTGCACACAGAACGCCACGACTCTATAACTCTACCGGAAGGTATTTGGAAAATAGATAAAGCAAAAGAATATGATTATTATTCAAAAGAAGTAGTTATTGTAAAGGACTAATTATGTCAAGAAATACAACCTCAAACCTTATAAAAGAATTTGATGAAGATTATAAAAAGACCATAGACTCTCTTTATTTTGAACCTAATAAACTAACAAATGACGAAGTAAAAGAACTATGCATAGATTTTTATAACGGAATTTGCATTGAAGATTTTGAATTAAAGGACATAAAATAAGATGATAAATATTCACGAATTCCAACTGAATATAACAAAACTAGGAGTAAATGAAACTCTTTCTCGAATGTTAATTCAACATGGGGAATTTTCTTCCCTTAAATTGCCAGATGAATGGCACGACGACAAGAATGGACACACATATCTTCGATTTGGAAACAACTTTAAGTATTATCTAAACAGTATAGAAGTTCCAAAATGGCTTTATATTACACCTGCTGAAGAATTAAATCCCAAAGATTTATTAGTATTAAAAAATACAGATATAAGAAGTGAATTTGTTAAAAAGATTGGAATTAATAGGCTAATTGAATTCGGAACAGTTATTGACACTTACGAAAACTACCCTGATAACGAAATGTGGGCAAAATCAGAATATAAAATTATAGATATGTCTGCTTTAAAAATTCCTAAAGTGATTCAAGATAATATAACCATTGAATATTTTGACTACGCTCCATATTTATATATGAAAAACCAAACAACAGGTGTTTATCATTTAGAGGGTATTCATCCTGATTGTCATACACTGTATGATGCAATAAAAATGCGTTACGACGGAATTTGCATTGAAGATTTTGAATTGAAAGATATCAAATAATACAGAAGAGTAAAAAATGGAACAAGAAAGTTTTATAGAAGAAGATAATAATACAATAAACAAAGCCATTGATTATTTTAATAATGCACAAGCAAAATTAAAATCAAATAATTTTAAAGGTGCTAAAAAAGATTTTATATTAGCTCTAATATATTATGCAAAAAGCGATTCAAAAGATTTTGATTGGAGTGCTTTTTTTAACCGAATTATAAAACATACAAGATTTTCAAAGAATCCGACAGATTATACTAAAATAATCAAGAAAGCAATAGAAGAATCCCCTGATTGTTATCATCTACATTTAGGATTAGCAAAATTATATTTTTTAATTGGCAATTATACAGAGAGTTTTATCGAACTAGAAAAAGTAATTTTTCTGTATATTAAAAATCCTCCCAAATCAGCGACTATAATATCAGATAAGCAATTTTTTTTAAATTTAAAACTTACTTTGACATTGCAAAAGAAGACCTTTCAGTCTCAGAAAGAGAACATTTTGAAAACTCTATCAGAGAATTAGAAACAAAATTAATTCAGGGAAAATCATCAAAGACTAATTAAAAGGAATAAAGATTATGAAAGAAGACAAAAGATTATTTGAAAAGATTATGAGAAGTGGGCATAAAAAAGCCTTTAAAAAACAAAATAGTAAAGCATATTATTTCTATTCAAGGGCAATAGAAGTTAACAAATATTCAGGAAAGGCATATTACTACAGAGCCAAAGTGGCAAAAAATAAACAAGCTATGAAAGATTTTAGAAAAGCAATTCTATTAGGTTTCAAAAATGAAGATGCATACCTACAATTAGGACAATTATATGAATCAGCGAACAGAAATTCCAAAGCTCTAATTACATACTCTCTCGGCATAAAAGCTAATCCTTATAGTAAATGTTTATTATTAAGACAAAGAGGTATTTATTACCATAAGCATAATCTATATACCAAAGCCCTAAAAAATTATTTTAAATCATTAAAACGCTCTAAAACTGTAGCATTGAAATCTGATAATTATGCCTCTATAGGTAGAATTTATGTGAAATTAAATGAAAATGAAAAGGCAATAAAAGCATTTAAAAAAGCTAAAAAATTCTCTCCCATTAAAAAAAGAATTATCTATAGTCATTCAGGAAAAGCCATCGGACTAGCACACGATAGAATCAAAGATTATTAACAATCACTATAGATAAAAAAATGCTAGGGAAAGAGATTAAAAAGAAAAAAAACATTAAAAATAACAAAAATATATACGTAAAATCTCTTTAAAAATAAGCATTTCATCTCAACAGTCCCAAAACAGTCCCTTTTTCGTAAAAAAAGACTGATTTTAAAAAAAAATATAACAGGCAAAAACGCAATAAAAAAGAGCCTTAATGGCTCTTTTATTAATTTTGGAGGATAGGAGACTCAAAAAGTTTTTATGTCTTTTGTAACTCACTGTATTTTGCCGTAATTGTTACTATCTTTCAGTTTTGGCAAAAATTACTTTTCACAACTTGTAGTAATTTTGGAGGGCTGTTTGTATTTTCAGTCCACTAACAGTCCCCTCTTCCAATAAATGTTTTTCTTGAAAAATAATAATTTTATAATCTCTATATATAATTAATTGGAATTATTAAAATAATCATTGATTTTATAAAATGAATTTTGTTTAATTGTTTTATCTTCTTGTATTGAAATTTCTATAACACCATCATACATATTAGATTGTACATTATCACCTGTTATATCGATAACGGCACTAATTAAATCATCACTACAATATAAATTTTTATCACTTATTTCACTAATTGAAGTTAAATCACTTGTTTTAAAAAGTTTTGCTTGATATTTATTCTGAATATTATCAATAACATTTTTTGATGGAATTGTAGTATATTTTTTACCCCCATCAGTTGAAATAACAGCAAAAGAATCTTTTCTTATTAAATTTGACAGAATATAATCTGTATTATTTTCTTGTGAACCATGATGAGAAACTTTTAGAATATCAGATGTGTGATTATTTTCTATACTAAATATTTCGTTCCAATTTTTAACAGAAGAATCACCTGTTAATAATATCTTGCTATCTTTATAAACAATTTCAAAAACTATAGAAACATCATTGTATTCAATATTTGAAATATTAGCAACTTGCCTTATTCTAAAAGAATTTAATATTTCTGATGTAGGATTAAGACATAGTAATTCTACTTCACCAAATCTGTATCGTTTATTTCTTTCAGCAAAAATAAATTTATCTTCTAAATTTCTTTTGTTTAATTCGGCATATTTCCTTATTGCTCTACCTAATGATGTTATATCTGTTTGTTCTTTGTCATTATTCGTTAGTCCATATAATATAAATTTGTCTATATTATTTTTAAAATAATCTATAATAACATCTGCTCCATTATAATGGTCAGTATGTGGATGAGTTATACAAAAGAAATTTAGTTTTTTAACACCTTTACGTTTTAGAAAGTCCAATACTTGAGGTATTTGTTGATTTTTATTTCTATTACAATCAATTACTCCCCAAGTATCATCAGGAAAATTTATTGCAATTGAATCTCCATGTCCAACATTAAAAAAATATAACTTTAGCATTAATTAACCATTTTCTGATATAAAGTATTATATATATCATTAATTTTATAATCTGATAAAGATTCTTCTATTCTTACATTAAGACCATCTTTTATCTTATCATATACTATATAAAATTCAGCACCAATATATAATAAATTTTTCTCTTTTAGTATAGAAGTATAATAACTGTTTAATTTTTTTTGTGTTTCACAATGATCAAGAAAAATTTCTACAATTGGTTCTCCTAAATCATTAATAGAAACTATCTTATAAAGAATTTTTTTTGTATTTTGTTCTACAATTTTTATATAATTATCATTAATTGATGTATCGTCAGGAGAATAAAAAACAACACTTACTATTTCAGCATTGCCAGAACTTTGCACCATATATCTTTTAACAGAAGAATTAACTTTAGTTAAAAACTCATCTCCTGTTGTAAATATGGGAGTGTCTGTAGTTGTTATACTTTTTTGTCTGTTTTCTATCATCATAAACTGGTTATCTCACTACATTTTTTATTAAAATCTTTATATAAATTTTCTATGCTATTTACAATACTTTCTAGTTTATTATAACGTTTCATTGTGTCTGCTTTATCTTCGTCTATTTTAAAATTATAATTAACAGAAATATTATATACATAAGGTTCTACAATATCCCCTTGTGAATTAGTTTCACCACTTATTTTTTTAATTGTATATGTTGCAACACAATTGTATAAATCTTTTAAGTCCAAAGGAATAGACAATGTAAAACCTATATTTTTACTCCAATTAGAAAAAGTACCATCACTAATTTCTTTATTAAATATAGCTAACCTTTTATTAGTTTTGCAACCAGCATTATAATTTATACCAATTGCGGATATTTCTTGCAATTTAAATTGAGCCAAAGTTAAAAGTAAATTTTTTAATCTTTCTTTAGCTTCTTCATAATCAGATGATGAAATATCTAATCTAGCATCCCCAACAGAATACATTATTTGTGAATTCTTATTTTTGTATATAGCTAATGGCATTGGGAAATTTTCCGGAAGCGGAATATTTGATTGTAATTTAACTTTTTCGAAGTCAGAATTATTTGATTTAAATTTTTCAGATGACTCTAATTCTGTACTAAACAAATTAGCATCATTGAATATATAATTTGCTATAACAAAAGTAGCTTTTTCACTTATTTTTTCCATTTAATCCTCACAAAAATATTATATAACAACTAATTATAATATTTTATGATTTTTTTATAAAAACAACATGCGACATTCGTATGATAAATTTTAATACCCAATAATATAATTATACAAGATTATTAAAATTTTTCAAAAATATTGTATTTATAAATAATAAAATCTAACAAATTAAAATTTTTATTCTTTACAAAGCAAAAATGCAGATTAGGAAGTTAACCGGCATTTTGTGTAATGACAAAAGTAAAAATAAAACTTACTTATCCATCTTATTATCGACCTGTGTTTCTTTGCTTCTTATAATATGAATGTATTTAAAATTATGCTTTTAGCAGCGTAAGTAGGATGCAATTTTTTGTACTAAAATTTGTTAAAATAAATAATTTATTCATAAGCGAAATTATCTATACATTCTCATCTTCCAAATTACAACAATCAATGTCATTATAACCATGTTTGATAAACTTATGAAAAAATGAAAATATCCAATCTTTTGATACAATGTTATAGCGTTTAAAATAATTCTAATGGATATAATCAATATTTTCTATTAAAATATCTCTTATATTATGTGTAACAACTGTTATGAAAACATTTACAAGACCTTTATCAAAAGATCTAAGATAATTACTAATAATTCAATATTTCATATGTTATTGTGGAGCAAAAAATTTCACCCTAATCGCTAGTAAAAATTATTAACAATCACTATAGATAAAAAAATGCTAGGGAAAGAGATTAAAAAGAAAAAAAACATTAAAAATAACAAAAATATATACGTAAAATCTCTTTAAAAATAAGCATTTCATCTCAACAGTCCCAAAACAGTCCCTTTTTCGTAAAAAAAGACTGATTTTTCAAAAAATATAACAGGCAAAAACGCAATAAAAAAGAGCCTTAATGGCTCTTTTATTAATTTTGGAGGATAGGAGGCTCGAACTCCTGACCCCCTGCGTGCAAAGCAGGTGCTCTACCAACTGAGCTAATCCCCCATTTTGGGTATTTTCTTGAGCTTCCGATTTGCTTTTGGCTCTCTTCCGCCCCTGCACAAGATTATATTATCATGTCACAAAAAAAAATCAACTACCTTTTTTTAAATTTTTTATATATTTTTTTACTTTTTCTTTTTCTTCTGTATTATTTAGTTCTTTTACTAATGAATTTAAAATAGACACAGCTCTATTTATTTTTCCCTTACTCGCTACATAATCAGCATATTCAGTTATATATTTTATATTCGCAGGTGCAAGTCTCTTCATTATTGAAAAGTTTGATAAAGCATTTTCTTCATCATTATTATTAATGCTACATTTTGCCATGTAATATCTATAATCTGCATTTGAAATATCAAATTCACAAGCTTCTTTATAATACACATAGGCATCTTTATAGTTTTCTAACATATAATAACATTCAGCTATCTTTGCATAATATAATTCAGACTTCGGATTCATAGACACTGCAATTTTATAATTTTCGATTGCCTTATCATATTCCTTTTTCATAAGACATAATTCAGCCAATATACAATATATTTCCGGCATATTTTTATCCAGAATTAATGCCTTATTTATATTCTGTTGTGCATTTTCTATATCTTCTTTTCTAATATAGACTTTTGCTAAAAGAATATATGATTGAATATATTTTGGATTTTTACTATTTATTTCCTCACATATATCTATTGTTTTTTTGTAGTTTTCTATAATGTAGTTATAGTTAGCTAATTGATACTTATATTCTGTTGATTCATCATTTAATCTTATTGCTTTCAATATATTCTCAATAGCTTTTTCCCACACATTCAATTTTGAATAATAAATTGCCTGAACATAATATGAAAAATCATCATTTTTCATATTTATTTCGTCTATAAGATTTCCAGCCAAAATTACTTCATTCCTATTGATTAACAGCAAAGCTTTTAAAGACAATGCTTGACTATTTTCCGGTTTCAAAGAAAGAATATAATCAACCAATCTTTCTGCCAAATCCATTTTATTATTCATATAATACATATATGCCAAAGCATAATTATATACCGTATTTTCAGGCTCTATAACTATTGCTTTACAATAACTTTCTTCTGCCTCTTTGAAAAAGCCTTTTAACGAAAATACTATCGCCAATTTAAAGTAATACATTGCATTTTGCGGATTTATTTTTATTGCATATGAATAATATTTTATTGCAGAATCAATATCATTTTTTATATATGCAATTTCTCCCAACAAATATAATACTTCATCTGATTCTGTTAATTTTAACAATTTCAAACAGAGATTCTCTGACTCATTAATATGTCCTTCTTCATATAAGAATTTTGCAACATTAATACCGGAAAGAATATTTTTTTCATCTGTTTTAAAAGATTTTTTATAAAATTCTTCAGCAATATCTTTTCGCCCCATTTGAGAATACGCTGATGCAACATAATAAAAAATTATACTGTTATTTAATTTATTAGAACATTTATTATAATATAAAACTATTTTTTTAAAGTTATTATTTATAAATAACAGATGGAAAAGTTCAACAGAAACTTTTTCTAACTCATATTCTTTATCGTACAAATTCAAAAGTATTTCTTCAGAATGTTTATATTCTTTTATTGTTTTCAACAACATTGCATATTGTAATTGAACAGAAAAATTTTCAGGATTAAGCGAAATTATTTGTTCATAAAAACTTATAGCTCTATCATATTGGCACAATTTTGAATACAGTATAGCCAGTTCGGCCATTATTTCTGCACTCTCATTATCTAATGCCAAAGCTTTATAAAAATAATCTATTGATTTTTTATAATCGCCATTATTTTTATATTTAAAAGCTTTTTTTAAATATTCCGTTAAATCATTCATAGTTACTATCTTATTATATTTTTAATAATTAAATTAGTAAAGATTAATTTTTAATCGTAAATCAATATAGAACAGGAAATAAACAAAAAAGAACTTAGTATACACAAATTTAATAATTTAATATAAAATATTTCTATGAAAAAACGTTTTGAAATATGTTCAAAATACAAACCTTCAGGCGATCAACCAAAGGCTATTAAAGAGCTCACAGATGGAATTACTAAAGGGTTTGATGCACAAACATTACTTGGAATAACCGGTTCAGGGAAAACATTTACTATTGCAAATGTTATTGAAAAATTACAAAGACAAACACTTGTAATTGCACATAACAAAACGCTTGCAGCTCAGTTATATAATGAATTTAAGGAACTTTTTCCAAATAATGCGGTAGAATATTTTATCTCATATTATGATTATTACCAACCTGAAGCATATATTCCAAGAAGTGATACATATATAGAAAAATCAGCAACAATCAATGATGAAATTGATAGATTAAGACACAATACAACAAGAAGCTTATATGAAAGAAATGATGTAATTGTAGTTGCTTCAGTTAGTTGCATATACGGTTTAGGTCTGCCCGAACAATATTTTAAAGGTGCTCTTAAAATTGAAGTGGGAGATGAAATTGACAGAAACGCATTTTTAAGAGAATTAGTAAAAATTCAATATACAAGAAATGATTTAGAATTAACTCGTTCCACTTTCAGACCAAGAGGTGACATCATTGAGATAATGCCTGCATATGAAAAAATGATAACAAGAATTTCACTTTTTGGTGATGAAGTTGAGAAAATTACAAGAATAAATCCCGTTTCAGGAGAAATTATAGAAAATGTTGATACAACAGTGATTTTTCCCGCCGTTCACTATATTTCAGGCGAAGAAGACAAAGAAGAAACAATAAAAATGATTCGCCAAGAAATGAAAAGTCAGGTACAGCAATTTGAATTTGAAAATAAATTAATAGAAGCGCAAAGAATTTACCAAAGAACAAATTATGATATTGAAATGATAAAAGAAATGGGATACTGTAGCGGAATCGAAAATTATTCAAGAATAATTGAAAGAAGACCGCCGGGAAGTGCGCCTGCTACGTTATTAGACTATTTCAATGATGATTTTTTACTAGTAATTGATGAATCACATGTATCTATACCTCAATTAAAAGCTATGTATAATGGAGACCAGGCAAGAAAAACTGTTTTGGTTGATTATGGTTTTAGACTACCAAGTGCAAAAGACAACAGACCTTTAAAAATTGAAGAATTTTGGTCAAAAGTAGGACAAAAAATATTTGTGTCAGCAACTCCTGGTGAATTCGAAAAATCTATTTCTTCAAATTTAGTAGAACAAATTATTAGGCCAACAGGATTAGTAGATCCTGAAATTTTTGTAAGACCAACTCTTAATCAAGTTGATAACTTAATAGGAGAAATAAAAAAAGTAACAGATAAGAAAGAAAGAGTTCTTGTTACGACACTTACAAAGAAAATGGCAGAAGACTTATGTGACTACCTGCAACAATTAGGCATAAAAGTTCGTTATCTTCATAGTGAAATTGTTTCAATGGAAAGAGTTGAAATACTAAGAGATTTAAGATTAGGACTATTTGACGTACTAATTGGTGTAAACCTATTAAGAGAAGGGCTTGATATTCCTGAAGTTTCATTAGTTGCAATTATGGATGCAGATAAAGAAGGTTTCTTACGCTCTGAGACAAGTTTAATTCAAACTATTGGACGAGCTGCAAGAAATGTATGTTCAAAAGTCATTATGTACGCCGATAAGATTACAGAATCAATGGATAAAGCAATAAAAGAAACCGAAAGAAGACGTTCTATACAGCTGGAATATAATAAAATTAATAATATTACCCCTCAAACAATAAAAAAGCCTATAGAAAATAATCTTCTTCAATTAGTTGCAAGTTACAGAAATATAGAAGATATTGTTGCTGAAGAAATGGTAGAAAATAACATTTCAAAAAAAGATTTACCCAAGTTACTTGACAAGCTTGAAAAATCTATGAAAAAAGCAGCCTCCATTCTTGATTTTGAAAGAGCTGCTGAAATCAGAAATCAAATAAAAAAGCTAAGAAATCTTTCTTTTTGATTTGTTTTTTTTCACTTTTTTAAGTTCAGGTATTGCATCATCATATAAATCAGAACAGAATATAAAAAATGAGAAGAAAGAAATTACTATCACAATACTTTTTAAAATTAACAAACTAACATGATCACCAAGCATTTCAAGAAGTAAAGTATATATTACATATGTAGAAGCACCAATTATAAAAATAAACTGCAAGATATAAGAAAGAAATTGAACAGTAAAATTACCGGAACCTTCATATATATTCTTAAAATTAAAAGAATCAAACAAATTAGCATTTACACTATATAAAACAACAGGTATAAAAATAAATGGTCCAAAAAATAGAGTTACGCAAATATATATTACAGCCATAACAAAAGGTTCAAGCACAATCTTGTTCTGTATAAAAGAAATAACTACTGAATATATTAATATTCCAGGCAGAATTGCAATTGTAGAACATACTGATTTACTAATTATTTCAAATATATTAAATACACTAGGAAATAATGGTGTTTTATTATTTATATTTCTATGCATTGCAATTGAAGCACAACCCAACATTGCAACAAAAATAACCATATAAACCGGTGTCAATGCCGGATTTCCGTTTGGATAATTTAAATCATTATCCATTACGAAAAATAATATACAAGCAAAAAATGAAATTTTTACAATCCACCATGAATCACTTGTAATACTACGTATTGAATTTATTAAAGACGCCATATAAAATATCCTTTTAATTAAATAAATTCCACTTACAGCTTATCATTAAACTCTTCGCCTTTGATTTTAATAATAATATCAGTTACATCTTTATCATCTAAGGTTTCTTTTTCCAGAAGTTCCTTAGCTATTGCATCAAGCAAATCTCTATTTTCTGTCAATAATTGCTTAGCAATTTCATAACGACCATCAATTATTTTCTTTACTTCCCTGTCTAAATCAGCCGCAAACTCCTCAGAGAAATCTCTTGTTGTACCAAAGTCACGCCCCATAAAAACATGTTCCTGAGATTTTCCATACGTCATAGCACCCATTTTTTCTGACATACCCCACTGCGTAACCATCTTTTTAGCAACTTCTGTTACTTTTTGTAAATCACTTGAGGCACCTGTAGAAATTTTGTCAGAACCATATACCAGTTCTTCTGCAACTCTTCCACCAAGTGTCATAGTTATTTGATCTAATAATTTAGACTTACTCACATGTACCTTATTATCCTCTGGCTTTGTCCAAGTTATACCTAAAGCATAACCTCTTGGAATAATAGTAACTTTATGTAGTTCATCACAATCTTTCAATAATTTTGCCAAAAGGGCATGCCCTACTTCGTGATATGAAGTTATTTCCTTATCTTCATCAGTCATAACCTTACTTTTCTTTTCGATACCGGCAATAACTCTATCTATGGCATCATCAATTTCAGCCATGTTTATTACTTTCTTATTTCTTCTTGCAGCAAGCAATGCAGCTTCATTTAACAGACTTTGCAAATCAGCTCCGGTAAACCCTGGTGTACGTTTTGCTAATACTTTCAAATCTACATCTTTATCTAATGGTTTTCCTTTTGCGTGAACACCTAAAATTTGTTCTCTTCCTTTAACATCAGGAAGACTTACCATAATTTGTCTGTCAAACCTTCCAGGTCTTAAAAGAGCATTGTCTAATATATCAGGTCTATTTGTTGCAGCTAAAATTATTATATTAGTATTGCCGTCAAAACCATCCATTTCAACCAACAATTGGTTTAATGTCTGTTCTCTTTCATCATGGCCGCCGCCAAGACCTGCTCCACGCTGTCTTCCTACTGCATCTATTTCATCAATAAACACAATACAAGGTTGATGTTTTTTAGCTTGTTCAAACAAATCTCTAACTCTTGAAGCACCAACACCAACAAACATTTCCACAAAGTCAGAACCGCTTATTGAAAAGAACGGAACACCGGCTTCTCCTGCAACGGCCTTTGCCATTAAAGTTTTACCTGTACCAGGTGCACCAACCAAAAGCACTCCTTTTGGAATTTTAGCTCCTAATTTTAAATATTTTTCTCCGTTTTTCAAGAAATCTACAATTTCTTCAAGTTCTTGTCTCTCTTCATCAATTCCTGCTACATCTTTAAATGTAACTTTGACTTTGCTGTCAAGCATCATTTTTGCTTTACTTTTTCCGAATGATAATGCTTGAGAACCACCGGTCTGAATTATCTTTGCAAGTATTATAAAGAAAGCAATTATTAATAAAATAGGAAGTGCTGTTCCCATTAATCCCATAAATGGAGAAGATTCATTTGTTTTTTTAATTTCAACATTGACATTGTTGTCTTCAAACAGTGGATATAATGTATTATCTCCTGATGGGATATTTGCTTTATATCTCAAAGATGCCGTTACTTCATCTTTTCCGTTAATTTTTGTTTTTATCCCATCTTCAACAGGTATTGCAGTAACTGTATCATTTTCAATTATAACTTCTTTTATTTCTGCATTTTTTACTTTATTTATAAATTCAGTATATGATAACACCTTCGTTGATGTTGTAGGTCCTGTAAACAACATTGATACCAAGGCAAGAACTAAAATACCTACTACCAGCCAAATACCCATTGATTGATTTTTATTCATTTTAAATCCCTTTTAATAACAACCTTTTACATAAATTATAGCATTAAAAAACCTTTTGAAAATAGAATTAAAAGCTATTTTACTCTACCATACATATCTTCATATCGAATTATATCATCTTCTGAAATATAATCACCTTTTTGAACTTCCAATATTTTAAGAGGTTCTTTTGTATGATTTTGCAATGAATGCTTTGATTTTATCGGAATATCAATACTTTGATGCTTATTAAGAACATGTTTTTGCTCGTCTAAAATTACGGTCGCCTTTCCTTCCAAAACCACCCAATGTTCACTTCTATAATTATGTGATTGTAGTGACAATTTGTGCCCAGGAGATACAGTAATAATTTTGGTCAGCCATCCTGAACCTCCATTTAAACAAGTGTAAAAACCCCAAGGTCTAAAAACAGTTTTTCTTGAAAGAGTTGCCGGATCATTATTTTTCTTTAATTCTTTTACCAATTGATTAATATCAGCTGCTCTTGATTTATCACAAACTAATACAGCATCTTCCGTTTCAACTACTATTGTATTTTTCATTCCTGAAACAGCAACTAACTCTTTTGATGAATATATAAAAGAATCTTTAACTTTATCAACAATTACATTACCGTCTATAACATTTCCTTTTGAGTCTTTTTTCCTATCATTATATAAAGCCTGCCAAGAACCAAAATCCTGCCATTTTGTCTCAAGTTCTATGCAAACAATATTCTCTGTTTTTTCCATTATTGCGTAATCAATGGAAAGTTCGGGAATATTCTCATAGAATTCGAACTTTATTTTATTATTTTCATCAAACATTTCTTTAGAAAAACCTTTACATTCATTTGGTGCATATTTTTGATAAGCATCTAAAAATGTTGATATTTTAGCGAGGTATATGCCTGTATTCCAGTAATATGTTCCCTCTTTCATAAAAGCTGAAATATCTTCTTTACAAGGCTTCTCTATAAATTTTTTCACTTTATTTCCGTCTGAAATAACATCTCCTAATTGAATGTATCCAAAGCCTGATTCAGGATAAGAAGGTTTAACTCCAAAAGAGACTATAAATCCTTTTTTTGCAAGGTTTTTAGCTTTTTCTATTCCAGTCAAAAACAATTCAATATTTTCAATCGAGAAATCAACAGGAAGAATAAGCACCATTTCGTCCTTTTGACCTTTTAAATAGGTTAAAGCTGATGCCACGGCAGGCGCTGTATTCTTGGACATTGGTTCAGAAATAATAAGTGGTTTAGAATATAATTCTTTAAGTTGTATTCTGGTATCATCAAATTGTCTTATATTGGTTATCGTTAATATATTTTTTTCAGAAGTAACTTTTGAGGCAATTTCAAAAACATTTTGAACTAACGTTCTACCTCCAAAAAGTTTTAATAAAGATTTTGGATATAAATCTCTGGATACAGGCCATAATCTTTCACCTGAACCTCCCGCCAAAATTACACACTTCATTTAAAAACTCCAATTAACTAACATTTTTATAGTATCACAAATTAAATATTTTTTTACTTTTATGCAAAATGAAAAGTTATGTAAAGATAAATTTATTTCTTAGACAAAATTTTTCAAAATAGATATAATATTTTTAGGCAATGTCATGCTTTTAATTAAAGGGGATTTTTATTAAATGGGAACATCTACGGTAGATATGATTGATGGTAAAGAATTTTCACCAAAAGAAATCAGAGAAATGTTAGGTATTGATAACTCTCAAATTCAAGAGTTATGTAAAATTGCATCAATAAAATTAAAGAAGAATGATAGAGGTCTTACTTATTTTACTCAGGATGATGCAAAGAAACTAAAAGATGTTTCTATGAATGATAAAATGAAATATGTTACACCTGCGCCTTCCAAAAATGTTGTGCACAAGGGGACAAATTCAATTTCAAGTGCTTCAATTATTCAGTTAGTTGAAACTTTAAGAAATATTGAAAAATCTATGACTGAAAGAATCACTTCTGTTCTTGATGAAAAACTTGATGGAATGGATGATGTTGTTATGGAGCTCATCAGAGTAAAAACTGAAAATGAAACTATGCGTTTTAAAATAAATGAATTAAATAAAGAAAATTATAGACTTAAAAAAGAAATTAATTCATTTAAGAAAGTTCCATTTGGTTTTTATGCAAAAACAACTCCGGAAACTAATTTATTTTAAATAAATTCAATTTTTTCTATTTTATGTAAATTATTCCAATAGATTTTAATGTTACTTTTTAGTTTATGATAATTTAGTTGATTAGAAGATGCGGCAAAAATCGCATCTTCTATTTTTAAAATATTTTTATCTGCAAGATTTTTAATGATATCACACAAAAGCATTGAACTGCCGGCAAAAACACCTTCCGAATTAACCAACTTCCCATTTTTATTATATATTTTTTGACCTGCAAAAATTTGTTCTTTCTTTTGGCTATGCGCCAGAGGAAGCGCATCACTTATAAGCAAAATTTTATTCAAAGGTTTTTGTTTAAAAGTTATTTTAAGTACATCATCACTTATATGCATTGAATCTGCAATAATTTCTGTATAAATATCATCATTTATTAATGCCGAAACAACAGTAGAATTACCTCTATGAGTAAAATTACCCATTGCATTGTACAAATGAGTTACTTGATTTATATCTGAAAGAACAGTCGCGACCGAATGCCCTGCTGATATTTTTATATTTTTTGATTTCAAATATTTGATAAAAGACATTTCCATGTCTAACTCAGGAGCTAATGTAACTATTTTTATAACTTCATCTTCTAATTTTTTGAACAAATCTATTTTCAATGGCAATATATATTTTTTTTCATGAATTCCGGCTTTTTCAGGATTAATAAAAGGACCTTCCAGATGGACACCAACAATTTGTGCAGACTTAACTTTTTGTTTATTTTTAGCCTCTTTAATAACTTCTATTCTCTCTTTTATTTTTTCTAAGCTATCAGTCATAACTGTTGGAAAAAAAGCTGTAACACCATTTTCTAAAAGCATTTCAGAAACACAACAAATATCATCAACACTGCAATTCATAAAATCATAGCCAAATGCACCATGAATATGTTGTTCTACAATACCATCCGTTATATACATATTTACCTCAATGAAGCAATTGCTTCTTTAATATTATCACTTGAGAATATATAATTTCCTGCAACTAAAGCATCTACACCTAATTTTTTACACTGGGTAGCTGTTTCTATATTAATACCCCCATCAACCTCTACAATAACTTGCTTTGATATATTTTTAATTTCTCTTATTTTTTCTGCGCAATCCGGCATAAATTTTTGCCCGCCAAAACCTGGTTCTACTGTCATAATTAGAACCAAGTCAACATCTTTTATATATTTTTCTATTTCTGAAACTTTTGTTTTAGGTTTTATTGATAATCCAACTTTCTTACCATATGCTCGTATCATAGTTATTAAATCATCAACATTATTTTTAGATGTCTCATAATGAAAGGTTATAATATCAGAACCAGCTAACGCAAAATCTTTTATATATTTTTCAGGATTTTCAATCATTAAATGGACATCAAGAGGAATATTTGTTACACGCCTTAACGCCTTAACAACAGGAGCTCCAATTGTAAGATTAGGAACAAAATGTCCATCCATAACATCAACATGTACCCAGTCAGCGCCATTTCTCTCTAATTTTTTTATTTCAGATTCTAAATTTGCAAAATCACTGGATAATATTGATGGCGCAATAATAATTTTATTCATTTTCACAGCTTTCTATAATTTCTAATTTTTTTATTGCATTCACTGCCGCAATCTTTTCTGCCTCTTTTTTAGTTTTTGCAATGCCTGTCCCTAAGTTCTCGCCTTGATAAAATACAGCTACTTCATATACTTTATTATGCGCTTGACCGGATTCGGAAACTAATTTATAGACAGGTAAATCTTTATTTTTTGATTGTGTATACTGTTGCAATATTTCTTTTGAATTATAGAAATATAATATCTCATCACAATCAATATTCATATTATTGTATATTTTATATAAAAAAACTTTAACAGATTCAAAACCGCTATTTTTATATATTGCACCTAAAACAGCCTCCATTGCACAAGCATTTATAGATTCTTTATCTCTTCCACCGTCTTTTTCTTCATGGATGCCAATATTTAAATATTTATCAATATTTAAATTTTTTGCTATCTTTGCTAAGAGTTCATCACTAACTAAATAACTTCTTATTTTTGTTAACTTACCTTCACTATAATTTTTATATTTGTCAAAAAGATACTCACTAATAATTAATCTAAGAACAGAATCCCCAAGAAATTCTAAACGTTCATAATCAGGTTCATTATCTCTATTTTTTTCAAAATTAAAAGACGGATGAGTTAACGCAATGTCTAAAAGTTCTTCATCCGTCATATTTACATCTAAACTTTTTATAAGTTTCTTTATTTGTTTTTTTCTAGCCACAGATAACATGGAATACTTTCTTTATAAATTCTCCAACCATCGGTAAAGTAAGATTTGTAAGAATAAAGAACTTTATATAATAATAGGCAACAGGAACTGAAAATAAATAGCTGTCAGCCCTATCAAGAAAACCACCATGTCCAGGTAAAGAATTGCCTGAATCTTTTACACCGGCATCGCGTTTTATTAAAGATTCCGACAAATCACCCAACTGTGCCATTACAGTTACAATTAAAGCCAAAACAAAAGAATGATATAAAGAAATTCCGATAAATTTTCCGATTATCAAACCTGCAACAATTGCACAAAATCCACCCGCCAATGAGCCTTCAATTGTTTTTTTAGGACTAATTACTGGCGACAATTTATGTTTTCCGAATTTTACACCAAAATAATATGCTGCAATATCAGTAAATAAAATAACAAAGAAAATAAATACCAAGAAATATAATCCTTGTCTAAAGGATATACCGAACAATGAAACATCTGGCCCCATTTCTCTAATTAAACAAATATGACAAGGCATCCAAGCAATTAAGAAACCAAGTATAGTTGTTGCAACATTTGCAATATATGGTTGCCTGCCTCTAAATAGTACTGCTAGAAAAGAACCAATTGTTCCGAATAAAAGAACCAAAGGAAGCAACTCGCCATATCCGCAAGCTGAAACAAGCACCATAGAAACGGAAACTATTAATATGACTTTAAAAAAAGGTAAAAAACCTTTATTTTTTAATATATCAGCATATTCTTTTGAAGCTGTAATAATAAATAATAATAGAAGTGCAAGAAGCCATTTCCCTCCAAGCAAAATGCAAGAGAACACAAGTGTTCCCATTGCAAAGCCTGTTATCAAACGATTTTTTGCTATAGTATCTAATACGGCCACTATACTGTTAAGACCTCTTTTTCTTTTTCTGCACAATTATCATCTGCTATTTTAATATATTTATCGGTTAATTTTTGAATTTTATCTTGATTGTCTTTAACCATATCTTCAGAAAGGTTTTCAGCCTTCTCAATTTTTTTCAATTCATCAGTCATATCTCTTCTGATATTACGGATAGCTACTTTAGTTTCCTCGCAAACTTTTTTTACATCCTTACAAATTTCTTTTCTCTTATCTTGAGTTAAAGGTGGGAATATCAATCTAACAACAATTCCGTCACTGTTTGGATTGATACCTAAATCTGCTTTAACTAATGCTTTCTCAACATCCTTAAGAATAGTTTTATCATAAGGCGCAATAACTAAAGTAGTACCATCTTGAACACTAACTTGAGATAACTGTCTCAAAGGTGTAGGAGCACCATAATAGTCTACCAAAACTTTATCTAAAATCATAGGATTAGCTCTTCCTGTACGAATTGAAGAAAATTCTTTCTTCATTTGATTAATAGCTTTTTCCATTTTATCCGAACCTGAACTAAACATTGAATCAACCGTCATTTTATCCTCCTACGTATGTACCTATATTTTCGCCTTTTAATATTTTTATAATGCTGCCTTTTGCCGCAAAATCAAATACCACAATCGGTATAGAATTCTGTTTACATAAAGCACAAGATGCAGTATCCATAACTTTTAAACCTTTGATAATTATATCATCATAGGTAATATTACTATATTTTTTAGCATTTGGGTTAATTCTCGGATCATCAGAATATACACCGTCTACTCCATTTTTAGCCATCAACATAACTTCAGCACCTATTTCTGACGCTCGTAATGCAGCTGCTGTATCTGTTGTAAAGAATGGATTTCCTGTTCCGGCTGCAAAAATAACAACTCTTGCTTTTTCAAGATGTCTGATTGCTTTAAATCTAATATAAGGTTCAGCTATTTTATTCATATCAATTGCCGTTTGAACTCTGCATTGAACATTTATTTTTCTTAAAGCACTTTGAAGAGCAAGCGCATTCATCACTGTTGCAAGCATACCGATATAATCACCGGTAGCTTGATCCATACCGTATTTTGCAGAGTTTTTTACACCTCTGAAAATATTACCGCCACCTACAACGATAGCAATTTCTGCACCGGCATCATATGCTTCTTTTACTTCATTTGCAATCATTTCCAACGGAGTTTGATCAATTCCGAATTCTTGTTTTCCCAAAAGAGCTTCACCGCTTAGTTTCAACAGTATTCTCTTATATTTTAATTTCTCTTCCATATAAACCTATTTAAAAACTATTAAACAATACGCTTATTATACCTTAAATTCGTCTGAATTGTATATATATTAATGAATTTTAATTATTATTTATACATTTCTTTAACCTGATTAAATTTATGTTTTGCCATAGCAGCTTGCACAAAACCCATTACACATAAAGATACAGCAAGGGCCATCCAATAACCTTTTAATGACATTCCACATTTATAAACAAACAAAACAGCAAGAGGCATACCAACTATCCAATATCCAAAAAATACTGCATTAGAAACAAAAGATGTTAATTTGAACCCTTTTAAAATCCCACCTGAAACGACCTGAAATCCGTCAAATATCTGATACATAGCAGCTACCATCATTATAGGCAAAGCAACATTCAAAACTTCTTGATTATCCGTAAATAAACTTATTATCTGACTTGGGAACAGAGCAAAACAAATTCCTGCCATTGCCATAAACCCAACACCTATAATTAAACCAGCAAGCGAAAATCTTTTTATTTCTATAGTTTTTCTTGCACCATAATAATATGCAACTTTTACTGATACAGCTGTAGATATAGCCAACGGAACCATAAAGGTAGCAGATGAAATTGTAGTTAAAATACTGTGTGTCGCCGCAAGTAAACCTGATTCACGACCAACCAGTATGGTAACTATATTAAAAGAAAGAAATTCAAGTAATAATGCTGCACCTATAGGATAACCTATTTTCATCAGGATTTTCATATATGAAAAATCTATTTTAGATTTAAAATCAATAAATCTAAATACATATATAATCATTATTATTCCCATTAATGTTCTAACTGATAATGTCGCAATTGCAGCACCTTTTGACCCCATCGCAGGAATAATTCCAAATCCAAAAACTAAAGTTACGTCAAAAATAAGATTTACAACTACTGCCAACAAAAGTATCAAATTTGGGAAATTAACAATTTCATATGATTGTAAAAATTGTTTTACCCCCTCATATAAAAACATTCCTAACATTGAAAAAGATACTATTGTAATATATTCCTCTATATAAGGTATTAAATGTTTTTCAAACCCAATATAAGGTATTACAAACTTTGAACAATAACAAATTATAGAAAAGAATAAAGCCAAAATTATTGAAAAAATTAATGTTGAAAATAAATATTTTTTTGTTTTTTGCCTTGAGCCTCTTTTATTAGCAAGAACTATAGAAACAGCACATATTAAACCGATTCCAAATATAAAGATAGTAAATAAAATAGAATTTGCAATACTTATAGCTGCAAGAGAATCTATTTTATACTTTGCAACAACTAAAACATCTGTTGCGCCAATTAAAGTATGACCAAGATTTCCTATCAAAAGAGGAAGCGCCAATATTAATAAATCTATAAAATAGTGCTTATAATTTTTAATTTTTTCGGCAATATTACTATTTATTTTGTCCATTGTCTCTCAATTGTTTATATTCTTCTTTATGAATGCGCATATCATTTGCTCTATCATAATATTCTACAAATTTCATACCAAGTTCGTCTGCTTTTTTACCGGCATATTCAAGAAGTTCATACATTTCATCAGGAATATTAAATTTGTTATTAATATACCAACCGCCTTCCACATCAAGAACTACACTTCTTATACCTGATTTAACCGTTAAATCAAACCATTTTTCAAGTTCTTCTTTGTTATCGTTATATCCGGGATATATGATATATTTAGTCTTAGCTTTATATTTATTATCCGTTTGGGATGCTGCATATTTAGCAAGATTTTCCCATACCTTATCAAAATGATTAACTCTTTTTATATCAGTATATGTTTCCGGTGTACCTGAATCAACAGAACAAACGAGAGTAACTTTCCCTTCCCTTAATCCTCTTTCAATTGCAGGAGAATATTTAACACAAGAAGAATGGACTCTAATATTATCACATCCGGCATCCATCAACATATTCATCATTGGTTCAAATTCAGGTAATAATGCAGGTTCTCCACCTCCAAAACCAATTTCTCCACCGCCTCTGACTTTTCCCATATCAACAAGCTTTTTAATTACGGGATACATATTATAGTTCACTCTTTTATTAAAAAAGTCAGATTGTTCATTAGTAAAGCAGTATTTACATTTACAATTACATTGAGTCCAATGATTAAAAACCATATAACTTATATAATCTTCATCATCCCATTCACTTTCTTTTAAGAAAAAACATCCTTTACATCTTTCAAGGATAATACCTTTTTTGTTTAGTTCTCTCATTTTTCTTTTTTCTTTAAAGAACTTGTTCCAATCAATCATTTCACCTTTATAATTGTCAATCAGAATTTGTCTTCCGCCGCCTTCATGACAATTAAAACAACACATTTTTATATCTTCATAATCAACGTTGAATCCGTGCTGTATATACTCGCAGCTGAGGTATTTTAAAGGCTTTTTATTTTCTTTTTTAAATATAGATTTTAAGTTCTTAAACATCATAAATCCCTTTTGGGTTTTTCTTAATCTTATATCCGGGTATTTGCAGCCGGTTATAAATTCTCTCACACAGGTATTATAAATATTATATTAACAAAATAAAAAATTTTAAACTAAGAAGAAATTTTATAATTTAACCAGAAGCAATATTATATTATATATCTTTTTTAACTTTGTTCTTGAACATTGCGATAAAAGAATTGATATATTGTTTATAATTATTTCACTTTCACCTGAATGGTCTAAAAGAAGCTCGCATGGAGAAATTTTAAAAATTCTGCATATTCTATCTACTGTTTCTGCCGTAGGCTGATAACGGTTTCTTTCAATATTAGAAAGCCCTTGAATACTAATTCCGATTTTTTCAGCAAACTCTTCCTGCGTTAAATTATTATCGCATCTCAATTTTTTTATGTTTGTTGTCAGTAAAGTTTGATAATCCATAATAACAGGTTATAATATATCGCCATTTAGTTTAATCAATTTTTTCTTTATTTATATGGCTAAATAATTGTATTAAATCTTCATAAATACTATTTTATCAGCAATTTTAATTTTATTGAGGTTTTTTTTATGATAAGAAAAAGAGAAATAAAAAAAGAAAGGAAAAATTATGACCGTTAAATTTAATCCGCAAATGTTTGACTCACAAAAAAATATTAATATCGGAAATTTAAAAAAGAAACTTAGTAATCTTTCTGCTAAAATCGAGGAAAGATTGCCCAAAGAAGTTCAAGAAAAAGCAGCAAGGCTATCAAAACGAATAGCTGAACAAACGGATATAGAAGCATTAAAATCTTCAGTAACAAGTAAACTTCCAAAATCACTTGCAGAACAGATAAAAAAAATCCAGTAAATAGACACAAAAATTGATAAAAACCTAACCAATTTGATATCTGAGGACTATGCAAGCAAAGCATTTTTCGAAAGCTATATATTTAAATTTTTCACTTAGCTAAGCTTGATAATTTATAATAATAGATTAAATGATATTTTCACTATATGTGATAATATCATTTAGTTATAGCTTGTAGGTTGAATTTCAACCCAACAAAATAAATATAAAAGAAAAAAAGAAAATTATATAAAATATCTTACCGGTTTAATGTTTTCATTCCCTATTGGTCAGATCCCGAAACAAGTTCGGGATGACATTAATAAACAAACCTGTCATGCTAAATCCATTTTATAAAACGAAGCAAAATTTTTGTCATACTGAACTTGTTTCAGTATCTTAAAAATTTTGTGTGAGCTTGTTTTTACAAAAACAGCATTTTTTCAGCTTAATGCTTTAGTTTCGAACCGGTAAGATCCCGAAATAAATTCGGGATGATATAAAAAACTCAGGGGACATTTTAATTTTTTTCTTTTTTCTGTTTCTTTTTAGCACAATGCCTATTTATTTTCTTATACGAAATTATATTGAATATTAGCAAAATATTTCTTTACCAGAAAAAACCTATCTTGTCGCAATTAAAAAATATCTGTATAATTAGTCCGTAATGTTAATTTAAAGGAGAAATTTGTGTCAAACGAAGAAATTAAAAAAACTGCTGACTATGGGAAAGACAGAAACACACTTGTATTAGTAACTCTAAGCGGAATTATTCTTGGACTTTTAGTTCCTCTGATTGTTTGGGCAATTAATAAGGATAAAATGCAGCTTGAAGCAAAAAAATATTTAACTAATTTAGTAAATTTTGAACTTACACTTTTTGTAACGGGTCTGGCTTTAATATTAATTAATATTATTCCTGTTTTAGGACAAATAATATATATCCTTGGCGGCACATTAATCTGTATTATTAATCTTATAGTTTTAATTATAGCTGTCGTTAAAGTCAGCGGGAACAGTGAATATAAGTTTCCTTTAACATATCAATTTTTAAAATAAGAAAGAGCCTTACGGCTCTTTTTTATTCAACAAATATTCCCAATACTTACAGCCAAGAACAAATTTGTAGAATCCAAAAACTATAACACAAATTATAAAGCCCCGTATACCGTTTTTATATCCTCTTTTAAACAAGAATTTTTCAAATATAATAAACAGACTTTTCCAGGAATGCGCCCAGAAATTAATTTCTTTATTCTCTTTTATTTTCTTTTCAAGTTCTATATCAGTATATTGGTTAATAATATTAATCCATCCGGAAATACTTCTTTCCTGTTTATGTAAAATAGCAAGTTCTCTTCTGTTTTTGTCAATATAATAAATATCCCCTTGTTTTATTTGCGGGGTTGAGTGAATTTCAGGCGGATAATAAACAAAATCACGTTTATAAAATCTCATTATTTTATCAGGATATAAAACCTCCAATGCTTCACCCCAGCCGTATGTAATACGTGGAATGGATATTGCGGAATAATTCTGCGAATTTTTAATAAAATAATATAAATATTCACGCAGTTTTTCTGTTATTATTTCATCCGAATCAACAACAAGAACCCATTCAAAAGATGCATTTGAAATTGCAAAATTTCTTGCAGGTTCTACAAAACCCGTTTTTTCATGCATTATTATTTTACAATTATATTCTTTGGCTATATCAAGAGTTTTATCGGTTGAATACATATCGCATAATACAATTTCATCAAAATCTTTTATGCTCTCAAGGCACTCTCGTATAATTTTTTCATTATTATATGTATGAACTACAACAGAAATTTTGTCAGACATCAAACATCTCCCATTTAAAGATTATACCAATTTCTGAAAAACTGCAGTCCTGCATTAGAACTCTTTTCTGGGTGGAATTGCACAGCGGTCAAATTACTTTTTTGAACCGAAGCGCAAAACTTTCCGTTATAATCGGTATAAGCGCTTATTATATTTTCATTTTCTGGTACAACATAATAAGAATTTACATAGTAGAAATAGCCCTCAGGAATATATATATTATTCTGAGTAGGTATTACTTTATTCCATCCTATTTGAGGAATTTTCCCTTTTGTAAATCGTTTTACTTCACCTTGAAAGATCCCGAGCCCATTAACATTAGGAGCTTCTTCACTACTTTCAAAAAGAATTTGAAGTCCAATACAAATACCAAGAAAAGGAATCCCCTTTTGACAACATTCTTTTATAACTGGAACTAATCCTTTTCTTTCCAAATTGCTCATAGCTTGAGCAAAATGACCTTGTCCCGGGAAAATAATCTTTTTCGCAGATAAAATTTCATTTTTATCAGAAGTTATAACAAATGGGATATTAAGAAATGTCAGCATATTTGCGACACTTCTTAAATTTCCCGCTTCATAATCTACAATTACAACTTTATTCAAAATAGAAACCGTCTTCTTTTAATCTTCTGATAACTTCACGCATTTGGTCTTCAGACGCAACAATTGACATTCTGACCCAGCCTTCTCCGTTTTCACCAAAACCACTACCCGGAACCAAAACTATACCGGATTTTTGTAATACTGCATCAGTAAATTCTTTTGAAGTTTTATATTTTGGCGGTATCGGCAACCACAAATAGAATGTTGCTTTTGGAGGATTAATCTTATCCATAGGCCAACCAAGTTCTTTAAAACCATCTACAACAACTTTTTGTTTTCTTTCAAATCGTTTATTTGCTTCTACAATATATTCATCGCCCTCTTTTGAATTCAAAATAGCAGCCGCAGCTTTTTGAATTGGTTTATAAATACCTGTATCGATAGTTGATTTTAATTTTGCTAATATACCAACAGCATCTTTATTACCACAAACCCAACCAATTCTCCATCCTGTCATTGAATATGGTTTAGAAAAACTGTAAAATTCTACAGCAACATCCTTTGCGCCTTCAACTTCAAATACACTCGGAGCCTTTGGCTGACCTTCAAATACCATATCAATATATGCAGCATCGGATATTAGTAAAATTTTATGTTTCTTACAAAATTCAACCGTATGCTTCATATAATCCATATTAGCAACAGCTCCTAACGGATTATTCGGATAATTAATAATAAGAGCCTTTACTCTTTTCATTGAATATCCATCTTTTTCAAGATTTACGGCTACTTCATCTAAATTTGGCATAAAATTATTTTCAGGTTTTAATGGTAAACCATAAGCCAAACCGCCTGATACTTTAACCATTTCTTTATATGAAGCATACCCTGGATCCGGTATTAAAATTATATCTTGTTTAGTAACATCGGTAGTAGGATTAACCAATGCTCTAATCATATTGGCAATACCTTCTTTTGAACCAATCAAAGAACATATTTCTGTTTTTGTATCTAAATCAATACCAAAACGATTTTTCATTCTTTTTGCAACAGCTTCGACAAAATATGATTCTCCCTTTGGTACTGTATATGTGTGTAAGCCATCTTCATTTGCAGCTTCTATCAATTTTTTTGTAACAAACTCAGGAGGTGCTTCAACAGGAGCTCCCATTGATAAAGAAATCGGTTTCCTTCCCTTTGCAGTTAATTCAGGAGTCAAACGCTGAGTTTCTTGTTTAATTTGGAACATAATGTATGTTTCCAAAGATTGAACATAATCGTTAAATAATTCTTTCATTTTATGTCTCCAACTAGCTTTACACTTTATTTTTTGATTGCCAAGCCCAAGCATTATGATTATGAATACTTTCTTGAGCTTCGACTTCTACTTCATAAAAAGTAACCTTTTCATCTTTTTCTAAAAGACAAATAACATCACGTAAAACATCCTCAACAAACTTAGGGTTTTCATATGCTGATTCCGTAACATATTTTTCATCACATCTCTTTAAAATTGAATAAACTTGACTTGAACCGCAACTCTCAATTTTTTCAACCAAATCTTCAATCCAAATTATATCATTTTCATCATAACTAACTTTTACTTTTACCATTGTTCTTTGATTATGAGCCGAATACTTTGAAATCTCCTTAGAACAAGGACACAATGTTGTAACAGGAACTTTTACCCCCAAGATAAACTTGTAATTATCACCTGTTAAATCACCTTGAAAAGAACAGTCATAGCCAACAGGAAACTCCATCTCACTGATAGGCGCTTTTTTATTAATAAAATATTTAAACTCAAATTTAACATGGGCAGATTCTGATTCTAAGCGTTTTTTTACATCTTGTAAAAGTCCTTTTATATCAACCCCCAAAGTCCTTTTACTTGAATATTCACTTAAAATTTCTATAAAACGAGACATATGTGTACCTCTGTAATCGTGAGGTAATGTAACACTTAATCTCGCTTTTGCTGATACTACCTGACTGTCAGAATTTTTCCTATCTATTAATAAAGGTACCTCAACGCCATTAACACCGACCTTTTGAATATCGATGCCTCTTTGATCTTTTTGATTTTGTATATCTTTTAACTGGCTATTCATTATCTTCTTTTTCCAAAGATTCCATATCATTACTTTCCATAGCCAAAAGCAATTTCAAAGCAGCTATTCTCTGAGTTTGAGGAGGTGCAACTCTTAACAATTCAATAGCTTTTAACATTACAGGATCACTGTCGTACCAACGATTTCCTTTTCCTGAAAACTGTTGTGTAATCTCATAGATTCTTTCGATTACATCCTGAGCAACCTGTTCTTGAAGAGAAATAATAAAATCTGCCGCAGTTGATTTTTTATCATCTGTCTGCAATTTTAAAAGTTCTAATGCTTCCTTTAATATAGGGTCATTATCATACCAACGTCTATAACCTTCAGGCATTTCTTCTCCTTATTTCTCTTGTAATAACTTTATTATAATATCTTTTGTATCTTCGAAAACAGTTTCTATTGAATTATTTGCATTTATTAACTTTATACGATTTGGTTCTTCTTTTTGAAGTTCAATATAACCATTTCTTACTTTTCTATGAAAATCTATCCCAGCAGATTCCATTCTGTCTTTTTCACTGCCAACACGTTGCTGAGCGGTTTCTGTCGAAACATCATATAATAATGTTAAATCAGGTTTTAATCCATTTACTGCTATTTTATTTAGTTCTTTCAATAAAGATATGTCTTGACCTCTTCCATATCCTTGATATGCAATTGTAGAATCTGTATGTCTATCACACAAAACTATTGTACCTTTTTCAAGCGCAGGTTTTATGTATGTTTCAACATGTTGTGCCCTATCAGCTAAGAATAAAAACATTTCACATCTGTCAGCTACTACGCCTTTATGATGTAATAGTATATCTCTTATTTTCTGTCCGATATCCAAAGCACCGGGTTCTCTTGTTACAATAACACTATAACCTTTTTCTTCCAAAAAAGTTTTAACATTATTTAACTGAGTCGTTTTTCCTGAACCATCAGCACCTTCAAAAGTAATAAATAGACCTTTTTTCATATTACAGAATATCCCAGCCTGTATATTTTCTTAACACTTTTGGTATTGTGACTGTTCCATCTTCGTTTTGGAAATTTTCCAAAATTGCAGCAAATGTTCTTCCTACAGCAAGACCTGAACCATTCAATGTATGAACAAATACAGGCTTGCCTGTTTCTTTACTTCTATATCTTATATTTGCTCTTCTGGCTTGAAAATCACCAAAATTAGAACAACTTGAAATTTCTTTATAATTATTATAAGAAGGTAACCAAACTTCCAAGTCAAAACATTTTCTTGCTGAGAAACCAATGTCGCCCGTTGATAGTGCAACTCTTCTATATGGAAGTTCTAATAATTCAAGTACTCTTTCTGCATTTCTCGTCAATTTTTCATGTTCTTCAACGCTTGTTTCAGGAGTACATAACTTTACTAACTCAACTTTATTAAATTGGTGCTGTCTTATTAATCCTCTTGTATCTTTACCTGCGCTGCCTGCTTCTCTTCTGAAACAAGGTGTGTATGCTGTCATATACTTTGGTAAATCATCTTCATTTAAAATTTCACCTGAATATATATTTGTCACAGGTACTTCTGCAGTCGGAATCAAATATAAATCTTCTTCTTCGCACTTATACATATCTTGTGCAAATTTAGGAAGCTGACCTGTTCCAGTCATTGCAGCAGCATTTACCATTACAGGCGGCAATATTTCTTCATAACCGTGTTCTTGAGTGTGAGTATCTAAGAAAAAATTAATTATCGCACGTTCTAATTGAGCACCTTTTCCTCTATACAAAGAAAATCTGGATTGAGAAAGTTTAACTCCACGTTCAAAATCTACTATATTTTTTTCTACACATATATCCCAATGTGCTTTTTGCTCAAAGTTTACTTTACGAGGTTCACCATATCTTTTTACTTCGACATTATCATCTTCTGATAATCCTATAGGAGTAGTCTCATCAGGAATATTTGGTGTTGATAAAAGAAGATTTTTTTGTTCTATATCAAGTTGTTGTTCTTTTTCTTCCAAAGCTTTTATTTCATCAGCCATTTCTTTTACTTGAGCTTGAATTTCATCAGTATTTTGACCTTGTTTCTTTAATATACCAATTTCTTGAGACATAGATTTTCTTTTTGCTCTGAGTTCATCAGCTTGAGTTTGAACTTTTCTTCTTTGTGCATCAATATCCAAAATACCGTCAATTGATAGATTTGGATTTCTTCTTTTCAATAACTCATTAACTTTTTCAGGATTTTCCCTAATCATTCTAATATCTAACATAATCACACCTCGTATTTATCACTTAGTATTTTATTCGAAACACATTTAAAATAAAAGCTATTTTTTTGTTATAATAATTATTAAGGAAAAAATTATGACAGAAAAGAAGTATAAAAAGAGAATATTATTCATTGGAATGCCTGATATGGCATTAGTTTGTTTAAGCAAATTAGCAGCAAAGGGAATAAACATAGTAGGTGTCGTACCGCCAGCAAAAGATGATCCTACAAACAAACTAATGATGGATACAGCTCAAAATCTTGGATTTGATATTATCGATTACAATATAAGTTTAAGCGATAAAGGATTTTTACAAAGAATAAAAAATCTAAATGCGGATTTGGGTGTCGTTGCTTCTTTCAATAAAAGATTACCTAAGGAACTGCTTCAACTAACAAAAGATGGTTTTATAAATTTACATCCATCAAAATTACCTGATTATAGAGGTGCAAATCCATATTCTCACGTAATTATAAATGGTGAAGAAGAATCTGCTATTACACTTCATTTTATGGATGAAAACTTTGATACAGGAGATATAATTTCTCAATACAGATTTAATTTAGATTTAAATGAAACAATGGGAACATTGTTTTACAGAACTAACCAAATGTGTGCTTCAATGCTTTATGAAGCATTAGATTACTATGAAACTCACGATTTCCCGAGAAAACCACAGCCAAAAGACGGAGAATACAAAAAAGCAGAAGCTCTATCATTTGAAAAGAAAAATATTTTTATAGACTGGAATAAATCTGCAGAAGAAATTGAAAGATTTATTAGAGGATTAAACCCATATATAGGTGCCATAACCTGTTACAATGGAACTATTTTAAGAATAAACTCTGCATATGTTATAGAAAAAAATCACAATTTTACCCCCGGGACTATATGCGATACAAAAAATTCATTAAAAGTTGCTTGTGGTGAAGATATTTTGGAAATAGATTCAATTCAATATGGAGCATTTTTCATTTCTTCGGGCAGAGATTTTGTTGAACGTTTAAATCCTAAAAAAGGAGAAATTTTATACAGTGAATAAACTTCATTTTTTAACAGCCGGTTTACCTTTAGCAACTGAAGGGAAAGGCTACAAAAAGGGAATTGATTTGATTAATCAAATGGATTTGGATGGACTCGAGGTTGAATTCGTTCACGGTGTCAAAATGAATGAATCAAATCAAACACTTGTAAAGCAATTCAGCCAACTTCAAGATAAAAAAATCACTTGTCACGGTCCATATTATATAAACCTTAACTCTCAAGAAGAAGAAAAAATTGAGGCAAGTGTTAACAGAATACTTGAAACAGCAAGAATGGGTGAGAAAATAGGTGCATACAGTATAACTTTCCACGCTGCATTTTATATGAAACAATCTATAGATGAGGTTTATAAAACAGTATATAAATCTATGGAAAAAATTTGTTCAATATTAGAAGCAGAAAACAACAATATTTGGGTACGTCCTGAAACTACAGGAAAAGGAACCCAATGGGGAACTTTAGAAGAGATTGTACAACTTTCAAAAGAGTTTAAAAATGTATTACCTTGCGTAGATTTTGCACATATTCACGCAAGAAATAACGGAATATATAATACCTATGATGAATTTTCCAAAATGTTCGAATATATGGGAAAAGAATTAGGAGATGATATTTTTAATAATTTCCACGCGCATTTAGCCGGTATAGAATATGGAGCAAAAGGTGAGAAGAATCATCTTATTTTAGAAGAAAGTGATATGAATTACAAAGATCTTTTAAAAGTATTTAAAGAATATAATGTAAAAGGCGTTTTAGTATGTGAAAGCCCTAATATTGAAGAAGATACAAAACTTTTAAAAGATTATTATTTAAGTTTATAAAAAAATAGAGCAGTAAATCTGCCCTATTTTTTTTCAGATATATTGTTTTATTTCTTTGACACTACATAAATTAAATGATATCCAAATTGTGTTTTAACTGGATCTGAAACAGTACCTTCAGTGAGGCTAAAAGCTGCATCTTCAAAAGGTTTAACCATATCACCTTTACCAAACCAACCTAATTTGCCCCCATCAGCACCTGATGGACATTTAGAATATTTTCTTGCAGCACTTGTAAAATTACTGAAAATTTCAGTTCTGGTTTGTCCTTTCATAATTTCATTTTTTAGGTCAATTGCCTCTTGTTCCGTAGGTACTAAGATATGATATGCTTGAACTTGCTTATATTCTGCAGCTTCAACTCTTGATGAAACTGAATTTAAAGAACATAAATCAGTACCAGAAAGACAAATTAATGCCGAAACAAATAAAATTAATGATAAAAATTTTTTCATAAATACCCTTTCTATATTGTATAGAAAATTATAATAAAATATTTTACTTATTCAAATTAATAAACTGGTTTTCTCTTGTGATAGCAACAACACCTGAACGAACTAATTCTTTTACTCCCAATGGTTTTAGAAGTGCCAATATAGTTGCAACCTGTCTTGAGTCACCGCAAAATTCCAATGTATATGTTTCTGTTGATACATCAATAATCTTTGCATCAAAAATTTCCGCAATTCTCAAAATTTCATTTCTTGCATTATCTTTTGCAGTAACTTTACAAAAAATCAATTCTTTTTCTATGCATTTCTCTGCAGATTTTGGAAGTTCTACAACTTTAATTGTATTTATTAATCTGTTCAATTGCTTACAGATTTGTTCAATAACAAATTCATCTCCGACCGTAACTATTGTTATTCTTGAAAAAGATGGATCAATAGTAGCAGCTACTGATAAACTTTCTATATTATATCCTCTGGTTGAAAATAAATCACAGACACATGATAAAATTCCAGGTTCATTTTTTACTAAAACAGATATAGTATGTCGCATAATTATTCTCCCAATCCTGTTTCATTTGATAAAAGAACTTCATCTAACGGTTTACCTGCTAAAACCCAAGGGTAAACCATTTCAAACGGTTCAACAACAAAATCAATAATCACAGGTCCATTGTATGCTATTGCTTTATCAAGCGCAGAATTAATTTCTTCTTCTTTTGTTACTCTTATACCTAAAATTCCGTATGCCTCAGCTAATTTTACATAATCAGGAGAAGTTATAGGCGTTTGAGAATAATGTTTATTAAACATCTTTTCCTGCCATTGTCTTACCATTCCAAGATAGCCATTATTAATAACTGCAATCTTTACTGGGATTTTATAATCAACACAAGTCATAAGCTCTTGTATATTCATTTGAATACTGCCATCACCTGCAATATTAAATACTAATTTATCAGGGGCAGCAATCTGTGCACCGATAGCAGCAGGGAAGCCAAATCCCATAGTTCCCAAACCACCTGAAGTTACTAATTGACGTGGCTTTGAAAATTTATACAACTGCGCTGTCCACATCTGGTGTTGACCTACTTCTGTTGCTATGATTACATCTTTATCTTTTGTTTTATTGTATATAGCTTCAATAACATCTTGAGGACTCATAATTCCATCTTTAACAGCTTTCAGCCCCCTATTATGTTTCCATTCATTAACTTGTGAAATCCAAGTTCTTCTTTCCGCCATATCATATGAATATTTTCCTGTGTTATATTCATTTAACATCAGGTTTAAAACCTTTTTAGCATCACCGACAATAGGTGTATCAACTGGAACATTCTTACTTATAGAACAAGGATCAATATCAACATGTATAACTTTTGCATCTTTACAAAAACGTTTTAGACATCCTGTAATTCTATCATTAAATCTTGTTCCAACCGCAAAAAGTACATCACAATTACTTACTGCATGATTTGCCCAAAATGTACCATGCATACCAAGCATACCAAGTGAAAGTTCCTCTCCTTGAGGGAAAGTACCAATACCCATAAGAGTTGTTGCAACTGGAATATTTAAGTTTATAGCAAGTTCTCTTATTTCTTGCCAAGCATCTGAATGAATAACACCACCACCTGATATTATTACAGGACGCTTTGCATCACACAATGCTTTCAATGCACGTCTACATTGAATTGGGTGTCCTTCATATGTCGGGTTATAACCAGGAAGATCTATCTTATCTGGATATTTAAATTCACGAACAGATGTTAAAACATCCTTTGGCAGTGAAACTACAACAGGTCCAGGCTTACCTGTTCGTGCAATATGGAAAGATTCTTTTATTATACGTGGTAAATCACTAACGTTTTTTACCAAATAATTATGTTTACAACAAGTACGAGTAATACCGACAATATCAGACTCTTGGAATGCATCGTTTCCAATTAAACGAGAATCTACCTGCCCGGTAAATACAACCAAAGGATAACTGTCATAATATGCATTTGCTATACCTGTTATTGCATTACAAGCACCGGGGCCTGACGTAACTAAAACAACACCCGGTTTTCCTGTAATTCTTGCATAACCTTCAGCAGCGTGAACAGCCGCTTGTTCATGCCTTACAAGATAGTGCTTAATAAAATCACAGTTGTATAGTTCATCATATATATGAAGAATTGAACCGCCGGGATATCCAAATATTTTATCTACACCTTCTTTTCTAAGGCATTCTAAGAAAATTCTGGCACCCGTCATTTTTTCTGTTTTATTAATTTGCTCGGCTGTCATTTTAATCTCCATTTTTGTCTTTTTCACACCTAAAAAATACTTATTTAAGAATATAGTATACTAAATTTTAACTTAGTAAATATCCAAGTGCAAATTTTTTGGCTTTTTTGATAATTTTATTAAATTTTTTGCAAAAAATCTAAATATTGACTATCATTTTTTTAAGTTTTACACTAGAAACTAGCCATTAGAGTAATAAAAATTAAGAAATGAGGTAATTATGGCAAAAATTTATTACGCAGCAGACTGTAATTTAAGTTTATTAAAGGGAAAAACTGTTGCTATTATTGGTTATGGAAGCCAAGGACATGCTCACGCTTTAAATTTACACGAAAGCGGAATTAACGTTGTAGTAGGCTTGTACAATGGTTCAAAATCTTGGGAAAAAGCAGAAGCAGCAGGTTTAAAAGTTGCAACCGTTGAAGAAGCAGCAAAAATTGCTGACATGATTATGATTTTATTACCTGATGAAAAACAAGCTGATATTTACAAAAAACAAATTGCACCAAATCTAACAGCAGGAAAGACTTTAGCATTTGCTCACGGTTTTAACATTCACTTTGCACAAATTGTTCCACCTAGCGATGTAGACGTTGTTATGATTGCACCAAAGGGTCCCGGACACACAGTAAGAAGTGAATATGTCGAAGGCAAAGGTGTTCCTTGCTTAGTTGCAGTTCACCAAAATGCAACAGGAAAAGCAATGGAAACAGCTTTAGCTTATGCAGCTGGTATTGGCGGAGCCAGAGCCGGTGTTCTTGAAACAACTTTCAGACAAGAAACAGAAACTGATTTATTTGGCGAACAAGCTGTTCTTTGCGGTGGTGTTACTGCTTTAATGCAGGCAGGTTTTGAAACACTTGTTGAAGCTGGTTATGACCCACAAAATGCTTATTTTGAATGTATCCACGAAATGAAATTAATCGTTGACTTAATTTATCAAGGCGGATTCTCAAAAATGAGATATTCTATTTCTGATACAGCTGAATTTGGTGACTACGAAATAGGTAAACGTATTATTACTGAAGAAACAAAAAAAGAAATGAAAAAAGTTCTTTCAGAAATTCAAGATGGTACTTTTGCCGGTAAATGGATTACAGAAAATAAAGCTGCAGGAAGAGCTCACTTCTTAGCAACAAGAAAAGTTAAAGCTGAACACCAATTAGAAAAAGTTGGTAAAGAACTTAGAAAAATGTATTCTTGGAATGAAGAAAAGTAAAAATTAATATCAATAGTATTAATTCATAAAAAAGGAACTTTTTGTTCCTTTTTTTAACTATTTATTTGGACGTAAATCAAAATGCCAAGGTTCACAGGCATTCCAATTTCCTCCCCAAGTATAGCCCATATCCATCCAATATTCAGCTAAAGCACGGTAACTTTTATCATTTGGATTATTTTTATCTGCATTTGGAATTGTTATGTCTACAGCCTCACCTGATTCATGTCTTGAATTTCCAGGTTTAGCAGCATAACCCGGTCTTGATGTTCTATATATTTCCTGTTGTTCTTCAAAAGTTCTGAAGATACTTCTTTTTGAATTATATTTAATTTCAATTCCAATTGAATGAGCATAATCTGTCAACTTAACAATTGCTTCTTGCATTTCAGGAACCAAATGACTCCAAGCATCTCTTTTTTCTTCTGTATCAAAACCATATTCAGCTAGTTCTTCATCAGTTACAGGCAAAGTTGATACACTATATTCTTTTGAAGTTTCTTCATTATTAAGATTATTAATTGCAGTATTAACTTCATTAACATAGTTTTGGGCTGTGTTAATTTCTGATTTAATTGCAGATGTTGCCTCTGCTTTATAAGAGTCTCTTAATTGTTTTGTTTCTTTATATGCATTTAATGATTCTTGAACTTGAGGATATGCCTCTACTATATTAGCTTCAAGTTCTGTCATTTGTTGATTTAAATTATCCAATTCAGTTTTGTATGATTCTCTTTCCGTATTAAGTGTATTTAATCTATCTTTTGCATCATTTAAAGTTTGCTCTGCTTCTGCTTCTGCTTGTTCTGACTCTGTTATTTTTGATTGTAATTCCGCAATCTTTGAATTTAATTCTGCTATTTTGGAATCATCCATATTTGATGTGTCGGTTGATTGTAATGCAGATAAAGAAGCCTTAAGTTGTTGTGTATTAGAAACAGCATTATTATATGCATTTTCTGATTCAGCAACAATATTTTCCTGATTAGCAATTTCTTGATCTTTTGAATCTATTAATTTTTCTTGATCATCAATATTTACTTTTAGAGAATCAACTTGCATTGCCATATCTTCATCAACTGTTTTAAGTTCAGACAAATATGCATCATACATATTTTGCATATCTTCAGTCATTGCCTGGATATTTTCTTCTGAACCATTCAATATAGAAGATAAAATATCTTGTTTTTCTGTTAATTCTCCTTTCGCTGTAGTAAGCTCTGAATTTAATTCTTCTCTTGTCATATTATCAAGTGACTTTTCTTGAACAGTTTTGTCTCCATTCGAAGATGATGAAGAATCATTTCTAGTTGAACCACTTGAAAAATTATCTGATGAATTTGATGTTGAATTTGGAGAATCTTGTATATTTTGAGATGGAGCCATTTCTTCTGCTTCAAAAGTTTCTTCGTTACCAGATTCAATATCTGTTGGCAAATCAACCTTTTCTTTTAACTCTTCTATTCCTACAAGTACATCATTTATTGAAAGATTATTCAAATCTCCATCTAATTGGTTTATATCATTCAAAAAGATTGCAATTTCGTTCTTATCAAAATCCCCACTTTCATTAGTATCAAGAGATGAAATGACTGCTTGATCCTGAAAAATATTATTAAGTATTTCTGTTAATACTTCTTTTTCTACAACTGTTTCTTCTGGTTTAGCTTCATTCTCTATAGCAATATTAACATCGAAATTTTCATTTTCTAGATTGTTTTCATATAAAGCAACATCGTCTTGAATTTGTTCTGTACTATTTTCGAGATTGACATTTGGCGTTTGTTTTTTATAGTCTTCATTTACTTCGTCTGATAAAACAAAAGTATCTGAATTGCCATCAGTATTTTCAACTAATTGACCATTAACTACATCCATAGATAAAATATCATTTATACTCTTTGAGAATATAGAAGAATCAGATATTTCTAGTTCTTCTAACAGATAAGATTTAAATTCGGAAGAATACATAAAAATACTAACACTTGATGAGTTTGTATTATAATCTTTTTCTGATAATTTATTCAAACTCTCTAAATATGATGAAAATCCTTGTATTAGTGATGAGATATTCATTTATAATCCTCGCTATATATAAAAAACTATATACAACTTAAAATTGACTTGTATATCATTTTTATATACACAAAATTAATAAAAATTTACTATTTTCTCATTATTGAACATTACTCATAAAAACATACAAAAAGAGACAACCTATGTTTTCTTTCTTTGCATGTTTTTAATAAAATTATAGATTTAAATCATACCCAACATCTGAATATGCATAATTATCTAATTTTGCATATTCATTTTCTGCTGTTGTCGAAACAATGAATATGTTCCATTTAACAGTGAAGTCTTGTTATAAGTCTGTCTTAAATATACATATTTATCATTTACTGACCCTTCATATGTATTATGACCTTTTAGGAACCAATCTGAATTATATTTACTTACCAATGCTTCATTAAATTATGCTTTAGAAAAAATTAACTCTTTCTTATGATTTTCAGGTGATAAAGTTGAGTTTTCCTTGGTTTTATATCCTGAATTTATATCAACAACACGAGTATGACACGAAACATTTTGTATAGATGCTAAATTCGTACAGATACCTTTTTTACTTATATTATTTATAAAAAAATATTTACAATTCTTATTGTTATAAACATTCTGAATAAAAGCACTATTAGTAATACTAATAGTGCTTTTATTCATATAACAATGGTTAAAACTATATAAGTCCGAGTTCATGATGTTTATTATATATTTCGTGTGCCATAACATCAATTTTAGCAAAATCTTCAGCTTTAGCACGACCTTTTACAAGAATTGGCTCAATAACATCAAGTTTTAAAGGTGATAACATATCAGCCATTTTGCCAAATAAATTACCGCCCCAACCGTATGAACCAATAAATGAAGCTATTTTTGCCTTTGGTTTCAAAACACTTGCTAAATATACAGTATTAAATGCAGCCGGATGTGGTCCTGCTAATACCATTGATGTTCCAAGTACAATTGTGGTTCCGTCAACTAAAGCTATAGCCAAATCACCCAAATTGCCGTCTACCATGTCATATTTTATAGACGGAATTCCTTTTTCTGCAAGTTTGTTTGCAAGATAATCAATCATTTCTGTTGTTGAATGATACATTGACACATATGGTAAAAGAACTAAATTTTTACCTTTCTCGCCAGCCCAATCTTCGTACAAATCCAATATATAATTAGGATTTTTATGAATTGGACCATGGCTTGGCATTACCATATCTACGTTCATATTTCTAATTTGCTGAATATATTTTCTGCAAACTGTAGCAAACGGCATCATAATTTCTGCATAATATTTTTTTGCACTTCTTTCCAGTTCTTTAGAAGGAACTGCAAATACATCTTCAAAAACGTAATGTGCTCCAAGAAAATCACAAGTACAAATAATATTATCTTCTTGTAAATAAGTAAACATTGTATCAGGCCAATGAACGCCGGGCGCAATTTTAAACTGAAGAGTTTTATCACCTAATGATAATTCCTCATCATTTTTTACAATTTTTATTTTGTCTGAAGGAATTAATAACATTTCCTTCAAATTTCCTGCACATACTGGATTTGTAACAACTACCGCTTCCGGAAATTTTTCTAACATTGCAGGAATACTTCCTGAATGATCCTGTTCACCATGGTTTGCTATAATATAATCTACTTTTTTTATCCCGTTTTCATCAAAAGATTTCAAATATTCTTGAGTAAATTTGGGATACATTGTATCAATTACAGCAGTCTTTTCACTACCTATAACAACATAAGAATTATAACTGGTACCGTGATCTAATGGAATTAACTCATCAAAAATTAACCTGTCACAATCATTCATACCAGCATATAGGATATTATCCTTTATCTTTTTGTAAATCATAGTCTAACCAGCCTCTCCCAACTTTAAACAAGAATTTTTTTATTATTGTTGTTTTTCAAACAAATCTTTACCAACACCACATAATGGGCAAACATAATCTTCCGGTAAATCTTCAAATGCAACATTACCGTTTTCTGCCGGTTCATAAACATAATGACATACTGTACAAATGTAATTATCCATTTTTATCTCCTTTACTTCTCTTACATAATATCATATAAAATCTAAATTAAATCAGACAATATACTAATTTTCTTCTGTTTGACAATCCTTACATATTCCATGAAATACTATATCATAGGAATCTATTATAAACCCTGTCTCTTTTTGCGTATTTTCTATAATTTCAGGTGCAACTTTTGCATCTATATCAAAAACCTTATTACACTTTTTGCATAAAAAGTGATAATGAGTATGGGTATTATGATCAAAATGCTCAGCTTCTTCTAAACCACTAATTTTTTTTATGCTTCCGGAATTTGCCATGCGCCTAAGATTACGGTATACAGTCGCAATACCAATATTTGAATCAGGCTGTTCGCCCTTTATTATATTATATAAGCGTTCTGCCGTAGGATGTACCGCATGCCTCCTTAATGTATCAAAAATTATTTCTCTCTGTCTTGAATAATTCATACAAATTGATATCCATTATCATTTTTACATATATATATTATGTACTATTTTTTTTATTTTTACTCATTTTATTTTTCAAATATTAAAAAAGTTTACAATATTAAAAATTTTTTTATTTACTTATTTTTTCAAGGAGCCAATATATATTTTCACCAAGATTTTCCATATTTTGCATTGCTTCTTCGTCCGATAAAACCTCCCCTTTATCTCTTCCAAAGCCCAAATTCCAATAAGTAGAACCAGGTATAATCATCTCTGACATTAAAAACATATGGTGAATAGATGCTTGTATTGTAGAACCACCTGCTCTTCTTTGTGCAACAACTACTGCACCAATTTTGTGTTTTAATAATTTTCCGTTACCTAAAGCAACAACTCCCATTCTATCTATGAACGCTTTCATTTCCGGGGTCATTGCAGAGAAATAAGAAGGTGTTCCAAGAACTATAGCGTCAGCTGTATATACATCTTCCAAAATATCATTTAGAATATCATCAGTAAATGCACATTTTCTGTTTTGAAGTTTTTTACAAGCCCAACATCCCCTGCACCCATGAATATTTGTTCCGCCTATTTGAATTAATTTTATTTCTATATCACGTTTTTCAAGTGTTTCTAAAACTTTTTTTAACATAATTTCGGTATTTCCACCTTTACGCGGACTTCCATTAATTGCAACTACTTTCATATAGCAATCCTCTTTTTATAATCTTTAACAATTTTAAATACAGCTTTTAATAATTGTCAATCTAAGCAACAGAATATATACTACCTGCTATTTTGTTTTTTCTAACAACTAATTAGACTAACAAAAAAGGGTTGAGTAAAATGAAAAAAATATTTGTAATTTTATTTTTAATATTAGGACTTCCTTCTTTTGCAAAAACAATTACAGGAGAAATAAAAAAAGAACTAAGAAAAGATGTAAATCAAGTTTACGATTCTAACAGTAATACACCTATTGAAGGCGTAGTTGTAAAAATTCCGTCAAAAAACTATGTAACAAGAACTAAAGAAGACGGAACATTTAAGCTTGAAACAAAAATAAATTCACCAACAATAATGTCCTTAGAAAAATCTGGATATAAACCTTTTTCAATGACAATAAATTCTCAACCGAAAACACCTATTAGCATAGGAATAGAAAAAACAACACCTAAAGATATAATCGTAGAAACAAATATGATTCATATCGGGGATGATTCTTTTTCTGAAAGAAGCGCAAACGCATATGATTTTAGCGCAAATTCAAACGGTTCCTTCTACACAAAAGATTTTCAAATAAAACCGTTAAAACCTAACGAACAATTAAAACTTATTATAGGTTCGATAATAGGAATAGATACCATTGAAGCTCAAAGAATAGGTCAATCAAGAGTATTAACAGCATATTCAAGCCCGCCCGAATTATATTTTAACGGAAATAAAATAGCCGAAATAAAAATTAATGGTGATAATCAAAAAATTAATATTCCGAAAAGTTTAATTAAAGAAAATCAAAATAATAACGTAACTATAAGAACAGGTAGAAACCTTTATAAAACAACAGCAATTGACTATGACGATATAGAATTCACAAATCTTCTTTTTGAAATTCAATAATAAATATATCACCATTTATCATTTCTGATATAATGATAAAAAAGGGGATATAATATGCCATTTGAATTTAGAAAATTAGACATTAAGGATGTTCAACTTATAATTCCTAAAGTTTTTAATGACGAAAGAGGATTTTTTCTTGAAGGTTATAAAAAATCAGATTTTATCAAAAATGGAATAGATATTGATTTTAATCAAGATAACCATTCCCGTTCAACAAAAGGGGTTTTAAGAGGATTACATTACCAAGCTTCACCAAAAGGCCAAGCAAAATTAGTACGCTGTATAAAAGGTGGAATTTTTGATGTTGCTGTTGATATCAGAAAGAATTCACCTACTTTTGGGAAATGGGTCGGAGAAAAATTAACTGAAGAAAATAAACGCATGCTATATATTCCAGATGGATTTGCACACGGATTTGTTGTTTTAAGTGATATAGCAGAACTACTTTACAAAGCATCAAATGAATACTCAAAAGAACACGACAGGGGAATATTATGGAATGATCCTGATATAGGAATAGATTGGGGTATAGATTTTGAGCCTATATTGAGCGAAAAAGATAAAATTCAACCGAGATTAAAAGAAATAGAGGATTAAAGAAAATGAATATACTTGTTACAGGTGGTGCGGGTTTTATTGGAAGTTGTTTTATAAGACATATATTAAATAAATATGAAGATTATAAAGTCATAAATATTGATGCCTTAACCTATGCGGGAAATATAGAAAACCTTAACGATGTGAAAGATAATCCAAACTACAAATTTGTTCACGGAAATATATGTGATAAAGAACTGATAAGTGAATTGATTAATGAAGTTGACTGTGTTGTTAATTTTGCAGCAGAAAGCCACGTTGACCGTTCTATAACCGGTCCTGAAATATTTATAGAAACAAATGTAAAAGGAACTTTAAATCTATTGCAAGCAGCTAAAAACGCAAATATTGAAAGATATCTTCAAGTTTCAACCGATGAAGTATATGGTTCTTTGGGCAAAACAGGCTATTTTTATGAAACAACCCCACTTGCTCCAAACAGCCCATATTCTGCATCTAAAGCCAGTGCTGATTTATTGGTTAGGGCATACTATGAAACTTATAAAATGCCTGTTTTAAATACACGTTGTTCAAATAATTATGGACCTTACCAATACCCTGAAAAATTGATTCCTTTTTTCATATCCAAACTTTTAAAAGGAGAAAAAGTACCTGTATATGGTGATGGTTTGAATGTACGTGATTGGTTATATGTATATGATCATTGCAGTGCAATTGATACCGTATTACATAAAGGGAAAATCGGTGAAATATACAATATTGGCGGTCACAATGAAAAAACAAATATAGAAATTACAAAATTAATATTAAATGCTATGGGTAAAGATGAATCGTCTATTGAATATGTTCAAGACAGATTAGGTCACGACAGACGATACGCTATAAGCAATGATAAAATTCAATCACAACTTGGATGGGAACCGTCTTTAACATTTGAAGAAGGTATTAAAATAACAATAGACTGGTATTTGAATAATCAAGACTGGATAAAGAGCATTGAAAAAAGGAAATCAGGAGTTATATAAAATGAAGATTCTTGTTACAGGAGCAAAAGGAATGTTAGGACAAGACCTCTGTCCAATATTAGAAGATGAAAATTTTGAAGTTCTAGAAACAGATATAGAGAATCTTGATATTACAAACCTTCAAAATGTTGAAGAGATTCTATCATTTAACAGACCTGATTATGTTATACATTGTGCGGCATACACAAATGTTGATAAAGCAGAAGATGAAATAGATACAGCATTCAAAATAAATGCGCAAGGAACAAAAAATATTGCAGATATTTGTAAAAAATTAGGAATAACATTAATATACATATCAACCGATTATGTTTTTGACGGAACAAAAAAAGATAAATATTTACAAAATGATAAAACAAACCCCATAAATGTATATGGAAAATCAAAACTAGAAGGCGAAAAAGCAGTACAAGAATGCGAAAAATACTATATTGCAAGAACAAGTTGGCTATATGGACATCACGGGAAAAATTTTGTTGAAACAATGATTAGTTTAAAAGATAAAGATGAATTAAAAGTTGTAGACGATCAAATAGGCTGCCCTACATGGACTGTTGATCTGTCAAATGGAATTGTAAAACTTATAAATGAGAAAATGCCATTTGGAATATATCAAATATGCGGAAGCGGACATACAAGCTGGTATGGCTTTGCTAAAAAAATATTTGAGCTATGTAATTATAATGTAAATTTAAAACCTTGCACAACTGATGAATTTCCAAGAAAAGCAAAACGTCCGCAAAATAGCATTATGGAAAATAATAAAATTTGCAGAAAATGGGAAACTGCATTAAAAGAATATTTAGAATTGAGGTGTGAATGAAAGGTATCGTATTAGCAGGCGGAGCAGGTACTCGTCTATATCCGTCAACTATAGCAATTTCCAAGCAATTATTACCGGTATATGATAAACCTATGATTTATCACCCGATTTCTGTATTAATGCTTGCAGGAATAAAGGAAATTCTAATTATTTCCACCCCAAAAGATTTACCTGACTTTAAAAAATTATTAGGAGATGGCAGTGAATTAGGAGTTCATTTTTCATACAAAGAACAACCAAGTCCTGATGGTTTAGCTCAGGCTTTTATTCTAGGCAAAGAGTTTATCGGAAATGATTCTGTTGCCTTGATTTTGGGTGATAATATATTCTACGGTCCATCTTTTTCGAAAATGTTGAAAGATGCTTTAAAAAGGACGGGGAATGAAGTAGGTGCAACTTTATTTGCTTATGAAGTAAAAGATCCTCAACGCTTTGGAGTTGTTGAATTTGATAAAAATAAAAAAGTCATTTCCATTGAAGAAAAACCACAAAATCCAAAATCAAAATATGCAGTTACAGGACTATATTTTTACAATAATAATGTTGTTGAATATGTAAAAAATCAAAAGCCATCAAAAAGAAATGAACTGGAAATAACTGATTTGAATAATACATATCTTGCTAAAGAAAAAGTTCACGTTGAAATTCTCGGACGAGGATTTGCTTGGCTTGACACTGGTACTCATGAATCACTTCTTCAAGCCTCACAATTTATAAAAACCATAGAAGATAATCAAGGTTTCAAAATTGCTTGTCTTGAAGAAGTAGCATTCAGAATGGGTTTTATTTCTAAAAAACAATTACATGCAATTGCTGATAAATATCCGAACAATCCGTATTATCAATATATTAAGAACATTAATTAGCAGGCTTTTGGCAATAATTGTTTAAGATACGAATAATCGGAAATATTCTTTATTCCCGAAAAAATAAAGTTTATGCCGATAATCATTCCAATAAACCATAATGGAGTATATGGAAGACCAATAAAAACAACAATAGAAAGAAGTAATTGTACAATACCTATAAATAAAGCAACCCAAAATATTTGTTTAAATCCCTTTACGGTTACAGCAGTCGAAAATGAACTTATACTTTCAAGTAATAAATATAATCCAGCAGCAACAGTCAAAAGTAACGTATTAAATAATGGATGAAAGACTAAATATAAACCGATAATTAAAAGCAAGAACCCAGACATTATGGATAAAAAGGGAGAGGCTATTTCCTTTCTTGCAATAACAGAATTTATAATTCTATATAACCCGATAAAAGACAATCCTATACTTAAAAGAAATGCCAATATTACTGTCATAGATTGCGATAAATATACCATCACTAATCCAATTAAAATTAAAAAAATTCCTTCAGATAGAAGAATATCACTGTTTTTTTTTATAACGTTCAACATATATAACCTCCATTTTCTCAATTATTATGAAAAAATATAAGAATATATTCATCAACCATTATCTTTAGCCTAGTTCTACAATGTTATTTTTATCATGTTCTGCTATATTTTTTTCAGTAGGAGGAAATATGCGAAACAAGAAAAAATCATTACTTAATGCTCTAAAAAATAAATGCACAAAAACTGTAAGAATATGTACTATTAAATTTTGTGCCACTGGTTGTTTAGTTGAAGATTATGAAGATGAGGATATTGTCTGCTTGGAAAATGTAAATCTTATTTTTACAGATGGCTGCCGAGAAAATGAACACAGAGATTCTATTTGCATTTGTGATGACCATATAATAGCTTTTGAAACAATTGATAAAAATATATAAAAAATTACCGATTACTCGGTAATTTTAATCTAAAACTGAACAACAACTTTGTTCACAACTATTCTACAAAACCGCTCTTAATATCTGGTTGCTCATTAAAATTAAAGATAAAATGAGAATATCTTTCCATTCTTAATTTAAACCAACTTAACATAGTATCAGAGCCATATATCTTTATAGTTCGCATTCTATCAAATTTTTTATCACTTCTGTTATATGATTCATCAATATATGTTTGACACTTACAATTAAGTTCTTCAACCAAATCATAAAGGGTCTTTAACCACGCAGCTTGAACATATGAATCATTAACTTTGTACTCTAGAATCATAACTTTCCTGACTATTTTGCAAAGAGAACATCTCGCATAACTATTATCTATATGCCTGTATATTCAACTTTTTAAACATGTTTTTTGTATAAAAATTAAAACTAATTTTTCTTAGAAAAAAATCAAATAGTGAAAAACGGCACGATACAAGAGTTTATCCATCATATATGCTTTGGATATTTGTTAAGTTATATTAAGTATTCTATAAAATTAAACTTCTTTGAATTTTATATAACTCATATGTATTTTCAATAAGCATGGCAATAGTCATAGGACCAACACCACCGGGTACCGGAGTAATAAAAGATGCTTTTTCATATACGGAAGGGAAATCAACATCGCCCAAAAGACCTGAATCTGTTCTGTTAATACCGACATCAATAACTATTGCACCTTGTTTTATAAATGAACAATCAATAAAATTAGGCTTTCCTACAGCAGATACTATTATATCTGCATTTTTAGTAAGTTCTTTAAGATTTTTAGTATAGCTGTTTGCCATTGTAACAGTAGCATTTCTTTGTTGAAACATAAGAGATAAAGGTTTTCCTACAATATTTGAGCGTCCTACTACAATTATATTTTTACTTTCAATCTCAATGTTATAAGCATCCAAAAGTTTAACAATTCCTTTAGGAGTACAAGGAAATGCATATGGCATATAACCCAATGCTAATCTTCCAAAGTTATATGATGTAAAACCATCAACGTCTTTAATAGGGTCTATCGCTTCAAGTATTTTCTTTTGATTTATACCTTTTGGAAGAGGAAGTTGCACTAATATCGCATTAATATTTTTATCTTCATTTAAAATATAAATATGTTCTAATATATTTTCTTCTGTAACATCAGAAGGGAGTGGAATAACAATCGAATCAAAACCTACATATTCGGCTTTTTTTTGCTTATTTTTAACATAAATTTGGCTGGCTGAATTATCACCTACCAAAATCACTGCTAGTTTTGGTCTTTTTGATAAATTTTCAGTATTTAATTTTATGTTTTCTATAATTTTATTTGCGACCGATTTGCCATCAAGTATAACCGTCATTGAATTTCCTCACTTTGCGGAATATTTAATCTGTAATATAGTTCATCCATTGCTTTTTCTACAATCTTTGACTCTTTTGAAATTCTGTTTTCCTTTAATGTATCATCTTTAGGAATTGTCCCCAATGTAGTCAAATCATACTTTTGAAGCAACTGAAGCAATGGTTCTATTTCTTGTTTATTTACTTTATTTAAAATTACTCCAAGTTGTTCACCTGCGGCATATTTAGCACTATATTCTTCAATTCTTTTTGCTAAATGAATTGAGGCTTCATTCGGTCTTGCGATTACCAACGTAACATTAATAGGAATATCAACAAGTTGATGTAAATATTTTAAGTCAAATTCACAATCAAAAATAACATAATCATAACGAGAAATTAATTTAACCAAAGCATCATTAATTTGCTTTGTTATTGGACACCTGCAATCCTTTGAACCTATCAACCAAGATACAATGATATCCGTATTATCATCTAATGGTTCAAGAATATCTTCTAGGGCCCATTCAATATATTCCTGTTTTGTCATATCTTCAGGAATACCTGTTTTATATTCATGTTTACCACTTCTTATACCATATATGGTTTGTCTTATATCTTTACCAAAACTATGCCCAAGTTCAGCAGTTAAGTCATTATCAAACAACAAAATTGTCTTATCAGGATGTTTATGACGAAGAACTTGCCATAATGCTTTTACTACTGTCGTTTTACCACTTCCACTCTTACCCGTAATAGCTATTGATACAGTCATTAAAATCTCCCCAATCCAATATATAGTCATATTATAACAAATAAGATAACGATGTAAAATAATATATAATTTATAAAATCATTTAACTTTGCTTGAATAAAAAAATTTATTAATATAAAACATCATAATTAGATTTAATGATAAATTTTTATTTAAAGTCTAAAAAGTAATTAATCTGCAAAATAGAAAATTCTAAATTTTTTTATATTATTTGCAGAATCAAATTATAATTATAATAAAATCAATCTAACTTAAACTGTTTCTGATAATCTTCTTTACCTTCAATATTACTTTGTTCGTCTTTTAACAGCACAAATTTTTCCAAGACCAATACGTCTAAGTCTGTATACATAAAACATTTATATGCATTTTCCGGCGTATTTACAATTGGTTCTCCTCTTATGTTAAAGGATGTATTTACTATAACTGAACAATCTGTAAGCTTTTTAAATTCATTAATTATATTCCAATATCTGGGATTAATTTTTTTTGAAACCGTTTGAATTCTTGCTGAATAATTCACATGAGTTATAGCAGGAAGTATAGAACGGTAAGCTTTCAATTTATCAATACCTTTATAATTTTTTTCTTCTTCGCTCAATTCTGTTTTAATACTATCCGAAATTGGCTGAGTTAAAAGCATATAAGGTGATTTTTTTCCTGTTTTAATATCAAAGAACTTTTCTACATCTTCTTCCAAACAACTTGGAGCAAAAGGTCTGAAAGATTCACGTTTTTTGATAGCAAGGTTTAAATTCTTTTGCATTTCTCTGTTTCTCGGATCAGCAAGAATACTTCTGTTTCCTAATGCTCTTGGACCATATTCCATTCTGCCGGCAAAATGTCCTATACTTTTTCCTTCAGATATATATTTTGCAATTACCTTTGTTAATTCTTCCTCTGATTCGTATTTTGTATATTTTGCTTTAAATTTATTTAATGTCTCTAATATTTGTTCATCAGAATATTTAGGTCCTAAAAGACTTCCTTCTTGAGAATCATTTGAATTTACAATTCTTTCATTTTTAAGAGCCATATAATAAACAGCTAAAGCTGCGCCCAATGCACCACCTGCATCACCTGCTGCCGGTTGAACCCATATATTTTCGAAGGAACCGTTTTTTAATATATTTCCGTTTGAAACACAATTTAAAGCACAACCACCCGCAAGACAAAGATTTTTTAATCCTGTTTGTTTATATACATAATTCGCCAGTTTTAATATAATTTCTTCCGTAACTGCTTGTATACTTGCAGCAATATCCATATCATTCTGCGTTAATGCGGTTTCAGGCTTTCTTGGCGGACGGTTAAACAATTCTTCAAATTTTTTATTAAACATATAATCTGTTGTACAATAACCAAAATAATCCTGATTAAGCCAAAAAGATCCATCTTCTTTTACATCAACCAAATTTTCATATATTAAATCTTTATATATAGGTTCACCATATGGTGCAAGTCCCATAACTTTATATTCACCGGAATTTACTTTAAATCCAAGAAAACCCGTAAAAGCACTATATAAAAGTCCTAACGAATGAGGAAATTCTATTTTTTGCTTTATTTCTATTTTATTACCTTTACCAATGCCCCAGGTTGTAGTATCCCACTCACCAACTCCATCCAAGCACAAAATAGCAGCTTCCTCAAATGGAGATGGAAAAAACGCACTTGCACAATGAGATTCATGGTGAGTTGTAAAATATATCGGGCACTTTAATCTTTTTTCAAAATATTTATCAATTTGAGACGGAATAAATAATTTTGTATTCAACCAAACAGGCATAGCATTTATAAAACTTTTCATACTATTTGGAACATATGCCATTGCTGTTTCTAAAATTCTTTCAAATTTAACAAAAGGTTTTTCGTAATAAACAACCCCATCAAGCATTTCAGGAGCTATCCCTGCTTCTTCTAAACAATAATTAACTGCATTTATAGGGAAATTACTATCTTGTTTTATTCTTGTAAAACGCTCTTCCTGAGCTGCTGCTATAATTTCACCATTTTTTATAAGTGCTGCCGCACTATCATGGTAATATGCACTAATTCCTAATAAGTATGTCATTACACCTCTAAAATTGATACTCGTAATCTGTATTTTTATTTTCATTATCCAGCCAATATGTTTCAACATTTGGCTTTTTCAACCTTAATCTATCTCTTCTGACTATTTTCATTAATAATCCTGTAGGTAATACTGCAACAATATAACCTATCGCAAGAACAACTATTGCAATATATTTCCCTACAAAACTACCAATCTTATCTAGTAGTTTTTTAAATTTTACAGAAAAACTCTTTGACACAAAACACAATATTGCAAGGATCCAAAACACAGCCAAAACAGTTACAGCAACCATTAAAAGTGAATGCTTATAAAGTATTACTGCGGGAATTAAAGGCAATAAAGTAAGAGTTATTGCAAGCTTTTTGTACTCATTTATCTTCATATGTCAACCTATATTATTGTATATATAAACGGAGACACAGGAGAAGTTCCAACAGCTATCAAAAATATCAGCAGGATTAAAAATAAAATAACAGGAACAATCCAATAAGCTTTTTTGCTCCATAAAAACTTAAATAATTCTACCAAAAAATTTTTTCTTTTCATTTATTCTCCTCTACCTTTATCTTTTTAATTAAAGCATTTGCTTGTTCATGTTCCGGTAAAATTTTCAATATTTTTTCAAGATGATTTTTGGCAATATCATAATCTTTCTGCATATATTTGCATTCTGCCATACTGTACATTACTGATAAATTATTTGGAATTGCCAAATTTACTAGATTCAATAATGCGTATGCCTGATTATATTCTCCAATTTCAAAACATACCTTTGCAAGAAGGTTTGCAATTTCTGTATTTGGAGAAATAGTGTAAGCATCTTCCAATAACTGCTTAGCATTTTGATAATTTTTTTCACTAAAATATACTTGTGCTAAGTGAAACAATACCTCTATATTTTGAGGTTCTTTTTCAATTGCCTTTAATAAAATTTCTTTTGCTTTATCAATCATATTCATTGAAATATAATTAACAGCAATACTAATCATCATATATATAGGAAGGTCTTCATTTTTAAGAACTTTTAGATATAACTTTTTTGCCTGTTCAAAGTTTGCCATCAAGTGAAAATAATTTGCATATTCAAAAACTACATATATATTATCAGGCGCAAGCTTATATGCTTTTTGAAAATATTCAGATGCTTTATCAAAGAATTTTCTTGATAAATAGATAATAGCCAAATCTTTATACGCAAGAACATAAGAGGAATCCAATTTAATAACTTTTTTGAAAACTTCTTCTGCCTTATCTGGTTCATTAGTTTTTGCACATAAAACAGCATATTCATATAAAACATTAACATGCCCAACTCCAGAAGCAATTAAATCAGAATATAAAATCTTCGCCGCTTCATTTCTTTTAATTTTGGTATACAATGCAGCCAAATGAAGTTTTAATTGAACAGAATTCAAATTAAATGTTAACAATTTTTCTATAATTTTAATTGCTTTTTCTAATTCATTATTTCCTTCATAAGCACAAGCTAAGTTATACTGAATATTTTCTTTATTGGGAACTATTTTTAGAAGTTTTTCATATGTTTCTATTGCATCTTTATAATGTTGTGATTTCAATGCAGCCATTGAATATGCAATTAAATATTGTTCTTTCCGGCCAATTTCACAAGTTTTTTTCAAATACGCATATGCATTGTCAAATGAAGACATAGAAAGATATGCCATTCCTATATTATAAAGAGCAGATGAATCTTTTGGATTTAATTGTAATGCTTTATTATATAATTCAATCGATTTTTGAACATTTCCAGATGAAAAATATGTCAACCCAAGTTTATTGAATAGTCCTGAATTATTAGGTTCAATTTCTACTGCTTTTTCAAGATATTCAACCGCCTTGGAAAACTTAGTATTTTCTATTGCTGCAGTTGAAAGTATTTCATAAATTTGAACATCATCACATCCTAATTCGAGCATTTTCTCTTCCATTAGAAAAACATCATCGATTTTCTTTTGTTTTATAAAAGTTATAGCAAGTGTTTTATATGCATCAAGATAATCACTTCTTAACTCAACAACCTTTTTTAACAAAGATTCTGCTTTATTTACATTCTCTTTACTAAGATATATTGTAGCCATATAGTATAAAGAAAGAGCATCATCAGGGTTCTGTTTTAAAAACTCATCAAAATTTTTTAAAGCTTCATCCAAACAATTAAGATTTACATTACATAAACCTAAAAGTTTTACTAGTTCAATATCTTGTTCATTATTACTTAGTGACTCTATAATAAGTTTTTTTGCCTTATCATATTCTTTTTCTTCTATAATTTGAATTATATTATTTTTATCCATAAATTTTATATCCACCCTGTTTACAATTATATCAAAATAAGAACAAATCACAATAAACTGTAATAATTGAAAAAAAAGCATTTTTGTGTTCTAATTGGTTTGATTAGGTTAAAGGGGAGACATATAATGACTGAAAGAACATTTATAGCAATCAAGCCGGATGGAGTAAAAAGAAATCTTATAGGCAGAATTATTACAAAATTCGAGGAAAAAGGCTATAAAATTATAGGATTAAAACTCCTTTTGCCTACATTGGAATTAGCAGAGAAACATTATGCTGAACATAAGGGAAAACCATTTTATCCTCGTTTGATTGAATATATTACGTCAGGGCCAATTGTTGCAATGGTTATTGAAGGCGACAATGTTATTGCCGAATCAAGAAGAATGATGGGATCAACAAAACCAGAAGAAGCTGAAGCAGGTACAATTCGTTTTGAATATGCAATCAATAAAGAATATAACATTATACATGGTTCAGACTGTGTAGAAAGTGCTGAAAGAGAAATTGCAATTTATTTCAAAGAAGAAGAACTTTGCCCAAACTGGACAACAATGTTAGAGATGATAATGAACAATGGGAAATAAGTATTTTTCGTTTGAGCTTTTAAAAGAAGATAAAAAAACGGGTGCAAGAGCAGGTATATTTCATACACCACATGGTGATATAGAAACGCCAATTTTTATGCCTGTCGGAACTCACTCAAATGTCAAAATGCTTACAAAACATCATTTAGAAGAAACAAAAGCCCAAATAATTTTATCAAATTCATTCCATTTATTTTTAAGACCGGGGAATAAGCTTATAAAAGAATTTGGCGGTCTTCATAAATGGATGAATTGGAATAAGCCAATCCTAACTGATTCCGGAGGATTTCAAGTATTCAGTTTAGCACATTTGAACAATATTTCAGAAGACGGAGTTAAATTCAAAGAACCTAAAACAGGAGATGAATATTATATAAATCCTGAAATTTCTATGGAAATTCAGCAAGATTTAGGACCTGACATAGCTATGGCATTCGACCAATGCGCTCCTTATCCTTGTTCATATGAGGATGCAGTAAAAGCTATGGAAAGAACACACCGTTGGCTTGAAAGATGTTTTAATGCTCATAAAAGAGAAGATCAGGCCTTATTCCCTATCTGTCAAGGAGCATTTTATGATGATTTGAGAAAAGAAAGTGCAAAAGTTGTTTCATCATATGATGCTGTCGGTTATGCAATTGGCGGAGTAAGCGTTGGTGAACCTAATGATTTAAAACATCATTTAGTTGAATATACCGCTCCATTATTACCGAGAAACAAACCAAGATATCTGATGGGCGTCGGAACTCCTATTGATTTACTTGAAGGAGTTAAAAGAGGCGTTGATATGTTTGATTGTGTTCTTCCAACCAGAAATGCCCGTCATGGTTCTTTCTTTACTTATGAAGGAAAGAAAAATATAAAAAATAAACAATTTGAAAAAGATCCTCTGCCACTTGATGAAAAATGTGATTGTTATGCTTGTCAAAATCATTCAAAAGCATATATAAGACATCTATACAGGATGGGAGAAACTAATGCTCAAATTCTTTTATCTATCCATAATACAAGATTTTTAATCAAATTTATACATGATATGAGAGATAGTATATTGGAAGACAGATTTGAAGAATTCTATAACAAGCATATAAATAATGCTTAACTTTATCTTATGCCTAATATGCAAAATATATTAAAGAAAGTAAATTCATAAAAAACAATAAAACAGTATTTTTCTATACAAATATGCTTTAAAAATTCCAAGTCTAAATACACTTGAAATTTCTTTGTTAATTTTTATAAAGAAAGCATCTTTTCTCAACAAATTTATACAATCATAAACTTTACTGAAAATAAAGGAGTAAGCTATGATTATAAATAGAATAAAAAATATTATAGAAACAAAACAAAAGCAAAATGTAAAAGACGAAGAAAATAATAAAATTAACAAAAAATCTAAAACAAAAGATTCTAAGAAAAAATTATTACTTACATTAAGTTGCTTAGCAGCTGCAGGCTATTTATTAATTCATAATACAAAAGCCGATAATTTACAAAAACCAAATATGCCAAGTGATAATCATATTGAAGGTAAAGACAATAAACCCGATTCTACTGTATCAGCAACAGTTGATGAATCAGATTACACTTCAGATGAAATAGCTGATTGTGATAATGATGAACCTAAAATCGACCCCGGTTATGATGGATTAACAAAAGTGCTTCTCGCAATAGGCGTAGATGGGAATATATATGAAATTTATGAATTATCAGATGGTAGATTAATTTATCCCGCAGACTATCATTTCCCAAGAGGAAGAAGTATAAATGAGCTTGCATTTGATAGAGAACATCACAATTATGGTATACTTGGAGTTTCAAAACCTATTAGCTCAAATTATGGAAATAATAATTCAGTAGCTGATGATATTTACACTTTTGATGCTAAAAAAGGATATAAAGAAACTCTTTTACATGAAATTGAAAAACTTCCAACCGGTCAAAATCTTTTAAAAGAATTATATAGTCCAGAGCACGAAGAATTATATGATGCAATATTTTCAACTGAAAATATTAGTCGTTTAAATCTTGAAGCTATTTACTATAAAGAAATGTCATCTGAAGGTATTCTTCTTATAATATTAAAAAGATTATCAGAATATAAAGAAAAACATGCAGAAGATAGTACTAATTCGCAGCTCATAGCAAGCCTTCAATCTTCAATACAAGAAAGACTTCAATCTATACAAGAAGAACGTGATGTTATTGAAGAAAATGGAACTGAAACTGAAGAAGATGAAGACGAAGCAGAATATCAATATGGATATGATGATGAAACGGAATTTGAATATTATTAATTTTTAATCTGATTTTTTAAACAAAAAATAAACAAAGAACGGATAAAGTTTTTATCCGTTCTTTGTTGTTTTAAACCTCTAACTTATTTCCCAATAAGTTCCATTTCATCCTGAGAAGCATATACACAGTGGCAACCACAGTCAACATGGATAACTTCACCTGTAACACCTGATGACAAGTCAGATAACAAATATAAACCTGTTTTACCAACATCTTCAAGAGTAACATTTCTCTTTAAAGGAGCTTTAAGTACAGCCGCTTTTAGCATTTTACCAAAACCATCAATACCTGAAGCAGCTAATGTTTTAACAGCACCTGCTGAAATACAGTTAACTCTTACACCATGTTTTCCTAGATTTTCTGCTAAATATCTTGCAGATGATTCTAATGCAGCCTTTGCAACACCCATAATATTATAGTTAGCAACAACTTTTTCACCGCCTAAATATGTCAAAGCTAAGATAGAACCGCCTTCATTCATAATTGGTTTTGCATTTCTGGCTAAAGAAACAAGAGAATATGCACTAACACCCATAGCCAAATCCCAGCCGGCTTTTGATGTGTTAATAAATTCACCTGTTAAATCTTCTCTGTTAGCAAAAGCAACAGCATGAACAACAAAGTCAATTTTTCCGTATATTTTTTCAAGTTCTGCAAAAACTGCTTTTACTTCATCTTCTTTTGTAACATCACAAGACATTATAACTTTTGCATTCATTCCTTCAGCAATAGGACGTACTCTTTTTTCCATAACTTCGCCTGCATATGTAAAAGCTATTTCTGCCCCTGCTTCAAACAATTGTTTTGCAATACCATAAGCAATTCCATGTGTGTTAGAAACGCCAAATATAACGCCTCTTTTGCCTTCCATTAATTTCATAAAAAATCCTCTTCTTTTCTATAGTATAAATTTTACAATTAAAAGAGTTGTTTTTCAAATATAATTTCTGATTTAATTATTTGATATAAAAAATCTTAAACAAAATTTATTTTTACAAGTTTTATGTATATAAACAAAAAGGAGACTACATGCTAATACATAAACATTCACCGTTTTATACACCTAAACAAATAATAAAAAATATTTATATAAAACATAAAATAGATAAAAGTCCTATTCAAGAATATTTTTATAAAAGAGGTAGACATAATCCTTTAAAATACGCAAAAACAGGTCTATCATACAGTTATAAAAAACCTTCTCTTCTTACAAGAATAAAAGACTCTATTAAAGAATTTATAACGGAATATCTATAAAAAGGATACTTTGTCTATTTTTCACAAATTTCTTTAACTTTTTCCTTAAGCTGCTTTTTATTATGTATTATTGAAGAAATAAATGCAGCACCAACAATTACAAGTCCGACACTTCCTGTAACAACTTCAGGAATTTCAATTCGGGTACTTATAAACATAATTATAGCTAAGAATCCGATAGCCCAATGAGCACCATGTTCTAAATATAAATATTGCTTTAATGTTTTCATATCAACCATAAAAATTGTTAATGAACGAACAAACATAGCACCGATTGCCAAACCAATTGAGATGATTATAATATCCTTACTTATGGCAAATGCACCTAAAACACCATCTAAAGAAAAAGATGCATCTATTAATTCCAAATAAAGGAATCCGATAAAACCAAGTTTGGCAGTCTCACCCATAATTGCAGCTTTTCTTTCCGCAATTTGTTCTAACAAATTACTTATACTATCTACAACTAAATATAGAATAATACCTATAAAACCAGCCATTAAAACAGCATTTTTTTGTTCTTCAGGTATAAAATTTTGCAAAATTAATAAAGCTAATAATGCAAAAACTACATCAATATATTTCACACAATTTAATTTAATCAATCTCTTTTCTAAAAAGGCAATCCAGTGAACTTCTTTTTCTTCATGGAAGAAATATGCAAGAAAAATCATTAGAAGAAAAGCACCGCCGAAAGTAACTAAAGGAGCATGTACAAGATGAAGATAATGAGCGTATTTATCAACATCATAAAAAGCCAACTTTGTTACATCGATTAATGTTAAACCTGAAAATGCAGCAACAACAATAATTGGGAATAAAAATCTCATCCCGAACACCGCAATTGCAATACCCCAGGTCAAAAATCTATGACGCCATGTATCATTCATTTTTTCAAGTTTTATCGCATTGATAACTGCATTATCAAAGGATAACGTAACTTCCAATATCGAAAGAAAAGCAACTATAAACAAGCATAAAAACCCGCTTCCGGGATGAGAATGTTCTCCCCACAAATAAGCTAATATAATACCAGCTATAGTTACTATTAAAGATCCTCTAAAATATTTCAGCATAACTTACCTCTATCTAATCTAGTATCGCAGTAAACTGAAAATTCGCCATTTCCACTTTATTGCTCACATTTTCTAAATGTCACTCACAAAATTTTACTCACATCTTCGGTTTATCAGAAAATTTTGTTCGTACAATCTACTACAAGAAAATTATATAAAAAAAATAGAGTAAAAAAGTCATCTCTTTACTCTATTTTCTATGATTTTTAATTAATCAAACTAGTCTTTAGCGTGACCTGCAGTACCAAGAACGTTAATCATTTTATGTTTAACCATTTCTTTTACAGCAGTTCTACCCGGTCCCATATATTCACGAGGGTCAAATTTTTCAGGATGTTCTACAAAGAATTCTCTGATTGTAGAAGTCATTGCTAATCTTAAGTCAGTATCAATATTAATTTTAGCAACACCGTGTTTAGAAGCATAATTTAGCATTTCTTCAGGAACACCTTGTGCATCAGGTAAGTTACCACCAAATTTATTACATTTAGCAACAAATTCTTTTGGTACAGAAGAAGAACCATGAAGAACGATTGGATAATCACCAAATCCAGCTTCTTTTAATGCATCTTTAATTTCTTTTAGTCTGTCAAAATCTAATTTAGCTTCACCTTTGAATTTGTATGCACCGTGAGAAGTACCAATAGCAATAGCTAAAGAGTCACAACCTGTTTGTTTTACAAATTCAACAGCTTCTTTTACATTAGTATATTTAGCATCTTTAGCATCAACATTAACATCGTCTTCAACACCAGCTAATTTACCAAGTTCAGCTTCAACTGAAACTCCTCTTTCATGAGCATATTCAACAACTTTTTTAGTTAAAGCAACGTTTTCTTCGAATGGGAATCTTGAACCATCAATCATAACTGAAGAGAAACCGCCATCAATACAAGCTTTACAAATTTCAAAATCAGCGCCATGGTCTAAGTGAAGAGCAATAGGTACTGTTGTTGTAGCTAAAGCAGCTTCAACCAATTTAATTAAATATGTTTGATTAGCATATTTTCTTGCACCAGCAGAAACTTGAAGAATAATAGGAGATTGAGTTTCTTCAGCAGCTTCCGCAATACCTTGTAAAATTTCCATGTTATTTACGTTGTAAGCACCAATAGCATATCCGCCGGCCAATGCTTTTTTGAACATTTCATTTGTTCCAACTAATTTTCTTTCTGCCATTACTAGCCTCCTCTTGTTTACATAACGATTATAATCTAACTCAAACAAAAAATGTTTACAAGCAAAATGAATTTGCATTTTATAAGCAAAAAAGAAATAACTAAAAAAAGGATATTTAAAATTATAGAGTTTCTATTTTTTGAATATCGGGCATTCTATTAAATATGTACAATTGAAACTTCGAAAAAAAAATGTTACAATCGGAAACATAAAAGCGAATGGAGGACGAAATGTCAAAAGAAGACAGCTCAATCAGTTTTGGAGTCGGATTACTTCTAGGTGTTGTAGGTGGTGTAATAGCTGCTGTTTTATATGCGCCAAAATCAGGCGAAGAAACACGAAAAGATGTTGAAAATGTTATTACGGACATTGCTCAAAAATATACTCCCGAAATCAAAGAAGCAAAGAAACAGGCACTAACTTCTATTGATGTAATGAGATATCGTTTAGAGCAACAGTATAACAAAATCAACGAAACAATTAAAGCAAAACAAATTGCAAAAGCGAAAGAAAAAGAATCAGTTGATTATGAAGTTAACTAGGAGATAATAATGACACCTGTATTAGAATGTGTTTTAGCAATTTTTATAGTTGTTTTAATTGTAGTATCTGTCATATTAACCGTATTCTTAGTGAAATTCATACAAGAGGCGACTCTAACACTTACAAGTCTAAAAAATCTGACAGATATGACAAATAAAGAACTTGAACCCGCCCTAAAATCAGTTAATAATATTTTATCTACAGTAAATAATGTTTCTACAGCTACCAATAAGCAATTTGAATTAATAAAAAAGATTTTAACAACATTATTAGGTGCATCTTGCGTAGCATTTGGAAACGCAAAAAACGGCGGATTTTTCAGCGGATTAAAAAGTGGTTTTAACTTATTTAGAAAAAAAGGAGACAAAAAATGTCAATAGGTAGATTTATAGCCGGTTTTGCAATAGGCAGTATAGTAGGCGGTTTAATCGGTGTTCTTCTTGCACCACAATCAGGGGAAGAAACTCGTGAACAATTAGCAGATAAATCAAAAGATATTTGCGATAAAGCCCATACCGCAGTTTCAGAAATTCAAACAAAAGCTGACGGCATTGTAAGTGAAATGCAAGCTAAAGGTGATGAATTAATTGCAAAACTTCAAGATGTAATTAATAAACAAAAAAAAGTTGAAGAATAGAATAACTAAAAATTTACAATCAAAAAGACTCAATTTTATTTGAGTCTTTTTTGTTAATAAAATTATTTGAAATTATTTTTACTTCATTAGATAATAACTTTGTATTAATAATTGAAAAGGATATTAAGATGACAGAAACAATGGTATCAGATGTTACGTTAAAACTTGATATGTCAAATCTTTCAAAATACAGCAAAAATGCACAGCAAGCTGTAGAAACAATCAAAGAAAGAGCAGGCAAACCGGGTCAATTTCTAAATTGGATTAGAGTATTGCCTGAAAATCAATTAAAAACAATTGATAACTTATATGACATGGCAGAAAAAGCAAAAGACAATAAATATACAGACCTTGCTATTCTTGGGATAGGCGGTTCAAGACATACTACAGAATCATTAATCAGAATGATCGGCAAAGAAGCAAATGTACATTTCTTCTCTTCTGTAGATTCAGAAAGTTTCAGAAGATTTATTAATACTTTAGACTTAGCAAAAACACAATTCTTAGTAGTATCAAAATCAGGTGGTACTATTGAAACCACTGTTGCTTATGAAAATGCAAAAAAAGTTATGCAAGAATATTTGGAAAGAGAAGATGTTTCTGACAGATTTATTGCAATGACTGATGTTTCTGCTGAAAAAAGTAATCTTAGAAGGATGGTAAACGCAGGCGATATCAAACTTTCAGGTTTAGTTCATGATGATGTTGGTGGAAGATTTTCTATCTTTGATGATGCGACAATATTTACATTAGCATATGTAGGTGTTGCAAAAGAAGACGTTATAGCAATGCTTCAAGCTTCATTAAAAGCACAAGAAGAATTTTTGAATCCAGACATAAATAAAAATATGGCACTTCAACAAGCAGCGTTCAATGTTCAATCAAGACTTGACGGAAAACAAAAACACTTCATTGAATACTTCGGAGATGCATTCCAAGGTACAACTTTATGGGAAAAACAATTAAAAAATGAATCTTTAAAAGCAAGAATTTCAACTGATACGAATGTAGGACCTGGATATTTACACTATAATGCAGAGGCTGATTTAGATAGTGCTAATAAAGATTCCTTCTTCACTTTTGTATATGTAACTCCACAAGAAAAAGTAACACAAGCAGTTCTGACCGGAGTAATTGCTGCATATTCAAATATGCACCCTGTTTCTGTTGTTGAACTTAAGGATTTATCACTTACTACTTTAGCTAAATTTATTGAATTTAAGCACTTTGAAACATTATATACAGGTAATATTCTAAGACAAATAGATGGTGACATAACTGAAATGGATGTGGCATTACCGGAAGTACTTCAACCAAACGTAGAAATATACAAAAAAGAAGTAAGAAAAGCAATGGCACAATAATAATCAATTGAAAAAGCAAAAAAGAGGAAACGATTTGTTTCCTCTTTTTTATATATTATTAAGTTTATTAACCTACACCGTTGAATTTTGGAGTT
>CALUSI010000006.1 GCA_944323395.1 Candidatus Gastranaerophilales bacterium
AATAATACTAAAACAACTAAAAAACAATAAACACAAGCAATTCAGATGTTATATATCAAAGTTTACAAAAGTTAACAAAAAACGGGCATAAAAAAAAGCCGTCCAACTAAGGCGGCTACTAGACTTTGGGGAGGGAGGTTTTATGGGGCTATTGCCCTTGACATTATAGTATGTCGTCATTTTTTATTTTAACTTTAGTTTTTTATTTAATTATTTTTTTAAAAAAGTAAAAAAGCTTGTAGTGATTGGGATTGGCGGCTTTACATAACTTAACAAAAGGATTTTCTATATTATGATAAAATGCATTTATGAGAAAAATTATTGAGAATAGTTCTTTTTTATATTCCTTATTTTTATTTACTGTAGTTATTTTTATTTTTATGAATACAGTTTTGTATTCTGCAGTAGACATGGATTATTGGGCAAGACTGCTTCAAGGCAATGCTTTTTTTCAATTGGGAACCATTTTAAAAACTGATATTTTTTCTTATACGCCTACTCACATCTGGCTTGACCATGAATGGGGTGCCAGTATTATTTTCTCTTTAATACAAAACTTATTTGGTTATATTGGGGTTTTATTTTTTAAAACTATTTTAGTATTTCTTATCTTTTTATTTTTGTATAAAACAATAAGATTGTATAAAAAAGAGAATAATTTTACATTTAATCTCTTGTATTTTATTCTTATCGTACTGGCAATGCCTACAATTACTCAATCCTGGATAAGATGTCATCTTTTTACATTCTTATTCTTTTCTGTTTCAATTTTTATTTTAGAAAAGGCAAGATTATTTAAAAACTATAAATTACTATATATACTTCCTATTATTATGCTGTTTTGGGTAAATATACACGGTGGTTGTGTTTCTTTATTGGGGTTATTATTTATCTATTTTATTGGTGAACTTTTAAATAAAAAAGAATATAAGCACTTTTTTTATGTATTATTGTTTTCATTATTTGTAATGTTTATAAATCCTTATGGAGTTGATTATGTAAAATTTATTTTCATGGCAACAACAATGGAACGTCCATTTGTTACTGAATGGATTAGTCCTTTTGCTCATCCTGATAAGTTCTTTATGATTGAATTTAAAGTATTATATTTAATTAATCTATTATTATTAATTTTTTCTATTAAAAAGTTCAAATTTGATTATACAAAATATATATTACTCATTGTGTGTGCTTATTTGTCTTTTAAATATATAAAAAATACTCCATTTTTTATTATTACTTCTGTTGTATTTTTATATGATGAATTACTTAATATTCTTGATTTCATAATAAAAAAACTAAAAAATAATTTTTACTCTAGTAAAGTATATGTTTTATTAAGTTGTATAGTAATCATATTTTCTCTGTGTAATCTTATTTTAAACATAAGTTATATATACTATCCGAATTTGTCTATGCAGCCTGTTGATGTTGTTAATTTTATTAGTAAAAAAGAGTTGAAAGGCAATATTTTAGCACCTTTTGATATGGGAAGCTATATTATTTATAAATTATTTCCAAATAATCTTATATATATGGACGGGCGTTATGAAGAGGTTTATTATAAACAAACTAAAGATTTATTAGATGATTTCTACAATGTAAAAGAAAACTGGGATGAAATTTTAAGACAGAATTATAAACATGATTATATAATTGTTCCAACTAATGCATTGGTCAATGATTATATGGTCAAACGTAATGACTATAAGAGAATATATTCTGATCCATATAATATACTTTATATAAATACCAGTTTAAAATATGAAGAAAAAGAAGTACATTATGAAAGTACATTTGGTGTTTTAGCTTATCCATTTAAAACAAGTGTAAATTATATAGAATATAAAAAATAAAATTAAAAAAGATAAATAACTTTGTAGTAAAATTGTTATATGGATGTAAATTTAAAAAGACCGGAGCTATTATTACCGGCAGGAAGTAAAGAAAAACTTGATTATGCTATTCACTACGGTGCAGATGCAGTATATTTAGGAATGGTTGATTTTAGTTTGCGGGCAATGCGTAAAGGTGAATTAATTACACTTTCTAATTTAAAAGAGTGTATTGATTTAGCTCATTCTTTTGGGAAAAAGGTTTATCTTACTTTAAATATTTTTGCATATAGTGATGATATTGAAAGAATGATAGAATGTGCTGAAAAAATAAATGAAGCAAAGCCTGATGCAATATTGTTTTCTGATTTCGGTGTTTATAATGTAATTCGCAAATATATGAGTGAAATTCCGATTCATGTAAGTACCCAAACAAATATTCTAAACTATGAAGCAGTAAAGTTTTGGCAGGACATGGGGGCTGAAAGGGTTGTTCTATCAAGAGATTTATCATTAAGACAGATAGAAGAAATAAAAAATAAGGTTCCTGATATGGAAATAGAGGTTTTTGTTCACGGAGCTCAATGTGTTTCTTTCTCAGGTCGCTGTTTAATTAGTGATTATATGACGAAAGGCGAAAGAAAAGCTAACCACGGTAATTGTTCTCAATCTTGCAGATGGAGTTATAAACTTGTTGAAGAAACTCGTGAAGGAGAGTATTTTGATATACAAGAAAATGGACGTGGTACTCATATTTTAAGCCCAAAAGATTTGGCTTTAATTAACTATCTTCCGCAACTTATTGATATTGGTGTTGATTCATTTAAAATAGAGGGCAGAACCAAAAGCTTATATTATGTTTCTGCTGTAGCAAAAGCATATAGAAAAGCAATTGATGACTACCTAAATACAGGTAAAATTGATGAAGAAGCTAATTACAATGAAATTGTTAAAATAGGAAACAGAGGTTATACTACAGGGTTTTATCTCCATAAACCTGATAGCGAAGGTTATAGTTATGATATTTCTAAAGGACTCGCAGGGGCTGATTGTTTATGTGTATTCTTGGAAAAAGACGGTAATAAATATAAAGTTTTAACAAAAAATAAATTCCTATTAAATGACGAGATAGAAATAATTACACCTGATGAGTGTTTTAGAACAAAAGTTGTAAAAATATTAGATGAAAAGTTAAAGGAAGAAAAAGAACTTTCTAATACCAATGATGTTTCTTGGTTGGAATTTTCTGTAGATCCGAAATCATATGAATATGCACTGGCAAGAACTATTGGAGTAAAGAATTTAAGATGATTTTAAAGCCTGACTATAATTTAGTTTCTTTATTTGATATTGATTTTAAAGAAATGAAATCAAAAGGAATAAATGCTGTATTATTTGATTTGGATAGTACAGTAATGCCATCCAAATCGGGTGAATATCCTCAAAAAGTTAAGGAACTATTGGATTCATTAAAACAAAATTTTGTTGTTGCAATTATAAGTAACAACAAAAATAAAGAATATGTTGAAAAAGTGCAATCGATGTCAGATTTTCCTGTTATTGGTAATGCAAATAAACCATCACCAAAAATAATGAGAGACTTTTTGAAATCTGTTAATATAAATCCGTCAGAAACAATAGTTGTTGGAGATAGACCTTTAACGGATATACTTGCAGGTCAATTGTTAGGGGCGAAAACTGTATTAGTTGACTCAATTACTAAAGATACCGAAAATAAATTAACAAGGTTTGTAAGAAAACTGGAACGTCTTGTTATTAGAAAATAATCATAATTTTTAATAGGAGTTTTCTATGAATGCTATTTTTGTTTTTCCACCGATATGGACGAAAAAATCTCCTTCTACAGGAATAACTTCTATTTCCGGTTATCTTAAAAATTTTGATTATAATACTAAGATTTTTGATTTAAATATTGATTTTTATAATGAATTTCTTAGTGATGAGAACTTTAATGAAGTGTATCGGATTATTTCTGCTCTTATAAGTAAAAAGAATTTAAGCGAAAAAGAAAAAAAAATAATAAGTATATTTAAAGAGCACGAAGAAGAATATAATAAAGCAAAAGATAAAGTTGATTTAACTGTTAGAGAAGTAAAATCAAAAGCATATTATGATTGTGAACAATATAGAACAGCATCGAAAATTATCGAAATAGCATCTGAGTTAATTTCTTTAACTTTTTATCCATATATTATTAAAGAGGAAAGAATTGAGAATGTAGAAAGAAAATTATGTTTTGAAGATTATAAAGCAGAATCATCAAAATATACAAATGTTTTTTCTTCTTTTATGAAAAGAAAGGCAATGGAAATTGCAAAGGAAAGACCTGCTTGTGTTGGTATATCAATAAATTTTGAAGGACAAATGCTTGCGGGACTTACACTTTCTTATATATTAAAAAAAGAATATAATATAAAAACTGTTCTTGGCGGAACACATATAACACGTTCAATGGAAAATATTCTTCGTGATTTTGACTTTTTTGATGATTTTGCAGATTTTGTAATGATAGGAGACGGTGAAATTCCAACACTAAGACTCTTGCAATATCTTGATGGTAAAACTGATATAAATAATGTCCCAAGTATAATTTATAAGAAGGATAATAATATAATTCAAAATAAGCTTTTGGATGAACAAATTTCTATAAGTTTTGTACAGGATTTTGAATATACTAAGCATAAAGAATATTTTTTGCCGGAAAAAGTTTTTCCTATTAATATATCCAAAGGTTGTTATTGGGGTAAATGTACATTCTGTGATTTTGGACTTCAATATACAAATAAAAAGCTTGATAAAGTAATAAGTGAAATAAAGTATATGAAAAAAAATTACGGTGCTAAATATTTTTACCTGACGGATTCTGCTTTGGCACCTAAAACAGCAAAAGAGTTTGCTTCAATGTTAATAGAAGAAAAACTTGATATTAGGTGGACTACTTTTTTGCGGTTTGAAAATGTATATGATATGGAATTTCTTTCTTATTTGTATAAAGCAGGTTTACGTTGTGTGTCTTGGGGTTTAGAATCAGGTTCGCAAAAGATTCTTAACCTCATGAATAAAGGTACAAAGATAGATGTTATTAAACGAATTTTGAAAGATTCTTCTATGCTTGGTATTGCAAATAGACTTACTGTAATATATTTATTCCCCGGAGAAACTTTTGCTGATTTCTGCGACACTGTAAATTTCATAAAAGAAAATAAAAAAAATATATTCCAAGTTACTTTTTATAGTTATTTATTGAAAAGATATTCCTATATATACAATCATATGGACGAATTTGGAATAAAACTTACTACTTCCGATATAAAGTCTGAATATAAACCTGAAGAGTTTGGTTTTAAATATGATATAAAGGATTATAATAAAAAGCTACAAGAAATAGCACCTTTAATTGAGAATATATATAAGAACCCTGATGAAACATTATTATATTTTTCCAATATTAAAAAATAATTATATGAATTCTTATATTATGCTCCAATTTTACTTCAAGGGTAATTAAAAATACTTCCAGATATATTAAACTCTAGTTTTGTAAAGGAGTTTATCATGTTACAAGAATTAAATACTGAAAATTTTGGAGAAAGTATAAAAGAAGGAATAAAAATAGTTATTTTCACCGCTTCTTGGTGTGGATATTGCCAAATGCAAAAACCTATTTTAAAGGAAATTGCTGAACAAAATATTTGGATAGGAGAGGTTGATTCTGATAAAAATCAGGATTTAGTGCATAAATATGATATTGGAGCTTTCCCCACCTTTGTTCTTTTTAAAGATGGTAATGTATTAGCTAAGTTCTCAGGTTATAAATCAAAATATGATTTGTTAAACATTCTGTTAGATTATTTAAAATAAAAAAAATCCAAATTTGAAAATTTGGATAAACAAAAAGGAAATTAATAATTTAATTACGATAACCGATGCCGGCTCTATATCCTGATAAAGTGTACATTATTGGGAGTGCCGGCTCTATCCATTTTAAGCCTGAAAGGAGTGAAACCGTTGCAATATCATCTGTATGTAAGCCTATATCAAGAACTTCGGGTTTTCTTTCTCTGCATTTATGATTGTGTTTACATTTGTTTTTAGCTATATATTCACTTGAACTTTTACCAATAAAATTTATGTCTAATATGTCATCGTTGTTTTTATGCTTTTTATCTTTATAACAAATAGGGTCAATAAATTTCTCTCCGATTAGGTTTGCTATTTTACTTCCTCCTATTATGCCGGTTAAGATAATACCTGCCGTCATTCCTGCTGCTCTTGCGGATTTTGAAGTTATTTTGAGTTTTTCTAAAATTCCAAGTGCAATTCCTGCTCCAACATTGCACATAAAAATATTAGCTAAATATTGATATGAACCTTCTTTTATTTTATTAGGTATTTTTTCTTTCCAATTTTTTTTATCAGTAACTTTATCCGCAGCAATACCTCCTGCAATTCCTCCTATTACTGGAACAGCTCCATATACGGATAAATAACCTATTTCTGAAAATATATCTTTTGCACTCACGTTCTGTGGCGACGGAATAAGTTTCTCTAAAAAGTTTTTGTCTTTTATATCTTCAAATAATCTTTTTATTTCTTTAAAACTAAGAATTTTTTCTTTCCCTTTGTTTAAAATTTCTTTTGTTGTTCCTTGTAAATTTGTTTCTTTTAGAAAAGAATCAATAAGTTCTTTATTTTTGTTCTTTACTGTGTTTAATGAATCTCCCAAGGGTCTTTTTGTTATTGCTGAAGCTATATATGGTGCGGCTATAGCAGAAGCTGCTGTAAGACCAAGTGTTATACCGGTTTTTATTGCGCAGTTTTTTCTTTTTTCTTTTGGAGTTGTGTTTACTTTGTGTATAGTGTATGCAGCTGCTCCTGCGGTTAATATTCCCGGTACTGTTTTTTGAAATTTTGATACTAGAATCGGCTGATCCAGAAATTTCCCCAAAACTTGAATGTTATTCATGGCTGGTGTTTTTATGTCCTTCCTTAAAGTCTTCTATAAACTTTTTATTCTTTTCACAATATTCTTGAAATGTTTTTATTCTGAAAAATACTTCATCACTTATTACGTGTTCAATTTTACATGCATTTTCTTCTGCTATTGCATTATTTAAGCCAAGAGTATTTTTAAAAAATGTTGTTAGTGTTTTATGTTTAAGTATAACTTCTTGTGCTTTTTTTAAGCCTGTTGGAGTTATTGTTATTCCTTTGTGTCCCTCATATATAATTAAGTCTTTTTCAGCTAGTTTTACCAATGCTTCGGAAACTGATGCTCTTGATATGTTTAGTTTTTTTGCAATTTCTACTGCTTTTACGCTTTGGCTTGTTTCTAATAAATTGCATATTATTTCTAAATAATCTTCTAAACTTGCGCTTAAATTATCCATTTTTTCACCTTTTTTATTAATTGTAAGGTTAACCTAACTATTTGTCAAGTGAGCCTTACAAAATTAAGTTTGTATATTTTTTTTTAATGTTGTATATTAACAATGCGAGGTATTATGAAAAAGATTGCAATTACAGGAAATATAGCAAGCGGAAAATCTCAAGTAGAGAAAATACTTCTATCATATGGATACAAAGTTGCGGATACAGATAAAATAAATCATTTTATATTAGCTTCTGATTTGTCTGCTATTAACGAAATTAAAAATGCTTTTGCAGAAGATGATATTCTTGATGAAAACTTAAATATATCAAGAGAAAAACTAGGGCAAATTATCTTTTCTGTAGGTTGGAAAAAAATAAAATTAGAAGAAATTTTACATAAAAGAATCGCTGCAAAAGTTGAAGAATTTTATAATGAAAATTCAAAAGAAGATTTTGTATTTGTCTCAATACCATTGTTATTCGAAACAAAACAAGAGAATAACTTTGATAAAATAATTTTTGTTTCTGCTGATTATGATGTTCGGTTAAACAGGCTTATCCAAAGAAATGGCTATACTGAAAAATATGCAAAAACAAGAATTGCTTCTCAAATGAAAGAAGATGAAAAGATAAAAAAATCCGATTATATTATTTATAATAATTCGGATTTAATATCTTTAAGAAAGCAAGTTGATTCAGTTTTAAAACAAATAATTAATTTGTAAGCTCAAGTTTGTTTGCTGTTAATTTTAATATTGAAGATTTATAAAAATCAGTATTAATATTTAGGTACTCGCCAAGAACGAGAATAGAGAATAAGAAATCTCTTACTTCTTCAATATTGTCGTTTGCTTCAAGTACAGAATCAAGCAGCTTTGTGAACTTTAAGTAGATTTTGTTAAAGTACATATTTTGTGCTTCTGCAATATCAACTTTTAGTTGTAATTTTCCTGCACATTCAAATAATTTTAGTATTTTATCAAGTCGATGAAATTCAAAATTCTTTGAAAAATTGTATATAGTTTTTTGAATTTCATGTGAAAAGATTGTACTTGTTGGAGTCTTATCTATTTCAACCTTAAAAGTAGATGCTTCTGTATTTATTTCTATTGCTTTTTGGATGATGTTATCATCGATTATATTTGCACAATCTTCAAATAAAGCATTGAAATCGCTTGTTAGTGTATATTGTGCTGCAAGTTTGTATTCCTGCGGAACATTTATTCCAAGAGCAATTAGTTGTAAAATCGAACTTTTACTGTCGTTATACATATCTCTGTAATTATTTGAGAATTTACTTAATTTATCTTTTATTGATGTTAAAAGAATTTTACTTCTTTCTTCAATTAAAACATCTCTTAATGTGTAATAATCATTTCCGAAGACGTTGTCTAAAAGTCTTATTATTTCAGTTATTGGCTTATTCGTGTATGTTTCAATAAGTTTTTTTGAAACATCTGTTATATTTTCACTGTCATCGTATCTTTTTATTGCGCAGTGGAAGTCTCCTTCTGGGAATTGAAGACAAGCAAAGAAAAAATCATATTTTTCTAAAGTTATTTTTGATTCGATTTCAATTCTTCCGACAGAAAATCCTGTGGTACCATTTGATGTATGCTTATAAAAATGTTTCTTTATGTTGTAACAATATAAAGAAGAATTATCGTCAAAATCTTCGTATGTTGATGATATCGCCCATAGTGCCGCAATTTGTTTTATTGAAACAATTGATGGTTTTACAAATCTTTCATATACGTCTTTTCCTGTTCCAAATCCGTTTATATTACTTTGTGCTCTAGAAAGAATCGATAAAAAGCCATCTTCTATGTTTTTAGATGAGAAAGATGCAGCTAATTGCATTGCTCTTGCGGCATATTTCATAATTTGAGTTGTTTCAATTCCTGAAATTTCAGAGAAAAACCAACCGCAACTGGTGTACATTAACATTGCTTGGCGTTGAATTTCCATTAATTTCAAAGCTTTTACGATATCTTGTTTTTCCAATTTGTATTTTTGATTACGCTTAATAAAATTATTTATTGAGGTTTTACTTCTGTCTAAGATTACAGAAATATAGTCATTTCTTGCTTCCCAAACATCTTTAAAATATATAGAACCTTGTTCTTCAAAAATTTTAATAAGTTCATCTCTAATGTAGTCTAAAGCTTCTCTTAAAGGTTTTCTCCATTTTTGGTTCCACCCGTAAACTCCGCCTGTTGAACATCCGCAATCATCACACCATCTGCCTACACCGTGAGCACAGCTCCAAGATGAAACATCTTTTATATCAACTTCATATTTTGGAGGTTCTTGTTCAAGATAATTTGCGTAGTTTGTAATTATAAATCCTTCATCTTTAGCTCTTATTTTTAAAACATATGATAAAGCCATATCTCCAAATTTTGTATGGTGACCATAGCTTTCACCATCTGTTGCTATGTTTACAAGCTGGTTATAATCTCTTTGATTAGAAATACCTTCCTTTAATCTTGAGATGAATTTATTTCCATCTTTTAACAGTTCATCAAATGCTACAGATTTTGATATAGAACCATCATAGAAAAATAAATCAATATATTTTGATTTGTCTGACTTTATATAGTATCTGTATGCTCTAGCAGGATCTATATTACCCCAACTTACATCTTGCCAGTTATCTTTAGAATTCAGTTTCCTTATGCTTTTTGCTTGATATGGGGACAATATTGTAAATTTAATTCCGCAATCAACAAGCGCCTCCAATGTTGCATCATCGCAAGCTGTTTCAGCTAGCCACATACCTTCAGGCGTTCTTCCAAATCGATATTGGAAATCTTTTATTCCCCATAAAATTTGTGTATATTTATCATTTTTATTTGCAAGCGGAAGTATCATATGATTGTATACTTGCGCTATTGCATTACCGTGACCGTTATTTATTGGAATACTTTCAACATCTGCTTTTATTATTCTTTGATATGAATATGGAGAGTATTGTTCCATCCAAGATAATAAAGTAGGACCGAAATTGAAACTTATATAAGAATAATTGTTAACAATGTCCATTATCTTATTTTCTTGTGTGACAATTTTAGATACTGAATTTGGAGTGTAACATTCGGCACCTATTCTCGCATTCCAATCATGGTAAGGGTTTGCACTGTCTTGTATTTCTATTGTTTCTAACCAAGGATTCTCTCTTGGCGGTTGATAAAAATGTCCGTGTATTGTTAAATATACTTTTTTATTATCCTTCACAACTAACTCCTGATGAAAATTAACTATTTTTTAGCAGATTTATTTTTATGTGTAAGCATTGTAAATGTTGTAACATCTACCCAAGGATCTCCAAGCGCGTTTGAAAAGACCTTGCCTGTTATTTTAACTTTATCGCCTGCTTCAATATCCATATTTTTTTCAGCTAATTCACGAGAAATAAAAATTTTCATTTCTGATAATGGAATTACGTGATCTGTAACATCCGGTCTTTTTATAAGAATACCAATATATTTTGTTCCATCTCTAAATGCAGGTTTATAGTCAAGTCCTAAAGAGGTAAATGCGACAAATTCTGCTGTAAATGTTATGTTTTTGTTTAAATATTTGCCCGGATGATTAACAACGTCTATAGGTGAAACGCTTAAGTATGCAGCTGCTTGTGGTTTTGCTGGTGTTGCTGTTGCTGCATCTACACTTGTATTGTATCCGTTTGCGAACATTAAAAATATAGCAAAAGCTAATATGATAATTTTTTTATATGATTTTTTCATTTCTTAACCTCTAAAAAGTGAACTATCTATAATTATATATTTTTATTATATATTTTAACATATTTTTATCAAAAAACATTATTCTTTTCGGGGAAAATGCGCATAAAAAAGTGTAGACTGAAACAGATTTCCCGAACTGATAAATAATACTTTTTCGCAACCCCGAAAGAAAGTGTTCGTTTGTTCCAATCTACATATTTAATATAAAGGATTTTTTATTGTTTTTCACTCCACTATAGAATAATTTTATTTTTTTTTGAATAATTCTAACAAAGTAACACTATTGTATTATTAGGAGTTAAGTATATTAGCTTTTATAATGTCACCCATTTTATCAGTACCAATAACAGACAAGCCTTGTTGAGATATGTCTTTAGTTCTATAGCCGTCTTTAAGTGCTTTTCTTATAGCTGTTTCTATTGCTTGATATTCTTCATCTAATTTAAATGAATATTTAAGCATCATTGCTGCTGATAAAATTGTAGCTATAGGATTTACTATATTTTGCCCTTTTAAGTCAGGTGCACTTCCGTGGATTGGCTCATACATAGCAAGTTTTGTATCAGATAAAGATGCACTTGGAAGTAATCCCAATGAACCTGAAAGCATTGAAGCTTCATCAGATAATATATCTCCAAAAATGTTGCCAGTTAATATAACATCAAATTGTTTAGGATTTCTTATTATCTGCATAGCAGCATTATCAACATACATATTTGAAAGCTCTACCTCAGGGTATTCTTTAGAAACATCCGTGACTATTTCTCTCCATAATCTTGAAACATCAAGAACATTGGCTTTATCAACCGAGCATAATTTCTTATTTCTTTGCATTGCAACTTTGAATGCTGTGTGAGCTATTCTTCTGATTTCACTTTCATAGTAGCACATATTATTGAAACCGAATTTTTCGCCATTCCTTGTTTCAATGCCTTTGGGTGTTCCGAAATAAACATCGCCGGTTAATTCTCTTACTATCATTATATCGGTTCCTGATACAAATTCTTCTTTTAATGGTGATAAAGAAGTTAGTTCGGGATAAACTGTAGCAGGTCTTAAATTTGCAAATAGATTTAATTCTTTTCTAATGCCAAGTAGAGCTCTTTCAGGTCTTACTTCTGGCGGTAAAGTATCATATTTCCAATCACCTACTGCACCAAGTAATACAGCATCGGATTTTTTTGCAATATCAAGTGTCACTTCAGGTAATGGGGTTTTATATTTATCATATGCACATCCGCCAATTAATGCAGGTTCAAAATTAAATTCAATTGAATATTTTTCTCCGACAGCTTTTAATATTTTTACTGCTTCATCTGTAACTTCTTTACCTGTACCGTCTCCTGCAAGTAATGCTATATTATATGTTTTCATTTTTTTTCCTTTATTATTTTTTACTTGTTAATAATTTTGCTATCTCTGCCCAGGCTTCACCATAACAGAGGCGATAGTATTCAATATAACTTTCTTTATAGAATTTCTTTTTATTATTATTTTTTGATTTGCCTTCCAAATGTATTATTTTTGCGTCTGGAACAAAAAATATCTTATATCCTGCCCTTTTTAGTCTAATTTCAAGTTCTGTTTCTTCAAAATACATAAAAAAGTTTTTTGAAAAGCCGCCAATCTCATTCTTTATAATATTACTTCTAAGCATTAAATCAGCACCAGTTAAGTGATTTACTTCTTGAAGTTTTGTTCTGTCTATATTTTTTTCGTATTTTTTTATTTTAATATATTCTCGTAAAAAGAAGAATTTAAGGAACGATTTTTTTAATAAAAGAGATTTTATATCATCTCCATAGCCAAATGAGTGTACATATTTCATGTTTAAATCGTATAAGTTTCCGCCACAAGCTCCACATTCAGTATTATTTTCCATAAAATCATATAAAATTTTAATTGCATTGTTAACAATAATCGTATCAGGATTTAAACAAAATAAATATTCCCCTTTTGCTTGTTTAAATCCTTCATTATTTGCTAGTCCAAATCCAATGTTTTGCTCATTCCTTATGAATTTTATGTCTAAACAGTTTGTGTTTATATATGAGGATATTGGAAATGTATCAATTATTTTGTTAAAAGAACCATTATCAGAGTTATTATCTACGACAATTATCTCATAATTTATATCAGTTGTCTTATTTATAATTGAATTAATGCAATCTATAACTAATTTTTCCGTATTATAATTTACAATTATTATAGAAACATCCATATTTACTCCTTGATTTTGAATTATATCACAAAAGCCTCTAATTGAAGAGGCTTTTGTGGTTTTTATATGAAATTATTATTATCAGTTTAAGAGGAGAAAGTCATTAATGCACGCACTGAACGAGCTGTATTTCTAACATCTTCTTCAGAATGCATTTTAATTGTATCATCAAGAATTTTTATTGCTTCTGATTTGTCTTTTAATGATAAAAGCTCATTGATAGAAGCCATAGCAACTCTTGCACTTAAGTCATTTATTCCTTTTCCTTTAGAAATAAGAACAACTCTTAAAGATTCGTGAGTATTTTTTCTTATTAATGTTTGTGCTGTGAATTCTCTGATTTCATCATCAGGAGAATTTGTTCCTAGCTCAGTTAATAAATCAATAGCAGCTTGACTGTCTTTATGTTCGCCTAATGCTTGTATGATATTTCTAATCTTTTTATTATTATCCATTTTTCTTCTCCCCCTTAATCTATATGTTAATTTATGCTACTGCCGGTGTTAAATCTGACCACATAGTTTTTAATTCGTCAACTGATTTATTCGTTAGATTTTTTACAGAGTATTCTCTGTCAGGGAAAAGTCTATTTTTCAATCCTGTCATATCAAATGTGATTTCAGTATTACCAATTCTTTCAACTGTATCAAATACATTTTTTGTTACTTGTTTACCAAAAGAAACAATGGCATTCATTCTTGATTTGAAAGATTCATTAAAATTATTAATTCCGCTTACAACGGCACTTGCAAATAGTTTGCCTCTTTCTGCTATATTTGTAGATGATTTTTTTGCACTTTCAAATACATCTGCTTGTATAACATTTCCTTTGAAACTTACTCCAAAGGGATTTGTACTTAATTTATTTGCTTGTGCATTTTGGTTTGCAGTTGTACGTTGAGCTGCTTTTGTAGTATGTAAACTGAGCTTTCCTATTTGCATAATTATCCTTTCTGTTTTTTATTTCTTTACTTTTGTACATCTAGGTTATCACATTTATTTTATTTAAATATCGTTCTTTTGGTGTAAATAATATTTAAAGTTTTAATTTATATGAGAATTAAATCCACCATTTAACGGAGTGATTTTTAAAATCTTTTGTAAAGAAATATTTCTTTCTTTTTTTCTTCATTAAAGATATAAAATGGATATGCCGATAATACTAATATCGGATAGAAAAAGGATAGATATGAACGAATTAAATCAAAACTTAGCTGAAAATCTTGGCGCTTTTTTAATGGGATTTAGAGATGAAGTAATTAAAGGTTTAGAAGATTACTTGCTTTTAAAAGCAAATCTTTTACCTGAAACAGTTTAGTATAAAGTGTCTTTCTAAGTGGTCTCTTTTTAGTTTAAATAGGTATTATATTTTTTTTCATCTTTAATAGTTGTATTTGGTCCATGCCCGGGATAAACAATTGTTTCCTCTGGCAAAGTCAGCAATTTTGTTTTTATTGAATTGATTAGCGTGTCATAATCGCCGTCATCAAAATCAGTTCTGCCTATTGAACGAAAGAACAATGCATCTCCTGAAAATAGTTTACCATCTGTATAGTAACTTAAACTCCCCTGTGAATGGCCTGGCGTATGGAATATTTGGATTTTGTGATTTCCAATTCTTAAGTCTGTACTTTCATCAATGAATTCTTTTATTACTAAGGGATTTGATTCTGTTTTTAGACCAAAATAGCCCATTTCTCTTTTTAGTCGTCCTAAGTGGAAATTATCATCTTTGTGTAAATATATAGGTATTTCAGGATATTTTTCGGGTATTTCAGTTTCACCTAAAACGTGGTCAAAATGTCCGTGTGTGTTTAGTATGTACTTGATTGTGTAACCTTCATCGTCCAATTCTTTCTTTATACTTTCAAATGAACCACCTACATCAATTAATACGGCTTCTTTTGTTTCTTCATCTTTTAATATATATGTATTAACATCAATTGGTCCCGTTACTTTTATATCAAGTTCCATATTTTCTCCCTTTTTGATTTAGTATAACATATTCATAAAAATATTTAATTATGCTATCTTTAAGTTATGAATACATATTCTCAAAAAATAACTTCTTTGCAGGCTGCTGCGATAAAAGATTTATTCGTTAGTTTAAATGCGGTTTTTGATGTTGTTCAATATTCTTTTTGGAGAGCTAAAACAAATACATTTCAAGCCGTTTATTATACAAGCGGTAAACTTTTAATCCAGGGAAAAAATATTGAAAATATTGCAATTGAAATAGATAAAATTTTAGGTATAAATTCTTGTTTTGAACAACCTAATTTGACAGATTTTAACCAGGAAAAATATATCGGTACTGATGAATCAGGAAAGGGTGATTTCTTCGGACCTTTGGTTGTTGCAGGAGTTCAAGTAGATAAAAATAACAAGCAAAAATTTATAGAATTGGGTATAAAAGATAGCAAAAAACTCGATGATAAAAAAATATTAATGCTTGCAAATCAAATAAAAGCAAATTCCGTTCATTCTGTAGTAGTTATTACACCTGTAAAATATAATGAATTGTATTTTAAATTTAATAATCTAAATAAACTGCTTGCGTGGGGACATGCCAGAGCTATTGAAAATATTTTAGAAAAATCTCCTTGTAATTATGCATTAGCAGATAAATTCGGAGATGAAAGTCTCATAAAAAATGCACTAATGCAAAAAGGAAGAAGTATAGTATTAAATCAGATGGTAAGAGCAGAGTCTGATATTGCGGTTGCTGCAGCATCAGTTCTTGCACGTGCAGAATTTGTAAAAAGAATGCAAGAGCTTGAACTGAAATATGAGTTGCAGTTATCAAAAGGTGTTTCAGAAAAAGTTATTCAACAAGCAAAAAACTTCATCTCAAAATATTCTTTTGACAGTTTGAATGAAATTGCCAAAATGCACTTTAAAACAGTTAATGAGTTAAGATAAATTATTCTGTTTCTAATAACTTTTTATATAGTTCCTTTTGTTTTTCAGTAATAGTTTTAGGAATATTAATTGCAATTCTAATATTTAAGTTGCCGTAGCCGCCTGTTTTCTTTGGTAAACCAAGATCTTTTAATCTTAATGTTTTACCATATCTTGTTTCAGGTGGAATTTTTATTCCGATTATCCCGTGCAAAGTTTGAATATCTTTTTTACAGCCAATAACAGCTTCTGCCGGTGTTATTTCTATTGTTTTTGTTAGATTCTCACCATCGATTGTATATTCAGAATCTTTTAATTTTATTACAAAATAAAGGTCACCTTTTCTACCGTAGTTATCAATTTTTCCTTCGCCTTTTAATCTGATTTTTTGACCTTCTTTTACACCTTTAGGAATTTTTACGGATAAATTACGTGACTTACTTACTATACCTGTGCCACCGCATTCACTACATACACTTCCTGCTCCGTTACATTTCATGCATTTCTCTACGGTATTCATTTTGACATTAATTGGTTTGTCACTCATTAAATCTTTTGCTGTAATATTTAAATCTTGTGTTACATCTAAACTTGTTTCTTTCTGATTGCTGTTGCAATAACCGCCTGCTGAACATCCACTTTGACCGGTGGTTCTATTTGCATTTCCAAATAAATCATCATATGAGAAACTTTGCGAAGAAGTTTTTCTTGTTCTTTGAGTTCTTGCGCCTCCCATTAAATCACCAAAGATGGAACTGAAGAAGTCTGAAAAATCTCCACCTGAAAAGCTTTGAGAAAATCCACCTTGGTTAAAATTATTAAAGTTGAATCCTTCAAAACCAGGAGGTGGTGTGAAATTTGCACCTTGCTGCCAATTTTCACCAAGGCTATCGTATCTGTTTTTCTTTTCTTTATCAGATAAAACTTCATAAGCTTCATTTATGTCTTTGAACTTGTTAACAGCATCAGGAGATTTGTTTACATCCGGATGGTATTGTCTTGCAAGCTTTCTGTAAGCAGATTTTATTTTTGCTTCTGTTGCATTTCTGTCTACGCCCAGTATTTTATAATAATCTTTATATTCCATATTCTAAATCTCCTTACTTAAATGATAATATAAAAATCTTTTACATCTTAAATAATTAATCTTTTTTTAATTATGTTTTTTTATGAAATTATTCAGAAATCTTATTAACAAAATCATTGTTTTTTACTATCATATAAGTATGAAAAAGTATTTGGGATTATTTGTTTCATTGTTTGTTTTATTTCAGCAAAGTGTCTATGCTGAAACTTCGCCTTTTGTATTAAAAGATAATCTGAGTAATAAAATAACTCCTGCGATTATGAAACAAAATCCAATAGAAATAAAAACAGAAGATATAAGTAAAAAAACTGAAAAATATGAAATTCCCCCAATAGAGTTAAATGATAAAGTTTTAAATTATACTTTAAAGCCTGTTTCCAATATTTCAGACATAACTGAAAGTATTATTTATCAAGAAAGTCAAATAGATATAAATGCAATAGATCCACAAAAACAAGGTAACGTAAATTCGTATTATCCCGGATTAAGAGGACCAAATCAATTAGTTATTTATACTCCTGCTTATGGATTAAGAACAGGTACTAATGAATTTGGGACTGAAGCAATTGTTGAAAATAATATGGTTGTCCGTTTAAATGGAGCAGATTCAATTATTCCGAAAAATGGTTTTGTAATTTCCGGTCACGGTAGGGCAAAAACTTGGATTATTAAAAATATTCAAGTTGGTTCAAAAGTTTATCTTGATAGTAGTGATGGTTCATTAAAAGTATTTTTGACACCTGATAGTCTTGTATATGCTGCTAAAGAAAAAATTAAAGAGGTTAGTGGACTTATTGAATATTATAGACAAAAAGATATTCTTTATAGTGACAAAAAGGCAAGTGAATATCTTGAAAATTCGAGAGAACTTCTGAGAAAGGCAGAAAAGAAACCTGAAAAGACACAGTCTTTCATTACGGAGGCCATGTCTGCTTTGGATGACGCTATAAAAAATGCTATCCCATATTTTAATAATGAATTAAAAGGAGTTTGGGTTCGTCCTGTAGAAAAAACACATGCACAAATAACTAAAACTATAGAAAGAATGAAAGATGCAGGCATAACTGATATCTTTTTAGAAACATATTTTCACGGTAAAACAATATATCCAAGTAAATATCTTAAAGATAATGGTGTGATATGGCAAAGAGAAGAATTCTTAGGTTTTGATCCACTCGAAATATGGATTAGTGAAGCTCATAAAAGAAATATGAAAGTTCATATTTGGTTTGAAAGTTTTTATGTTGGTAATGACAATCCTCAAACTACACCTAATCATGTATTGAGTGTATATCCAATGTGGGCAAATAAAAGACTTTCAAATTATGATTCAGAAACTCCCGTCCCATCATTATCAGAACATAATGGGTATTTTTTAGACCCTGCTAATATTCAAGTTCAGACTTATCTTTTAGGTATTTTAAATGAAATAATTACTAATTATGAAATAGATGGTATAAATCTTGATTATGTAAGATATCCTCAAACTGTGGATCCATCTTATCCTAATTATGCTTCAACAAATTGGGGGTATACAAAGGTTGCCCGAGATGAATTTAAAGCTATGTATGGGCTTGATCCTATTGACATTGCATATGGTACAGGTGATTGGCAATTATGGACTATATATCGTCAACGACAAATATCAGAATTTATAAAAAGTGTAAAAAAACTTATAACTAATAAAAATATAAAATTGACAACAGTTGTTTTTCCTGATTTGAAAAAAGCTTCTGCAACAAAAATGCAAAATTGGAAGGCTTGGTCTATGAACAATCTTGTTGATGGTTTTACTCCTTTAATTTTGACAGGTGATAAGAATACGGCAGTATTACTTTTAAAAGATATATTTAATAATACAAGTCCGACAACCAAAATTTATCCGGGATTATTTGTTACTTTCATGGGCGGACCATTTGAAGATTTGTTGATTCAAATACATAAAACAAGAGAGTTTAGAGCAAAAGGCGCGATAATATTTGATTATGCACATTTAGATGATAAATACATTGAAGCGCTGAAAACAAGAGTTTATAATCAAACATATGAAAATCGTGAGTTTGATTTGAAAGCTCCCGAAAATTATACGCCGCAAGTAAAATATAATGAAAAGAAAAAGAAAAGATTTTGGAGAAAAGATAATGACAATAATTAATTTTACAAAAATGCAAGGTTTGGGTAATGATTTTGTAGTTCTTGACTATGAAGAATATAAAAAAACAAATAAAACTCCTCAAGAACTTGCACTAAAATTATGCGACAGACATTTTGGTATTGGCGCAGACGGTTTAATTATTGTTAATCCTGATACGAAGGATACTGATATCGGATGGATTTTTTATAATAATGACGGTTCAATTGCACAAATGTGCGGGAATGGAATAAGATGTTTCGCTAAATATGTTTTTGAAAAAGGTTATGTAAATAAAAAAGAATTTTCGGTTGAAACTAAAGCCGGAACAATTATTCCTAAAATTTTAGATAATGGACTTGTTAGGGTTAATATGTCTCAGCCTATTTTAGAACCGGAGAAAATTCCTGTAAAAGTTAATAATAACTTGAATTTTGAGGTTGTTGTATCAGATAGAACATTTATAGCAAATGCAGTTAGTATGGGAAATCCTCATTGCATTATTATTACTGATGAAAATACAAAGGAATTGGCTTTAAAGTATGGTCGTGAGATAGAAACGCATCCTTTATTCCCGGAAAAAACTAATGTAGAGTTTATAAAAATTTTATCACGTGATGAAATTAATTTGGATGTATGGGAAAGAGGTTGTGCAATTACTCTGGCATGCGGAACAGGGGCTTGTGCCAGCGTAACAGCTGCTATATTAAACGGTTTATGTGATAATAAAGTAAAAGTAAATTTACCGGGCGGACAGCTTTTAATTGAGTGGGATGGTAATATTAACGATACAAAACATGATATCTTTATGTCTGGCAGAGCTGATTATTCTTTTACGGGACAAATTGAAGTATAGACCTTATACTAATTGCAAAGACTAAAAACATAGGTTAATATTAACTTATGAATCTTTTGGAAATTAAAAATCTTAATCTGAGCTTTCATTCTGATGACAAAGATTATCAAGCGTTGCATAATATAAATTTAGAATTAGAAAAAGGACAAATGCTTGCTCTTGTCGGAGAATCAGGTTGCGGTAAGACAATTACTGCCATGTCTGTTCTAAGGCTGCTTGCTCCAAATGCAAAAATTACAGCGGGGAAAATAATATATAATGGTAAAGATTTACTTTCTTTACCGGAAAAGGAAATGCAATATATTAGAGGACGAGAAATAGCACTCGTTCCTCAGGATCCTATGACGTCTTTGAATCCTCTTTATACTATTGGTTCGCAGCTTTTAGAAGTTATAGAAGTTCATCAAAATGTAAAAGGAAAAGAAGCGGAAAAAATAGCGATTGATGTTTTAGACTTGGTAAAAATTCCAAATGCAAAAGAAAGACTAAAAGCATATCCTCACGAATTTTCTGGTGGAATGCGCCAAAGAGTAATAATTGCTATGGCCATAGCTTGTCAATCGAAAATTATAATTGCTGATGAACCGACTACTGCACTTGATGTTACTGTTCAAGCTCAAATAATGGATCTTTTAAAAGAAATTCAAAATAATTTTGGTACATCATTTATTTTTATTTCTCATGATTTTGGTTTGGTTTATGAATCTGCCGATAAGGTTGCTGTTATGTATGCCGGGCATGTTGTTGAGTATTCTTCTGCTGTTGAATTATTTAAAAATCCAAAACATCCTTATACAAAGGCATTGTTAAAAACCTTGCCCGATTTTAATTCAAAAAAGTTAGAAGCAATAGAAGGACAGCCTCCTTCTATAAAAGATTGTTTTCAGGGCTGTTCTTTTGAGCCGAGGTGCAAGTTAAAAATGGATATATGTAAGATAAATCATCCTGATTGCTATACACTTGAAAATTCTTGTGTATCTTGCTTTTTGTATGATAAGTCCAAAAGGAAATAATTCTCTTAATGTTTTATAGGCAAATGCCTATAATATAAATATGCTTACAAAAAAACAAAAAATATTCTTTGAAAAACTAAAAGAATCATATGGCAAAGGAGCGCTTTCAGGTTTTGATATAATTGCTAAAGATTTTAGGTTTAAACATAAAAATTCAAATTTTCTTTTTGTTTAACTTTGGATTTTTTTATAAAGAACTGTGAATAATTTTTTCTGAATTTATTCTACAAAGAAGCCCACAGATATTCTTGTATTATATATAAAAATTTTTGAGTTACATAGTAATGTAAAAAATGAGTTTTTTACAATAATTTACATATAATTGTAATTGCCTCATGGCCATGGTTTTGACGATAAAAAAGTTCTTTAAAATATTATTTCTAAACGATATATCTTGAATGTTTCACAAAAAGATTTATACTAAAAATATAACGAACAGTAAGTAAAAGACTATTAATAATAACTTAAAGGAATAAAGTATTAAATACTGTCAGTTAAATTGTAGTTCTTAAATAAATCATGAAAGGAGAAAAGAATGGCAGCATGGAATGAAGCAGATCATCCAAGGGATGAAGAAGGTAAATTTACGGATAAAGGAGGCGGAACTTCTACAGCACAAAGTTATGAAGATAAAATGCAAAGAAGAGCGGATCTATTGTTTCCCAAAACAATAGATAAAAACAATGTTGAAAATTTAAAGGAAAATGATATTCTAAAAAAATACAAAAATAGTCGATTAGAAAAACTGAACCAAAGTATAAACAATAAATCTATAGAAACTGCACCAAGATGGAGTAATAATACTAAATTTTCAGATGCAGAATTACAAAAGGCGAGAATATTTATACAAGGGGAAGAAAAATTTAGCCCGAATGCATATTATCCTGTAAATGGAGATAAGTTAACAATAGGATATGGTCATACCAAATTGGTTGACGGAAAACCAATTACTCTTGGAATGAAAATTACAAAAGAAAAAGCAGAAGAATTATACAGAAAGGATTTTGAAGAACATACTACAGGATTAAAAGAAGTAGAAGTTCCTTTAACAAGTAACCAAAAAATAGCATTAGCCAGTTTTATGTTTAATCTTGGTCCCAATATACTACATAATTCAGATTTACTTAAAAAATTAAATTCTGGAGATTATGAAGGGGCTGCTAATAAATTTGGCGAATATATACATCAAAAGGGCAAAGTATTAAAAGGACTGGTTAATAGAAGAAAAAGAGAAAAAGAATTGTTTTTAACACCGGACGGAGAGTGATATTACTTTCCGTTTTTTTTGTATCTGCATAAGGCTTCGTAAGCTATTTCCCCGTTAATCCATCCGCCTGCCCCATTATAACATACGCCGTACTTATTCGGTTCATCTGATAATAAATTACCATCTTTGTCAAATTCTTTTATATGTTCAAGACATAATGCGGGTTCTTTACAATCAGCATCATATTTTATTAGTATATAGTATTCAGAATTATCCTCAGTATTGTGTGTATATCTCTCCTTTGAAGTATACATTTTGAACCAGCCTGATATTGAATATTTCTTTATTGTTAAAGAATTTTTATCAAAATAAATATCATCTGTTAATTTTTCCAAATTATTTTCGTTATCCGAATTTCTATAATTCGTATATTTAGATAATTTGAGATTTATTTTTTCAAGTTGATTAATTTTTCCTTTTAACTTTTCTCTCTCAATTTCACAACTATCAGAATTTATTTCTTTAAAGTTGTTAATCTTTTCTTCTAAATTATTTTTTTCAATTTCTAGATTATAAAGCTTTTTATCATCAACAAACTTTTTTATAAAAAAGCCAAATGCAAATGATGATAATAATGAAAATATAGAAATTAATATAATAATAAACTTTTTCATAGCGAATAATTATAACATATTTATATTTTTTTATATATGAGTCTTTAGGTAAAATAAACCTGCGGATTTATTCTTTATATTTGCATAAAGTATTAAAATATATTTCTCCATTTACAAATCCATTATAACTTGGACAAATACCATTGTTATTTGGTTCATCCAGTAATAAATTACCATCTTTATCAAATTCTTTTAAATGAGTAAGGCATAATACATTTGATTGACAATAAGCCTGGTATTGATTCAATTCATAATAAATAGGAATACTGTCAATATTGACTGTATATCTATCTTCTGAATTATATATTTTAAACCAACCCTTTATAGAATATTTATCTTTAGTTAGCGAATTTTCATCAAAATAAATATCATCTGTTAATTTTTCCAAATTATTTTCATTATCCGAATTTCTATAATTCGTATATTTAGATAATTTGAGATTTATTTTTTCAAGTTGATTAATTTTTTCTTTTAACTTTTCTCTCTCAATTTCACAACTATCAGAATTTATTTCTTTAAAGTTGTTAATCTTTTCTTCTAAATTATTTTTTTCAATTTCTAGATTATAAAGCTTTTTATCATCAACAAACTTTTTTATAAAAAAGCCAAATGCAAATGATGATAATAATGAAAATATAGAAATTAATATAATAATAAACTTTTTCATAGCGAATAATTATAACATATTTATATTTTTTTATATATGAGTCTTTAGGTTAAAATAAACCTGCGGATTTATTCTTTATATTTGCATAAAGTATTAAAATATATTTCTCCATTTATAAATGTTGAATAGTTGCCGCAATGATTATATCCATCAAATTCATCTATTAATATATTGCCATCTTTATCAAATTCTTTTATATATATACGACATAATACATCTGATTCACAAGTAGTACTGAATTTGTTTAATTCAGAATATACAGGAACAGCATTAACATACGATGTAGTTGTATCTGTATCTGCGGAACTATAAACTTTAAACCACCCATTTATAGAATGTTTATCTTTAGTTAGTGAGTTCTTATCAAAAAAAATATCATCTGTTAATTTTTCCAATTTCTTGTCATCATCCGAATTTCTAAAATTGGCGGACATAGATAATTTAAAGTTTATTTTTTCAAGTTGATTAATTTTTTCTTTTAATTTTTTCATCTCAAATTTGCAGCTATCAGAATTTATATCTTTAAATTGATTAATCTTTTCTTCTAAATTATTTTTTTCAATTTCAAGATTATAAAACTTTTTATCATCAACAAACTTTTTTATAAAAAAGCCAAATGCAAATGATGATAATAATGAAAATATAGAAATTAATATAATAATAAACTTTTTCATAACAAATAATTGTAACACATTTAATTTTTTTTATATAAGCCGATAGTGCGTAACAATTTCTATAAAATCAATAGAAATGCCAATGGGCTTTATTTTTATAAATTTGGATTTTTTTGTTTAATCAGGCTTATATTCAACTATATCTTTAATATCGCATTTAAAATAATTGCAGAGTTTATTTATTGTGCTGAGCTTAACGTCAATGTTTTCAACTTTAACCAGCTTTGAAATGGTAGCTTTGCTTATGTCAGTTGCTTCCGCTGCCTGATACCTTAATTTATGCAGCCATATAAGTTCATATAATTTTATTGTAATCATATTAAGCATTATATATCTAAAAACTTTATACTATGCTGTTTTTTTCAACACGGTCTGCAAATCTCTCTTGACAATTTATAGACAATTGTCTATAATATAAATATGCTTACAGAAAAACAAAAAATATTCTTTGAAAAACTAAAAGAATCATATGGTAAAGAAGCACTTCCAAGCTTTGATATTATTGCCAAAGATTTTGGATTTAAACATAAAAATTCAGTATGGCAATATTTCAATAAACTTAAAGAAGAAGAGTTGATTTATGAACGAAATAACAGATTTTACATTAATAAAGATTTGTTTGGAGCTGTTTTATTTTCTTCAGTTGTAAAAGCCGGATTTGCGTCTGTTGCTGATGATAGTATTGAAAAAAGACTATCTCTCGATGAAAGCTTTAATATAAATAGTCCTTCAACTTTCTTATTTACTGTTTCAGGTGATTCAATGATAGAACTTGGTATTTATGAAGGTGATAAGGTAATTGTTCAAAAAACTAATACTGCAAAGGATGGAGATATTGTTATCGCATATATTGATGACGGATATACATTGAAAACTTATAGAAATAAGCAAGGAAAAGTATGGTTAGAACCTGCAAATTCTAATTATCCTAATTTATATCCGAAGGAGCAATTAATAATTTTTGGTGTTGCACAAGGAATTGTACGAAAATTTTAATTATTCAAATATACACATTTATTCTTCTATTGCGGGGCATTTCCTCCCTATAGACCCCGCAAAATTTTTATTAGGTTTTATATATGAAACATAAAATAATTGCATTAGTTGATGGAAATAATTTTTTTGCAAGTTGCGAAGTATTAATGAATCCTTCTTTAAAAGGAAAACCTGTATGTGTGTTAAGCAATAATGACGGTTGTGTTATAGCTCGTTCTTATGAGGCGAAAAAACTGGGTGTTAAAATGGGGATGCCTTACTTCATTGCGAAGAAAACTTTTACCGGGGTTACCTATTTAAGTGCTGATTTTTCTTTATATCATGAACTTTCTCAGAGAATGATGAATTTGATAAGCAGTTATTCTGATAAAGTTGATGTTTATTCTATAGATGAGGCTTTTTTGGATATAACCGGTTTAGATAAAGTTTTAAAATTGTCTTTCAAAGAAATAGCCATCAAAATAAAACAAGATATTGAATCGCATATAGGAATTTCTGTTTCTGTTGGTATTGCTAATTCTAAAGTTTTAGCAAAACTTGCAACACATAAGGCAAAAAATAAAAATGGTATATATGTAATAGAAAGTAATAATATAAAAGATGAACTGCAAAATATTCCTGTGGAAGAAGTTTGGGGCGTTGGGAAAAATATTGCAAGGAGTTTAAGAAAATATGGTATTTTTTATGCGGATGAAATTTTATTAAAGGATGATAACTTTTACAAAGTTAATTATGGAAAAAAAGGCTTGGAACTTAAATATGAATTAATGGGAATTAGTGTAATTCCTTTAACTGGGATTGAAGAAAAACCGAAGTCTATACAAAGAACACGCGCATTTCCCGAGTTTTCAAGAAATAAACGATATATTATTACCGAACTGGAAATGCACCTTCATAATATATGTAAAAAATTAAGAATGAATAATCAAAAAACTTCTTTAATATATGTAATGCTTAGAACCAAAGATTTTAGGGTATTTGTAAAAGATAAAAAACTTGATGTTGCAACTGATTCTGAATTTATATTAAAGAAAACAGTAATAGAACTTTTTGAATCTGTTTTTAATGAAGAAATAGTTTATCGTTCATCAGGTATTTATGCTGCGGAATTAAAAGATACAGAAAAGGTTCAATTGCCTTTATTTGAGCAAATTTCGCATAAAAAAGGTGAAGAGGTTTCTTTGGTTATTGATAAAATTGAAGGTATATATGGACGCGGGAGTATTTCTTTAGGTTATTCCGGCATAAAAGATATACAAGAAAAACATAAGCGAAAGATGCAGTTTAGACCTTTTTCTTAATTAAGCTTAAAATATTTTAAAGATGAAGTTTATTTATTGGAAACGATAGTATTTATATGTTATAAAAGTGTAGGAAGGATGAAGGGATAGCTGTTTGAAAAGAATCTTTATAAAAACTTTTATATTTTTATTTCTATTCGGTTCTTTTTCCGGTTTTGTTAGTTCATATGCAGAGGTAATTCGTTTAGAACCTACTGAAAAAAATACTCTTAAACTTAATTCAAAAGAAGATATTTATAATAAAAATCTTGTAATACAAGATAGAGAAGTAGTTGAAGATTTGATAAAAATGCAGAAAGAAGAAGAGGTCAAGGATATTGAACTTCTTTGGAGGGCAACTATTGATAATAATACTTTGATTAAATTTACAATGAATAAATTGAATACACCTGAATCTCAACGAAGATTACATTCTTCCTTAATGGCGAAGGGTTTGTCTTCACTTATTTACGGAGCAAGTTTTATACCTATGTTTACAGGGTCTAATGCAATGCTTCAATCGGCTTCATTTTCTGCAGGTAGATTGGCTAATAATTTTATTAATAAAGAAGCATCAGCTGGTCAACAAGCTCCAATTACTGATACTGAATTGATACAACTGGCGGGAACCATTGAAGAACTTCAAGAAAAAATAATATCTTCTTATTATGAGTATAAAGGGGCATTGAATAAACTTAAGGATACTCGTTCAAGGATTATTCTTTATAATAAAAATTATTCAAGGGCATTGAAAAATAAATCAGTTACAGAACTGGTAGTATCATCTGCTTTATATGAGGATATGCAGCTTCAGGAATATAAACAAGAGCAAGAGGCTAAAAAATGTTATCTCTCATTAGAACGCTTAGCAGGCAAAAAAGCTGTTGATAGTTTGATTTTATCTCAATATGCTTTAAAAAATCAGTTGGTTAATACGGAAAAGATAAGCAATCAATGAAAAAGTTTTTATTTGTGTATTTTATTTTAATATTATTTGTAAATCCTGTTCTTTCTATAACAGAAGAAGAACTTACAGAACCGAAGTCGCCTGCTTACCGTTTAGGTGTTACATACGATTTGGAAAGAGAATATAAACTTACTGATTTAACACAGTCACAAAAAGAAAAGACAGCGTCATATGCTAAAGAGTATATAAGAAACTCAACTTATGCTGATAGTTCTTTAAAGGATTTATCTAATGAAATTTCAAAACTTTTGACACTTGAAAAACAAGAAATGTTAGAACATATACAAATATTATGGGCAGGAGCTGCATTAAGAAGTGAAACTATAAAGTTTGCATTATATAAACTATCAAATCCGGACGCAGATAAACCGGATGAAACAATTATTAAAAAAATTATAAGACCTTTATCAACAGTTTCATCAATAGCAGGTGCCGGTTTAGGTGATCCTTTTAGTGCAACAGCAGCATTATTCAGCGGACATCTTTTAAATTCACTTTCTTATAATGATAAAGATTTAAACTATAAATATACAAAAGTAACAGATGCAGATATGATTGTGCTTATTACTAAAGTAGATAATATGCAGAAGAAAGTAATTGATTTATATTATGACTATATGACCAGTTATAATTTGCTTTCAATGTGTGAAAAAAATATAAAAAAACGCGAAGAAAGATATAATGCTTCTTTTTATGAAAATGAAGAACAGTTGCTTATTGCTGATGCATATTATCGTTCCGCTATTGATAATAAAGCAAAATTAGAACTTGAATTTTTAGAAAATAGAGCTGCATTGGAACAGCTTGTAGGTCTTGAAGCTTTAGTAGAATTTGAAAAACTTTTATTGAAAAATTCAACTAATTAGTTTTCTTTTTCTGTTTATTTTTCGTTTTTTGTTTTAAATCAGGGGTTGCTTTTACCTTTGAATTCATTTGAATTCTTTTTACTGAATGTACATCGGGTAATGATTGAAATGCATTAATTACTGCATTTAAGTTATCAATGCCGTTAACCTCAACTCCAAGTTCTATTATACCAACTTTTTTTGCATAATTTGTTTTAACATTCGCATACGTAATATTAGTATTTGTATCAGCTGCTTTGATTAAGATATCCTTTAACATACCAAGTTTATCAACACAATTGATTCTTATTGAAGTTACATAAGTTTTGTTTGGATTTTCATTATTTTTCCAACTGATTTTCATTAATCTTTCTTCAGGTACTGTATCTAAAGAAGGACAATCTATTCTGTGAATAGAAACACCTTTGCCTCTAGTTACAACGCCAACAATGTGTTCACCCGGAACAGGGGAACAACATTTTGCAAAGCTGTAGAGCATACCTTCTAAACCAACAATTTCGTCTTTATATTGACTCTTTTTCTTATTTGAAACATATTGATTGGATTCTTCTTCAACTGGTTTTTTTATTTTGCTTGTAACTTTATTTATTGTTGTTTCGCCATTTCCTATAGCAGCAAGTAGGTCATCAACAGAAATGTAATTTAATGTTTTTGCAATTTCCAGCATATGACCATTTTTGATATTTTCATCATATACGGCTTTTGTAATTTCTTGTTCAAGCATTGATCTTCCATTATCAATGTATTCATCTCTGTTATGTTTTTTGAACCATTGTCTTATTTTAGATTGAGCTTGTTTCGTAACACAGAATTTTAACCAATGAAGTTTTGGTGTTCCTGTTTTAGATGTGAAAAGTTCAACAATATCACCATTTTTAAGTTTTGTGTCAAGTTGTGCAATTCTACCATTAATTAGAGCTCCTGTCGTTTTATAGCCAACTTCTGAGTGAATTCTAAATGCAAAGTCTATAGGTGTTGCATTTTGTGGCAAATCAATAATGTCACCCATTGGGGTAAATGCAAATACTTGGTTACCAAATAAATCAATTTTAACCTTTTCAACAAATTCGTTTGCATTTGAAGCTTCTTTTTCAAGTTCAATCATTTGGTGCATCCAAGAAAATTTAATGTCATCTTCAGAAGCTGCTTTTATAGAACCTGATTCTTTATATTTCCAGTGGGCCGCAACACCATATTCTGCAACTTTGTGCATTTCTTTGGTTCTTATTTGTACTTCTAAAGGTTTTTGTCTTGGACCGATTACGGATGTATGTAATGATTTATATCCGTTACCTTTTGGCATCGCTATGTAGTCTTTAAATCTTCCCGGTATTGGTTTAAATAATGAATGGATTATACCAAGTACTTCATAGCATTGACGTTCAGTATCTACTATAACTCTTACTGCTGTTATGTCGTATAAATCGTTAAATGCAACATTTAGTCTTTGCATCTTTTTGTATATACTGTAATAATGCTTTGCTCTTCCTGTTATTTCAGCATTTATTTCATTCTTTTTTAGACTTTCAGAAATTTCATCAATCAAAAGTTTAACGGTATTTTCACGTTCTGCTTTTTTTTGCGCTACAAGTTGTGCTATTTCAAAATACTTTTCAGGATTAAGATAACGTAATGATAAATCTTCAAGTTCAGCTTTTATTTTCCCGATACCTAAACGGTTTGCCAGTGGAGCAAAAATATCAAGAGTCTCTTGAGCAATTCTTACTTGTTTTACAGGTGTCATATAGTTTAGAGTTCTCATGTTATGGAGTCTGTCTGCGAGTTTTAGAAATATAACCCTGACATCTTTTGCCATAGCAATAAACATTCGTCTGAAACTTTCGGCTTGTCTTTCTTCTTTTGATTTGAATTGGTATTTATCTAATTTTGTTACTCCGAGAACTAAATTTAATACATCTTCTCCGAATTCTGCACCAAGTTGTTCCGGAGTAATGCCTGTATCTTCTATTGTATCGTGTAAAATTGATGCCATTAGAGTATGTTTGTCTACTCTAAGTGTTGCTAATATTTTTGCTACTTCTACAGGGTGGATTATATATGGTTCTTCACTTACACGGTATTGTCCTGCGTGTAATTTCTCAGCAAATTTGTATGCTTTGTATATTTCTTGAATGTCTTCTTCTGAACGATTCTGTTCTCTTAAAATTTTTTCTAAACTGATAAATATATTTTCTTGTTCCATATTTCGTCCTACAGTTTGATTTAATTTTACAATGTAATTTTATTTTTTCCAATAAAAATGATAATACATACTTCAATTGGTGTATAATTCAATTATGTTTGATATTTCTAAAATTTTATTTAAAACAGTTGATGGAATAATCTTTGTGGTAAGATTGGCTCCAAATTCATCTTTTACGAAAATTGTTGATTATACAGATGAGTATGTAAGAATAAAAATTGCTTCACCACCTATAGAAAATAAAGCAAATAAGGAATTAATTGCGTTTTGTTCTGAACTTTTTGATGTTAATAAATCTAAAATATCAATTGTGTCAGGTGAAAAATCTAAATTGAAAAAAATTTTAATAAAAGATACAAATCTTGATGAGCAGAGACAAAAACTTATTTTTGTGTTAGACTCACTGCATAAGGAAAAATAAAGGAAAAAATATGTTAACTACTATATGGATTATTCAAATAATTTCTGCAGTTTTATTAATATTTTTAGTATTGTTACATTCACCAAAAGGTGATGGACTTGGCGCAATTGGCGGTGCTGCAAATTTATTTTCTTCTCAAAAAAGTGCTGAAAAAGGTTTGAATCATTTTACATATATACTATCGGCTATATTTTTAGTATGTTCATTTATTACCGGTTATCATTTATTTGGTTAAATCTTAATTATAAAAAAGGCTCCATTAACTGGAGCCTTTTTTGTTTTAAAATCCTGTAGAACCAAAACCGCCTTCGCCTCTTGCTGATTCTGCTAATTCTGTTGTGACTTCAATTTGTGCTTTTTCCACTTTTGCTATTACCATTTGGGCAATTCTGTCATCAGGTTTTATTGTATATTCTTCATTTGAAAGATTTACTAAGCCCACGCAGACTTCACCTCTATAGTCTGCATCAACAGTTCCAACTGCATTAATTAATGTTATGCCGTGCTTTACTGATAAGCCTGAACGTGCTCTTATTTGTGCTTCATATTCTAATGGAATTTCTATTTTTATCCCTGTTGGGACTAAAACTCTTTCCAGTGGTTTTAATGTTATTTCTTTTTCTATTGCTGCATATAAATCCATTCCTGATGAACCTTCGGTTTGGTATTTGGGTAGGTATTTATTATTTGGCATTCTTATTATTTTCATTTTCATCCTAATTATTCTCCTTTTCCTGTTCTTCTGTCTGATAATGAATATAATGGTTGTTTATTTGAAATTGATAGGTTTTTTGATAGATTGTATTCTCCTTTCAATAGCATAGAATATTGATGAGTTGCTTTGTTGTCGTATGTTATTTTGAATCTGTTTGTTACTATAAAATCATTGATGAAATTTAAAGATAGTATAGTATCCATACAATCAAGCTCTTTTTCTAGTGTTTCCATCTTTGCAATTGCACTTAGTACGTAACTAAAAGAAATAGAAATACCATATCTTCTAAATTCCAGTACAATTGAATCTAATGTGGGTTTTATGTAATAAACAAAATCATCAACATAGTTGAAATCTTTGTACATTAAGAACAAATTTTTCCTATAATAACCCTTTTGCATTGGCTTTGAATAACTTACGTTTTCCAATAATTTTTTATTTACTCTTTGTTTCCAAAGTTCTACTTCTTGGAATGTTAATTCTAAATCGTTTTCTTTTCTTTTAATTTTATTTGTATGAGGCTGGATTAAAAAAATGAGCTTTGAATTTTCTAATGGTTCAGATGTTATTATATCTGCTTCTGATGGAGCGATTGTTGGTCTTATATTCTTTTTTCTTTTAAGCCTTTTCTTCTGAATTCTTCTTTCCTCTTCTTCTTGAAGAATAAGAATTTTTTGATACATTTGATTTACTGTAAAATCAAAAATAAATCCAAGCATGAGTGAAATACCACCCACAATTGCTAATGTAAAATCAGCTGAAACACCTTCGGGTACATAAAAAGTTCTAACTATTATAACCGGAAGTATAAATAATTTAGTAAATAAATAAAGCCACTCAACTTCAAGACAGTTTAAAAACCAAAATACAAAAGATAAAAAGGCGTAAAAGAAAAAGATAAAACGAAAGAATTTCACACCATTTAAAACTTGTGCGAGTGTTTCTAATTTTGATAGTGTACTATTACTTTTATACGTCATTTAACCTAATATTGTATTATCAATTAACCTTGTTTGTCTTACTTTTGCAGCTATTGCTACAAGTGTGTTTTTTTTTGCTGTGTGAATTTTTTCAAAAGTTTCAAAATCTCTAAATTCAAGATATTCTAAATCTATATTTGGATTTAAAATTGAAAAACCTGCATCAAATAATATATTTGTGTCTACTGTACCTGCGTTATAAAGCTTTTCTATTTCTTTTAAAGCTTTTGATATTGTTAGAGCATTTTTTCTTTCTTCTTTAGATAAATATGTATTTCTTGAACTTAATGCAAGTCCGTCAGTTTCTCTCACAATTGGGCAAGGAACAATTGTAAGGTCTATATTTAAATCTTTTACCATCTTTTTTAAGATAAACAATTGTTGTGCATCTTTTTGTCCAAAGAAAGCATAATCCGGTTTAACTATGTTGAATAATTTAAGAACTACTGTTGCAACACCGTCAAAATGTCCCGGTCTTGCTTTTCCGCATAAACAATCAACTAAATTATATGGCGGACATACAAATGTAAGTTCTGTATTTGATAGTTTTGTATTTTCTCCGTACATTTCTTTTGGAGTGGGTGCAAAAACGATATCAACCCCAAGGTTTTTACATAGTTCTAAATCATTTTCAATTGTTCTTGGGTATTTATCAAAGTCTTCATTTGGACCAAATTGTATTGGATTAACAAATACACTTACTACAACTTTATCACAGGTTTTTTTTGCTGTCTCTATTAATGAAGCGTGCCCTTTATGTAAAGCGCCCATTGTAGGTACAAGCCCTATTTTTGTATTTTCTTGTTTCCATTCTTTTATATTTTTTTTTATTTCTTCTATATTATTTATTAATATTGTGTTCAAGTTTATCCCTCTCTTCTTCTGTTAAATTAAAAGAATATTCTTTTGTTGGAAATTCTCCTGTTTTAACGTCTTGATTATATTTTGAAATTGCATCTTTCATTATTTCTTTAATATTTGCATATTGCTTAACAAATTTAGGTATATTCCCTGGGTATTTGCCTAAGATATCATCTATAACTAGCACTTGACCGTCACAATATTTACCTGCCCCAATACCAATCGTTGGTATTGATAAATTTTCGCTTATATATTTTGCGGATTCTTCAGGAACCATTTCGAGAACAATTGCAAAAGCACCATTATCTTCAAGTTTTTTGGCAGCATTTAGCATTTTTATTGTATTTTCATATGATTTTCCTTGTACAAAATACCCGCCTATTGTGTTTATATATTGCGGTGTGAATCCTAAATGACCTACAACGTTTATTCCTGATTGTGTCAAATGATGTACTTCATCAAGAATAAAATCTGAGGCACCTTCAAGTTTAACCGCTTTCGCTCCTGCTTGAATTAATCTGCCTGCGTTTAAGGTTGTTTGTTCTTTATTTAAGTGATATGAAAGAAACGGCATATCTGCAACAACCAAAGCTCTTTTTACTCCGTTGGAAACAGCTTTTGTAAATGTAAGCATATCTTCTATAGTTACTTTTATTGTTGTATCATAACCTAATATAGTCATTCCTAAAGAGTCACCAATTAATATTGAATCCACACCGCATTCATCAATATATTTAGCTGTAGAAAAATCATATGCCGTTAGCATAGTGATTTTCTCTTTATTATCTTTCATCTTTTTTAGCGTTCTGGATGTAACAGGTTTTATAATGTCTGCATTCATTAGTGCTTATCCTTTTCTTTTTTTCTGTACCAGTAGTATATAATTCTGGCAAGTCTGCTTGGAGAGTGTCTTACAAAGGAAGAATGCCCATCTTCATATCTTTTATCTTCTATTAAATTTTTCTGAACAATTTCTATCCCCATTCGATTAATTTCGTCTTTGTCAACAACAACAGGTTCTGAACCTGCATCTTTATATGGAGCAAGAAGTTCAGTGGGTAAGTCATTATTTACTAAAACAGCATCCATAATTTTATCAAATTTTGCGTGTTTTATTAGTGTTTTAATATGATCAGATACAGAAAATCCGTCTGTTTCACCAGGTTGAGTCATTATGTTGCATACGTATATTTTTTTTGCTTTAGAATCATTTACAGCTTTTGCAATGTCTTTTATTAATAGGTTTGGAATAACACTTGTGTATAAACTTCCCGGACCTAAAATTATCAAGTCAGCATCATGAATAGCCCAAATAACATCTTCAAGTGCTTTACAGTTGCCGGGTTCGGAAAATAATCTTTTTATTTTTTTTCCAGATTCTGGAATATTGGATTCGCCTTTTATTATTGAACCATCATCCATCTCTGCAACTAACCTCATATCATCTAATGTAGAGGGTAATACTCTTCCTCTTATAGATAGAACTTTAGAAGATTCTTTAACTGCTCTAACCATATCGCCAGTGATAGAACACATTGCAGTTAAAAATAGATTTCCAAAACTGTGTCCGGACAGACCTGCACAATCTTTAAAACGATATTGAAATAATTTTGCAACTAAATCCTCATCGTCAGCTAAAGCTGCGATGCAACTTCTAATATCACCTGGAGGTAAAACGCCAAGTTCTTCTCTCAATTTACCTGAACTTCCACCATCATCACCAACAGTTACAACTGCTGTTATATTATTTGTTATTTTTTTTATTCCTTTTAGCATTGTTGATAGACCTGTGCCACCACCAATTGCAACAATTTTAGGGCCTCTGTTTAATTTTCTTCTTCTATATAAGTCTTCTAGAACAGCGTGTCTGTTTCTTTCATTATTTACATCAAGTATTGAATAATTAGTTCTTAACCAACCTAAGAAGAAAAGAAAAGCACCTAAAAATATTAATAGCCATCCTATAATTTCAGATGGTAACATTTGCGTAATTCTTACTATCATATTAATGAGAGAATATACAGGTCTCAGATTGTATATTATGCATAGCCCTATTGCAGCTAGAATAGCTCCTGTAATTATTAGCAGAAACCATCTTTTAACTTCGAGTCCAGGAAGTAGCCATCCTGCATCTTTTGGTATCCTGATGAACAATTTATTAAATTTCATTACGGACTCCTTTTATACCCAACCTGATGTCTCAACTTTATTGTAATTAGTTTGTGTTGGTACTATAATTTCGTTTGCTTTTCTCAGAAGTTGAGTGATATTTGGGTTTTTTGTATCAAAATGAATAGTATCAGTCTTGACCGGCATAAACATACCGTTTCCAATTTTTATTTGAGAAGAATGTAAAATAGTTCTTATTCTGTTTAACGCATCATCTTCATTTATGTATGTTTTGTTTTCCCAATCAATTTTGAATTCTTGAGTGTAAGTTTTATCAATAAAGAGTTCTCTATTAACAACAATGTCAGTTTCAGATGAAACTTTTTCAAGAATTTCATTATCAAGGCAAGTATAATTTAGCCATTTATCAAATTTTTGGATGGCTTTTGCTATTGCCAAAGAAAAATCATAATTTTCACTTGCAATTTTGTACATTGCACCGTGTGGTCTAACGTGGTCGATTACTAAGTTGTACGATTTTGCAAAAGATGCTAAAGCACCAATTTGATATATTACTATTGCTTCAATTTCTTCAGGTGTAAGTTCCATTGGTCTGTATCCCAAACCTTGAATGTCATTAAAACCGATGTGCGCACCAATAGTAAGATTTTTTTCTTTGCATTTTAATAAATATTCTCTTATTAGAAGAGGATCTCCTGCATGAAATCCACAAGATATGTTAACAGAGCTTACATAATCCAATAATTCTGTTTCTTTATTATTTTTAAAAATACCAAAACCTTGTGCTGCATCTATATTAAAATCAATATGTTTTGTTGGCATATTAATCCCCTTTACCAAAACTGCTTTTTTATTATAATTCTCCTTCTCTATTATATATCAATATTGAATATAGTCCAGTTATTACAATAAATAATTTATGTGTTGACTTTGTCAAAAATAACATTAAAAATTATTTGGATTTCATACAAATAGATGTATTGTTTTTTCTTAAAAAATAGCATAATTCAAATGTATTAGTATAAGTATACAGAAATGCCATTCAGATATAGATTACAAAAGGTACTTGATTTTAGGATAAGAAAGAAAGAAGAACAGCTTCAAGAAGTTCTAAAAGCAAAAAATGAGGTAGATAGAATTCAAAGCTTAATAGATGAAAATAATCGAGAAATAGCAGGTGTTATTAAAACAATGCGTTCTACTACTGATTTCAGAATGATGGATTCATATGATAAATATTTGAAACATCTATATGAAAAAGGAGAAGAACTGGAAAAACAAAAACAATCAGCAATTCAAGTATTAGAAGAAGAAAAAAAGAAGCTTGTTGAACGGGAAAAAGAAGTGAAGGTTCTTGAAAAACATAAGGAAAAAGCTTTAGAACAATATAAAGAAGAAGAAAAACAGGCAGAAAATAAATTACTTTCGGAAGTAGCAGTGCAAAAATATTTTCAAAAAACGAGAGCAAGAAAAGAAGAAGAAGGCGAAGACGATTAAAAAGGAATAATGATGAAGATAGATACTCAAACAAAACAAAATGTTGAAAAAAAAGAAAATTTAGTGCAGATGCAGCCTGAAGATGCAGATGTTTTAGCTTCGTCAAATCTTCCTTTTTCTGATGTTTTGACACAACAGTTAAATGGTATGAATGAAGATTCTGTTGGTAGTTCTACATTGAGTTCAATTGGAATTGATTACAATTATGATTCTATTTCTATGAATTTTGAAGATGCGTTGTTTTTTGTAAATTTGACTCAAGAAGGTCAATTTTCTGTTGAAAGTACACAGTCAGGAGAGTTTAAATCGTTATTAAAAATTGATGTGGCACAGAATGTTGTTTCTTCAAAAACAGTAGAAGTTACAAATCAGTTAACTTATTTGATAGAAAAAGCTCAAAAAACGCAAAAACCAGTTAGAATTTCATTTGATAACGATGTTTCAGTAATTTTGAAAATAGATAAGCATGGAAAAGTAACTGCAGAGTTTATTCCCGGAAGTTTAGAAGTTGAAAATTATCTGCGAAATAATATTGCTTCTTTACGACAAAAATTCGATGAGCAAAATTTACCATATAATGATTTATTTTATAGACAAAATAATGGTAGACAAAATAGAAATAAAAATAACAAGGAAAGAGGAGAGCAATAATGCGTGATGCATTTATAAATGCTTTAAATACACAGAAAATAACAAGTGAATGGGTCAGTGATTTATCTGAAAACTTGGTAAACGTATATACTCCAGGATATAGAGAGAAGAAATTCACGTTTAAAACATTTTTGGATGGTTCTGTTGCAGAAACAAGATTAAGAAATGTAGGTCAAGGTAAATCATCTCCGGGAACTTCTGATGAAAATATATATTTGGAAGGCAGCGGGTACTTTGTTTTACGTAATGATAAAGGCAGAATTGTCTATACAAGACTCGGTGAATTTAAGTTTGACGGGGAAGGTGTCTATAGAAGTTCTGACGGACAAGCTGTTCAAGGCTATATTTTAAATGATAAAGGTGAAATAATGAATGGGGCAAAACCAGTTGATGCTGATTCGTTTGTTGATACAGCATTTGATGGTGGGGCAGCATCTGTTCCTACAACTAATATTAAACTTTGGATTGATCCAAGTAATGGTAAATATCTTGGTAAATATGAAGAATTTGAGTTTAAGGATGACGGAATATTATATGGTAAAGCTGATGGTGGAAAAGTAATGACTCCGTTGTATAAAGTTGCTATAATAAATTTCCATAATCCGCAGATGTTATATCAGGTTTCTGATGGTCAGTTTATAGAAACTGAAGAATCCGGAAAGCCTGTAGTGGGTCGAGGCGAAGTAAGAGGTGGATTAATAGAACTTTCAAATGTTGATTTTGATGCAAATACAGCCTATTATCAACAAGCTCAAATGCAATTAGAACTTGCAAATCAATTAATAAAATCTCATAAACAGTTGTTAGAAAATGCAATTGAACTTATGAGCAGTTAATGACAAATAATCTCGGAATGAGAAGTAACAATGTCAGAAGCTCTATTAAATAGAGCTTTTTTTTTTAGCAATTTTTTTTATTTGCTTGTTTTCATATAGCCAAGGAAATAATTTGGTATGATGTTATCAATAAATAGTAATAATCTTTTAAATAATAGCGCATATTCATATAAAAAATTTGGTATAAAAGAAAACGTCGGAAGATGTTTGAAACCTACAAATTTATCTCAGGAAAAAATTCCAATAGAAGCTATAAAATCAAAGTACTGTCCTTCCTTTGGTAAGTTTAGAAAAGTTGATGATGTTACATTATTAGATAAAAATTCGGGTTTTAATGTTAAAGCTTCTTTGTGTAAGGAAAAAATAGGTGATTATGTTTCCTATAAAATATTTGTAAACAGGAAAGAAGCCGGGTTTATGGATATGAATTGTTGTTCTTTATTTCCGGAAGGTGATTATGTTTTAACTCAGCCCAATAATGTTATTCCTCAAATAACACATTTAAGATCTTTGCTTGGGGATAGGTATGGTGGAATTGGTACAGCGCTGGTTAATGCTGCCGTTAAAGAAAGTAGGAAAAGAGGGCATGATGGTTGTTTATTTTTAACAACCGAGAAGGGATATGCTCGTTCTTTTTCAAATTACAGAAGTGATGAAAATCCAATCCCGTTTTATTATAAACTAGGTTTTGAGGCAATTAATCCACAAATTGATAGTTTTATAAAAAAATGTATTTCAAAATCTCAATATAACTTGCTTCCGGATTCTGTTTTATTACTTTTAACACCTGAAGCTATAGCAAAGAAGAATAAATATTTTTCAAAAAATTATACTTTTTGTTAAAAACCTAAAGACTCACTTGTAAGGATAACCTTTATTCGTTTTGGTGGGTTGCAAAGTCTCGTTATTACAATGTTAGAACAAATAGAATCTTTTGATGTACAATCAGCACATATTCCTGTTGAAAAACAAGGAGTTTGTCTTAATCCGTTACCAGCAACTCTTTGCATATTAGTTGGTGCTGCTGTTTCTCTTGCTCGTTTAATAGCATCTTGAACTGTTAGAGCCAGTTTATTCATACCTACAATTACAATAATATTTTTTGGACCATACATTAGAGCAGCAGTTCTATTTCCGATACAGTCAATATTAACCAATTGCCCATCTTCACTTATTGCATTTGTGCCCATTAGGTATGTGTCACAAAGCAGAGCTTGTTTTAATAAAGCTGTTCTCTCTTCAGCATTTTTTGCCAAATCTCTATTTATTACGTTATAATTTCCTTTTAAAACATAATCAATTAAACCTATTTCAAGTACAGACATTGAACCGCCCCAAGAAACAGTATCGTATTCTGGAATTAGACTAATTGCTTTAGATAATGCTTCTTCTTTTGTTTCAACATAATATGCATCAAAGAATCTTTTTTTTAAATTTAAAACAACTTTTTCCCCGACTTTTTTGTTTCTTTGCATTAAGTAGACATTCTGTACCATAATAAAACCTCCCAATAAGTGTTATGTTACCACATTATTTATTTTTTGTATATTTCTAAATCTCTTGATTATGTTAATTTTGTTGAGTTATTGTCTAAAAACTTAAAATATTTTAAAATGTAATCTACATCTTAATATAAGGAGCAATATATGGAAAATTGTATTTTACCCGAAGGTATTCCTCTTAAGGCAGAGGAGGAATTAAAGAAATTATTATCCGGAAATAATAATTTTGTAAAAGGAACACCTACAGCAAAAAATATGTGTTTGGAAACTTTAAGAAAATATGCTTTTCATCAGGAGCCATTTGCAGTTGTTCTTAGTTGTTCTGATTCACGTGTTGTTCCTGAAATTATTTTTGATTGTGGTATAGGAGAATTATTTGTCATAAGAGTAGCTGGAATAACAGCTGGACCAAATGTGATAGAAAGTATTGAGTATGCCGTAAAAAAATTAAAATTGCCATTGCTTATCTTATTGGGGCATGATGACTGCGGAGTAATGAAATATGCAAAAGAACATTATCCAAATGAAACAGATGATTTTAAATCAATAATGTCTTGCGTATACCCAGTTTTAGATAAGAACGAGGATATAACGTGTCATAATTATTTTGCGCAGCAACATACTATATGGGTGGAAGATGTTTTGATTAAAAAATCTGCAATAATAAGAAAAGCTGTTCAAAATGGTGATTTATACATAGCAAAATGTCATTTTGATCATTCAACAGGTATTGTTAGTTTAATATAATATTTTACAGGTTTTGATAGATGGTAAATTAATGTAAAAATTCTATTTTATAAAGCTTTTTAATTAACAAAAAAAATTACGCTTACAATTAATATCTTTGAGATATTAGAAGGATATGCAATGAAAATAAATAAGGCCGAAATGAATGTAAATGCTTTTAAACCGAGATTTAAAAGCATAAGAACTGATAAAAAAACAGTTGAACAATTAAAAACAGGTGAAAAACCAATATTAGAAAATAATAGGCAGAATATATATGCAGCACTCAATAACTTAAGTTCTGCTTCAAACAGGACAAGTATTGAATTTCTTTTAGATGTAGCAAAAAATCTTGCATATGGACAAGGTGGAGACGATTCCGAATTTAAAAGTTTTTTGGATGAGGAAGGGGTAACTCCCGAAAATAGAGAGAATATTGATTGGTCAAAAGTTTTAGATGATACAATTAGACTTGCCTTATCTTCTTCTTCAGACAATGTTACGGACTTGGAAGCAGAGTATAATGAAATTTTTAATACTAAAAAACATTTAACAGAACAACAAAAAAAGATACTTGATTTAAGAAACGAGTTTACTTCGTTAATAATAGGCGAAGATTCTTTAAAAGATTCTGAAACCTTGGCAAGAACGGCCCGAGTAAGAAAAAATCTTGATTATTTTATTGCATCTTCCGAAATCCCTTTATCTCAAAAGCAAGAATGCCTTGAAAAATTTATTTTCTTTATGGGTGATGGATATAAAATCTCTCCGCAATTGGAAAATAAAAAATTACAAATAATGGATGAAATGTTAAATGATATGATTGTTAAAACTCCTCAAGATGATGTTTTAACAATAAAATCAGTTGATCAACGCCAAAGTGGTATGTGTGCTGCCATTTCTATTTGTAGAAAAGCGATGGCATATGAGGATAAATCAAAATATGTTGATTTAATAATGGAAGAATTAAAAGATTCTCCTGTAATGTCTGTTTATGATGTAACAGAATTAGGCTCAGGTAAAAAAGTTGATATACCAAAAACAATAATAGATTATGATACTGCTATTGCAAAAGGATATAGAATTATTGATGCTTCTGCTCATAATTGGATGCATAATGCCCACGCAAGTGGTGATGGAACAATTCAAACAGAATATTATGTTCCTTTTGATGAAGAAAATTATGGAATATTTAACGACTCAAGTTGGTATATTGGCTTAGATCCTAAATATTCAAATGTAAAAGCACTGTTAATGTCTGTAATCAAAGAAAAAGAACTTTTAAAATCTTGTAATAGAGCAAGAAAAAATATGGAAGATACTTATAACAATCTTACTGCGATTAAGAAAGAATATTATGATACTCAAAAGGCCGTTAATGGAAAACTAAATGAAGTATTTTTAGGTATTTTCCCTGAAAAATCAAATGAAGAAATTTCAAGTTTAATTAAATCTTTAAAAGATTTCTATACGGGAAAAACACCAGTAAACGGTCAAAATGTTCCTTCAAAATTGCCACAAGACGAAAAACAAAGAATAATTGCTGATTTTGTTATTTCATCTGTATCTGATATAACAGATTCTCAAAAAGAGAAAATAGGTAAAAATGCTGTTGTATTATTTGCAATGCTTGATGAGTATAATAATAGTGAACTTCAATTGAAAAAATTAAAAGCTTTTAGTTCTCCAAGAAGCAAATATTTATTTAATAAAAAACTTTATAATGCTGCAGCTGCACATAGAATTGCTGTTGAAGCTGATGTAAATATGCCTGATGGTATAGTAAGATTTGAAAGACAATCAGGGTTACCTCCGAGAGATATACAAATCTCTAATTATTTAAAAACTATAAAATCCGGAATAAAGTCTGTTAAAGTAAGACAAAGATTTGTTGATGAAAATGGCAATATACCAAGTTCTAAATCACTTGAGACAGATTTGTTGTCAGATATTATAAAATTGGAGTCATTTATTCCAACAGAATTGGATTCTATTACAAGTACATTATTTGAGAAAACAGTTACAGAGTTAGTTATAACTATATTTAAAAATATTACTCAAAATATAAATGATGGTGACCGTGAAGCACTCGAAAATGTCAAAGTAACTATGGGCATCAAGGGGGATAAGCATGATGTTACCGATAAGCTCAATAAATTGGTTCAAAAGCTTTCTTCAAATCCGTCAGATGAAGAAGTATTAGATGGTATAAGGCTTTTGGGGTATGAAGACAGAATGCATTTTGTTTCTGTATTTATGTCTCATTATATGCAATCATTACAAGAAGGTATTACAGAAGAACAATATAATAAACTTGTCAAAACATTTGGTGGTAAAGATAAAGTTGGATTGGGAATTGAGTCTCAACGTGAAAAGTTCGAAGCATTATCAGAAGAATATAATTCTATATTGAAAAAATGGCAAATACCATCTGCGAGAACTCAAATATTAAAACAACTTGAAAAACAACATTTTATTATAAGCCGTACCAAACTTGATATGTTGAAAAATCATTTTTCTTCAATAGAACAAGCAATGGTGTCTAATGAAAAAATTGAAGATTCAAAACAAAGACAAAAAGCGAATAGTAAATTATATCAGTTTACAAGTGAAGAAACAGAAATATTTGAATCTATAAGAAAATCTCTGTCAAAGATGAAAAAATATTGTGAAATGGAATATCAAAGTCTGAATAAATTTTTGTATGATGCTTTAGAAGATCAATATTCTAATATAGGAATGTTAAATGGACAATTCTGGGTACGTGAAGAAGGATCATCAGGGTTGGCTGCTAATGAACAAATAAGAATAATTGAGCAGATGACAGGTAAGCCTTATCATATGGAGAAAGACGCTATAGATGCAGCAGAACAAATAAAAAAAGGAAAAGGCAGCGGTATCCAATCATTAAGCGTTGATGATTCTGATTATGCATTCCACGCACAATATGTTCCTTCTGTTACGTCTGAAATATTTCTAAATCCGATTACGGGAGAAAAAACAGCACAAGATATAATGTGGACCGATAACTCTTGGGGTAAAGCAGAAAAAGAATATTTTTGGAATGGTCGTAATGGATTTTTATATACAGATTATGGGAATGGTTATGGCTGGAAAGACGGATTTATATTAGCTGATGACTATAAAATAGGGCTTCCTGTTGAAAGTCTTTATGGTGCTGTAGGTTATGCTAAAGAAGATGGTGATAAGTTTGGGCTATTTACAGATGTTGTTCTACCTGGTGTTCCTATAGATTTATATCAAAAATTATATAAAATGTTCGGTTATATTTTTAATATTGATGAAGGAAAAAAATATTATACGGTATTAGAAAATGCAATTACGAGTGGATATAAAATTAACATAGAAGAACTTGAAGGCTTAGATTCTATTGCTGAAGCAAAAGTAGAAAAGTTAGCAAAAAGAATTGAAAAGGAACTAAAATCTGAATCAGATTTTGATAAATTGCCTGATGATGATGAACTGAAATTTGTATTTAAAAAGTTAGCTGTATATATGTCTACAAATAATCCAATGTTGGCAGATGTTGTTTTCACAGTAGATAATAATAAAGATTTGGAAGAAGTGAAAGGTGAAATTTTCCAAGAATATGTAAATATTTTTGCTTCAATTATAGGAAAATCAGACGATACGATTGAAACTTTGTATGAATATTCCTATGATAAATTAAATGTAATATTTGATGAAATAAAAACAATTTATGGTCTTGAATTTTCAGAACCTCAAAGAAAGGCTATTCTTGACGGAATATTTTTTAATGAAGAAGCATTTGCAAAACATAATGGCACATTATCTGGGCTTGCAAAATATTTTGAACAACAGCTAGAAAGTAGTGCGAGTGCAAATATAAAAGATAAAGCTGCTTTGGATTATTTTATTACAAATGCTAAAATAATAATTTCACAGAGTATTGATGAGTGCGTAAAAATAAAATCTTTAGATAGTATTCCTATAGTAAATTCACCATTAAAATATGAATTTATAGCGGCTATTGATAAATATTTGAATCCTTCTTCTGATGAAGAACTATTAACTTTGATTCAAGGGTTGCAAATGGCTGATTATGATACAGTTAACAAATTCTTTGATGTTCTTCAACCAGAAGATATGGGATTAAAGGAAAGAAAACCATATGATTATGTAAAAATGTATTTATCCGGAGATTCTTCAGTAAATAAAGCATTTAATGAATTGATTTCCTCAGAAGAAATATATAAAAAATTACCTTCCTCAAATGATGAACAAGAAGGTTCATCGCCTGAGGAGTTGTATAGAAGTTTATATGTAAAACTATCAGAAATGGATGTCCAGAAATATATAAAAGCCTTTAAAGCTGAAGCTTTCCAAAAATACAAAGTTAGACAAGCATTTCCCGAACCTGTTGTAATTTCTGATGAATCCATTTCAAAAATTGTTGATGGTATGTATTCATCTATACTTGGACATGTTGATAGTATTGAAAGTAGCAAATGTGTTTATGAAATATTATCTAAATATAATGAAATTAATGATAAGTTTATATCACAACCACTATTTAATTTATTGTTGAATAGAAAAGATGTTATCCTGGATAAAGATAGTCAAGATACTTTTAATTCATTCGTATCTGAATTAATTGAATTACAAGAATTATTAGATTTAGATTCGTCATTTGAAATTATTAATGAGCCTTTAAATAAGTTAATTGAGAAACTAAAATCAGCTGATGAGAAAATAGAAGGTAGAGTTGTTGGACCTGTTTTAAATGAGATAATCTCAATCTTCTCAGACATAGAGTCTTCGGGAATTACAATTGACAGGTTTGTACAATTGAAACAGGAAGAACTATCTGCTTTAAAATACAATATCCAATTGATGGTAAATACAAACATTGATCCAAAGTATAGAGATGAAGTTCAAAATGAAATTTATAAACTTATTGATATGGTGAGAAAAGGTTATGATGAGGAATCATTACTAATTGAAAAAGAAAAAATAAAAGATATGGTTATAACAAGACATATTATAAAGAATCCGACTGTCTTGTTGAAAGAATGTGTAAGTATGTTGCAAGAAGGAAAACAAAATTCTGATGACTATCAAATACTTAGTACATATCTTGAAAATGCACTTCAAGTTGCACAACAAACAAAAATACAGTATAAATTAGTACAAAATCAGCATGAAGCAATAAGTTCAAAAACAAAAGATATGCTATCTATGTTTTGTGTAACAATGAAAGACGGTAAAAGAGAAAACATGGATTCGGAAGTTGGTATGTTGTACTTGATTGAACAATTGAAAAATACAGGTGATAATTATACTATATTGAACTTATTTTTAGAACAATCAGGTCTGTCACAGCAGGCATTAAATGCATTGATTAATAATTTCGAAATACAAAAAACTAATGATTTAGTTCAAGAAAAAGCAGAAGAAATTAAAATTGATTTAGCTGCATTAGACGAGTTGGCTTCATTAGTTGGAAAGTACTCTGAAATAAATAAAGGTAATATAAAATCTTTGCCTGATTCCGTTGAACAATTCAGATTATATATTAAGCGTAAGTTAAAAGGAAAAGAAAATATTGCTATTATTTCTAAATTTGTATCATATATTGATTCTATAAAATATACAGATTCATTGAAAGATACCAATTTAACAATGATAGCACCTTTGACAAAACAAATTATAGAAGATGCACTCCAATATGTAGCAGAGGATATAAATTCTCAAATGAAATATATATCTGAAATATCTTCTATGTTAACAGAAAGAATAGAATTAATCGCTTCTATAAGAGTTCCTTCTGATAGTGAAGCATATAAAAATAGAGTAGAATTTTTCAAGAAATATGAACAAGTACAAAATTATATTTCAGCACAATCTAAGGAAATATTTGAATTTGTAGGTAATTCTGAGTTCTTGTCTGCGCAAATGATTCCTTGCTAAAATAAGTACGAATATAGTAATATGTCTATAAAGGAGCAACAATGAAAAAAATTATAATTTTGTCTTGTACTTTTATATTTTTTGCTTTGACGATTTTACCTTCTTGTGCTGTAAATATAGGTACATATAAGACTGAAACCGAATATGGGCTACTGGATGGATTTAAGATAAATTGGAAACGTAAAGATAAAAGCCAGCCATTTATTGAACCTAGAGAAGAATCAACAAAGAAAGAAAAAGAAAAAGAATTAAATTATTATAAAGAATCAGAATATGAACGTACAAAATTTATGTATGATGGTAAAGCTATTCTTTAGTTCTTTTATAAAATTAAGCATAAAAAAGAGGAACTTCTAAAGTTCCTCTTTTTTGATTTTAACTTATTATAATATGTTTGATGTAACAGTGAAGTGGAATCTGCAAGTATCACGATCTCTGCTATTTGCGTAGTCTGGTAAACGTTTACCGATTGGGAAGCCCCAATACATATTTGCAGAAATATATTTTGTTAATTTAACAACAATACCAGGACCGGCACTCATTAAATAATCAGCACTACCATCGATAAATCTGTCACCAAACCATCCGAAATCATAGAAACCTGCAAGTTGTATACTATCACTAATAAATGCGTATCTTTCAGGTAACAATGCTTTTAACCCTGGAATTGGCATTCTGTATTCAATGCTTGCTGTAACACCGTAGTCACCGATACGGAAACCTTCATCATAACCTCTAACTGTAGCTATACCACCAAATTGCATAGCTTCTGAAGCGTATAGGTGTCTGTTTGCATATTGTCCGTTAACTTGTAAAATTGCTAAATGATTTAATGGTAATACTTGTAAACGGGCAGCACTTGCATTTAATTTTACGAAGTTGTTGCTGGACATATTTCTTGCTTTGTTGTAGTCGGAAGCATCAATTGGAATACCGCCTGCGATACCGCCATTAAATAACCATCTTCCATAATAATCATCTTTTACATCTGTTAATGTTGCTCTTAAAACTCTTGTTCTGTATGCAGAATTTAGTTCAGGGAATGCACCTGATGTCATTTCAGTATTACGCATATCTAAAGTGATGTCACCATATAATCTGAAGTCTTCACCTTGTGCTAATCTTCTTGATACACCAATGAAAACATCATGTGATTCACCTTTAAGATTTAAATATTTTAGAGATTTTCCAAGCCTAACATTTGAATAAGAATAACCAACGTTTAATCTTGTATCGTTAGCAGCAATAGGAAGAGAGTACATACCGCCAACACCAAGTGAACGAGATGATAAAGCAACAGTACCCATTAAGGTATCACCATGTCCTGTTACGTCGTGCAATCCTGCATATAAAACACCTCTTTGTGTACCAATTAATTCTCTACCTTGGTTATCATATCTTATATCTAAATTGAGTGGAAATCTGTCTTTAACGTCTAATGTAACATCTGAAAATTCTTCAGATTCTTCGTTATCAGCAAAAGAAACAGCACCTTTCATATATTCTTCTGTGTTCATTTCTGTCAAGGCATTACGAACATCTTTAACATTTAAAATTTTACCGGGTTCTATATTGTTATCTTTTAGGTAATGTTTATTTAAGTATGAGGCTCTTTCCCATTTGCCTGGATTAATTGCTACGTTACCATATTTACCTTCCAAGATTTTAATTTCAACAGAACCATTTTTTACTTTTTGTGGTGGAAGATAAGCAATAGTAGAAATATAACCTTTTGCTTGATAATAATCAGTAATATCATTAGCTGACATAATCAAATCATTAATTGTTACTTCTTGACCAATTTTAAAATCAACTAATCTCATTAAAACATAAGTTGGAAATACAGTATTTCCTGTAATGTTAATATTTTTAAGTTTAAAAGTAACCTGTTCCGTGTTAAGAAGATCCATTTTTTGACGAACTTCTTCTTCAACAACAGCCGGGTCTTTTGTTGCTTCATATTTTGTTCGTTGTTGATATTTTCTTCCATCTACGAAGTTCGTGTTATCAATCAAGCCTGCATCGTAACTTCCTTGATTAACAAACGTACTTCCATCAACAGCGAATGAACTCAATCCTATAATTGAGAAAGCACAAGCTAATGTTGTTTTTAAAAGTATGTTTTTCATTGTTCCACTCTCTATATAACTTTAAATAAAATATACCATTACTCTTATTATATTATTTTATTATACTACATAAAATTAAAATTATATCATTTTTTATTATACTTATTATTCCTTTGTTTCTCATAATTTAAACATATGAAATTCAAACAAAATTTTTTTTGCCTCATATAAAACTAAAAAATAACATAACTTAACATTGTGTTACTCTTTAATTACAATGATTGTACAATTTTCTTAAGCTTAAGTGAAAATAATAAGTTTTATTAACATTTGAGATTATTGTGGCAAATATTTTTTTTAGGGATTTTGAGTTTAACATAGCAATTTTTTCAAATGTGTGTTTTATATCAAAGAATGGAGAATAGGATGAGAAAATTATTGAGTGCAGCAGTTGCTTTTGGTGTTTTAGCCTCAACATCATTAATGCCGATCGCCTATGCAGATGTTGCAGTGAATGCGTTACCAAGTTTGGATAATGCAATTAATGCAAATGTAACAACAAACGGTTCAAATATGAACATTCAAATTCAAGGCGGGCAAGGTAGTCTAGGATCATTACAATGGAATGATTTCAATGTGGGAAAAGATGCAAGTGTAAATTATGAGTTTACTGCACACAACCAAACAGCATTAAATAAGGTTAATGCAACTGGAGGTATTTCTCAAATATATGGACAAATAACTACATCAGGCTGTGCTGGTTGCGGTTATGACGCTACAGGTAAGGTTATATTAATCAATCCAAATGGTGTTTTATTTGGAGATGGAGCAAATGTTAATTTAAATTCATTCACTGTATCAACAATGGATGGTGAATATGATAATGTTAATCATCAACTTCAGTTAAACAAAGGTGCTGACCAAAGTGATTTTGGTATTGTGGTTGAAAATGGTGCAACTGTTCATGGCGATAAGAATGTGACATTTGCATCAAATAATATTACTTTATATAATGGTTCAAAAATTTCAACAAATGTAGGACCTAATGTTGGTGATACTTCATATGGAAAAGTGAAATTAGTTACAGCAGATGGTGTAAATTTCACATATTACAATAATGGTGCAGTAAAAGAAATTTCTGACATCAAAGGTTCTACTGATAAAATGTTTATTTCTATCAATGGTGATTTAAAAGCAGGAAATATTGATGTAAGAAATTATTCGACAGATGCAGGTAGTGAGATAAATCTAAAAGGAGCTACATTAAAAGCTACAAAAGCTGTAAAAGGAAATGATGGAAATATTTGGTTAACAGCATCAAACAAAATTGTAGCAGAAGATACAACATTTGAAACAGCAAATTATACAGATGAAGCAGCAGCAGTAGAAGGCGGTAATGTTAGATTCTTAGCCGGTAAAAAAGTTTCAGTAGGAACAAGCAAAATCAATTCAGTAGGAAATGTTGATGTTACTTCGCAAAACTATGATGTAGTATTAGATAAGACTGAAGTAGCAGCGGCTAAAGATGTTAATGTAAAAGCTGCAAACATTGCTTCAATACAAAATGGATCAAGTGTATCTGGAAAAAATGTTTCTTTAAATGGTAAAGCAAGAGCTCAAGTTAATAATTCTGCAATTACTGCAAAAGAAAATGTTAATATAGAATCTGAAGAGTTAGCATGGGCGGAAAAAGCAGAAATTAATGCAGGAAAAGATATTAATGTTAAAGCTACAAAAGGTTCTTTGTTATTAAATAATTCATTGATGGCTGCTAAAAATAATATTAACTTGACATCAAAAGATTCTATTTCATCACAAAAGTTAGCTGGTAGTACATTTACTGCCGAAAAAGATGTTAATGTGGAATCGACAGAAGACAGTGTAATATTAACGAGTACATCTCAGTTCAAACCTAAAGCTTCTTTGAATTTGAATGCAGCAAAGAATGTTGAAATTAATTCAAAAGGAGATTTAACAACTGAAAAAACAAACATTACTGCAGGTGAAAATGTTTTCTTAACATCTGCAGAAGGTTCAGTAAATGTTAAGGATAGCACAAAATTCTTATCAGGTAAAAAAGTATATATTAAAGGTGCAAATGATGTTAGTACAACAGGCACAGTTGATATGAACAATATTCAAACAAATATTCAAGCTGGTAATGATGTAGATGTTAATTTGGCTAATGTTGGAAACAGACAAAATGGTTTAATCGCAAAAGCTGGTCATAATATGACAGTTACAACAGACGGAACATTATCTGTATCAAGTTTAATTTCAGGTAATGATATGACTCTTAATGCAAATAAAGTAATCGCTGGTCTTCCATATACTGATGAGACAAAATTACCAGAAGATACAGTAAGTGAACGTTCATATATTGAAGTAGGCGGTGAGTTTACATCAAATGTTGCAAACGATAATTATGAAATCACTGCATCTGGTGAACCTACTAATGATGGTAAATATAACCAAAAACATCATATTCAATACGGCGAAGATGAAAAAATCTTATTGGTAAACAAAAGACCAAGAGATAATAACGTAACAGACCCTGATTTGGGTGATAATGACAATGGTAATGAAATAGACCCAATAAAACCTGGAGAAGTTCCTACTGATCCAAATCCTTCAGAACCTGGTGACGGTGGCAACACTGGTGATGGCGGTGACGGCGGTAACACTGGAGATGGCGGTGACGGTGGCAACACTGGCGATGGTGGCGACGGTGGTAACACTGGAGATGGAGAAGGATGCGAAGATACTCCAAATGGTGATAATGTAGAAAATGAGCAAGCTCCTGGCTTATTATCAACTGGTGATTTGTTAAAATACTCAGTTCAAACAAATGATAAAAAACAATTCTAATTACTGAATTCTAGTTAGTTATAAAAGCAGAGAAAAATTTCGATTTTTCTCTGCTTTTTTGTGTAACAAATTATTAATAAAACTATAATAATTTGTAAATTTGTCGGACTAAAAGTTTTTTATATAGTATATATAGTTATAGAATTTTAAGAGAGATTTATATTAGATATACATTAAAAGTTTGTAACAATAAAAAATAAATTGTAAACATATTTTATGTATTTAGCAATTTTTTTTTTTAGAGTACTTACAAATAATATAAAAAAAGAATTATTTAACATGAAAAATAAAGGAAAGAAGAAAATGAAAAAACTTTTAAGCACAACAATTGCGGTAGGTATTTTCGCTTCATTGAGTATCTCCCCTGTATTCGCAGATGTATCAGCTAATGCATTACCAAGTCTGAATAACAAAGTTAATGCAGATGTGACAACAAGTGGTTCCAATATGAACATACAGATTCAAGGTGGACAAGGCAGTCTTGGAACATTGAATTGGAATAATTACAACATAGGAAAAGATGCAAGCGTAAATTATGAATTTTCGGCTCACAACCAAACAGCATTAAATAAAGTAGATGCTGCTGGTGGTATTTCTCAAATATATGGTAAAATAACAACTTCAGGTTGTGCAGGTTGCGGATATGATGCAACAGGAAAAGTTATATTAATTAACCCTAATGGTGTTTTATTTGGAGATGGAGCGAATGTTAATTTGAATTCATTCACAGTATCAACAATGGATGGAGAATATGATACAGCGACAAACCAATTAAAATTGAACAAAGGTTCAAACCAAAGTGATTTTGGAATAGTAGTTGAAAATGGTGCAACAGTACATGGTGATAAGAATGTGACATTTGCATCAAATAACATTACTTTATATAATGGCTCAAAAATTTCAACAAATGTTGGTCCTAATGTTGGTGATGCTTCTTATGGAAAAATTAAATTGGTTACAGCAGATGGTGTAAATTTCACATATTACAATAATGGTGCGGTAAAAGAAATTTCTGATATCAAAGGGTCAACAGATAAAATGTATATTTCAATAAATGGAGATATACAATCTGGAAACATTGACGTAAGAAATTACTCAACAGATGAAGCAAGTGAAATAAACTTAAAAGGAGCAACATTAAAAGCAACAAAAGCTGTTGAAGGAAATGATGGAAATATTTGGCTAACAGCATCAAATAAGATAGTAGCGGAAGATTCTACATTTGAGACTGCAAATTATACAGATGAAGCAGCAGCAGTAGAAGGCGGCAATGTAAGATTTTTAGCCGGTAAAAAAGTTTCAGTCGGAACAAGTAAAATCAATTCAGTAGGAAATGTTGATGTTACATCACAAAATTATGATGTAGTATTAGACAAGACCGAAGTAGCCGCAGCAAAAGATGTAAATGTAAAAGCTGCAAACATTGCTTCAATACAAAATGGTTCTAAAGTAAAAGCTAAAAATATTAAAGTAAAATCTGATAAAGATGCTTGGACTTCTAATTCAAGTTTAGATGCTGATTTAATCACTATCGAAGCAGGAAATGATGTTGTAGCATATAATGTTGATTTAAATAATAAGAAAACAGTTATTAATGCAGGAAATGATGTTGATATCAATGTTAAAAATGTTGGTGAAAGACAAAACGGTTTAATCGCAAAAGCCGGCCACGATATGAAAATTAAAACTGATGGTGCATTATCTGTTTCAAGCTTAATTTCTGGTAATGATATGACAATTGATGCTAAAGAAGTTATTTCTGGTTATGATAAAACTTCAAATATTTTAAGAGAAGAAGGCGATAGTGCTGATCGTGCATATATTGAAGTTGGCGGTAAATTCACATCAAATCCTTCTTACGAAGTTACTGATTCTGCAGACTTAACAGCTGATGGTAAATATAATCAAAGACATCATATTCAATATGGTGATGGTTCAGAAAAGATATTGTTAGTTACTAAACTTCCATATACTCCACCAATTGATCCAAATGTACCAGAAGTTGAAGATGATCAAGCTACAATGTTAAACAAATTACCAAGACAACCTGAAGTATTTAACAATTCAACAGTTATAAATGATGGTAGAACAACCTTTGTAGATGTATTCGCTGCAGCTAGTCAAATAGAAATTGAAGAAGATGAAGAATAATCGAACAATTGGTTAAAAATATTAAAAAGGAACCCGAAAAGGTTCCTTTTTATTTGACTTAATTCTTTTACTTAGGATAACATATAATAAGTATAAAGAGGTGTTTTGGTTTTATGAAGTTAAAAATATTTTGTCTTTTTACAATATTTCTAATGGGAGCATCTGTTTTTGCAGATGCAATTATAAATAGAAATATTCATAAAAAAAATAGTGCTATACAAAATTCAAGTATCATCTATAGTAATTTTGATAGTAATTATGATGAAGAGTCTTTTAGTCTTGCTATAAAAGAAGTCAAAGACAAGATTCGTTTGAATCCTAATGATTATATATTATATGCTTCGTTGGTGGATTTGTATATAAAATCAAAAGATTATGATAAAGCATATGAAGAACTCGTTTTCCTTGTAAATTTGTCAAAACAAAATAAACTAAATTCAACTTTGAAAAATTATATTACAAATGTATATAATCAAAATAAAACAATGTTGAAGTATTCTAAAAATAAAGGTATGCTTTATTTAAATTTTGCCTTGATTGCATTGATAATTGATGATAAATCCTTAGCCGAAACATATATTAATAAAGCATCTAATTATTCATTAGGTTCTAATTATATAAAAGGAGCTTTTTCTCTAGTATTCGATTCTAGTGAAAATTTAGATAAAGCAGTTGCTATTTGTGAAAAAATTATTACTAAGAATCCAAATGATTTTGAAATTAGAAAGCTTAGAGCATCTTATCTTGTCCAAAGTAAGGATATAGATGGGGCTATTTATGAATATTCAAATATTCTATATATTGTTCCAACAGATGAAGATTCGAAATTTTCTATATATAAATTATTGTCATTGAAAAATGCAACTGAAAAAGAAATTATAAAAGCAATATATAAGACAGATAAGCCTGATTATGAACTTGTATATTCTGATTTTGCAGGTATGTTTATAAACCGTGAAGACCTAGATACTGCAGAATTTTATGCGAATATATTGGTAGAAAAATATCCAAATAATCCAAAAGGTTATATTTTATTATCAGAAATTTACATGAAAAAAGGAAAACTTAGAGAATCATATGAAGTATTAACAAAGGCTAGAGATAAAGCAGATAGTAATGAAGTAATTGCGAAATATAATGTTTTGTTAGCTAAACTCTCTGATGAACCGGTCAAAGAAGCAAATTCTTTAATATCTGCGGGATTATATCAACAAGCATTAGATGTTTTAGATAGTGCCAGTCAAGAAAATTTATACGTTATATTAACTCAGGCAAGAGCCAATTATCTTTTGAATAATAAGCAGACTACTTTTGAGCTTTTAAATAAATCAATGATTTTATATCCAAAAAATTCAGACGTTTATTGTGCATTTGGGTACATATATTTACAAGAAAATGATTTAGAAAGTGCAAGAAAGTATGTTAATAATTCTTTAAAAATAAATCCAAAAAATAAAACAGCTTTAGACTTACAAGATTTACTTAATAATGCGGAATCAAAAAGATATATAAGTTCAATTGTTTCTTCTTATGAAGTGCAAAATTATGCAGAATCAATGCGTTTGGTAGATGAAGCACTTAAAATAAATAAAAAAGATCCAATTTTATATTTTTATAAAGCATTAAACTATATAGCTCAGAATAATTATGCTGCGTCTACCGCTCATTTATATAAATGTTTAGAGTTAGATAAAAATAATATTCAGGTATATTTTTATTTAGGACTTGCATTTGATAATTTATCAGAGTCTGAAAATGCTTTAACTTATTATAAAAAATTTATTGACTTGTTACCAAAAGATGATTATGGTGAAAGTGAAAAATTAGATTATGCAAAAGCACGTATAAATAAGTTGAAAAACTGATTTATTTTTACAATATTTGACATTTGTACACAATCATGTTCAACTTTGCTATTATGTAATAATGGATATCTTAAAGACATTTGAAATATTTTTATCGGCTCCAATAAGTATAATTCACAAACGTAATATAAAAATTATGCATATTGAAACAAATATTTTTGCTCAAAAAATGCCCGTTGATATCAGTTTTGATGATGATATACAGTTGACAGTTTATAACAATAAAAAAGTATATAAATTGCTTTCAAGTGTAATATATAAGAAAAGATTAAAAGATGAAAATAACAAAAGCAAAGTTTCTTATTAGTGCTCCTACAATAAAAGAATGTCCTGATTTAAAATTGCCTGAATTCGCTTTAATTGGACGTTCAAATGTTGGAAAGTCTTCGTTTATCAATGCACTTGTAAATATAAATGGACTTGCAAAAACAAGTAATACTCCTGGAAAAACTAAATTAATAAATTTGTTTAATATTAACGATGCTTTTGTTTTTGCTGATTTACCGGGATATGGTTATGCAAAGGTTTCTGGTAAAGTTCAAAACCAATGGCAAAAAAGTTTAGAACAATATTTGTTGAAAAGAGAGTCTATTGTTTCTTTAATACAGCTAATAGATTCCAGACACCCTCTACAACAAAATGATTTACAAATGGCGGAATGGATTAAATATAATAACCTTCCTTGTTTTGTTGTTGCAACAAAAGTTGATCAAATTTCACGATCTAAAATTCTAAATACTTGCAAAGGTTTTGAAAGAGAACTTGGTTTACCTGTATTCCCTTTTTGTAAAACAGAAAAGTATTATAATCAAAAAATATTTGATAAGATTGAAGAATTAGTCAAATTATCATCCTAATTTTCTTTAGTATTTTCTAAAAATGATTTAATACATTTTTGTATACTACTTGGCGTATTCAAATAAGAATTTCTATTTTTTGAAGCAATATTACTGACAATATTATTGTCTTGAGAATTTTCTATAGTATTTTGATTCTCATTTTCAATGTTATAATCCAGATTACTACTTGAAAATTCTTTTTTTCTTTTAAAAATAAATGCAATAACAAGAAACAGAACAATACAAATAGCCATTGTCCCAAATGAAATTAGAGATTTAGAAGCAAAAGTTTCTATTTCTGATGGTTCAGAAACCGGAGGGGATGGAATTTCCACCCCCGTATCAAATGATGGAATGTTAAGATTAAACATATCCTTATTATTTTCATTTATTTGAATTGATTCTTCCATTTATTATATTTAACCTTCTGTTGTTTTTTGTTTTCTTGGTTTTCTTCCCGGTTTTTTCTTTTTAGCTTCTATTTCTGTTTGATCTTTCTCTTCATTTTTTTCTTCTGTTATTGTTTCTTTTGTTTCTGTTTTTGTTTGTTTCTTTCTTCCGGAAGATTTTCTTTGTCTCTTTTCTTTTGGTTGTTCATTTTCTATTGGTTTTTCAATAGTATTTTCTTCAATTTTTTCTTTATCAACAGTTGTCTCTTCAACAATTGGTAATTGTTCTTGAACTATTTTTATATCTTCTTTTATTTCTTCTTCAATAACTTTATTTTCGTTTTGTATAGTTGTTTGCTCTTGTTGTTCAGCTTTAGGCTGATTATTTCTGTTATTGAATTTATTGAAGTTTTTTCTTTGCTGATTAAATTGATTATTTTGTTGATTTTGTTGATTTGATTGATTTTGATTATTATTATTATTGTTGTTGTTTTGTTCGTTTTCTAACAATGGATTGTTATTCGGATTGTTGAAAACTTTATTTTGTTTGTAGTTTGGTGTTTTATTTTTTATTTGTTGAGCCGGAATTTTAAGCTTTGCTGCTTTAGCTTTTATTTCGCCTTCTGCAACAGGAGCTGAGAAATTTAAATCGTCAGTTATATAACCGGTACCTTGGCAATGCGGACATTTTTTTCCAAATATTTCAGATAAACTTTGTCCTTGTCTGTGTCTTGTTAATTCTACCAAACCTAAGTCTGAAAGTTGACCGACTTGCGGTTTTGCCTTGTCTTTATCAAGTGCAATTTCAAGTTCTTCCATAATTGCGAGTTTATCACGTCTGTTGTTCATATCAATAAAGTCTACAATTACCATACCGCCGATATTTCTTAATCTTAACTGACGTGCTATCTCGTGTACTGCTTCAAGATTTGTTTTTACTATAGTTTCATCTTGTGTTGTTGAACTTACAAATTTACCGCTGTTTACGTCTATTACTGTGAGTGCTTCTGTTGTTTGTATAAATAAATAGCCTCCGCTTGGAAGATTTACTTTGGTTTGAAGTGCTGCTTTTATTTCTTTTACAATACCTGATGCTACAAGTAATGTTTCAGAACCTTTATATACATTTACGTCTATATTTTTATTCATATTCCAGTTTTGTAAAATTTGTTGGGTTCTATGAACTCCGTAAGAAGTATCTAAGATAATTTCATCAACATCTTCACTACAAGCTTCTCTCATAACTCTGTATAGTAGGTCTTGGTCTCTATATAATAAACTTGGTGCAGGTCTTGTTTCTGCTGCTGTAACAATAGTATTCCATTTTTCAAGAAGAATTTCCATATCTTCTTGAATATCAGCATCAGACTGTCCTTCTGCTTCTGTTCTTACTATAACTCCAATTCCTACAGGTTTTAAAAGACTTATAATAGATTTTAATCTTGCTCTTTCTTTTTGATTTACAATTTTTCTTGATACATTTATACCCGTTTCCTGTGGCATTAATACCAAAAATCTTCCGGGTAAACTGATCATTGTTGAAACTCTTGGACCTTTATGTCCTACAGGTTCTTTTACAACTTGTACTATAATTTTTTGTTTAGGTGATAGTTTTTCTTTTAAAGTACCTTTACCTATTGCGTCATGTGCGTGTAAAAAACCCATTTTATCGTAGCCTACATTTACAAATGCAGCATCAATACTTGGTAATATATTATCTACAGTAGCTAAATATACATCATTTAAAAGCATATCGCCACGATGTACATAAAATTCACAAACTTTACCATCTTCAATTACTGCTGCAATATTATCTCTTTCTGCTACAACTATTGCTTTTGACATACTTTTTCCTTTTCTAATTGTAAACTCTTACAACTTGTTCATATCTTTGTCATAGAAAGCTTTCCTTATGATTTTAAAGTTAATATCAGGTCTATACAGGCTTATAACATCATCAGGTTTCACTGACGGAATTTCTTCTGATTGTCCTGTTTTTAAAATCATTTGAAGTTTGTTTTCTCCTACTTCTATTGACTTTATTGATTGTTTTATATTTACAAGTTTTTTTATACCTTTTTTATTTATCTTCTCTATAAATATTTCATTACTTGAAGATATTACTTCTTTAATATACAACAAATCTTTATTTTGTAAAATACCCTCAATAACAGGTTCAAAAGAATATGATGCCCATTGTGCCATAATATCAATGGCAGGAGTATTTTTATCTATTTTATTTGCATTTATAATTCTTATCTTAGAAGGTAGAACTTTATTAAGTTTTTCAGCAAGATTTTTTTCTTCTATATTGTCATATATTTCTATATCTATAAGCTCACATTCACTTTCAACAAATATTGGAAGTGCTATTCCAAGTGAAAATTTGGGTGATGGGTTAAATCCTTGTGAAAAGACCAAACTTAAGCCGGAGCGGTATAGTGATTTTATTATTGTGTTCTGCCAGTCAAGATGAGAGATGTATCTCATTTCATCTTTTTTTGATATTTTCAGTCTGTATTTATAAGTTTCAGATATTTTTTGTTCAATATTATTTTCTTTTTTGTTTATTGATTTAACTTCATTATCAAGAATTTTGTGTGTTTTTAAATTTGTACATACACCGCAATTAACACAAGAGAACTCACAAGGGATTATATTTGCAGCTTTAATGGCGTTATTATATTGTTCTTTTAACCATTCCTTGCTTAGTCCTGTATCAATGATATCCCACGGTAAATCTTCTTCCAATGAATAACTTCTTTGTGCTTCTTCATCTATATTGAATCCGCACTCTAGTGCTGTTTGTTCCCATAAATTTTTATCTATATTTTCATCCCAAGTTGATAAATATACTCCTTTTTTGTGTAATTCAAGGAAGAACTTATTATATTTTTCATCTCCTCTGGTAAAAGCACTTTCAACTTTTGATGTAAAACTATTGTGATAATTTATTTTTACACCTTTTATTGTTTTGACTTTATCTAAAAGATATTTTATTTTATTTCTTATTTCTTCTTGAGAATTTTGTCCAAACCATTGGAACGGTGTAAACGGTTTTGGTACAAAAATTGATACTGTACACGTTAAATTTAGGCTGTCTTTTAACTCGAGTTCTTTTTTTAGAACTTTACTTCTGTATTTTATTTTATTAAATAGTTCAGCCATTTCATCAAGGTCTTCATAATTTTCAGTTGGCAGACCTATCATAAAATATAGTTTTATATGATTGAATCCTGTTTTATAGCAATTTAAAATAGTATCTGTAATTTGTTCTTCTGTCAGGTTTTTATTTATTACATTTCTTAGTCTTTGACTTCCTGCTTCAGGTGCTAGAGTTGCTGTTGTTGCTCTTACTCCTCTTACAAGTTCTGCCAGTTTTGTACTATAGCGGTCTATTCTTTGGCTTGGAAGTGATACTGATACTTTCTTTTTATTCATTTCTTCACTTAATGATTCAATTACATTTTCTATATTTATATAATCGTTTGAAGATAATGAAAGTAGTGAATATTCGTCATAGCCCGTTTCTGACACTGACTCTTTAACCATATTTATTATATCTTCGGCTTTTCTTTCTCTAATTGGAAGATTTATATGTCCAGCTTGACAAAAACGGCACATTCTTCCGCAGCCTCTTCTTATTTCTATAATGGTTCTGTCATGTACACTTGAAGAATAAGGAACAGGTGCTTTGGGTGCTCTATTTAGTTTTGATATATCAAAAATTCTTTTTTTTGTTTTATTTTGTTCTTGTGGTGCAAAAACACCTTCAATTTTAGATAATTCTTTTATTATTTCTGTCTTTGTTTTATTTTTATCTTTTAATTCTTTATATTTTTCAAGAACATCAATTATAAGTTCTTCACCGTCTCCAATAAGGAATATATCAATAAAATCTTGTATTGGCCTTGGGTTAAAACAGCAAGGACCACCTGCCATTATTATAGGGTCTTTTTCTTCTCTTTTCTTTCTTTCAACTTGCAAACCTGATAATTTTATCATTTCAAGCATTGTGGGGTATGCAAGTTCATATTGAAGTGAAAACCCGATAATGTCGAAATATTTTACCGGTTTCTTACTTTCTAATGTTAAAATTGGCAGATTGTTTTTAATTAATTCTTCTTTATAGTCAATATCAGGAGCGTAAACCCTGTCTGCCATATATCTTTTGTCAGCATTTACAATATCGTATAGGATTTTTTGCCCCAGATTACTTATGGCTATTTCATATTTATCAGGAAAAGCAAAAGCTATTTTTACTTCTGCTGTCTCAAAGTCTTTGTTATAACTTAAATATTCTGAACCTATATATTGGTATGGCTTTTTTATTTTATATAATAAACATTGATTTTCTATTGGTAATTCTTGATTCATTTATGCTAAATCTTCCGGAACATATCTTTCTATATCTATAATTTCTCCATAAGACTTATTGTTTCTGAATTGATTAAAAAAGTTCAGTAATGATTCGTAAGGTACTTTATATTTATAAAGCCCTACTCCTATTCCATTGTGTTTCATTACTGTAACTATAAAAAAACATTTCTGTGCATACTCTCTTAGTGCTTCTTCTTTAAAATAATTACCGTTTTCATCTTTTGTTATTTTTACATATTGAAAACCTTTGAAAAAGCGTTGACGTGCAGTATCGCCTTCTTTTGGAGTCTTTTTAAATAAATTTATTACTTTGTCTTTATTATCGCTCATATTAATATTGAAGCGAATTTGTCAAATTCAGGCAAGAATTTAACATAATTTTTAATATATACTTTATTATTTTTTTTGAATCTTTTAAAATAATTTTATGTTTGAAGAATTAGAAGATATAAAAAATAAATGTTTGAAATGTCAGAAATGTGCTTTGTCAAAAACCAGGACAAATATTGTTTTTTCTGATGGTAATCCAAACAGTAATTTAGTGTTAGTCGGAGAAGCTCCGGGATACTGGGAAGATCAAAAAGGTAAGCCTTTTGTCGGTAAAGCAGGTCAATTGCTAGATAAAATTTTTGAGTGTGTTGGTTTATCAAGAGAAAAAGATGTCTATATTTGTAATACATTGAAATGCAGACCACCAGAAAACAGAGATCCTCTTCCTGAAGAAAAAGCTGCTTGTAAGGAGTATCTTGATGCTCAATTGAAAATATTAAAACCGAAAATTATTTTAATATGCGGACGGGTGGCTTTGAATACTTTTCTTCCTGAATACCTAAGTATTACAAAGGTTAGAGGTAAATGGTTTGATGGACCAAATGGTGAAAAAATGATGCCGATTTTTCATCCTTCATACCTTTTAAGAAATGATTCAAGAGAAAAAGGCAGTCCCAAGTGGTTAATGTGGCAAGATATTAAAGAGATAAAAAAAGTTTATGATGAAATTTGCAATTTATAAAGAAATACTTATCTGGACCATACGCATATTTTTATATTTTGTATTATTAATTGCTATTTATTCAATATTTATAGAGCCGAGATTGATTAGAGTTAATGAACAGAATTTATATTTGCCAAATTTTCAAACTGAACATAACGGTATGAAAATTGCTGTTCTATCTGATTTGCATATAGGCGGTCTTGGTATGGATGAATGGCAATTAAAAAGAATTGTTAAAAAAACAAATAAACAAAAACCTGATTTTATTTTGCTATTAGGTGATGTTGATTCAATCAGACTTTCTAAATCAGGAATACCATCAGAAAAAATATCTGAAATTCTTTCAAAATTTTCTTCTAAATATGGTGTTTATTCAGTTCTAGGAAATCATGATTATAAATCAAATCCATCCATTCCTAAAATTTTAAAAGCTGCCGATATAAAAGTATTAGATGGCTCATCTTGCAATATAAAACTAAATAATAAAAATGTTATTTTATATGGGTTGAAAGATTTTTGGCATTATGACTATGATGAAAATTTAATCAAGAAAGATATAAATTCTTCCATAATTGTATTATCTCATAATCCTGATACATTTCCTTTTATTCCTGGTTATACTGCGTTAACTTTGAGCGGACATACTCATGGCGGTCAAATTTATCTGCCGTTTTTAGGTGGCATTTTTTGTTCATCAATGTATGCTCAGCGTTATATTAAAGGATATGTTGTTGAAAATAATAAACATATCTTTATAACAAGCGGCTTGGGAAATTGTGCTCCTGCCAGATTGGGTAATATACCTGAAATTGTTATATTGAATTTATATTCACAAGATAGTTATCCAAATAAAAAAATAATAAATACAAAAGCTAGAAAAGGTATTACTAATACAGAACTATTACCTATGTATTTTGATTTAGTTAGAAAAATTTTTCGTATTAATGTTCAATATTAAATTATTCAATAAGTGACATATAAACTTTTTTGTATTCTTGAGCACTTTTTGTCCAAGAAAAGTCAGCACTCATTGCATTTTTAATAAGACTGTTCCACTCTTTTTTATTTTTATATGTATCTATTGCATATTGAATTGTATTAAGCATTTCATGAGCATTATAGTTATAAAATTTAAATCCGTCTGCGTTTTTGTTTGGATATGCATTAACGGTATTTTCAAGTCCTCCTGTTGCTCTTACAATAGGTATAGTTCCATATTTTAGAGCTATTAATTGTGATAGCCCGCACGGCTCAAATCTTGAAGGCATTAAGAACATATCTGCACCAGCGTATATTTTATTGCATAAATCTGCTCTGTATTCTATTCTTGAGCGAATATTTTTAGAGTTGTAACTTATCCAAGTGAAAAAGTCTTCATATCTTTTTTCGCCTGTTCCTAATATGATTATATCTGCTTCAAGCTTCATTAAATCGTTCTCTACTGCTTTTAACAGATCAATACCCTTTTGTTCAACAAGTCTTGATATTATTGCTATTAAGGGTCTGTCCTTTTTATATTCTAACCAGTATTCTTTTACTATTTCTTGCTTGCACTTTTCTTTATTTTTTATGTTATCTACAGAATAATTATATTTTATTAATTTATCTGTTTCAGGATTAAATTCCTGATAATCAATTCCGTTTAAAATGCCGCATAGTTTATCTTTATTGTTATTTAAAGTCCAATCTAAACCTTCACCATATTCACTTGTTAATATTTCTTTTGCATAATTTGGTGATACTGCAATAATCTTATCTGCATAATTTATAGCACCTTTCATCCAAATTAATGCTCCATAGTGCTCAAGACCATATTGGTGAAATACTTCATCCGGATTTAATCCTGCAAAGTCCAATATCTCCTTAAAATATTGTCCTTGATATGCAAGATTGTGAATTGAAAATACCGTTTTTGTATTTTTATAAAATCCATCATTCTTGTATGATGTTTTTATCCATACAGGAATCATTGATGTATGCCAGTCGTTACAGTGAATGATATCGGGTTTAAAATTTAAAAGTCTTGCGTATTCTAATATTGCTTTTGAAAAAGTAATAAATCTTTCTTGTTCATACCAACTGTCAATTCCTGAAGGATATACACAATTAAAACAAGAGAAAAATTTAGGATTATCTATAAAAAATACATTTATATTTGTATTTGGCAGTTTACACATTTTTAGTGTAAAAATATATTCTGCAGCATAGCCGAATTTAAGTCTTAGTTGTGAGTTTGGAATTTCTTGAATATTATATTTCTCTTGATTAATACTGCCTATTAACGGTGTAAATATAGCCATTTCCATATCATCAGACTGCAAATACTTTGGCAATGACCCCATAACATCAGCAAGTCCTCCGACTTTTGTAAAAGGTGCCAGTTCAAATGTTGCAAATAATACTTTCATAATGTGCCTCTTTTATGCCATTCTTGACAGGTATTCAAGAGAATACTTAAGAATATCTTCTGTCTTTGTACAATCTTTTTTGTAATTTAAAACTTCTTTTATTGCTGTTTTTGCTTCATTTACTGAATAACCAAGTGAAATTAATACACTTTGGACTTCAACTATACTTTCTTGTTCTATATCTTTTATATTTATATCAGAAACATCTACAGGCGTTACGTTAGACCAGTTTATTAATTTGTCTTTTAATTCAATAATAATCTTTTGTGCAACTTTTGCCCCAACGCCTTTTGCTCGTGAAAGTTCTTTTGCATTTTCTGTTATCATTATGTCTATCAGTTCGGGAATAGAAAATTCATCAAGTATTAATAATGCTAATTTTACACCGATACCTGATACACTTTGAAGTATATTGAAAATGTCTCTTTCTTCTTTTGTAGTAAATCCTGTTAGGCTCATTGAATCTTCTTTATGTGTTAATGAAACATATATTTTTACTTCTTCATTTTCATTAAGTTTTTCAATTGTACTTTTACCTGTTAAGATTAAGTACCCTATATTGTTCACATCAAGAACTATATGAGTGCCTCTATATGAATTTACTTGTTTTGTTACAAGATGTCCTTTTAAATAATCATACATAATTTATATTTCTTCTTTGTCTTTTAAATTATTATATAAGTCCAGTGTTTTTTTTAGTTCTTTTTCGTTTCCTAAATTTTTATAAGCAAATGCTAAATTATAATAAAACTTTGCATCATCATTTTTTAATTGTATAGCTTTTTTAAATGCGTTTCGTGCTTCTTTATATTCTTTTAATCCTAAATGAGCACAACCTAAATTATAATAATAATAAGGAAAATCTTTCTTATACTTAATTGCTAACTTATATTCGTTAATTGCAGAATTATATTTTTTATCTTTTAAGTATATGTTACCTAAATTATAATGTGCTTTATCAAATTTTGGATTCATTATAATTGATTTTTGTAAAAAGAAAGAAGCATTTACATCATTATCAAAATCTTGCGATAGGTTGCCTAAAAGGTACCATAATTCATAGTCTCGTTCATCTTCCGTAATTTTTGAAATCATTTTATAGGCTTCTTCCAGATTGTTTGAATTATATAAAGCAATGATTTCTTTTTTCTTTTCATCAAAAGACTGCTCTGCAAAACATTGATTTAAAGAAGCTGAAATTATACAGAATAATATTAATAATTGAAATAATTTTTTCATAATCTACCTTGGTAAATATTATATGTTAATTATAAAAATCTTTCTATCAGGAAAAATTTTATTTGTAAAATTTTATAACATTTTTCAGCTTTTCTTCAATTTAATCCGAAAAAATAACTTTATTATAATATAGTACTATATTAATTCAGGCAGATATGATCAGTTTAGATTTAGATTTATCTTATTTGTGCAGCCAATATAATATTGGTACTTCTGCTATGCAGCAGTATCAGAATATGAGTGTTGTACAAATTATGCAAACTGAAGCAGCAAAAGGTAATACTGCGGCTGCAAAATTTATGCTGCAAATTACTACAAATCCTGAAGAGCTTGCTAAGGTATTCCAATTAATTAATCCTAAAAATAGATATTTAATTTTAATGAATATGAATCAAAATGACTTAATGATGATTATGGAATATCTTGATCCCAAAGAAATGGTTTTAGGACTGAGCATTTTTACTCATGATGCATTGATAAAATTAATGCAAAATCTTCCGCCGGAATCTTTGGCTACTGTTGTCTTAAGTACAATGGATTCAAATAAATTTCTAAATTCAATTCCTGAAAAGTATATGGATGAATTCTTTACCTCCGATAAAATTGATAGAAATATGTTTATGAAAGCACTTGAAGATGTTGATGAAGAACAACTTCAAAAAATGATGGAAAATATTTCAGGTCAATCTTGCTATGATGATAGAGATACAATCTTGCAGCAAATGGGCTCTATGACTGATGATAATTTTATGAGAGCAATTACTTCCTTTGAACCAGAAGGCAAAAAGCAGCTTATTGCTAATCTATTAGAAGAAAAACCTGATTTGTTTGAAGAATTTTCTGCGGAAGCTATGACACATCCTTTTAATGTTATGGAAAAAGAAGATATATTAAAGTCTTTAACTGTACTTGAAACTAAGGAAATGCTTCCTATGGTTCAAGATCTTCCTCAAGAAATTATGGCTTTAATTGCTACTCAAATTGATCCAAAGGTCTTTTCTGAAATATTATGTTCTGATTTTGCCAGCATAATTGCAAATTGCGGTGTTAATTTTGGTTAGTCTTTTTATATGTGATTTTTTATTTTACAAGTATTCTGTATAATTACTTGCTTTTTCAACTTTTTTTAATTCATAAACTTTTATTCCTTTTTTAATTGTAAAGTAATGTAACAAATGAAATTAAACGAGTCAATATATAAAGTAGTATATACTTTATATATACAAGAGGATAAAAATATGGATTACAAAGTTATAGATTGTAAATTAAAAGAAATATATTTCAATGCAAAACCAATAGAAGAAGATGAAGCTATTGTTGAGTCAAGATCTTTATTTTGGAATTCGCTTAAGAATTTGGCTGTACAAAATATATCAATACAACAACTAAAAATGGCATAATTATTTAAGATGCCATTTTTGTTTTAGAGATTTTATTGTTCCATCTTTTTTCATTCTGGTGATTATAACATCAATAGTGTTTTTTAATTTCTGATCATCATATTTCTGCATTCCAACGGCATAGGGTTCATAAGAAATCTTATTTTTTAGAATTCTATAACCTTTTTTGTCCATTATCATACCAGAAAGAATAGAGTCATCACTGCTTATTGCATCGCCTTTTCCGTCAATAAAAGCTTGGAATGCTTCTTTGTAGGTTTTGTATCCGACAATTCTTGCTGTTGGGATTATTCTTCTTATATTTTTTTCTGCTGTTGAACCAAGTGAAATAATTATAGTTTTTCTTTTTAGGTCAGAAAAAGTGTGAATATCGCTATCTTCTTTTACTAATGCCGTTTGACCTGCAATGTAATATGGTTCTGAAAAATCTATTAAATATTGTCTTTGAGGAGTGATAGACATAGTTGCAATAACTAAATCAACTTCTCCAGAAGTAACGGATTCTATTCTCTTATCAGTTGTAATAGGTACGAGTTTTATTTTTCTTTCACTACCTAAAATATCTTTTGCTATATATCTTGCTATATCTATATCAAAACCTTCAAGTTCACCTGTTGCTTTACTAACAAAACCAAAAGGCTTTGAATCATCTTTAACTCCGACAATTAAAACATCGCGTTCTATAATTTTATCCAACGCTGTTTTTTCTTCTTTTTTACCGCAAGAAGTCAATAATATTAATGATAATATAAGAAGACATAAAAACTTTTTCATATTCCACCTTATCTTTATTAGAACATAATATTTTTTATATAGAAATACTGTTAAAGGAGTAATTAAATTTAATCTTCTTTTTTCATTAATTTAGCATATGCTCTTGAGTTTATTTCACCTCCAACAAGTATTATTAGAGAGGTGTAATATAACCAAACCATTAGTATTGCAACAGCACCAATTGCACCATATACTTTGTTATATGCATTAAGATTACTTAAGTATAATGAAAAACACCAAGAACCAAACATCCAGAAGAAACTAAAGAAGAATGTTCCGGGTAGTACGCTTTTGAATTTTATTTTATCATTGCCTTCTATTGCAGGAAGAATAAAATAGTTCCCTATTGCACAGAATGCGAGTGCTAAATATGTGACAGGCCATCTTACAACAGATATTATATCTATTGATAGTTTTGATAGCAGAGTATATTCAATCATAAAATCAAGAAAAACTTTACCTAAAACAATTAAATTAACAACCAAAAATAAAACAAGAGAGTTTATAAAAACCATTAAGATAGCAAGTATTCTGGTATATAAGAAATTTCTGGTTTCTTCTATAGCATATGCTCTGTTTAAGCCTTTAATTATTGCGGCAATTGCATTTGCTGCAAGTGCGATAGTTATACATAGACCAAATATGGCAATTAATTTACCTTGCTTGAAAATCATTGCCTCATTTAAAGTTTCAAGGATTAAAGAAGCAACATCTTTGGGGGCAATATTAGTCAAAAATGTTAAAATTGGAGTGATTAATGTTTTTTTGCCCATCCAAGCAAATAATGAGGTTAAGAAAAGCAAAAACGGAAAAAGTCCGAGAATAAACCAAAACGCCATCTCTGCAGCAACACCGCAGAAATCTTGTTCGATAATTTTTTTTATCAGGGTTTCTATATATTTTCTCATTTTATTTCACTTTGAACACGTTTTAATAACTTATCAAACGCTATTGCTATAGGTTTTTTTATTGTACAGCCAGCTGCAAAAGTATGTCCGCCACCGCCAAAATCCATTACAATAGGAGTTAAATCAAGAGTCTTACTTCTTAAACTGACTTTTGTATAACCTTCTTTTGTTTCTTTTAATAAAGCTGCAACTTCAACATTTTTTGAAGTTCTCAATACTTCTACTATGCCTTCTGTATAATCGTCGGTTGCGCCGAATTTACTCATATCACTTCTTGTAATCTTTGCAAAGGCAATTTTTCCTTCATTATAGAAAACCGTATTTGTAACAATGTAGGCTTGAAATTGAACCATAGATTGCGGTTTCGTTTCATAACAAGCTCTAAATTCATAAGTCGGCGACACACCAAGTTTTACAAGTTCAGCAGCAAGCATAAATGTTTCAGGTGTTGTATTGTCATATTTAAAACCGCCGGTATCTGTTAATAGTGATGTATATATGCATCTTGCAACATCTTTTGGTATTTCTATATTCCATTCTTTAAATATTTTGTAAAGTATAATACCAACACAAGCTGCATCTCCATCAACAATATTTATATCGCCATAGCCTATATTTGTTTTATGGTGGTCTATATTTACTTTAAATTTTGCATTATCAAATATAGCTGTTCCATATACCATTCTGTCTTTTGAGGCAACGTCTACAGCTATAGCTAAATCATATTTTTTGTTTCTGTCTATTGTTTGAACATCTTTAAATCTGTCAAAGTTTGGCAAATATGAATATAAAGAGGGAAGCATTCCTACATAAACGGAGTCTACTTTTTTATTAAAATATTTTTCCATAATTAGGCTTATTGCTAAATTTGAGCCTAATGTATCACCGTCCGGACTAACGTGAGAAAATACAATAATACTTTCTGCTTTCTCAATTCTCTCTTTTAATTCTAAAAATAAATTATCCATACCATCTTAATTTTCTATAGAAAAATTATACAATAAAAAAATAAAATGGTCGAAATTGATAACTAAAAGATAAGTTTCTAAATTATATTTATTTTAGCTAAATTTTAAAAAATTAAGATAGACAATAAATCATAAAAAATATATAATACAAAAAATAAGGAGATATTATGTTTTGTAGTAAGTGTGGAAAAGAAATTCGTGATGATGCAGTTATTTGTATTCATTGTGGATGTAAAGTTGAGGGTAGAGATATTTATCCTGTAGATAAGAGAAGTTGGGTTGTAACTCTTTTATTATGTTTATTTTTAGGTGGCATTGGTGCTCATAGGTTTTATACTGGATATATAGGTATTGGAGTTGCTCAACTTCTCACACTTGGTGGTTGTGGAATTTGGGCTTTTATTGACTTGATTTGCATATTATGTAATTCATATAAAGCTGCTGATGGTTCATATTTGCAGAAATAAAATTAGAAATGTAAAATTAAGGGATATAATAATTATTATATCCCCTTTTTTAGTCTTATTTTTTTACAAGATTTCTAATATTTTAGGGGTAAGTTGTCTTTGTCTGTGGAAGTTTATTACGGGACACGATTGTATTGGTTGTAACATTACTCATGCAATTGTTGCTATTCTGAAATTTGATTTCAAGAGGGCTTTATCTCTTAATTCATATTCTTTTTTTGTTTTTCCGATTTTATTATATGAATGGTTGAAATACATATATAAACTTTTTTTTAAGAGATGATAATATATCCGTACTTATATTTTAATAGTTACATATTTGCCATTTTGCCAATGAATTACTATAATAACCAAAGATTTAAGAATAAGAAGATAAAGGTATGAAAAAACACCTCGAAATATATTTTGCATTTTCTTGTTGAAACAGGTCGTGTGATGAAAGTGTGTAATTTTAAACTTTTTGCGTTAAGAAAATTTGATATTACGCCTGAACAATCTTTTATATTGAGTATTCTTGATGATAATTCAAAGTTTAATCAAATCCAGTTGCGCAAATTATTATTTAAAGACCGTTATAATATTGCTAGATTAATTGGTGTTCTTGAAAAAAATGTCTTGTTAAAAAAGTTCCTAGTGTCGATAAAAGATTTGTTAATAAAATTCAAATAACACCCGAGGGCAAAAACTTAAAGATATTATTGTACTTGTTATAAAAGAATCAAGAAGTAAATTATTAAACAATATATCTGAAGAAGAGTTAAATTCTTGTATTAGAGTCTTTGCAAGAATTTAAGAAAACTTAAAGTCCTAAAAAATAATTTGGAAATTTCACATTATTTTGGATTTGTTTGTATTATGAAAATGGTTTTTATAAGTGCTTATATTCTTAAAAGTTATAAAAATCGACTTTTGTAAAAGAAAAATAAGCATTGTTTTAACAATAAAAGATTAGTTATGCATAGACTATAAAAACAAGAAGAGAACGATGAATCGTTCTCTTCTAAAATACGCCCGGCGCGATTCGAACGCGCGACCCACTGCTTAGAAGGCAGTTGCTCTATCCAGCTGAGCTACGGACGCTCACAAAAACTATTAAATCACATAAATTTAAAATTTCAAGATTAATTTTAAAAATTTCAAATGTAACAAATGTAAAATTATTTTGAAAACTAGCAAATCTTCTTATAAAAAATACTTTATTTATATGTTAGGCAGGAGAAAATATAAATGATCTCACTAAATCCATATCAATATCAACAAATGCAAGCAGCTGGCGCAAGCAGTGCTGGTGTTTCTTTTGGTGGCGGTCAACAACAATTTACACCTCAAGGTGCTGAAGAAAAGAACATTTTTGCTTCCGATAATAATGTTTCAACTTCTTCTGTACAAGGGTTATCTGGTTTAAATTCCGGTAATTGGGGTGGTGTAAATAGTATTAGACAAAATCAAGGTGGAGATGTCGGTCTTGTTGAACGTCTTGATAGGTTAGATGCGGCTTATCAAAAACCAAATCAACGTGATGAATATCGTGCAAATAAGCTTGATTTCTATGCTTAATATTTGATTAAATTAAAATTTTAGATATAATTATTGTATGAAGAATCTGTACAACATTGATGACTGGTCAGATGTTTCTTGTCTTAGATTGGGTGAAATTTTACTTGAATCGGGCAAGATTAATTTGTATCACCTGTCAATGGTTCTGGATGTTCAGCGTTTTAAAAAAATGCCTATGGGGGAAATCTTTTTATTAATGAAAATTATTAGTAAAAAAGATTTAAAACAGGCGTTATATGTTCAAAAAATGATACAGAAAAGATGCAATAATGCATAAACTATCAAAAAAAATTTTATTATTCTTTATAACCTTTCTTGTTCTTCAAGGAGTATCTTTTGCTGAAGTTTTAGAATTTGCACAAATAAGTGATGTTCATTATTCTATTGATGATAAAAGTATGGACAAATATCTTTATTTTCTATCTTTATCTCTAAAAAAGAGGAATCCTGATTTCGCAATATTTCTTGGAGATAATGTAGATAAATCTCGAGAAGAAGATGTTATAGGATTTATGCGTGCAATTCACCCTATAAAAGTACCATATTATATAGTTCTTGGGAAAAATGATGCACATAAATTAAGTGGACTAGAGAAAGAAACTTATCTTGATATTGTTACAACCTTTAATAGTAATCAGGAAGATTCATTAAAATATTATTATTTTAAACCTAATAGCGATTTTATTTGTGTTGTATTGGATGATAATCCTGATTTCGCACCGTCAAAACATGGACAAATTGCGGATGAACAAATTCAATGGCTTGAAAAACTTTTGATTAAGTATCCCAAAAAAACATTCTTAATATTTCATCATTGTCCTTTAATGCCTCCAAGAGTTGAGTATAAACTCTCAATGTTGAATACAGAAAAATATCAAGAACTCTTAAAAAAATACAATAATATTCTTTTGATTTCTACAGGTCATTATCATCAAGAAGCAGTTCAGACCGATGAAAATGGAATAAGGCATATCTCTGCTCCTGCGTTCAAAGATATACCTCATTCATATCAAATAATTAAAATAATATATGATGAAAAGACTTATAAGTCTCCCAAAGATATTCAGGTTGTTGTTTCTCGAGTAAGAGTTTAACTATTTACTTTCTTTATAAACATAATTTCTTGCGCAAGCAAACATTGCATTTGCCAGTCCTTGATTACTGTCGAAATTGAATCCTGATGTTTTTAATAATTGGCGCATTCTTTCTTCCCAGAAATCGTACATTTCTTCTTTTGAAACATCAAGAACAGAAGCAATAACACTAACCTCTTCCCAGTCTAGAGGAATTGGTCTTGCTCCTCTTAAAATATCAACAATTTCAAGTCTTTGCTTTCTTGGGAATGATTTTAAAAATTGAACCGTTGATAGATTTTTTTCTTTTTGTTTTTCCCTTATAAATTCAGTTGTTTCATCAATTAAAATAGGATCTTGCGGAATTTTATATTCTACAAATTCTTCAGGCGAAATATCCATTACTGTTGCAATTCTTTCGAGTGTTGTACTTCTTGTTGAGAAAGGGATAGTTTCATCTATAAGGTTATATACATAAGAAAGTGTTACTCCAATCATTTGGGCAAAATCCTTTTTATGTAAGTGTGTGTTTTCCAAAAAATTATACAGCATTTCACTGCTTTTCATTCTAATTATTGAGTCTTTGTTTGTTTTCATAAGTTGTCTCCTATTTTTTATAATAATTAGTCATTTTCTAAAGTTTTTAATTGGTAAGTTGAATATAAATGTGGGATAATTTATAAAAGAGGAAGCATGGATGAAATTATTAATCTGTTTAGGGAATCCCGGTATAAAATACGAAAATACAAGACATAATGTCGGATTTATGTTTGCTGATTTATTAGCCGAAAAGTTAGGATGTAAATATTCTAACGAAACAAAATTTAAGTGTGAAATGGCAAAAGGCATTTATAAAGATGAGGCAATATGGATTATTAAGCCTCAAACATTTATGAATCTTTCAGGTGAATCTTTGGCATTATTGAAAAACTTTTATAAAATTGATTTAAGTACATTAGTTCTTGTTTATGATGATATATCTTTAGATATAGGGAAAATAAGATTTCGCTCAAAAGGATCAGATGGCGGACATAATGGAGTAAAGTCCATTATTAACCACGCTCAAACACAAGTTTTTGACAGAATAAAAATAGGAATTGGTCCACAGCCGCCTTATATGAAATCTGAAGATTATGTGCTTCAAAATTTCTCGCAAGATGAAAAAATAGTTTTAAAGGAAACTTTAAACAGGACTCTTGAGGCATTTTTATATTACTGTGATGTAAATGCTGATTTAAACAAGGTTCAAAACAAATATAATTAGTTATTTGATTAATTATTTTGAATAAAATTTATAATCTTCTCTATATCAAATAAAAAAAAGAGGGCATAAAGCCCTACTGTCTGGAATTAAGAATAGTTGGAAGTATGAAAAAGATACTTATATATAACTAAATAAATCTTTTTAATACAATTCGACAACAGGATAGAAGAAAAATACCCCTTCTGGGTAGTATTCAACAAGGAATTAAGTGCATATAATACACTTAATGGCAAAAAGCCTATGAAATAAGGAAAAAATTAAATTGAAATAATTTGTAATCTAAAGTATTGACAAAATATTTTTTCTAATACATAATGAATATATAAAATAAAGTGTAAGTGAAACACTTTAAACGAAAGAGGTAAGTAAAATGAAAGTTAATTCAATTAGTTCATTTAATTATAACTCAATAAAACCAAGTTTTAAACACACTGCTGTTCCGTATCCGGAATATGAAAGTGCATATTATAATGCTCCTGATACTTTGGGAACTAAAATCTTAAATATTGCAGATAAAATATCTGAACTTTTTAGCCCGAAAGTTACAAAAGAAGCTTCTAAAATAAAAGCAAATATTGATGATGTATATGCAAATAAGACAGTTGATATTGATGAACTTCCACCTAAAAAACAATTGTTATCTGTTCTTGCATAATTTATTCATTTTCGTTTAAAACCCATTTTTTTCTTAATTTCCACTGTATTATCGTTAGAATAAGAATGAACATAAATAGGATGTATGCTATAGCGGAGGCTCTTCCTATATCAAAAAGTTCAAAAGCATTCTTATATAGCCAATAAACTAGGATATTAGTTGAGTTTTCAGGTCCGCCTTGTGTCATTAAATATATTAAGTCAAATACTTGAAAAGAACTTATTGTTGTTATTAATAGTACGAAAAAGATTGTTGGACTTAATAAAGGGATAGTTATATTGAAGAAGATTCTTTTATTGTTTGCTCCATCAATCTTTGCTGCTTCATATATTTGTTCATTTATTGTTGAGAATCCGGAAAGAAAAATAACCATATTATATCCTATTAGTTTCCAAACGGAAACAAATATTAGAACAGGCATTGCAAGACTTTGATCATATAACCATTGTAAGTTAGATTTTAAAATATAATTTACGATGCCAATATTTGGATCAAAAATCCATTGCCAAACCATTGCTATTACAATCATAGGGGTTATAAATGGTAAAAAATATGCTGTTTTATATAATTCTTTCCCGAAAATTTTATTCTTTATTATAGAAGCAAGTATTAAGGGGATTAATGTTGCAAAAATTGTTACTGAAATTGCATATACAATGGTATTCCTTAATATGAACCAAAATTCTTTTGCTGTGAAAAGCTCTATATAATTGCTTAAACCTGCAAATTCAATTTTTGAAATTAAATTCCATTTAAAAAAACTTAGTAAAAATGAAAAGACAGAAGGTACAAATATAAAAATTACGCACCCTATAAATGATGGCAAAACAAAAGCTAAAAAAATTAAACTTTTATTAAATTTCGTTTTATTACAACAATTTCTTATCATTTTTGATTTTACTTGAAATCTTTTCTATAATGTTGAGTATAATCGTTTTTTTATTTTGAAACAAGGATATAAATAAATATGACAAAAACAGTTGATTTTAGCGCTTTTGGTAAAAATGATATTCGTGGTATATATGGCGAAGATGTTACAGAAGAATTATTTTATTATGTCGGTAAAGGATATGTTAAATATATTCAAGATAAGACTGGTTTAGCTCCAAATGATATTTGGATAACTATTTCAAGAGATGCCAGACTCCATTCTGAATCACTTGCAAAAACCTTAATAAAAGGTATTGTTCATATGGGAGCTAATGCTATTAATTTGGATATTGTCCCAACTCCAATCGGATATTTTTCCGAATTTGTTTCTATTCCTGAAAGTATATCAAAAGATGCAAAAATTTCAGGTGCTTTAATTGTTACTGCAAGCCATAATCCTCCTGAGTATAACGGTTTAAAGCTTACTTTTAATAAATCATCTTTGAATGAAGAAGAGATAAAAAAGGTCAAAGAGTATACTATTGAGCAAATGAGTAATGATATTACTTCAGTTAAGCATGGCGAATCAAGATTGTATAATATATTGCCTCAATATATTGATTTCTTAACTTCCAGATTTGGTAGAGTCGGCAATGGAATTAAAGTTGTTGTCGACAGTGCAAATGGTACAGCTGGAGTTGTAGCTCCAAAACTATATTCAGATATTGGTTGTGAAGTTATTGAATTATATTCTGAACCTGATGGTAATTTCCCGAATCATCATCCAAATCCAAGCGATTTGTCCACTTTAGAAGATATAAAGAAAAAAGTTATAGAAACAAAAGCAGATATTGGAATTGCTTTTGACGGTGATTCTGATAGATTAGGTGTAATTGATTCAGAAGGTAATGCATTAACAGGTGATAAATTGTTATATCTTTATGCACAAGATGTTATAAAAGATTTATCTGTTAGAGGAGAAAAACCTACAGTTGTTTCTGAAGTTAAATGCTCTCAGGTATTATTTGATGAAATAAATGCTCAAGGCGGTAATGCAATAATGTGTAAGACAGGACATGGTTATATAAAGTCTAAAATGAAAGAAACAAATGCTATATTAGCAGGTGAAATGTCAGGTCATATGTTCTTTAAAGACAGATATTACGGTTTTGATGATGCTGTTTATGCAGGTTGCAGAGTTATTGAAATTTTAGCGAAAAATAAAAAAATAAATCCTAATTTTAAATTGGGTGATTTGCTTATACCGTTTAACAGAGTTTGTACTTTAGATGAAGTTAGACATAAATGTAAGAACAATCTTAAAAAGAAGGTTCTACAGGAAGTTACGGAAAAAATCAAAAATGATGATATGATATTTGGTACAAAAATAAATGACATAGTAACATTAGACGGTTTACGGATTATATTCCCGGATGGGTTTGCTTTAATAAGACAAAGTAATACAGAACCTGTATTTACACTAAGATTTGAAGCATCAAAAAAAGAACAAGCAATACATTACAAAAATGTTATGATTTCATTATTAGATGAATGTATTGCAAAATATTCAGAATGTGAGGAATAATGAAAGCATCAATATTAGCCAAAATAGTAGTTGTTTTATGTATTTTATCTTTAATTTTAGGTTTTTTTGCAATAGATAAAAATGAAGCTTATATTGGCGAAAATAAAAAAGGCAAAAATATAATATCTAATACAAATAAAGTTGCTGTAATTGAATTAGATGGAGTAATTGCATCTTCTTCCGAAAGTAATTTTTTTGCAAAAGAAGCTAATGCTGCAAATATGTTGAAATCTTTAAAATTAGCAAAAGAAGATTCAGAAATACAGGGAGTTATTTTAAAAATAAATTCTCCCGGTGGTACGGTTGCAATGTCTCAGAATATATACAATCAGATTATGAATATAAGAGAAAATAAGCCTGTAATAGCAGTAATGGATGATGTTGCAGCAAGCGGCGGTTATTATATTGCATCAGCGGCGGATAGAATCATCGCACAAGATGGGACTTTGACCGGCAGTATTGGTGTTATATTCTCTTTTATGGATTATCATAATTTGCTTACTAATAAATTAAATGTGGACCAAGTTGTTATAAAAAGCGGTAAATTTAAAGATATAGGTTCAAGTACAAGGGCTATGCTTCCTGAAGAAAAAGAATTAATGCAAAATATTGTCGATGATTCATATCAGCAATTCTTAAATGCAATAAGAAAAGGAAGAATAGATAGAAAAGCTTGTTATGATGTCACTCGAGTAGATTTATCAGAAGAAAATTTAATCAGATATGCAGATGGTCGAGTATTCACTGGTGTACAGGCTAAAATCCTTGGTTTTATTGATGAAACCGGTGATATGGATACTGCAAAATCTATGATTGAAAAAATGACTCAGCAAAGATTTAATAATAAATTGAAAGTGAAACTTGTTAATTATAATAGAAAAAGTTCTTTTGGTGAATATTTCTCAGGTTTAGCAGAATATTCTTTGAATAGAAACATAAAATTTTCGGATATAATTCCAACAAGTATGGTATTAAGTAGAAGGCCTTTATATTTATGGGAATAACTGTTAATGATTTTTTTGAAAATATATATAGTGTGATTTTTTCTCCAAAAGCATTCTTTGAGAGAGAAGATATAACTATATCTATTAGATTAGCCGTTGTAACAGTAGTCTTTATAGCAATAATTAATAAAATTACGTTAGGCATTTTTGATGGTTCAATATTGAATGCTATGTTTATTTTTTCATTGTTGGGTTCGATAATATTGACGGTTTTTCTGTGGTTTTTAACGGCTTTATTTTTTGAATACATAGCAAAAATATTTGACAGAGGAAAACAGCTTGAGAAGATATTGTTTTTTACAGCATTTGTTCCAATCCCGTATATATTTTTTGCTCCATTAAATTTAATGAAACAAATAGGAGAAGTTGGTTATATTTTGGGAACAATAATTGAATTTTTATTATACTTTTGGATTATTTTCTTATATGCTTTAGCTCTTAGAGCCGTATATAATATAACAATATCCAGAGCATTTATGCTAATATTTCTTCCGTTTGTTGCTTCGTTTTTTGCTATTAACTGGATGGTATGTTTTGTTTCTAAATTGTGGTATATATTCTCAATATAGAGAATTAGATTATGAAAAAATACATAATAATTATATTACTGCTCTTTACAATAAATATTGATGTTTATGCTCAAATATCAATACAGGATAATATTACCGCAATAGAGAACACTCTTTTTGGATATGATTATCAAGGTGAAACTGATGAAAAAAGAGTTGAACGTCTTGAAAAAAGTTTATATGGTCAAAAGAAAAATGGTGATTTGGCAAAAAGGGTTGAAAAAATTAAAAATGACTCAGGTTTGACATTTTCAAAAACACCATCTTTAAAAAATGATAATAATTATTCCAATACTTATGCAAAAAAAGATGCAAATATTCCTGATTTAAAAGAAGATGCTACTGTTGAATATCCTATTGTGGATAAAATGGAAGAAGAAATATTTAAAACTACTTACAAAAATGAAAATATATATTCACGTTTAAATCGACTTGAAGAGAGCGTATTTAATAAAACAAGTAATGAAAATCTAAATTCAAGAGTAGATAAACTAGCTTCTGTTATAAGGCCTAAAACAAAAAAAATGTATCAACAAAATAATTATGGTTACTCAAGCGATGATTTAGATGCTTATTATAATAATAACGGTTTCGAACCTGTTAATGATCAATCTATGCCGTTTCAACTTTCGGCTTTAGAAGAAGACTTACTTAGAAATTCATATAATAACGATAATACCTCAAATAGGTTGAGCCGACTTGAACAAAAACTTTTTAACAGGACATTTGTTTCTGATTCGGATGTAACTCGTTTACAGAGAATTATGGTTGCATATGATGCAAAGAAGAACAGCTATAAATATGAAAATAATAGAAAAATGCAAAATATGGCTACAATGTCTCAGATTGGTGGTATATTATTGATGATTCTTGCTATTTTATTATAGCATTTGCATTTCTTTAAAAAGTTCATCTTCAACATTATTCTTATCCGAGAAAATGTTCTCTTGATTAATGTTTATTTCTTCTTTTTTATCCCTTGCTTTATCAACAATTTTTTCTGCAGATTTGCTTCCTAAGTTGTAACCGGATAAAGAAGCGGCAACAAAGGTAAGTCCTTTGGCAATATACAATGCAATTCTTGCTGCTTTATTATTTTGTACAATTTTTGTATTAGCAAGTTTGTTATTAATTTTTTTTAGTCCTTTTTCAGCGATTTGTTCAAAAGCGTACATTGTTGCAATACCTGACGCTTGAGAAGCACCTGTTTTTACTTTATCTTCTGCAATTGCTGTATTATATACTCCTGAAGCTATTATTAAAGGGTAAACTATTTTTCTTGCAACAGCTGCTGCTTTGTCAAAAATGCTAATAACAGGTGAAGCTAAAGGCCCTTTTATTACCCCTGTTTTTGCAACGGTATCAATAGTCCTTGCAGTTTGTGCACCTGCAATACCTTCTTTAAACATATTTTTTTCTTTTTGGCCATATATGTGGTTTCTTGCCGCAAAATATGCACATGAAATACCGTTTGGCATATTAACCTTCAATCTTTATACTACCTTATATATATAAAAACATTTGCTCTGTTGGAATTTACCCAAATTCAATAATAGTTTACAAATTTAACAAATACTTAAACTTATTGTTGATTTATGAGAGAATATCAATATCAGTAGAGGGGAGATAGAATTCTATGAAAGACAAAACTTTTTTAATGATTCCAGGACCAACACCGGTACCTGAAAGAGTACTTTTAGAAATTGCAAAACATCCAATGGGGCATAGAAGCTCCGAATTCTCTAAAATTTTGGAGTCCGTATATTCGGATTTAAAATATGTTTTTCAAACCTCGAATGATGTTCTAGTATACACATCCAGTGGTACTGGAGCTATGGATGCGGCATTATCAAATTTGATTAATCCCGGAGATAAAGTATTATCTTTAGTAATTGGTAATTTTGGTCAAAGATGGGCTAAAATCGCTAAAGCTTTAGGTGCTGACGTTGAAACTATTGAAGTTGAACCGGGTAATGCTATTAATCCTCTTGTTTTAAAAGAAAGATTAGATAAAGACGTTAATAAAGAAATTAAAATTGTTACCCTAACTCAAAATGAAACATCTACAGGTGTTACAAATGATGTTAAAACTATTGTTTCTTATATAAAAGAACATGGTGCATTATCTGTTGTTGATGGAGTAACAAGTTTAGGAGCAATGACCTGTAAAATGGATGAATGGGGCATTGATGTTTTAATTTCAGGTTCCCAAAAAGGATTTATGATTCCACCTGGTTTGGCATTTTTAGCTGCAAGCGAAAGAGCTTGGGCTGTTCATAAAGAATGTCAAAGACCTGATTTCTATTTCAATTGGAGTACAAACAGGAAATCAGTTCTTGAAAATTCAACAGCATTTACGCCTGCTGTTAGCCTTATTTCAGGGCTTAAAGTTGCTCTTGAAATGATGAAGGAAGAAGGTCTTGAAAACATTATTAACCGTCATACTAAAATTGCAAAAGCTTTAAGAAAAGCATTGAGAGCAATTAATTTGAAACTTTTTGTTGAAGATGATTCTATTGCAAGTACTTCAATTACAGCAATATTACCTCCTGAAAATGTTAGTGTACCAGATATAAGAAAAGTATTAAAAAATGATTATGATATTGTAGTTGCAAATGGTCAAAATCAATTAAAAGATAAAATCTTTAGAATGGGAACTTTAGGTTTTGTCTCAGAGCGTGATGCAATTACAGCTGTAGGTGCTTTAGAAGCAACACTTCATAAATTAGGACATAAGTTTGAATTGGGTAAAGGTGTTGCAACTCTTATAGAAGAAATGAATAAATAGGTGAAAAAATGAAGGTTTTAATTACAGATAAGATTAATGAAGCTGCAGGAAAAATTTTAGAAGGGGTAGCACAGGTCGATTTTATTCCAACGCTTCCTGAAGATGAACTTGCAGAAAAAATAAAAGATTACGATGCTTTGATGATTAGAAGTCAAACAAAAGTAACAAAGAAAATATTAGAGGCCGGTAAAAATTTAAAAATTGTAGGCAGAGCCGGTGTTGGTGTTGATAATGTTGATATTGATGCTGCAACTCAGGCGGGTGTTATTGTTGTAAATTCACCTGATGGAAATACAAATGCCGCTGCTGAACATACATTGGCTTTAATGCTTGCTATGTCCAGAAATATTCCTGCTGCTGCTAAATCTACTAAAGACGGAAAATGGGAACGCTCAAAGTTTACAGGTGTTGAAGTTTTTGGAAAAACACTCGGTATTATTGGATTTGGAAAAATTGGTCAGCATGTTGCCCATGTCGCTATTGCTTTAGGAATGAATGTTGTTGTATCTGATCCATATACAACAAAAGAAGCTGTTGAAAAAATTGGGGCTAAATATGTTACAAGTCTTGATGAATTTTGGGGTCAATGTGATTATATAACTATTCATACGCCAAAAACAAAAGAAACAACTTCTTTGATAAATAAAAATACTTTAAACAGAATGAAAAAAGGTGTTAGAATTATTAATTGTGCAAGAGGCGGAATTATTGATGAAGCAGCTTTAAAAGAAGCTTTGGAATCAGGTCAAGTTCAAGCAGCTGCCATAGATGTTTTTGAAGCTGAGCCTGATATTACCGCATCACCATTATATTCTTGCAGCGGAAATGTTACTATGACTCCTCATTTAGGTGCAAGTACAGCTGAAGCTCAGTTTAATGTTGCGATTGATGTCGCTGAACAGATTAAAGAAGTTCTATCTGGCGGAAGTGCAAAAGCAGCAATTAATATTCCTGCATTAAAATCTTCTGTTATAGAACCGGTTAAGGATTATATGTCTTTAGCTGAAAATATAGGTGCTCTTGTTAAACAAATTTCTAAGGGTAATTTAAAAAATATAAATATTACTGTAAATGGAAATCTTTCAGAACTTAATGTTGCACCGCTTGAAGTAGCTGTACAAAAAGGCATTTTCTCTTCTTTTGTTGAAAGTGTAAATTTTGTAAATGCTCCTCTAATTGCAAAAAATAGAGGTATTAATGTTGTAACATCTAAGTCTCAAAAAGATTGTACTTTCTTAGGTTCAATTTCAGTTACTCTTACTACTGATATTGAAGAAAATACTGTAACAGGTGCTTTAATTGCTAAAAATATGCCAAGAATTGTTAGAATTAATGATTACAATATGAGTATTGAAGCTGAAGAACATATGTTAATAGTTCCACATGAAAACAAACCTTCAATGGTTGCAAAAGTAGCTGTAGTTATAGGGGAACATAATATAAATATCAACAGAATGCAAGTTGCTCAAAAATCAAATAAATCTGACAATGTTTCTATTATGATTATTACTACTGATAAAGATGTTGATGACTTAACAATGGAAACTATAAATAAAATTGATGGCATAAAAAATGCACAATATATAAAATTAAATCCATAAGAAAAGCCCCTTTTGGAAGGGGCTTTTTATTTTCTGAATTGTTATTTTTCTATTCTTCGTATTTACCTTCAATATATCCGGCTTTTTGTGCACTTACCATAGATACAATTGGAGCTGCAAGAGCTAAAAGAGCTGCACCTGCTGCAATTCCTGCTTTAGCTGGGGTTGGTAAAGAATTGAACTTTTGGAAAACTTTTGTATTTTTTACAATATCTTTTAAGTTCTTTCCGTTAATTGAACATTTTGCAAGTGTATCACCAATTTTAGATTTTATTTTGTTAAATACATTTGCTGCCTTTTCAGAATTGCCTGTGATTAAAGAAGCTGCTGTTGCAGTTCCTACTACTGCTCCACCTAGTTTTAAAGTATCTTTTGTACTTTCAACAAATTGTTCTTTTAAAACTTCAGCTTTTGCTTTATTATCTAATTTTTCGTTTGTTACAATATGAGCAACACTTCCAGGAACTCCGGCTGGTTTTCCTGATACTTTTTTATAAATTGCAGAACCGCCTAATGCTAAACCTGTGCCTGCAACTCCTCCAACGATTGGTGCAATAACATTCATATTCATATAGATTTCCTTTCTTATTTAGATTTCTAAAGTTTCTTACCTTATGACTCTATAATGAATATGAAACTCCAAAATTGCCTTGTTTTAGGCAATTGTTTCAAATTGTTAAGAGGGTTGATTAATCAGCAACGTACGTTGGTGCGTTTTTTGGGCTTTTTCCTTTTATAACATTATGGTAATAAGAGTATGTCATTGGTGTACTTTGGTTTAAAATATCACCATCTATAACATCTGCGATATAAACTGTGTGAGTGGATGTTTCAAATTTTCCTTTTATTTCACAAATTAAATAACCACAAGCATCTTTTATTATCGGTAATTCGTTAACAATATTATATGGAATTGAGTCAAACTTGTTAAAATCTCTCCCGCTTCTAAAACCAAAAGTACCAATTGATAATGGATTTGAATCTTCTGACAAAATAGATACAGCAAATTTGTTATTTATGTCCAAACAGGTATGTGTATAGTTATTGTGATTTACACTTAATGCAATAGTCGGCGGTTCTGATGTGATTTGCATAATACTGTTTACTGTACAGCCTGTATATCTTTTACCGTCTTTACAAGAAATAATATATACTCCATATGACAAATTTTTAAATACATTATTATTCATACTGCTCTCATTCTTTACATAATATAATAGAGGAGCATTCAAGCTCCTCTATTAATAATTTTAACCTATTACCGGTGCAACAAATGTTCTTGTTGCAAGTTCTTTATCAAGCATGTATAGGCAATTCGTATCATTGCAAATCATTTTTAATGTTTTTAAAACATTACCTACATTTGCTTCTTCTTCTACTTGTTCTTTTAAATACCAATCCAAGAATGATACTGCCGCTCTGTCTTTTACTTCGTCTGCGACATCCATTAATGCATTAATTTTGGAAGTTACTAATTGTTCGTGTTTTAAAACAGCTTCAAAAACTGCTAATGGAGAATCCCATTCTGTATCAGGTTGTTCAATTGCTTGTAATTTTACTTTGCCGCCTCGTTCATGTACATAGTTGAACATACCCATTGCGTGAGCTCTTTCTTCTTGTCTTTGTACATCCATCCAGTTCTTGAAACCTTGTAAATTCATTCTTTCAAAATATGCATACATAGATAAGTATAAATATTCTGAATAGAATTCAGCATTTATTTGATCATTAAAAGCTTTTTCTAATTTTTCATTCATCATGATATCTCTCCTTTTCTATCATTTTATCATTTTATATCTTAACAAAAAATATGCATTAACCAACTATTTAAAATATTTCCTATCTCTTAATTCATCAGGCATGAATTGCTGTTTGTATTCAGGATGTTCGTGAGAATATACGTACCCAACTCCAAATCCGTATTTTGAAGCATCTTTATAATGAGCATCCCTTAGATGCATTGGCGGTTGATAATTTAGTCCGTTATATATATCCTGCATTGCTGAATCTATTGCTACACAAGCACGGTTTGATTTTGGACATCTTGCTATATATTCAACTGCTTGTGCTAAAGGAATACGAGCTTCAGGCATACCCAATATTTCAGATGCGCGAAAAGCATTAATTGCGATGGTTAATGCGTGTGGAGCGGCATTTCCTACATCTTCCGATGCACAAACTATCATTCTTCTTGCAATGAATCTTGGATCTTCGCCAGCTGTAAGCATTTTGGCCAACCAATAAATGGCCGCATCAGGGTCAGACCCTCTCATACTTTTTTGAAAAGCAGATGCCATATCATAGTGTTCTTGTCTTGAGTATTTTATTGATGAAGTTTGTGCAAGTTTTTCTAGCATCTCAACTGTAACGTGTCTTGAATTATTTTCTAACGGAGATGAAAAATATGTATTTTCAATTAAATTGAGTGCACTTCTTGCATCTCCTCTTGCGTAGTTTAAAATGTACTCTTGGACTTCTTTATCTATAATTGTTTCAGAGTAGTGAGAAGATAAATATTCAAATCCTTTTGAAATGATTTTTCTCATTGCTTCATCATCAATTGGAGTTAGTCTTATAACTTGTGTCCTTGAAATTAAAGCTGCATTTACCTGAAATGATGGATTTTCCGTTGTTGATCCAATTAAAAAGACAGTTCCGTTTTCAAGATGTGGTAATAGTGCATCTTGCTGTGTCTTATTATATCTGTGGATTTCATCTATAAATAATATTGTTTTTTGTCCGTAAACCAACTTCTCTTTTGCTTTATCTATTGCATCTTTTATATCTTTTACTCCGGATGTCACTGCACTTAGTTCAATAAATTGGCTTTGAGTGTGGTTCGCAATTATTCGGGCAAGGGTTGTTTTTCCGCAACCAGGTGGTCCCCATAATATTAGTGAAAATAATCTGTTTGTTTTCAGAAGATTTATTAATGGGGATTTGTTACCTGTAATATTATTTTGACCCAAATATTCCTCTATTGTTTTAGGTCTTAGTATTTCTGCTAAAGGTATTTGTTTGTTATTCTCTTTTAGATTATCAAATAGATCCATTGTAAAAAATTGCCCTTACATCAATAATATTTTATCATTAATGTTGGAGTTTAAATTATGAAAAAAGCTATTTTATTATATATTTTAATATTTATTAGTATATTCGCTTTTATTTTATATTCACAAAGAGAAAAATATGATAATAACAAAAATGTTATTACCTTTTGGACTCTTCAGCTTGGGAGTTTTGATAATTATATTAATAATATAATTTCTGAATATGAAAAAGAAAATGAAACAGTGAAAATAAAGTGGGTAGATGTTCCATATTCAGAGGGGGAAAAACGTACACTTGCTGCTATTCTAAGTGATAATCCGCCTGATTTGATTAATTTAACTCCTGATTTTTCAGTTCTTTTAGCTCAAAAGAAAGCACTTTATACCATTAAGAAAGAAAAATTAAATCAATTTTTACCTTCTATACTTGAATCTTTAAAATATGATGAAGAATATTTTGGTATTCCATTTTATGCAACATCTGCGGTGACACTTTATAACAAAGAGCTTTCTCATAAAAAAATATCTACTTATGACGAATTATTTTCAATATTACCTAAGAAAAATTCATATTTAACTATGTTTAGTTTTACTGAAAATGATACTCTTTTGAAACTTTTAAATAAATTTGGTATTAATTCACCTGAAAATATTAATAGTAGTAAGAGTATTTATTTGTTCTCTCAGTTTAAAAGAATGTATGATGAAAATATTATTCCAAAGGAATGCGTTACTCAAACGCATAGAGATGCACTTGAAAAATATATGTCTGGTCAATTGTCATATTTGGTTACAGGGGCTAATTTTATAAATATGATTAAAGAAAATGCACCTTCTGTATATGATTCTACGGTTGTTATTCCTCAGTTGGTCGGTGATACCAATTTATATGATTTTTCATTAATGAATTTTGTTATTCCTAAAAAGTCTAAAAATCATGATATTGCTTTAGATTTTGCGCTTTATTTTACTAATAGAGCTAATCAGTTGGAGCTTGCTAAAATTACCACAATTCTGCCTGTTAATAAAGATGCGCTTAATGATGTTTATTTTAAATTTTCTAAATCAACTAATATTCAAGATACTGCAAGAATTATAAGTGCAAAACAACTTTATAATATTCAAACTCCGATATTGAATACTCAAAAGAAAAAAGAATTGAATATTTTATCTGCAAATTATATTCAGGAAATTCTTATTAACAATAAAGATATAAAATATTCACTTGATAAGTTTTCTGAAGACTGGCAAAAACTTTAATTGGAAATTACATTTTTTTGTTCTAAAATCTAATTATGAAATCGCTTTTTAAACTTACAATACTGGATAAATTTATATTAAAACAAATAATAGAAGTATTTATTTTAGGTGTGGTTGTTTTTACTTCTATAATTTTTGCTTCTGATACATTTATTTCTCTAATTAAACAAATATCTACTTATGGTATGTCTATTAATATTGCATTTATGATAATTCTTTTAAATTTACCTGCTGTTATTGTTATGACAATCCCAATGAGCGTTCTTTTTTCAACTGTTATGACAGTTAATAAAATGTGTTTACAATCAGAAATTACAATTCTTAAGGCGTGTGGGATAAGTATTAAAAGAATTGCTAAACCAATATTTATGTTCTCTTTTCTTATGGCGCTGCTCACATTTTTTATTAATGAGACTATTGTTCCAATAACGACTTCACAATCAAAAACATTGGCATTATATGCTCTTGTTCAAAGAAATATTCCAGAAGGAAAAAGGAATTTTTCAATAAAAGAATTAAAAGACGGAAATTATTTAAAACGTCTATTTTATGTTGAAAAGTGTGAAGATAAACAATTCTCTAATGTTTCTATATTAGATTTGTCTGATGATGATAAAATTCAGATATTACAAGCTAAAACTGGTACTTCTGTTATAGAAGGCTGGCAATTTGATAATGCTTCAGTTTATACTATTTCTAAGAGAGGTAAAACACTTAATACATCTTGGATAGAAAAAACAATTATAGACTTTGGCAGTGATATACAAAGACAATTAGATAAAAAAAATGATGGCTCTGATTATAATTTTGTACAGTTATTACCTTATTTTAATGAAAAAAAGTCGGAAGTACCACCTGATGTTTTAGCTAAATATCAAGTTCGCTTTTGGGAAAAACTTGCACTCCCTGTAACAACTATAGTTTTTGTTGTTTTAGGTATTCCGCTTGCAATTACTCCTCCAAGGGTAAGGCATAATAGAGGTTTCCTTTTTACTATAGGTATAATCTTTGTATATTATATAATTCGTGCTTTTTCTATGTCTTTAGGCTATAACCATACGATTTTACCGTTTTTTGCAGCTAATTTCCCTAATATTATATTAGGTATAATTGGTTATATTTACTATAAAAAGAAATCTGAAAATATATAGTGTTAAGTTTTGTAAAGTTTATAAAAGGGTCTTTTTAGATAATATATAACTATATGTTCTGTATGAAATAAATAAGTAATATATATTATTTATATAACTTTTGAAGACTAAAAAACGCTGAAACATTTGTAAATATTGAATATGAAGCCCAAAAGCTCTGTTTCCGCTTTTTGTGCTTAAGTTTTAAGCAATTTGTTAAAATAGAAAGTTTTTATATAGGTGTGGGTTAGTTAAAACAAGTAAAAGGTAGGTTAGTTATGGGTTATGCTTTATTTGCAAATCGTAAGATTTATTACACCAATTTAGTTTTCACGTTGCAATCAAAATTAGATAATATTATGCAACAAAAACAGAGTTTATTAAATTTTTCAGCTAATATTTCCGATGGTAAGGTAACCATTGAAGAAATAGCAAGTGATCCGACAAATTTCAACAATTATTCAGAGTATTTACAAGGTGCTGATGCATATATCAATACGCCTGATGATGAAGGTGGTTGTGCTACTACCACAGGTGAAGTTGGAGCAATGGCTACAGAATATAATAGTGATGAAGAATATCTTGCTTCTATAGCAGAAATGTTAAATCAAGCAGTTAATGAAGAATATGCAAAACAATATAATAAGAAACTAGAAGTTGTTGAAAATCAACTTGATATGCAACAAAAGAAAATAGAGTCTCAATTATCTGTTGCTCAATCTCAACTTCAAGCAGTTGAAGAAGCTGAAGGTCAAGCAATTGAAAAAGCAACTCCAAAGTATAACGGAGTTGGTTAATAAGAGAATACTGCACAACGAAACTATAACTAACCATAAAAGCGACCAGTTAATCTGGTCGCTTCTTTTTAATTTTCAGATATTACTTTTGGTGCGTAGCCCTTCTCTTTTAATTTTATTATAAATGCATCTGCTTTTTCTTTATCTGCAAATGAGCCTAATTGAACTATATAAGTGTCTCTAATAGCTTTTATAAAAGGTTCAATTGAACTATCTTCATTTACAATTTTACTTTGAACAGCCATTGCTTCTTCTAAAGTGGAATATGAGCCCAAATATACCTTTGTAATTGTTGCTGGTCTTTCCGGTAAAGGTATAACTGGTGTTGCAGGTGAAATACTACGAAAATCTGGTCTTTGCTCTTTAATATCTTCTATTGAGGGTATAGGAGGTTTAATTATCTGTTTTTCAGTTTCAATATTTTCTTTTTGTTTTTCTTCTTCATCCTGTGTTTCATTATCTCTTTTTGCAACCGTAGGCATTTCATCTTCCATTTGAATCCATTTTAATCTTTCATCAATAGATTTTATTTCTACATCCATTTCTGATTCACTTAAAGTTAATGCATCGTTGTTTCCAATTTCAACATCGATATCAGGAGAATAAGACTTTAAAATATAAGATATTCCTATAAGAACAATAATGAAAACAAAAGTAAAAAGATAAAAATATCCAAAGTTTTGTTTTCTCTTTTTTTTCTTTCTTTTTAGTGGATTATTATTTTCTGAATTCTGCATTATATTACTCCTCGAACTTTTGAAGCTGCAAAATCTATATCTTCTGTCTCATTTTTATATTTTGTCAATAATTCAATTGCAAAATTCTTTATATCTGTTATTCCAATATCTTTTTCTAAATCTGATGCATTTATAGGTGCACCTGTAGAATCTATATTGAGTCCAAAATGAATTAGTGTTGATGTTATTGATTTTGTTGCTATAGAAACAGACAACTTTTTATTATTTATGTATAAGTCATCACCATTTCTTGTTATATTAACATTTGGATAATTTTTTTCTATTAGCTCCTTGGTTATTGTAACTAATAGTCTTTGTTTATAAACCATTTCTACAAGTGAACAATTAAAATTTTCTTCTATTATACTTAGCATTTTTTTGCTGTATATTGGTTCATTATTTATTACATCTTCTATATCAACCATATGGTCAAGTTTTACTTCACATTCTCCTATAAATGCAACTATGGCATTCCCCATAATTTTAAAATTTTTATAAATCCAATGAGGGGAAAGTTCTTTTCCTGTATATTTTATTTCTTTTTCTATAAATAGTGTTTCCATATTTAGCTTTCCTGTTCAAAAATTTTTTCTATAATATCTGTTCTTCCATTTTGTTCTAAAGCTCTTTTTAGTCTTTGACAAGATTCACAAAATCCGCAATGTTTGTCTTCTGATATATAGCAACTGTGAATTAATTCTAAAGGTACATTTTTTTGTATTGCAATGTTTACTATTTCTTCTTTATTCATATTTATAAGTGGAGCAATTAGTTCTATTTTAATATTGACAGAATTTTCAAGTGATGTATTAATTGCATTAACGAATTCTATTGAGTTATCTTTAAAAGTTGCTCCTTCCTCTTTATTTGCACCAATAATAATCGTGTCATAATTATATGCTTCTGCAAAACAAGCTGCAATATTTACAAATAAACTATTACGGTTTGGAACCCATACTGATTTTGCTGTGTCTTGTGCTATTAATTTATTGTCTAAATTATCTTTTGATATATAAGGTATAGTATCTTTTGTTGTTAATGATGATGTTGAAATTACTGATAGCCAATCTAAATCTATTATTTTATGTTCTATATCATAATATTGTGAAATTCTTTCGGCTGCTCTTTTTTCTGCGAAATAGGATTTTTGTCCGTAGTTAAAGGTTAGGGCCAGAATCTTTGAACATTTTTCTTTTATAAGAGCTAAACTAACAACAGAATCAAGTCCTCCTGATAAAAGTACAATTGCCTTATTCATCTTGTTCATTTGCCTCTTCTATTTCTTCTTCTCGTAAATCATCTTGAAGTTTTAGTGCTTCGTTTTTTGCAATAGATGGAGATGCTTCATCATTTATAATTTCTGATAAAATTTCATCTCCAAGTATGTTATACAACGCTATAACTGCATTCTGCACTACTTCTTTATTTGAATCTGATAGCATTCCTTTTATTAGGTCAACTGCTCTTTCATCTTCAGAATTCATCAATACTTCTATTGCATTTATTCTTACCTGTGGTGATTCATCTCTTAACGATTTTACAAGTGCATTGAATACTCTATCACCTTTAAAGCTTATTTTATTTAGTGCTTCTAAAGCCCTTTCCTTTAAAAAAGTAAATTTATCAAGAAAACCTTTTTTGCTTTCTAAAATAGATACCAGAGAATCTACAGCTTTTTCATCACCAATCATTCCCAATGCTGAAACAGCAGATTCTTTTACATATACAGAAGATTCTGTTTCATCTTCCAATATGTTCATTAGTGGTAATACCGCGTATCTGTCTCCAATTTTCCCCAGTGCTTCAGCACAAGATAATTTTACTTTGTAATTCTCGTCCTTACTGTTTAAACAGTATAATAATGGATAGACAGCTTGTGAATCTTTTGTATTCGCTAAGGCTTTGGTTATGTTAACTCGTATTCTTGTTAGATTATCTGGGTCAGGGATTCTTTGTGATAATTTCCCTTTCATTATTAAAGAATCTATTAGGATACCACGACTTGATTTATCTTTGAATTTATCAATTTTTTGCAATAAAAACATTAAAACTTCATAATTGTTTGAATGTTCAAAAAAATAATTATATATAAGTACTAAATATTCACTCGGGTAGTCAGAAGAAAGTGCAATTATTCTTTCAATAACCTCTTTGGTATTAGTTGGGTCAATGATATTGCATTCTTGAGCTAATTTTTCGAAAGGTATGTTTATATTTTCTTCCATATCTCACATGCATTAGTATACAATTATAGGATATATAAAAAAAGAAAGTATATCAAGTTTATAATACAATGTTTACCATATTTAGCAACAAATTTAAATCTTTTTTTTCAATTGCCTCTTGTAGTATTGAGTTAATATTTTCTGAAATCTTTTTACTACTTAATGAATCAGGAAGTATAATATCAGATGTTGTTCTTGTATTAATAAATCCCTTGTTTTTTTCCAAAAATTCAATATATAAAGCTAAGATTATCTTCCATTCTTCAGGTATTTTGGTTTCTTGTCCTGTATAATATAAAAAGTCTCTTTCATAACTGTCGAAGTAGTTTTCCATGAAATTAACTTGTATCATATAATCATAGTTATTTTTTTCTTCTTCATTCAGATTTAAAAATACATTACCTTCAATTTCTTTTGGACAATCAGAATTCGCATTTTTTATGTAGTATGCCCATAAAAGGCATCCAAGATAAAATGCAATGTTGTTTTTCATGTTTGTTATTATTTTGTTCGAGTATAATTTGAAACGAGCTCTTTTTTGATGAATTGTTCTAAAACTCATAAGCTGTGAGTATACATCATTAATAAAATTATTGAAATCAATTACAAAGTTTCCTATCCCAGGGTCAAATTTTACTTGATTAGTCATTATATTCTTACCTCTATACCTTGTTTTTTTAGTTCTTGTTTTAAGTTTGGTACGCTTAATGTATCAAAATGAAATATTGAAGCTGCAAGTGCAGCATCTGCATATCCCTTTATAAATATATCTGTAAAATGTTTTGGATTGGGTCCTGCTCCTCCTGATGATATTACAGGTATACCTGAATTTTTAGATGCAAGTTTTGTCATCTCTATATCAAAGCCGTTTTGTGTACCGTCTGCATCCATTGATGTCAGTAATATTTCTCCTGCTCCTCTTTCCTGTACTTCTTTTACCCATTTTGAAAGTTTTATTCCTGTATTTAATTTACCTGCATTAATAAATACGTAAAAATCTCCGTCAACTCTTTTTGCATCAATTGCTACTACTATACATTGTGAACCAAAATAATTTGATGATTTATTTATTAAGTCAGGAGTTTTTACTGCTGCAGAATTTATAGCAACTTTGTCTGCTCCGGCTAAGAGTAGTGTTTTCATGTCTTCTATAGAATTTATGCCACCGCCAACTGTAAATGGTATAAAAACTTGCTGTGCAACCTTGTTTACCATTTCTACTGTTGTTTTCCTTTTTTCATTGGTTGCTGTTATATCTAAGAAAACAAGCTCATCTGCTCCTTCATCTGAATATTTTTTTGCGAGCATTACAGGGTCACCTGCATATCTTAAATTTTCAAAATTTACACCTTTTACTGTTTTGCCGTCTTTAATGTCAAGGCAAGGTATTATTCTTTTTGCTAACATATTTAGAACTGCTTTAAAAATCTTGTATCATTATTGAAAAATAATCTAATGTCGTTGATTGCATATTTTAGCATAGTTAAACGTTCAACACCCATTCCAAACGCAAAACCTGAGTATATTTCTGGATCTATATCTACATTCTTTAGAACATTTGCGTGTACCATGCCTGCACCAAGAACTTCTAACCAACCTGTACCGCTGCAAGTTCTACAACCTTTGCCACCGCACATTATACATTGTACATCAACTTCTGCACTTGGTTCTGTAAATGGGAAATAACTGGCTCTGAATCTTGTAGGGCGCGCTGAGCCAAAGTATATTCTTACGAACTCATTTAATATTCCTTTTAAATCAGCAAATGTTATATCTTTATCAACTAATAGACCTTCTATTTGATGAAATAGATTATTTTTTCTTGCACTTACTGATTCACATCTGTATACTCTTCCGGGAGAAATTACCCTGACCGGTGGTGATTGATTTAACATTTGTCTTATTTGTGCACCTGATGTCTGACTTCTTAATATCACATTTGGTGCAACTTTTGTATAAAAAGTATCTTGCATGTCTTTTGCAGGATGATCCGGCGGGAAATTTAACATATCAAAATTTATGTATTCTGTTTCTACTTCAGGACTGTATTCTGATGGCATAACAGAAAAGCCCAAACCTTGGAATATTTCAACTATTTCATTTATTGTTTGAGTAAGCGGATGAACTTTTCCTTGTGGTCTAAAGTCTGAAGGTAAAGTTATATCAATTCTTTCATTGTTGAGTTTTTGATTTAACTCAATTTTATAGAGTTCTTCGCCTTTTGAAGCAATTAAATCTTCTAATTGATTAGAAACTTTATTTGCAAGTGCACCAATAATTCTTTTGTCTTCATCAGATAAATCTTTTAAGTTTTTCTTTATAGAATTTAGTTCACCTTTCCTGCTTAAATAGTTGAGTTTTACGTTATCTAAATCCTGAAGAGATTTTGCATTATTAATTTCTTCTGTTGCATCTTTTAAAATCAGTTCTAATTTTTCTTTCATAATTGCCTCGTGTATCTATAATCTAAAGAAATTATATGACAAAGAAATTAACATGTCATTATCGTATTATTGTTATGTTATACTCTCTATATGAGATAGGGAAGTTTTATGTTTTTGAAAAAGTTAATTTATTTATTTGCAGTTGTTCTTCTTATTTGTAATTATTCTTTTGCAATTGAAGAAGGTGTTAAATCAGAAAGTTTAAGAGAAATGTTTCAGAATAATAACGCAGTTATATATTCTCTAAATATAAGAACATTTAATGCTGATGATAAAGATGGTAATGGTATAATTCAGTTTTCAAGAGGTGAAACATCAGGTTCTTTTATTAATGCAATTGATAGATTAGATGAGTTAAAAACACTTGGTATAAATACTGTTCATCTATTACCAATAACTCCTGTGGGTAAAATAAAAGCTTTAGGTACAGCTGGTTCTTTGTATGCTTTATCTGATTTTAGGGGACTGAATAATCAGCTTTCAGATGCTCAAAGTGAGTTATCACTTAGAAATCAGGCAAAGAAATTTGTGGAAGAATGCCATAATAGAAATATAAAAGTGCTTGTTGATTTGCCAAGTTGTGGTGCTTATGACTTATTTATCAACAGACCTGATTTATTTGTCCTAAATGATGATGGTTCACCTGTTATTCCTGCAGATTGGACAGATGTAAGATTGTTTAGTGTTCCAAATGATGAAAAATTATTTACTTCTGATATTTTTGTTCTTCATAAGCTTTTTGTCAGAAATATGATAGATTTAGGTGTCGATGGTATTAGAGCAGATGTTGCAACTCTTAAACCCTTTATTTTTTGGCAAGAATTAATTAAATATGCAAGAAGTTTAAATCCTGATTTTATGTTTTTAGCAGAAGCTTCTGAAAGTTGGACAAAGCCAGCTTCAGATAAAGCTTATTTTACTGATTATAAAAAACTTTTAGAAGCCGGTTTCGATGGTTATTATGGAAATTATTTCGAACTAAAAAATTGGGATACAATGGATGAACTTGAAGATGCTGTTATAAGCCAACAAAAGGTCTTCAAAAAATATTCAGATAAAAAATCTGTAATTGGAAGTTTTGAAACTCATGATGAAGTTAGTCCTTTAATTATTGGTGGTGAAAACTATTCTAAAATTATTATATGGTTAAATTCTACATTACCTTTGAATCCATATTATGTAGACGGCTTTCTTCAATCTGATGATTATATTTATGATTATTCAAACAAAAAAGCCGCTGAAACATATACCGATGATGATTATTATTATGTACATCAAGGTCAGATTGATATATTTAATTTTTCAAGACGTCCCGGAACTGACAGTACTATTTTAAGTGATGAGCATAAAATGGCAATGAATTTGAGGAATAATTTTCTTGATGTTATTACAAAGGGCTCATTTGTTGCATTACCGTCTGATAATGGCAAGATTTTTGCATATCAAAGAATATATAAAAAGAAATCAGTTGTTGTTATTATAAATAGAAATCTGGTAAATGCAGAAGACGTTAAAATAAAAGTAAAGAAGATTAATAAGAAGTCAAAAATTACGTTTGTAAAAGATAAGATGGATAAACAGTTTATAAAATCTTCTTTCTTTGCAAAATTAAAGCCGGCTGAGATAATTATTTTTACGATAGAAAACTGAAAATATCAAAATTTAAAGGTTTATTCTACTTTTTTTGTTAAAACTATTGCCAAAACTTGAAATATAGGTATAATAATTCTTGTAATACAAGAGGAGGTTCTTATGAACAAAGAAGAATTAGTAAAAGAAGTTGCAAAAAAAGCAAAAGTTTCACAAAAAGCTGCAGCAGATGTTTTAAGTGCTACTATTGATACTGTGCAAAAAACAGTTGCAAAAGGTAAAAAAGTTACTTTAGTTGGCTTTGGTACTTTTGAAGCTCGTAAAAGAAAAGCTAGAACAGGCCGTAACCCACAAACTGGTGCCGCAATTAAAATTGCTGCAAAAACTGTTCCTACTTTCTCTGCTGGTAAAAAGTTTAAAGATGCTGTGAAATAAGCTTATCTTTATAATAGAGGACCGCTTGTTTTTCAAGCGGTCTTTTTATATTTATATATTTTTAATTTAATGCTCTATTACAACAAGGGCATGTTTTATCTGTTACTTTCACCATAGTGTTACAATATGGACAAACTTTATAGACTTCCCCCATATCAGGTTTGTAATTTATTTGTGCTTCTTTATTCTTGTTTAGTATTGTTAAATATATTAAACGAGAATAATACGCAACTATTATTATCAAAATAATTCCGACTATTAACCACCATAGTTCTTTTATTAGGTAATATGTTATAAATAAAATTATTAAACTTGTCAAACAACCTGAAACTTCAAATTTATTCATTATTATTCTCTTTCGGTTTTGTTATTGAAGGTTTTTGTATATATAGTGGTTTTACTTTTGCCCAATTGTAGTCATCTTCATTTTTGAGCAATCTTTCTGACACAATCTCCGATAAAATAAGACCAAGTCTATTATCTTTTTGTTCATAATTTATTGATAATATATTCTTTTTGTTTAGAAATTGTGAGATGACATTGTCTGTAATTATTGTAGAATCTTTCTTTATATAAAGCTCAATGTTCTCTTTGTCAATTAATTTAGGGGCTATTATTTCTTTATTACATGAATATTTCGCAAAATATAATTTATTTTTTCTTGCATCAAGTATTACAATTGTCTCTGAATTTGTTTCATTTATTTTTGACAATATTTCTAATGATGTTATACCGACGAGTTTAATATTTGTCTGTTGAGCTAAAACTCTGGCTATTGTTATTCCTGCTCTTATTCCGGTGAAACTGCCTGGACCTATATTTACTCCTATGGCTTCTAAATCGGATATTTTAATATTATTAAGTTTTAGTATATCTCTTATTTTGGGAATTAAATATGCACTGTGATAGTTTGAGTCAGTACTTTCAATTTGCTCATTTGCAATTATTTCCCCGTCAATATTCATTGCGATATATGATTTATTAAAGCAAGTATCAAAAACTAATGTTTTCATCTTTTAGCCTTTTTATTATATTTTCGCTTTTTGTTCCGTTTGCAGTAAATATAAATTCTCTTGTATTTTCATCAAGATATACTATATTCAAGTCTATTTTGTCAAAAGGAACAGCATTTTGTGAAAATTCTGCCCATTCAACTAAAGTTAAAATTTTTCCTTCTGAATATTCTTCAAGTTCATTAATTATTGTATTTATACCTTCATTTTCTAACCTATATAAATCAAAATGATAAATAGGCAGAAGTCCTGTTTTATATTCATTTAATATGACAAAACTTGGACTTGTTACTTTTTCTTGTACATTTAAATATTTACATACAAATTTTGTAAATGCAGTTTTTCCCGCACCAACTTCTCCGAATAAACAGATGAAAGCTCCAGTATCTTTTATTATATTCGCAAAATGATGTGCAAGTTGTTCTGTTTCTTCTAAATTATGACACATTATATTTATAGACATTAGAATATATCTCCAACTCCAAATGAGAATGCGCCTCTTCTGTTGCCTTCTCCTACGTTTGTAAATGGAATACCATAATCTATAGATAAAGGACCTACACCCGGAATAAATAATTTTATACCAACACCACCAGCTATACCGTATTCTGGTCTGTTGTATAGTTTATTTGTAATACTTCCGTTATATATATGACCTGCATCAACAAATAGCGAGAATTTAATGTTATCTAGGAATTTGACTTTCTCTATTCTATCTAAGAAGAAAAATGGTGTTGTTAATTCTGCACTACCCATCATAAATCCTTCACCTGTACCTATTGTACTCATTCTGTATCCTCTTACAGTATATGGACCACCTAAACTATATGCCATAACTTCAGGCATATCGCCGTGTATTTTGCCTGCTGCACGTGCCATTAAAGAGAATGACGACTTCTTCATAACAGGAAAGTACCTTTTTATACCTGCAGCTAATGTTCCGTGAGTATAATTAAAGTCAGTTATATTTACATTCTCATTAAATCTCAATGTTGCTAATACACCGCTTCTTGGATTTAGAACATTGTCTCTTGTGTCATATACTAAGCTAGGACCAATTGTTATATAAGTACCGCCTTGTAATTGTTTTGAACGTTCAGATATAGGAATGTTATGCTGTTTATATAATTCTGCAATTTTGTTAGCATCCCCTTCTTTTACTTTAATGTATTCGCCACCAAGTTTTATAGCACCTAATAAATTCTTATATGTTTTAAATGGGCGAGATAGAACAACTTCAGCTCCATATCTCTTTTCTATTGCAAGAGGAACTTGGTAGCTGCCGAAGTCACGACCAAATGCTTTTACTAATAATGAGTTATCTGTTCCTTTTAATCTTGGTTCAAAGAAGCTTACTTCTGCTTGTAAATTTGCATGATCTAAGGTAGAACTGTCAGACATAATTACACCGGTACCTGCCATAAAGTTGATACCTACTCTTTGACCGTTTCCTAAGAAGTTATTTTCTACAAATCCAGCTTGACCAAACAAGCCTGTAGCAGTATCAAGACCACCTCCAAGTGAAATAGTTCCGGTTCTTTGTTCCTCTAATACTATCGTAACATCATATAAATTTGGATCTTCAGGGCTTTTGTCTATTTTCCTATTTACATCTTTAAAAGCTTGAGTTGAATATAATCTCATAAGGTCTGCTTTTAACGTGTTTTCATTATATACACTTCCTGGAGTTGATAAAATATTTCTTTCAATTACAAAATCTTTTGTTTTTTTATTTCCTTCAAAAGATATTGAATTTATAATACCTTCTTGTACTTCGATATTTACACATCCGTCAGGGTCATCTTGTACATTTGATACCCTTGCTAAAACATAACCTTTTGAAGCATATAAATCTTCAACATTAGCTACAGCATCTCCTAATGTTCTTAAGTTTTGAGGTTGTCCTTCCAATGGATTAAGTATATTTAAAATTTCACCTGTTGTAACTACCGTATTTCCGCTTACTGCAAATCCTGTAATTGGAATATTTTCTTCAAGATATATTCTTAAAGTTAGAGATTCTGAATCAGTAGGAATAGGAATTGCCTTCATTTTCTCTGAAAAGTATCCTGTCTTATATATTGCTTTCAGATTTTGTTGTACAAGTTCTTTGCTATATACATCTCCTATTTGCATATTCATAACTTTAACTATGTCAGATGAGTTTATAAGATGGTTTCCCTCAAATTCTATTTTCGTAATTTTAGAACTATCTGAAATTTCTGTATTAATATCTTCAGGCGCAGCAAATACAATAGCATGGTTCTGTAAAAAGACCATACTAACGAAAAAGATAACTGCTAATATATTCTTATATGTATTTCTCATTCTCTATTCCAAGATTATTCTATATGAAATTATATCATATATAAAAAAAATTATTAGTATGTATGAAAACTTATATTAGTTGTAATTAAAACTAAAAAGAGGAAACGATTTGTTTCCTCTTTTTTATATATTATTAAGTTTATTAACCTACACCGTTGAATTTTGGAGTT
>CALUSI010000007.1 GCA_944323395.1 Candidatus Gastranaerophilales bacterium
AGCCCATCTCTTTTTCCCTCGATTATTTTCCTCTTACTTACATGAAAACTTTTTTTCTGTATTTCATGACTTTTTAAGGGAGTTTTGTTAAGATTTTGTTACATAACATATAACATTAGTATATATCATTGTTATATTACTTATAAAGTTTTTATTCAATAAAATAATACTTTTTACAAAAAACATTATTTTTATTGTTTTTTCGCCAATAAATTTCTTATCGATACATCAATTGAACGGAAATCAGCATTTACAGAGTCAGGTTTTGCTACGCATATAACAGATAAATATTTATATATATTTTCAAACTCTGAATTTTTAATAAGTAACCTAAAACTTTCTCTCATCAATCGTTTTATTCTGTTCCGAACAACAGCACGTTTATGAATTTTTTTACTAACAACAAAGGCTATTTTTGTTTGTAAATCAGGGTTTACTTTTTCTTTGCCAAAATATATACACATATTATTATCAGCAACTATATGGTTCAATTTATAAGTTGCAATGAAAGCTGAATACTTTTTTAATCTATATTTCTTTTTAAGCATAATTTTATTTTACATTAAAAAAGGACTGAATAAACAGTCCTTTTATATAAATAATTAAACTTATAATTTAATTTAAGAACAAAAATACTAAGCTCTTTCTTTTGCAGTAATAGCTAATTTATGACGGCCTTTTGCTCTTCTTCTGTTTAAAACTTCTCTTCCGCCTGCTGTAGCCATACGTGCTCTGAAACCGCTAACATTTTGTCTTTTTCTTTTAGTTCCTTCCAGCGTACGTCTCATTTTATTTCTCCTTGAATGTGTTTTTTTTCGCTATATCATAATAAATAAGACATAAACTAAAGTCAATCACGAAAAAGAAAAAGGTTAAATAATATGAACAGAATCGGTTTTATCGGCGGCGGCAAAATGGCAACTGCAATTATGAAAGGGATTATAAATTCCAATTGGTGTGACTATAAAAATATTATTGTATCAGACAAAAATGAAGATGCTCTTAAATTATTAGGTGAAACATACAAAATTAATACAACATTAAGGAATATTGACGTAATTAAAAATGCGGAGATTATATTATTTGCGGTAAAACCATTTGTATTAAAGGATGTATTAAACGAAATAAAACCATATATAACAAAAAATCATATTATTTTATCAATTGCAGCAGGTATATCAATAAATACAATTGAAGAAATTGTCGATAATATTCCTGTAATAAGAATAATGCCAAATACACCAGCCTTGGTAAATGAGGGAATGAGTGCGATTTGCAAAGGAAAATACGCAACAGATAAACACACAGAACTTGCAACAGAAATATTCAAAAGTGTAGGAAAAGTAGTAAAAGCTGAAGAAAAATATATAGATATAATAACTGCAATATCAGGAAGCGGACCTGCATTCTATTATTACATAATAAATGAAATAGCAAAAGCAGGAGAAAAGCTTGGTTTAGACTATAAAACTTGTTTGAAATTATCAGCGCAAACAGCATATGGTTCTGCCAAAATGATAATGGAATCAGGTACTAATCCCGAACAGTTAATAATAAATGTAACAACTCCAGGTGGTTGCACAGCAGTTGGAAATGAAATACTAAAAGAAAACAAGATTTCTGAAATTCTTTTTGATACTATAGAAAAAACAGCACAAAAAGCATTTGAATTGGGGAAAAATTAATCATGACAAAAAGAGCATTAATAAGTGTATATAACAAAGATAAACTTGTTGAATTTGCAGAAGAACTGACAAAGAAATATAACTATGAAATAATCGCAACAGGTTCTACATATGATTTATTAAAAGAAAATCATATAAATGCGAAAGAGATAACTGAAATAACAGGAACAAGGCAGCTTATTAACGGTAAGGTAAAAACATTATACCCTGACGTATTTGCAGGAATACTTGCAGATCTAAATAATCCAATAGAAAAATCAGATATTGAAAAAAAGAATATAAAACTTTTTGATATGGTAGTAGTTAATTTTTATCCGTTTGAAGAGGCAGTTACAAAACAAGTCGAAGAAACTGAACTTATAAATACAATTGATATTGGCGGTCCATCTATGTTAAGAGCTGCTGCAAAAAATAACAAAAGAGTTCTTGCTGTTTCATCACCTGAACAATATAAAGAAGTTTTATCCGATTTAGAAGAACACAATGGCGAAAGTTCACTAAAACTAAGAAGAGAATTTGCACTAAAAGTTTTTGAAAGAACATTAGATTTCGACACAAAAATATTACATGAACTTTCAAATAGATTTGAAGAAGATACTAACAATTATTTTTCGTTAAATATAAAAAAAGCAAAAGATTTAAGATACGGTGAAAACCCTCATCAAAATGCAAGTATATATTATACAAATAATACTGTAGATTATGAAGTTCTTAACGGTAAAGAACTTTCTTACAATAATATATTAGATGTAAGTGCTTGCACAAACATACTAAGTGAATTTTATGATGTATGTGCTTGTGTAATAATAAAACACAACACCCCTTGTGGAGCTGCATTGGGTAAAGATATATCTGAAGCCTGGGCAAAAGCATTGGATTGTGATCCTTTGAGCGCTTTTGGAGGTATTGTAGGATTCACACAAGTAGTAAATGAAGATCTTGCTAAACAACTTACAGCTATGTTTTTAGAAGTTGTTATTGCGCCTGATTTCACATTAAAAGCGTTAGAGCTTCTTAAAACAAAGAAAAACTTGAGAGTAATAAAATTAAATACATCTTTAATAGAATATAAAAATCATTTAAATCAGGAAATAAGAGTAACTCCATTCGGAACTTTAATTCAAGATTCAGATAAAGGAGAACTGGATAAAGACAATTTCAAAGTTGTAACAAAAGCAAAACCAACAGCAGAAATGGTAGAAGATATGATTTTTGCGTGGAAAATAGTTAAACACGCAAAATCAAATGCAATTGTAATAGCAAAAGATTTTAAAGCAATCGGAATCGGTCAAGGACAAACAAGCAGAGTAGATGCATTTGAAATAGCATTAAATAAAGCTTGTGACGGATCAAAAGATGCAGTTGCCGCTTCTGATGGTTTCTTCCCTGCTATAGATAATATACATGTAGCAGCACAAGGCAGAATTGCAGCAATTATCCAACCCGGTGGAAGTATAAAAGATGAAGATGTAATAAAAACAGCAGATAAATATAATATTGCTATGATAACTACAGGAATAAGGCATTTTAAACACTAACATGGAAGACAATAAAGACAAAAAAGTAATAAATACACTATCTTTAGGACATTTTATAACAGATACATACTCAGGATTTTTAAATCCGATAATGCCGTTTATTGCTGCGAAAATAGGTATAACAATGGCTGTTGCTACTGTACTTATATCTATATCTAATTTAACATCATCATTATCTCAGCCATTTTTTGGCTATATAGCAGATAAATGGCAAAGACGCTTCTTCATTTTTTGGGGAATGCTTATGGCATCAATATTTTTGTCTTTTTTAGGATTGGCAAATAATATTTATGCACTTGTTATATGTCTTTTGTTAGGACATATGGGGGTTGCTTTCTTTCACCCGCAAGCAACAAGCATTGTTTTTAACTATTCAAAACAATCTGAAAACAGTAAGGATATGAGTATATTTATCGCAATGGGGACTTTTGGTTTTTCACTCGGACCGGCAATATCTTCAGGTATTACTGAAATATGGGGTTTAGAAAAACTTCCTTTTGCTTGTTTTGTAGGTATCATAATGGCATATATAACATTAAAAACAGTACCGAGATTAAACACCTTACACATAGAGAAACCAAAAGTTTCAATTATTACGGCTATAAAAGAAATATTTAAAAATAAACCCGTTTCCATTTTAGTCGGAGCATCAATAGTAAAAGCATTTGTAGTATCTTCTTTTCCTATTATTTTACCTTTCTATTGGAAGTCAATGGGATATAATGTTTCAAAAATAGGCATAATTCTTTTATTATTTATGTTGTCTGGTGCGCTTGGAGTTGTAACAAGTCCATTACTTGAAAAAAGAGTAGGTATAAAAAATGTATTTTATATTTCATTAATTACAGTAGCACCTCTCGGTATTATTTTCTACTTAAATAACGGAATGGGAATAATAGGATTACTATCCTTTATTTTTATTGCATATTTTAGTTTGCTTGCATCTCCCGTAAACATGGCATTGGCTCAAAAGTTAATGCCTAAATTTAAGAGTATGATTTCTGGTTTTATAGGTGGTTTTAGCTGGGGTGTTATTGGAATTTTACTACCTTTGATAAGCTTACTTGCTGAAAGATTCGGATTTATGAATATATTGTTAATTATGACTTTTGTGCCTTTTGCTTTTTCTTATTTCATTAAATTTATTCCACAAAAATAAACTCTTGCGATAAATTAATTTTCCAAAGCAAATCTTTTCGCTTGAACACTATATAATTTATATTTAGCTGCATTCCAAAGGGCTCTTCTTTCTTCATTTGTGCAATCAGCCAAATTATCTGGTTGAGATTTACTTGTCAAGCAAAATCTTTCCATTAAATTAATTCTATTAAAGAATTTTCTGTTAGTAGCCTTAAATGCTTCTTGAGGGTCAATTCCACTATCTTTTGCAATACTGGCTGCTGTATAGAAAATATCACCCATTTCTTCTTCCATATGTTCCTTATTTGCTTGAGATTTATCTTGATTATATTCATCTCTTGCTATTACAAACTCTTCAAGTTCTTCAAATAGACATGTTATCCAAGCCTCTGGTTCTTTCGTAAAATTAATTTTTCTGGTTACATCATCAATTCTTGTGAAACTATCAAAAACGTCAGATGAATTTGGATTAATTCCCTTCATAAGTTTCAATGGTTGAACCATCGCTTCTTTATTGGTTTCAAATGGCTTTAATAAAGCACCTATAGGTTGTCTGTATCCATTATTTTTTTTATCTGCTTTCATTGAAACAGATGAAGACATATATGTATTAAAAGCTATTTTCATTTTTTCTCCTTTACCTGTTTCAAATCCAATAAAAATTTTTTTTGCTAGAAAAAGAAGACCCTTCGGGGGTCTTCTTTTAACTTTATAATTCTGGTTCTTCTTCCGGAACATATTCTTCTTCAGGTGGATTATCATCGCAAGTTGGCTCTGGTTTAATCTCTGGTTCTTCTTCCGGAACATATTCTTCTTCAGGTGGATTATCATCGCAAGTTGGCTCTGGTTTAATCTCTGGTTTTTCTTCCGGTTTCGTTTCTGGTTCAGGTTCTGGTTCAGGCTTTGGTTCAGGTTCTGGTTCAGGCATTGGTTCAGGTTCTGAAGTTTCAATCGGAACATCATCTGAACCACCTGGCTTGACTGGGTCAATATCTTCGCCAGGATCAATAGGAGGAAGAGTTGGTGGGGTCGGACCTGTCGGACCTGTTGGCCCTGTTGGCCCTGTTGGCCCTGTTGGACCTGTCGGACCTGTTGGCCCTGTTGGCCCTGTTGGCCCTGTTGGCCCTGTTGGACCTGTTGGCCCTGTCGGACCTGTTGGCCCTGTTGGCCCTGTCGGACCTGTTGGCCCTGTCGGACCTGTTGGCCCTGTTGGCCCTGTCGGACCTGTCGGCCCTGTTGGACCTGTTGGACCTGTCGGACCTGTTGGACCTGTTGGCCCTGTTGGACCTGTTGGACCTGTCGGACCTGTCGGTTCTGTTGGGTGAACAGGCTTTGTTGGACGAACAGGAATAGTGGGACGAGTCGCTTCCGGTTTTACAGGTTCAGGTTCATCTGTGCAAGGACAAGGTTTTTCATATTCGAAATCTGGCAGAATAATTTTATCACCTGTGTAAAGAACCGCATTATGTCGTCCTTTTCCACCAACTTCTTTACGCCATCCCCCATCTTCTGTACCATATATACTCTCATTAGCATTCATCACAGCTTCTTCTAATGCATAATATTCTTCACTATACATTTCAATACCCATAGCTTCTAAATCATAGCTATTTTGTATAATTCTTGATAAACAATTATTATCATCATTATCGCTACTCCAAGGTTCGACGGTAACATATTTATTACCATCTTTATCTGTTTTTATTCTATCATCGTCTTTTAAGACAGAACTAATAGTTTCTCGTGGAATATCTTGACAAGAACAGTCTTCAGGACAACAGTCATCTTCGCAACATAAAGAATCGTCATTTAATGCATCTTCAACACTTTCTATAAATTCTTTTATATCAAATTCATTTATTGTATTACCTTCGGAGTCAAATTTGTCTTTGTCATTTCCTAAGCTAGCCAAATAAGTTAGCTCTTTTTCAGACATTCCATCTTCATCATCTAAAGAACTCACAGCATCATATATAAGTCCTAACTGTTCTTCGGTTAATGCTTTTTCTTTTGTACCTTGTGCTTTCAATGCATTAATAAAGCCATCTCTTGTCAACAGTTCATCATCTATTTTATATTCACCATCTTGTAGTTCAAAAACAATTTTATCCTCTACATTTGCAGACTCTCCATTTGCTTTTTTAAAATCACCCAAATTCTGATTTTTGAAGAGTTCTGCCAATTTATCTACATTAAAGTCCATTTACAACACTCCTATAAATTACTACACTAGTCTAAATTTCGACAAAAATTTTAAAAACTTTAGTTTTTTACGTATTTGTGAAGGAATATTAATCAATGAATACTTTTTTATCAATTAATGTTTTTTAGCATACTTAAGCAAAACGGTGAAAGGAAAAAACATGAATATTAACTCAATATCTTTCAAGGGAAACTATCGTAATACTAACAATAAATATTCAGGAAACACTTCACGAAGACATAATGACACAAGATACAGAGACGAATTTCAACACTCAAATATAATTAGTCCAAGATACCCAAACACAAAAGATAAAAGTAGTAAAAAATTTTTAGCAATACCTTTTGCAACCGCAACTTTGGGTACAACTGTAGCTTTAATGTTAACGTTTTCAAATCCATCGCCTGCAGAGCCTGCTAAAAACATACAATTCAACCCAAATGAAACAAGCATAACAGAAATTGCGGAAGAAAATAACTGTGATCTTGATTTTCTGCTTGATTTCAATAATATTAATCCTAATACTGACTTAAGTTCTATCTCTGAAGTATTAGTTCCTTCCTCTTTTGATTATTTACAAACAGAAATTGATAAAATAGAGGAATTACTTAAAAATGAAAAATTAAAAGAAGCAGAAAAAGATGAATTGAAAAATACTCTGTACGCTATAAAATCCAAGCAAAATGAACAAAATGATGTTGCACAAGTATACACAGACGGAGAATTTGTTTATTTTTCTATCGATATAAAAGACGATGACGAAAATGAAAAATATAAATATGGTATTAATGTAGAAACATTAAAAAAGCTATTCGATATCAAAGACGGAGCCATTAGAGAAAACAATGAACTTGAAGTTAGGTGGGAATCATATGGAAATGGCGAAGGCAGTTATAAGGATTACACTTACAACTGGTTTCATAATGGAGACATAATAAAAGTACCTGTTTCTGCAATACAAACAAAAGATATTAATCTTTCAAATTATTTGGAAGATTAATACTACCCTGTCGCAATACTTTTATATTTTCATTTTCAACAAGAATAACCGTTGACTCTTTACCAGCACAACCGTATCCATAATCTTCAAAAACAATATCAACTAAATTACCTATAGATTCTTTTGCCATTTCATATGTTTTTGAAGAAGGATGATTAGATAGATTTGCACTTGTAGTTGCCAAAACATGACCATCGACAACTGAACAAAGCTTTTTAAAAAATTCATTATTCGGAACTCTAATACCAACAGTATTTTTACCGGAAGTAATAAAATCCGGAGTATTTTCTGATTTTTCCATAACAATCGTAAGTGCACCGGGGAAATATTCTTCCATTAAATCTTCAGCTGTTTTTGATATTAATTTCACATATGGGAAAAGATTTTCTGTATTATTTGACATTAAAATCAATGGTTTTGATCTATCTCTTCCTTTTATTTCATAAATTTTGTCGACACCTTTTTTTGAATCAGGCAAGCATCCTAACCCCCAAACAGTATCAGTAACAAATGCAATAACTCCACCTTCCTTCAGCAGAATATTAAGTTCATCAACGAATGAACTTGTGTCTAATATAGTTTCTAATTCTTTCAATTAATTCACCTACATACTCAATCTTAAACAAAACGGCAAAAACAGTATAAACAATCATACAAAGAATAAATATTACAACTGTTTTTATAAATAACAAAAACCAATTATCAAGTGCTATCGTCCAAGTTCTATATATGACAAAGTTTATTGAAAAAGAAAGTAAAGCCGCTGATACCATTTTAGCTAAATTAATAAAATATATTTTATAATCCAAATTTATTCTTTTTAATAAAATACATCCAAGAAATGTCGCATTAAACAATGTAACTAAAGAAGTAGAAAGTGTAATTGCTGCAATTCCTAATTTTTCTATAAACAAAGCATTTAATATATATTTTAAAACAATAGAAGAAAACGCAACCATAAACGGTGTTTTTGAATCGTTAAAAGAATAAAAGATTCTGGTAATAGAATCCCTAAACACATACGGAATTATAGCAAATGATAGGAAAATTAAAGCCTGTGAAACCATATATGTAGCACGAGAATCAAATTCACCTCTTTGGAAAACTAATTGCACCATATCAGAAGCCAATAAAATAATTCCAAACATAATAGGAATAGCTACAAAATTTAAAAGTCCAACACCTTTATGAAAATAATATTTAATGTCGTCATATTTCTTTTCCCCAACTAATTTTGAGAAAATAGGGAATAAAGGAACTAAAAAGGCAGTTACCAATATCCCGACTGGGAACTGAAAAACTCTATTTGCATAGCCAACAGCAGTCCATGCACCTTCTCTTAACTGCGAAGCAAAAAACATATCGACATATACATATATTTGACCTATTGTTGAACTCAAAGCAGCAGGAAAAACAAGTTCTACTAAATTTTTAAATTCAGGATTATTTTTAATTGCCAAATTAGGTTTTATTTTAAATCCGAGTTTTTTAACAGCAGGGAACTGAGCCAAGAATTGTAATAAAGCACCTATTGAAGTTGCTATAGCTAAACATGTTCCATATTTATCACCTTTTGAAAAAGCAATAATAAATATTATACTAAGACTCATTAAAACAGGTGAAAGATTAGGTAATAGGAAACACCTATAAGTAATTAACAGCCCATAATATATACCGATAATACCGCCAATTAGTATAACAGGTGTCATTATTCTCAAATGAGAACTTGCAAGAGAAACAAGTTCTTTATTGTCAGAATGAATTATAAAATTAAGTATTTCATCAGAATATATAAATATAACAATAGAGAATAACGCAAATACAATAAAAGTAGCAGTTAGAAATGTATTAAAAAGCTTATTTACCTTTTCAGACGGCATTTTATCATCAGGATTTACAAGTTTAGCAAAAACACTTACAGTAGCACTATGGAAGGGTCCTCCGACACCACCCATTAAAATGATTGCTAAAGAGGGTATTTGATAAGCATAAAAGTAAGCATCTGAAACCATCCCTGCACCATAATAATTTGCTATACATACATCTCTAAGAAACCCTACAAATTTTGAAATTATCGTAACAAAAGCAATTAACCAAGCAGCTTTTAATAAAGAAGAATCTTTACTCACACTCTGCCTCCTTTACTTCTGTAAATACTTTCACTTTTTTAGAATAATCAATATCTTCATCTAAAATCACATATGAGATTTTATTTTCACCACAAATAAGATATTTAGATATTTCTACTTTAGTTATATCATCTTTTAGTTTAACATCAATTTCTTTTCCGTTTACAGTAATCCTTAATTTTTGTATTTTATCAGGATTTTCTATATAAACTTTAGCCTCTTCTCTTTCTGTATAAAATAAACGTTCTACTACTTTATTATTGCTATGAACTTCAATAGGAATAGTAGCTAACTTAATCCCTTTATAGTAATGCTGCAATATTTGATCAAATGTGAAGCCCAAGCTTCCCATTTTTCCGGCTCCCCATTGACTCAATCCTACACCATGACCAAATCCGCCACCAAAAAACTTATACACTGGCGTTTCCGAATCAATATATGTAATCACAAAATTTGCACTTGGAAGAGAAATGCCGTCTTTTTGAAAACATCTTCTTATAACAAGTTCTTTTTGAACAATATAAGTATTTTTATCAGTCTGGATTTCCAGTTTAATAATTTTACCGGATTCTCCTCTTTGCAATGCTCTTATAGAAATAATATTTCCAATATTATCACCTGGATTTATTTGCGGAGTAATAAAACCTGTTTTTGATTGGGCAGGCAATGTCTTTTTTAAAACATTTTGTAACTCATCAACTGTCCACTCTTTCGACCATCTGTAATATGACGATAAATCATCAAAAGCTTCAGGTTTAGAAGTATAAAATTCTTCTGCTTTTTCTTCTGTCTCAAGAGTTTCAAATTTTTTAGAATCAGGAACTGCAGATAAATAATGTATTTCTTTTGACGGGAATGTTTTTGTTGCAGGATCTGAAAAAGCATATTCATAGCTTTCCGTATATCCACCAGCTGTAGAACTATACAATGCAAGTATAGGTAAATTATCTTTATCTAAAGCTATAACTCCATTTGTTTGTTCGATTGCTGTATCTGAAAGTTTATCTTCTGTATTAGCGCCAAAATAAACCTGACAAGCAACAGAATCACATAAATCAAATTCATTATATGCTTTTATTCTTGGGGTAACGGCATAGTTTCTTGCAGCTACAGTCTGTGCTTTCAATGGTTCTAATCCAAATCTCACAGGCATTTCGTTTGGCACGACGCCTCTTAAATAATTTTTTAAACTTAATACGTTTACAATTGAAAATTTACTTACATCTTTACTGCTTCTTACAAGTTCAATGTAGCCTCTATAAAGTGCTTGCTTACCTTTTCTTTTTAAACCTTTTATTGAAATTATCGATTCATTTTTAGATGAAATGAAAACAGGTCCGGTCAAATTTTTTGCTAATAACTGATTATCAACATAAACTCTAAATAAATTATTTTCAGATGTAACCTTAACGGTTCTGGAATTTTCATTTAATGGAATTACATAACCCGAAGAAGAATCCATTACTTTTAAATTGCAAGCATCATTGAATTCTACTGAATCAAATAAATATGTCTTAAATAAAGTATCACTAATACCTACACGCACAGGTATATAATTATCAGTTGCATATGCACTTTGAAAACAAAATATAAAAGACGAAATTATTATTGCAATTTGTTTATTAAACATGTATCTTCCTTATAGAAATTATTATAGTAGAAAGAGCAAATAAAGGTAACTCTTTTATACTTTATAATTGCAACTTTTATTAAGTAATATATAATCAGAAAAAAGGATAAAATATGAGCTTAAATTCAACACCCTCAGCAGAGAGAATACAAATAGGTTTTTTCGGTAAAAGAAATAGTGGAAAATCAAGTTTAATAAATGCAATAACAAATCAAGAACTTTCAATTGTTTCAGATATAAAAGGAACAACAACTGACCCTGTATATAAAGCGATGGAATTACTACCATTAGGACCTGTATCAATTATTGATACTCCTGGTATTGATGATGAAGGAACTTTAGGCTGTTTAAGAATAGAAAAAACAAAACAAGTACTAAATAAAGTAGATATTGCGATTTTGGTTATTGATGCTCAATATGAAATTTCATCATTTGATAAAGACCTTATAAATACTTTCAAAGAAAAAAATATAAAGTATATTATTGCATACAATAAATCAGATATTATAGAAGAAAAAAAACAATTATCAGAAAATGAAATTTATGTAAGTGCAAAGAACAAAACAAATATAAAAGAATTAAAAGACTTAATAGCAACAATCTATGAAGAAGACCCCAATAAAACGTATTTGGTTAAAGACTTAATAGAACCATCTGATATTGTTATACTTGTAACTCCAATAGATAGTGCAGCACCAAAAGGAAGACTAATTCTTCCACAACAACAAGTAATACGAGACTTACTTGAAGCAGGAGCAATATCTGTTGTAGTTCAAGAAACAGAACTAAAAAAAGCAATTGAATCTTGCAACAAAAAGCCAAAACTTGTTATTACAGACTCACAAGCTTTTAAAAAAGTAAATCAAGATACTCCAAAAGATATAATGCTAACATCCTTTTCAATACTTTTTGCAAGATATAAAGGTATTCTTGATAATGCAGTCAAAGGTATAAAAGCTATCGAGACCCTTAATGACAATGATACTTTATTAATTTCGGAAGGTTGCACACATCACAGGCAATGCGATGATATTGGCAGCGTCAAATTACCCAGATGGATTCAAGAATATACAAAAAGGGAACTCAACTTTGAATTCTCGTCAGGATTAGGCTTTCCAGATGAATTATCAAAATATAAAATGATAATTCATTGTGGCAGTTGTATGCTTAAAGATAGAGAAGTCATATACAGATATAAAAAAGCAAATAAACAAAACATTCCCATAACAAATTACGGAATAACAATTGCATATATAAATAACATATTAAAAAGAAGTATAGAAATTTTTCCGGACTTATACAAAATCATTTAAGCAGCATATCTTTTGTTAAGAAAAGTTAAAAGTCATATATGCAAAAACCCTTGCAATACAAGGGTTTTATTTTTATTACAAATTTCAAGATAAAAAAAGGCAATTTTGGACATATATCTTTTTTATATATAATATAGAGTTTAAAGAATCGAGGATATTATGGCAGATGCTTTTTCTTTCATGACTAGTACATTCAAAAATATCAATGATTTTCAAACAAAAAATGATGATTACAAAAGTAACTTCTATGTTGAAGATGATGAAATCATCAGCTATAGTGACAATGACGGAAATGGTAACGGTTATCCTAATACAACAAATTATTGTGATTTCACAACATTTGAAGAATTAATCTTATCTGATGCAAACGGAAACAATCAATCAGATATGGCTGAAATAATGGATTATGAAAACTTTGAATTTGACGACAATAACGGTAATGGCTATAATTATGAAGAATCATTGAAAAACTACACAATGAGTGATTCATTCGGAAACGGCTACCAATATGACAGTGAAGAAGATTCAGGTTTTAATATTGAAAGTTAATAAGGAACATAAATTAATAAAGATTTTGACAAATCCTCTTTATAAGAGGATTTTTTTTAGCCTTTAACAGCACCTTCATTTTGCGAGGAAATAAAATATCTTTGCATTGCAATAAAGAAAACAAGAATAGGAATTATTGAGATAATAGCACCGGAAGCAATAAAGCGCCAATTTGCACTAAACATACCTTGCAAGTCATTAACGCCAACAGGCAATGTGTATAAAGCTTTGTTTGTCAAAACAATACTTGGCCAAAGAAATTCACCCCAAGAGCCAATAAAAGTGAAAATAGCAAGTAAAGCAAGAGTAGGTGCCGTCATAGGCAGCAATATTTTTCTCCAAATATCAAAAACGCCGCAACCATCAATAAATGCAGCTTCTTCCATTTCTTTCGGAATAGAAAGAAAAGCTTGCCTCATTAAAAATATTCCAAATGCATTTACAGCAAAAGGTAATATTAAACCTAAATATCCCATTACAAAACCATATGAATCCACAAAATGGAGTTTTAAAACTATAAGATAAACAGGTAACATAATAGCTTGGAATGGAATCATAATAGTAGCAAGCACCAAACAAAATAAGAAATTTTTTCCTTTGAAATTCATTCTGGCTAAAGGATATGCAGCTAGTGATGAAAAAATCAAATTTAGAACAACTGTAAAACCTGCAACTATAAGACTATTAAAGAAATAAGCCATAAAAGGAATTTGTTTCCAAACTCCAATAAAATTTTCAAAAGTGAAACATTTCGGAATAAAAACAGGCGGATATTCAAATATATTTTCATCAACACCCTTTAGTGCAGTTGAAATAAGCCATATAAAAGGGAAAACTGACAAAAACGACATAAAAATCAAAAATGAATGAGATATAAAACCTTTAAAAATTTTTCTTATCATATTTTATACCTCTTATTTTCAAAACAAGTAATATTAATTATAGAGAAAGCAAGTATAATAAAAAGTAAAACAACCGATGCTGCAGAAGCCATAGATAAATCAAGATTTTCAAATGCTCTTTCATATATATAATAAACAATTGTTTTTGTAGAATTTAAAGGACCGCCTTTTGTCATAACATATATTTCTGTAAATACTTTTAAAGCTGATATTGAAGAAATGATTACAACCAAAGCAATAGTAGGCATAATTTTGGGAATAGTTACCGTAAGATGTTTTTTTATTTCACTTGCGCCATCAATATCAGCAGCTTCATATAAATCTTTTGGAACTCCAATCAATGCTGATATATATATCATCATATAATAGCCAATCCCTTTATATATAGTAACAATAGCTACAGACAAAAGTGCAAATTTAGTATCAGTAAGCCAACCGATTGCCGATAAACCAAATAATTCAGCCAAATAATTCAAAATGCCTTGTTGGGCATATAACCATTTAAAAGCTATAGCAACAACTACAATAGATATAATAACCGGAAGATAAATCAATATTTTATATATATTTACCCACTTTATTTTTTGATTAATAAATATAGCAACAATCAAAGGTAAAATAGCAAGAATTGGAACAACCATAATCAAAAATAAAAAAGTATTAGTCAATGTGGTATAAAACTCTTTTGACTTAAACAACTGTATATAATTGGAAAAACCAATAAACTGCGGATTGTATATATCTGTAGAAAAATCCTTAAAACTTAATAAAATTGTATCTATAAAAGGAATAAAGAAAAATACCGCAAGCAAAACAAATGCAGGTAACAAAAATAAATATGGTATATATTTTTTATAAAAAGTATTCAAAAAAAATGCCCTTTAGTCTTTTCTATTATAATTGTTTTTAGCAATATTTGCACGTTATTTGTTTTTATTAATATATAATAGGAATAGTTATGCGTTTTTTTAATTACATATTAGAAATATTTAATAAAAATAGAAAACATTCAGATAGTGTTTTTTTCAAAAACTCAACAACAAAGTGTTCTATGAATTCAAGCTGCACACTTAATCTTTCAAGTGAAACAGAAAAGAAGAAAACAGAAATTAACAACAAATTAAAACCCATTATAAAAAAATATATAAATCATCCTGAGAAGTTATTACAATATATGCAATTAGAAGGAATGAAAGTATATAAGTTTAATAATGCAGGAAAAATCCTGGCAAAACTGGGAGAAGAAGAAGGATTTTTGACTCCTTTAAAAGGATTTAAAGCTTTTATTATAAATTTGATAATTGGATTTGCCTTTGAAAGCAAATTAAAAATCAGTTTTACAACAAAAGAAATGTTTATATTTAATATTGATAATACAGAGATATATACAATTGCAAGAGCCTTGCATAAATATTACGGATATAAAGAAAAATTACCGGGATTTGATTATAAATCACAAGAAATCTTTAAAAAGGCATACAACAGCAGAAGAAAATCTATATCCCCATTAGATAAATATACAATAAAAGAAATGTATGCTTGTAAAGAAGCCTTGGCTAGAGATTTAGAATCAATTAATTTCACAATAGATTTATCTGTTGAACACGAACGTTCTAAAAAAGCATTAGATAAGCTTGTAAATGAGAACTCAACCAGCGTATAGATAAATCAAACATAATTTATAAAATACAAAAGTATACTTTAAGAACTGAAACAATTTATTATAAACAGTACTTATAAAGCATATTTATAGTAAAATTTTATTATTATGTTCGATAATTTATCAGAAAAATTACAAGAAATAATAAAAAAAGCATCCGGAAATACTTCTTTAACAGAAGAAAATATGTCAGATGCCTTAAGAGAAGTTAGACGTGCACTGCTTGAAGCCGATGTCAGCTTAAAAGTAGTTAAAATTTTTATGTCTAACTTAAAAGAAAAAGCATTAGGAGAGGATGTCCTAAAAGGAGTTAATCCTTCTCAGCAATTAATAAAAATTGTACACGACGAACTTGTTAATATTTTAGGTAATGAAAATAAACCATTAATTCTGGATGGTCACCCTTCTTTAATCATGATGTTAGGATTACAAGGTTCAGGTAAAACTACATCAGCGGCAAAACTTGCTGTCAAACTAAAAAAAGAAGGTAAAAACCCATTATTAGTTGCGGCAGACGTATATCGTCCGGCAGCTATTACTCAACTAAAAACATTAGGGGAACAAACTCAAACACAAGTATTCACAATAGATGAATCAAAAGATGTTCAAAAAATTGTAACAGAAGCCATTGAATATGCTAAATCAAACGGATACAACGTTGTGATAATAGATACAGCAGGCCGCCTTCAAATAGATAACGAGATGATGGCAGAATTAATGCTTATAGATAGAGCATTTCATCCGCAAGAAAAACTTTTAGTAATAGATTCTATGTTGGGTCAACAAGCAGTCAGCGTCGCAGAAAATTTTAATACTCAACTGGATATTACAGGTATTATACTAACAAAATTAGATGGCGATTCAAGAGGCGGAGCTGCATTAAGTGTAGTTCAAGCGGCCGGTAAACCTATTAAATTAACAGGCACCGGCGAAAAACTTGATGCTCTTAACGATTTTCACCCATCAAGAATGGCAGACAGAATTCTCGGTATGGGAGATATTGTTTCTCTTGTAGAAAAAGCTCAAGAAGTTTTTGATGAGAAACAAGCAAAAGAATTCGAAAAGAAAATGGCTAAAGCCGAATTCACATATAATGATTTCCTTAATATGCAAAAACAAATGAAAATGTTTGGTTCTATTGATAATATTTTAGGGATGCTTCCAATTCCCGGATTAAATAAAGATGCAAAAGAAACAATTGCCACAGAAGGCGAGAAACAACTCAAGAAAATTGAATCATTCATATCAAGTATGACACCAAGTGAAAGAGCCAATCCACAATTAATAAATACATCAAGGAAAAGAAGAATTTCAGCAGGATGCGGACTTCCAATACATGAAGTAAATCAAATCATTTCACAATTTGATCAAATGCGTCAAATGATGAAAGGTATGAATGATATAAAACAAAAAGTAAAAAAAGGAAAATTAAAAATACCAAAAAATTTTGGCGGAAGATTTCCATTTTAACGGGTAATTTAGGGTGAATTTATGTTAAAAAAAGCAATGATAATGGCAGCAGGTGTAGGTTCAAGGCTAGAACCTCTATCGAGCGTTGTTCCAAAACCATTAGTACCTTTGGCAAATACGCCGACAATGGACATTTTAGTAGAACACCTTAAATCATTTGGAATAAAAGATGTTATAGCAAACACATACTATAAAGCAGAATATATACAACAACATTATTTGGAAAATAATTTCGGAATAAATTTTCAATTCATAAAAGAGACAGAACTTTCAGGTACGGCAGGTGGTGTAAAAAAATGCCAATTTTTCTTTAATGAAGGAGAAGATTTTATTGTAATGTCCGGCGACGGTTTAACAGACGTTGATATTGAAAAAGCATATTTTTCACATAAAGAATCAAACTCTATTGCAACAATAATAACAAAAGAAGTGGAACACAAAGATGTTTCAAAATACGGAATTATTGTTACAGATAAAAACGGGCATGTAGAAAGTTTTCAAGAAAAACCATCTATTAATGAAGCAAAGTCAAATTTAGCAAATACTGGAATATATATATTTAGCTATGCCATTTTTAGTTTTATACCACAAAATAAATTCTATGATTTTGCAAAAAACGTTTTTCCTGCAATTTTAAGCTCAGGCATAAAAATAAATACATATACCCACGCAGGATACTGGTCAGATATAGGTTCACTTGAACAATACAAAGAGTCTAATCGAGATATAGTAAATAGAAAAATTTCATCTTTTTATCCGCAAATTATCGAAAGTATAAACGGAAAATATGTTTGCGGAACAGACACAAAAATAGGAGAAAACACAAGTTTCCACGGAGAAAATATAGTAGGAAAAAATTGTACAATAGGTAAAAACTGTAAAATAATTAATTCTATATTATGGGATAACATTCTAATTAAAAACAACATTACAATTGAAAATTCAATAATTTTACCAAACACAACACTAAATGAATCAATACAAGACAAAATACTATCAAGCAATGATGCCGTAAATAGTGCCAAAATATCAGTTTAGGAGAGAGAAAAAATGATTATAATAATGGAACCATCAGCAACAAAAGAACAAATTCAAACAGTTGTAAATGCATTACATAATAAAGGATTTAAGACAGTACTAAACCACGGCGACGTAATGACAGTTATTGCTGCAATAGGCGATAAAAGACTAATAGATCCACATGCTTTTCAATCATATGAAGGTGTTAGAAGTGTAAAATTAATTCAAGAGCCATATAAATTGGCATCAAGAGAAGGGAAACAAGAAGATACCGTAATAGAATTTTCAAACGGAGTAAGAATAGGCGGATTAGAAAAACCTGTATTAATGGTTGGTCCTTGCAGCGTAGAAAAAGATTTAGACGGACTATTAAGAGTAGCCGATGCCGCAAAAGAAATGGGATGTCACTTTTTAAGAGGCGGAGCATTTAAACCAAGAACATCACCATACGATTTTCAAGGCTTGGAAGAAAAAGCACTGGAATATTTAGCAATAGCAAGAGAAAGAACAGGCTTACTTGTAGTTACAGAATTAATGGATACAATGGATATTGATTTAGTGTGTCAATACGCAGATGTTATCCAAATCGGTGCAAGAAATATGCAAAACTTTAAGCTTTTAAAAGCAGTAGGAAAATGCGATAAACCTGTTATTTTAAAAAGAGGTGCAGCTGCAACTATAAGAGAATTTTTACTTGCAGCAGAACATATAATGTACAACGGAAACGACAAAGTTATTTTATGTGAAAGAGGAATATTAGGCGTAGACAAGAATGCTACAAGAAATACTCTTGATATAGCAGCAATTCCTGTTATAAAGAAATATTCACATTTACCTGTTATAGTAGACCCAAGTCACGGAACAGGAAGAAGATATTTAATAGAACCAATGGCAAAAGCAGGATTGATAGTAGGTGCACATGGTGTTATGATGGAAGTACATCATGATCCTGAAAATGCATCTTCAGATGGAGCTCAAAGTTTAAGTATTCCTATGTTTAAAGAAGTAGCAAAAAGATTAAATAAACTAATCGGAAGAATAGACTACGATAATAAGCATCTCACAGAGAAGGTATAAATATTGTATAAATTTGATTTTGAACTGGATGATTTTCAAAAAGAAGCAGTAAAATGTATAGACGAATCAAAAAGTGTTGTAGTCTGCGCACCAACCGGAGCAGGGAAGACTTGTATAGCAGAACATGCAATACATAAAGCACTTGAAGAAAATACAAGACTGTTTTATACAACACCATTAAAGGCTCTTTCAAATCAAAAATTTTATGATTTCGGAAGAAAATACGGTGAAGGAAATGTTGGTTTATTAACAGGAGATACATCAATAAACAGGGAAGCTCCCATTGTCGTAATGACAACTGAAGTATTCCGAAATATGTTATATAATACGAACTTTGGCAAAGTTAAAGATAATCTCAAAGATGTAAAATATGTAGTTTTAGATGAAGTTCATTATATGAACGATGAACAAAGAGGAACAGTATGGGAAGAAAGCATAATATATTGTCCTCCAAGCGTTCAAATAATAGCCCTAAGTGCAACAGTTGCAAATTCAAAACAATTATGTGATTGGATTAATACGGTTCACTCGGGAACAGAACACGTATATACGGATTTCAGACCTGTACCCTTAAGGTATTATTATTTTGACTCATCAAAACCAACCGAAATTTTACCATTATTAACGCCTGAAGGAAGATTAAATAAAAAAATAAAACCTGAAAAGAAAATGAGTTTTCACTCTCGTCAGGCAAAAAGACAAAATACGGTAAAAGATGTTATAAATGTTTTACATAAAAAAGAAATGCTTCCTGCTATATTTTTTACATTTTCACGTAAAAAATGTGACGAGAATATGGAAAAATGTTCAAACTTGAATTTAATAACAAATGAAGAAGCAAAAATTATACGAGATGAGATTAATGAATTTTTAAAAGATCATACATATTTAGAAAACAACAAAAACTTAGAGTACTTATATAATGGAATTGCTTCACATCACGCAGGCTTATTACCGGCATGGAAATTACTTGTAGAAAGACTGTTTCAAAAGGGATTAATAAAAGTAGTATTTGCTACAGAAACATTGGCAGCAGGAATAAACATGCCAGCCAGAACAACCGTAATATCAGCCATAAGTAAAAGAACAGATTCAGGTCACAGAATGTTGACAGCAAATGAATTTCTTCAAATGTCAGGAAGAGCCGGAAGACGAGGAATGGATAAAATCGGTTATGTAGTAATAATGGGGACTCAGTTTCAATCACCAGATGAAGTAGCAGGTTTGGTAAAGAGTTCATCTAATCCATTAGAAAGCCGTTTTTCTCCAAGTTATTCAATGGTCTTAAACTTGCTTCAAAATTTAGAACTTGAACAAGCGAAAGAACTAATATTAAAGAGTTTTGGTTATTTTTCATCAAATGACAGATTAAAACCGATTATAATGCAACAATTAAGCTGTGAACAAACACTGGCGAAACTAAAAAACGAAAAATGTCCATTTGGTCTGACAAATGAAGAATTCATTGAGTTCAATAAACTAAAAGAGAAATACATAGTCTATAGAAAACTAACAAGAACTCTTCAAAAGCAAGCCAAGCAAAAAGGACAAAAAGATGCACCTGAAGTTCTGGAATATTTGAACAGAACCAGAGAAATGCGAGAAAAGCTGGAAAAATATAGATGTGAACTTTGCAAAGGTTACAAAAAACACGTAAGAAATTTAGAGATTATTAACAGGTTTGAAAAGAAACTAAAAGATATAAACAAAAATGTTGCAAACCAAAAAGATATATATTGGAACAAATTTCTTGCACATAAGGATATTCTTGAAAAAATGGGCTATTTGGAAAACGGCTATCCGACAGATGCAGGAATAACTTGTTCAATGATAAGAGCAGAGAATGAATTATACATATCAGAAATAATTTTAAAAGGAGTTCTTGAAGGCCTAGAACCATACGAACTTGCATCAGTAATATGTGCACTTGTAACAGAAGATTTGAGAAGTGACGTATATCCAAATCAACCAATCAGCAAAAATACAAGAAAAGCACTAAACAGAATAAAAGAGATAAGAAGAAAAATAGCAGTTTTACAGCGTGATTACGAAATCACAACAGAGATGTACTTAAATTCATATTATTGCCCGTTAGTAGAACAATGGGTACAAGATACACCTTGGGAAGACATAGCAAAACAAGTTGATTCTTCGGAAGGTGACATTGTAAGAATATTAAAAAGAGTAGTTGATGTTTTAAGACAACTTACAATTCTGCCAAATATTTCCGAAGAAGTCAAAAACAATGCTAAAACAGCTATTCAATGTATATTAAAAGAACCTGTAGATGCAGATTAAAATTAACCGTAGATAGCTTTTATACCTTGCAGATTATAAATAAGGCTATCTAATGCTTCTTTATTACCTTTTTTTATTTCAATAAATTTGAGCACCATTTCTCTACTTGCATCTGCATCAAGAATATCAATAAGTCCGTTTAATTCTTCATTAGTAAGTTTCAAACGTTCCTGAAGCTGAGCGATATAAGCAATATCCTTCTCAGCTTTTTTAGTAATAAACATATTACCTCTACCGGATAGAAGCCAATTAATATTCACACAGAATTTATCAATCAGAGCATTTAAAAATTTAGGCCCAGGCTGAGCTTCGTCACGTTCATAGCTTCCAATTGTTCTGACAGGAATAGACAATTCATTTGCCATTTCTAAAGAAGTGAGGTGCAATATTGTTTTAAGTTCTTTAATTCGTTTTCCAATAGTCATACTTTTACCATTTAAACTTTTGTTACATTATCACGAAGAAAATCTTGCATTATTTTACATTATAATGTACTATAATACTATAAATTATAAAATAACGTAATTTCCAACTAAAACTATTATACTACAGAATACATTTTTTTGCACTATTTTTTTAGTATATTACATGTTTAGGAAGTTACAAAACTAGGAATAAGGAGTGGGAATTTTATGAAAAAGAGACACTTGCGTCTTGTTGTTTCACATTGTGAAAAAACAAGCGAAAATTCATTAATAACAAGCAATTTGAGAAAATTAAAAGACTTCTGGGAAGGTGCATTTTTATCAAAAAATGAAAAAATTTATATTATAAAAGATATCTTAATAAAAATATACAGAGACTATGAACAAACTACAGGTTTTGTGGATATACCTTATTTTGTAAGAGCAGAATCACGTATGTCTCAAATAATAAAAGAGAGGAAAGTTAATTATTATTACAATAAATTGAAAAAATTCCAAAGCAACAATTTTCAATAGTAAGGTTATTATGGCTGAATCTTTCAACAAAATTAAACTAAAAAAACTTTATGAAAACGACCACTTCAAAGAAATATTTATTTTATCAGGATTTAAAATAACATTTGATAGATGCGGAAACAAAGCTTCTTTAATAAAGATTTTTAATAATAAATCAGTAAGCATCTATATAAAAGCAATTATTTGGAATATAAATAATCCATTAAAATATGAAACAGTTACAAGCAAATTAACTTTATCTTCAAAAGAAATAGAAACTATTTCTCCAATAAAAATAAGAAAAGAACTTGTTAATAATATATATAAACAAGTTATTAAAAATAAAATTATGATGATATAATCAACTTATGGGTAAAAAAGTCATTTCAACAAACAGAAAAGCATATCATGAGTATCATATCTTTGATAAATATAATGCAGGTATGGTTCTAACAGGAACGGAAATTAAATCTATTCGCAAAGGTGCAATTAACTTAAAAGACAGCTTTGTAAGAATAGATGATTGTGAAGTATTTTTGTACAATTGCCATATTAGTCCATATGAACAAGGCAACAGATACAATCACGAAGAAAAAAGAACAAGAAAGCTTTTACTTAACAAAAAAGAAATAGAAAAATTAATAGGGAAAATAAAAAAAGACGGATATGCAATAGTTCCGTTAGAAGTTTATCTTGAAAACGGTTGGGCAAAAATAGAAATTGCATTAGCTAAAGGTAAAAAATTATACGATAAACGTGATGATTTGGCGAAAAAGGCCCAAAACAGAGATATTGATAGAGCAATGAAATCTAAAAATTTCTAAGTTTTATTTAGTTAATATATTTACCATCAAAAAGTTCTTTTACCATAGCAGCTTGGCTAGAAGAATCAATATCAGAAGCCGTTAACTTTTTTCCTTCAGGATTATCCTTTTTTGATTCAATAAAAGCCTGATATTCTTCCTCTTCCTGTTTTTGAATATTTTGTTCTTCAATTTGTTTTTGCGCAGGAGTTGGAGGCGGGGTAACTTTTTTAGATAAATCAATATTATCACTGGTTATAATTTCTATATCAGGATTTGCAACATTCAAATATTTTGAAACCGCATCAACCAAAGCCTGATGTTTAGCCCCTTCTCTTGCTTGCTTAACAAACATTTCTTTTGAGAAGGCAACAACAACCTTATTTTGACTAATTTCAACAGGTCGAGCAAGGTTAGAATAAAATGCTCGATTTGGAGGACTATCAATACTCTGTAGAATTGATACCCATAATGAATGCATATCATTTGCAGCTGAATTCATAGAAGCATTATTAGCTGTATTTTCTTTTTTTTGACTTTGACCTGAGCCAAAATTTACATTTTCTTCATTATTTTCAATTTTAGTTTCTTCAACTTTTCTTGGAACAACAATGTTTGGCGCTTCTTTTACAACAGGCTTTGAAACTGCAATTTTTTGCGGAGCAACAGAAACACTAACACTTCCCGAAGATATTTGTTGTTCTAACTGTTCAATTCTTTTTAGCAAATTCTCTGCAGAAGGCAGATTTTTATAATTAGTCAAATCAATTATACAAAGTTCTAACCACAAATATTTATTCGTAGTATCTTTGATTTGTGTTGCATAATAAGATAACCTGTCTATAATTTGTATAATTTCTGAAACAGATATTTTTTCCGCTTGTTGTTTTGTTTTTTCATAAGTCATTTCAGAAATATGAGTTAATGAGAAAACAAGTTCTTTATCAGAACAATTTTTAACAATCATCAAATCTCTAAAATACTGAATCAAATTCATTACAATTTGAACCGGTTCATTTCCTTTTGCGTAAATATTATCAATTAAAGGAACTGATTTTGAACAATCTGCTTCGATTATACATTGTGTAACTTCAAACAGAGTATCATAAGAAATTTTACCTAAAATTTCGTTTATATCATTTGTATCAATCTGCTTATTAACACCTAATACGCTAATTTGATCCAAAAGTGCAAGTGCATCTCTCATACCGCCTTGAGAATTTTTAGCGATAGAATACAATGCATCTTTTGTAATATTAATATTTTCTTGTTGGGAAATATATTCAAGCCTTTTAACAATATCATCATTTGTAATACGTCTAAAATCAAACCTTTGACATCTTGAAATGATTGTATCCAAAACTTTATGCGGTTCTGTTGTAGCCAGAATAAAAATAACATTTTCAGGCGGTTCTTCAAGAGTTTTCAATAAAGCATTAAATGCATGATTTGAAAGCATATGAACTTCGTCTATAACATATATTTTATATCTGCCGTTAACAGGAACATATTGTATTTTTTCTAAAATTGCCTGAGTATCCTCTACGCTTCTATTACTCGCGGCATCTATTTCTATAACGTCAACCGGGATAGAATTCATAATATCCAAGCAAGCAGGACATTTTCCGCAAGGAGTAAGCGTAGGACCTTCTTTACAGTTTAAAGATTTTGCAAGTATTCTTGCAGAAGAAGTTTTACCGGTACCTCTTGGTCCGCAAAGCAAATACGCATGTGCAATTCTGTTCAGCTCTATAGCATTACTTAAAGCATGCACTATATTTTCCTGACCTATCAAGTCATGAAAGGTTTGAGGTCTGTATTTACGATATAAAGGAATATATTTTGTATCCAATTGCTTGCTCCAATAATATTTGATAATATCTATATTATATATGAAGAAGGCTAAAAAGTGGACTAATTTAATATGAAAATCATTAAACCTAACAAATTAAAAAAAGGTAATACAATTGGAATATTAGCAATTTCAGGAAGAATTAAAGATTTTGAGAATATAGAAAAAGCCAAATCATTTTTTGAAGAGGAAGGCTATAAAGTCGTTATTTCTGAAACCTGTAAAAGTTCACACCGATATATGGCCGGTTTAAATGATGATGAATGTATTAATGAGCTTCACAAATTTTTTTCGGATAAAAATATTGATGTTATCTTATGTGCAAGAGGCGGTTATGGAACATTAAGATTGATTGACAAAATTGATTGGGAATTAATAAAAAATAATCCTAAAATTTTTGCAGGATATTCTGACATAACAACCCTTTTAAACTTGATATATAAAAAGACTGGGTTAATAACCTTTCACAGCGCAATGCCTAATGGTGATTTTTCAAAAGTGATTGATGATTATACAAAAGCAGCGTTTTTCAATACTTTAGAAGGTAAAACAATATGTTATCACGCTTATAACAGCAGTATTTTTAAAGAAGGTGAAGCTGTTGGAAAACTTTGGGGCGGAAATTTATCAACTCTTTGTGCTCTATGCGGAACAAATTTTATACCAAATGAAGATTTAATATTATTCTTAGAAGATTTAAATGAACCGGTTTATAAAATTGATAAAATGCTGACGCAGCTATTTAACATTGATAAATTCAGAAAAAGCGTTAGAGGAATTGCAATTGGTGAATTTAAAGATATAGAAGATAAAAATCAACTTGATGAAGTTATTTTAGAACTCGCAAACAAATTAAATATTCCGATATGCGACGGATTTAAAATAACTCATAATAAAATAAAAGATACTCTTCCCATCGGCATAAAAGTATACTTTAATGCAAATGCAGGAATAATAAAAATTCTTGAAGAATATTGTAAATAAAGAAACATAGGTATATATTAAAATAGAAATACAATTATTATGGAGATAATTATAAAGTGAAAATAGCTTTTTTTGCACTGAGAAAATTTGATGAACTTGAACTATGTAAAGAATTCAGCAAAAAATATAATATAGATTTTATTTGGACAAATGAATATCCGAATAAAGAAAATCTGTCATTAGCAAAAGATTGTGATGCAATAAGTATCGTCCCTTGTTTAATTACAAAAGATTATATTGATGAGTTTATATCATACGGAATAAAATACATTTTATGCAGAAGCATTGGTTACGATCATTTACCAATTGAACATATAAAAGAGAAAGGATTAAAAGTATCATCATCAAGTTACCCGCCTAATTGTGTTGCCGATTATGCAATTATGCTGATACTTATGTGCGCAAGAAAAATGAATCAAATACTAATACGTTCAATGGCGCAAGATTATTCACTTCGCGGGAAAATGGGTAAAGATATCTGCGACTGTACAATTGGAGTAATAGGAACCGGCAACATAGGTTCAACCGTAATTAAACACCTTTCGGGATTTGGTTGCAAAATCTTAGCCTATAATAAATTCGATGAAAATGAAGAACTAAAAAAATATGCTGACTATGTAGATATAGAAACTCTTTATAAAGAAAGTGACATTATAACTCTTCACGTTGCTTCTAATTCAGAAACTTTCCATATGATTAATAATGAAACAATAAATAAAATGAAAGATGGAGTAATAATAATCAATACGGCAAGAGGTAATCTGATAGATTCAAAAGCACTAATAGAAAACTTAAAGAACGGGAAAATAAGTGCAGCAGGTCTTGATGTTATAGAAGATGAAAACGGATTATATTACTACAACAGAAGCAGTGAAGTAATTGATAATGATGAACTTTCTATGTTAAGAAGTTTTCCGAATGTAATTCTAACCCCTCATACCGCATTTTACACATATACAACGGTATCAAATATGATAGAAAAATCTTTCTTGGCAATGAAAAATTACAAAGAAGGTAAAATGAATCCTTTTGAAGTCAAAATATAGTATTAAAACTATACTTTATATATTGACCGATGGTTAATAATCAAAATAAAGAAATAATGTATAATAAACTTTATGGAAAAACTTTTTGAAATAAAAAAATTAAATATGCACTACCCAATAATTGACGGATTATTAGGTAACATCAAAGGTTACACATATGCATTAAATGATGTGGACTTAGATATATATCAAAATGAAATATTAGGATTAGTAGGAGAATCCGGAAGCGGGAAATCCACGTTGGGAAATTGCATATTGAAATTAATAAATCCGACATCAGGTGAAGTTGTTTTTAATAGCGAAAATATTGTATCTAAAACAAAAAAAGAGTTAAAAAGTTTCAGAGCACAAGCCCAGCTTATATTTCAAAATCCATATATGAGCCTAAACCCAAGAATGAAAATATATGATATTTTGAAAGAACCATTTATCATTAACGGAATAAAAGATAAACAACAAATTAATGAAAAAATAAAAAAGATTATATCTTTAATCGGGATGCAAGAAGAAGTACTAAACAGATATCCACATGAGTTTTCAGGCGGACAACGTCAAAGAATAGCAATCGCAAGAGCAATAATATTAAATCCGAAATTTATAGTGGCAGATGAACCTGTAAGTGCACTAGATGTAAGTATTCAAGCCCAAATTGTAAACTTGCTTTTAGACTTAAAAAAACACTTAAACCTCACTATGCTTTTCATCTCTCACGATTTAAGCATTATAAAATATATATCAGACAGAATAGCTGTAATGTACTTAGGCGAGATTGTTGAAATTGCGGAGAAAGAAGAACTTTTTGAGAACCATAAACATCCGTATACACAAGCTCTTTTGAATGCTGTACCTGTAATATCAAAAGACAAAACAAAAAAAATATTATTATCAGGAGATTTACCATCACCAAACAACCCGCCCAAAGGCTGTAAATTCCATACAAGATGCCCTTATGTTATGGAAATATGTAAACAACAGCATCCTGACCTGACAAATGTATCCGAAACCCACAAAGTAAGATGCTTTTTGATTAATAAAAATAAATCTTAATATTTTTTCTAGAGAAAAAATTGAATTTATTGTAATATACTGGTATGGCAAAATTTCGCTTGTATTTAAAACAAACAATAACATACCAGCTAATATTAATGTTTTTAAGGCATGTAAGGGAGTTCTTTGAGACATTCGGCTCTATTGCCTATCAATTAGTTCAGGTTTTAAAATATATATTTTCTTTCCAAATAAACTTCAAACAAGTAATGGAACAATCTTCAAGATTTGCAGTTGACTCTTTGCCAATAACTCTTTCCATCGTTTCAATGACAGCAATAATATTATCAATGCAAGTAGCACCAGAGATGGTAAAACAGGGCGGAAAAGATTATATAGGCTTACTTGTTGCATTAACAATGGTAAGAGAAATCGGCGTAATAATGTCAGGTTTTGCAATTATATCAATGATAGGTTCAGCACAAGCCAGTGAACTTGCAACAATGCGTGTAACAGAGCAAATTGATGCAATGGAAGTATTGAAAGTTTCACCATTTAAGTATTTATTTTTGCCAAGAGTATTAGCAGGCGTAATAATGATGCCGTTTGTAGTAATAATATCATCTACTGTCGGTATTTTAGCAGGTGGTTTAACGGCAATGACAGCAGGAAAAGATGTAACTTGGCTGTGTTATACAACTTCTGTTTGGCAAGGTCTATACATAAGAGACATAAATATTATGCTATTAAAATCAGCTTGTTTTGGCGGAGCAATAAGTTTAATAAGTTCCAGCTGCGGTTATAGTGCTGAAGGCGGGGCAAAAGGTGTAGGTATTGCAACAACAAAAGCCGTTGTATGGTCTTTCGTTGCAATAGTTATAATTGACTGCATTTTTGCAGTTGCATTCTATTTTTAAGAAGAAGGTTAATATGACAATAAAGGTAGAAAATTTAACAAAAGAATTTGACGGAAGAAAAGTTTTAGATAACATTTCCTTTAATGTTGAAGAAGGCGAGATACTTTCAATCGTCGGATTTAGCGGTTCTGGCAAAAGTACTATACTAAAAATATTATGCGGACTATTAAAAGCAGATTCCGGGAATATTGACATCAGCGATGGTGACGTTGCAATGGTGTTCCAATATTCTGCACTTTTTGACTCTTTAAATGTATTTGACAATATATCATTTGCACTTCAAGAACGAAAAGAATTTAAAAATAAATATACACAAGATGAGCTAAAAGAAATTGTCGCAAAAAGTCTTAGAACAGTGGGATTATCCGGAATAGAAGATAAATTTCCGCATGAACTTTCAGGCGGTATGCAAAAAAGAGTAAGCTTAGCTCGAGCAATTGTAACAAAACCCAAATTTATACTTTACGATGAACCAACAGCAGGTCTTGACCCAATTGCTTCAACAGTAATTGAAGACTATATACTAAGATTAAGAGATGAAACAAAAGCAACATCAATTATAGTAACTCACCAAATGTCAACAATCCAAAGATGTTCAGATAGAGTTATAATGTTATATGATGGAAACATTGTATATAGAGGAACACCAAGCGACTTACTAAAACAAAATACACCATATACAAAGCAGTTTGTATCGGCTTCAATGGATGGACCGATGAAAATCACAGCTTCTGGTTTTTAGATTTTTATTGTAAAATTAATTTGGAAGAAGGAAATATATGAAATTTACATCATCATTTAAAGTTGGTATATTGGCACTATCCGCAATAATAATCTTATTATTTACAGTTATGTGGGTAAAAGGTAAGGCAATATCAAGCGCAGACAGAATAACTGTAAGCTTCAAAGATGTTAACGGAATGAGACCCGGTAGCAGCGTTCAAATGATGGGGGTTAGAATTGGTCAGGTTGAAGAAATAAAACCAAAAATAAATTCATCAGAAAGCTATGTTGATGTTAAATTTGTTATAACAGAGCCTAATGTTGAAATTCCTAAAGCTTCTGAAATATCTATTCAACAATCAGGTATTATCGGAGAACAATTCTTAGAAATAACTCCTCCAAAAGAGAAGATTATATATTTACCTGAATCTGATAAGTCATTGGTATTGCACGCTGATGATAAAGTGCAAATGGAACTTGACCATAAATACTATGATATAGGAACAATTAAAAAAATAGAAATTGTTGAAACAAATATGCTTCCTATCTTAGTAAAAGAAAATATAAAAACAAAAAATGCATATAAAGTAAAATATATAGTGGAATTACCCGGACTTGTAACTCCGGATATGCTTGATGGCAAAATTGTAAAAGAAGATAATACAAAGAAATTAAGACTTATTCCTAAAGATTCTGTAGATATTCCTTATCCAAAAACAGATTCTCCATATACAGTTATAGAACCAATGAGAATTGCAGACTTCTTGGAACTTCAATACAGAAGTGCAGAATCATTAATTGAAACAAACGAAAGAATTTCTTTATTGTTATCGGATGATGTTATAAGAGATTTACAACAAACAACTGTTAATTTAGAAGAATTAACAACAAATGCAAATGTAACAATGGCAAAAGCTCAAGAGTTAATTGATTTATCAAAGATAGAACTTGAAATGTTAACAGAAAACGCAAATAAACTTTCTGACAGATTACTTGTTCTTACAGATAATATAAATAAAATTGCAGGAAATCAGGAATTTGTAGAGAATGTTGCAAACGCTACAAAGTCATTTACAAGATTATCTGATAATTTATCATGTTTAATGGAAGATCCAAAAACAAAAACAACGCTTGCAAATATAGATATAACAGCAAAAAATATAGCAGAACTTTCAAGCTATATTAACGATATGTCTAAAGATGCACAATTAAAACAATATCTAAAAGAATCTGTTGTAAGATTAAATACTGCACTAGACAAATTAACAATTACACTAGATACAGTTAATTATGCAACAGAGGACGAGGAAAAACTTAAACAAACGATGGATGATATAAATGTAACATCTGAAAATCTAAGAAAATTCTCAGAAAAATTAAATAAAAGATTTTTAATTTTCAGATTATTATTCTAAGGCAAATATGAAACTATTTATATCGAAACTACACTACAAAAAAAAACTTAATTTATACGAAACAATGATTGTTTCTATATTGAGTGTTGTCGGAATTTTCTATAATATCGTTTCAAAAATAAGAAATAAAATGTATGACAATAAACTTATACCGACATACACATCAAAATCATATGTAGTTTCAATAGGTAACATAACAACAGGCGGAGTAGGAAAGACTCCTTTAACCTTAGAAGTTGCAAGATATTTTCTTGGATTAAATAAAAAAGTTGCTATATTATCCAGAGGTTATGGGGCAAAATTAAAGAATAAAGAACCGAATCTTATTTCAGATGGTTCAGGTGCTTTATTCACAGCATCTATGGCTGGAGATGAACCTGTTTGGCTCGGTGATAATTGCAAAGGAGCATATGTTGTTACTTGCGCAAGCAGAATAAAAGCTGAAAAATTTATAAAAGATAAATACAATCCCGATATTATAATACTTGATGACGGCTTTCAACACAGAAAAATGAATCGAGATCTTGATATCGTTTTAGTTGATGCAAAAAATAAGTTCGGGAATAAACATATTCTGCCGGCAGGTCCTTTAAGAGAAGACTTAAATAATATAAAAAGAGCAGATAAACTTGTTGTTGTGAATAAAGGTTTTGATTCACGTGATGCATTAAAATATTGTGATTATTTAAAGAAGCGATTCAAAAAAGATACATATTTATGTAAAATAGTTCCCGATTACGCATATAATATCTTAACAGGCGAGACATTAAATAAAGACACAAAAATTATGGCTTTTTCTGCAATTGGGCAGAGCGCAGGTTTTTATGATTTTCTAAGAAACGACTACAGATTAATAGCTGTTCTTGAATTTGAAGACCACCATTCTTATGAGCAAGACGATATATCAAAAATTATCCACTTTGCACAAGAAGAAAATATTGATAGCATTGTAACAACAGAGAAAGATGCTGTAAAAATAATCGACATAATAAAAGATGTTGAATTACCAATAAAAATATATGCACTAAAACTAAAAGCATATATAGATATCAAGGAAATATGCGGAAGATGAAAAAAATTCTGGTAGTGAGATACCGATTTATAGGAGATATGATTTTAACAATACCTTTTTTACGTAATTTAAGGTATATATATCCCGATGCACAAATAGATATGCTTGTTGCTCCAAATTCAGGAGAAGTAATAGAAGATTGTCCTTATGTTAATAACTTTATATACTTTGATACAACAAGAAAACACAAATATGAAAACGGTAAAGGCAAGAAAAAATCATTTTGGAGTTATGTTTTTGAATTAAGAAAAAACAAATATGATAAAGCATATGTTTTAAAGCGATCATTATCAAGTGCGTTATTATGTTTTTTTGCCGGAATAAAGGAGAGAATAGGGTTTGATACGGAAAACAGAGGTTTTCTTCTCACAAAAAAAGTTAAATATGATGAAACAAAACACGAATCATTATGCTTTTTAGATGTTTTAAAAGCAGAAGGTTTTAATATAAAAGATACTTATCTTGAAAATTGGATAAAAGATGAAAATAAACAAAAAGTAAAACAACTTTTTAAAGAAAATAATATAAAAGAAGAATATAGAAAAGCAGTAGTCAATGTTACTGCAACAAATCAATCAAAAGTATGGAATATTAATAACTTTGCAGAAGTTATTGAATATATGTCTAATAACAAAAACATACAGGTAATATACATTGGTGCACCATCAGATAAAAAAATATATGAAGAAATTCAATTTAAGGAAGAATTAAAAATAAAACCTGTAAATTTATGCGGACAAGTAACAATAAAAGATAGTTTAGCTCTATTAAAAGAAGTTGATTTTATATTAGGTAATGACTCAGGCAACCTGCATATGGCATCATCAGTAGGAACGAAAGTCATAGGATTATATGGTCCAATGCCTTTTGAAAAATGGAAAGCAATTGGAGAGGGTAATATTTTGTTAAAAGCGAATCTTCCTTGTATGCCTTGTGCACTAAGAGGAAAATGTAAAAATAATAAAGCCTGTATGAATGCCATCAGTACTGAACAAGTTAAAGATGCAATAGATAAAATATAAGTGATAAACAAAATCAAGAACTATAATCATTTCCAATAGGGGTTAAATTTCGATATTTCGTAAAGAGTATTATTAAAATCACCTTTAAAACAAATTGTTCTATCATCAATATAAAGAAAAGATGGTATTTTAATATTATTTATATCTTTAAAGTACTTATCTAAATCATTATTTATCAACCATTTACTTGCAAGTAAAAGATTTCTGCTTGTAAACAAGTATAATTCAAAATCATTTGACAATTTTTGAATAAACTCTTTTGCTCCAATTTTTAAATTTGGAATATAGTTTTCATCAAATTTTTCTTTACCATATTGGTTTAATACACCGTCTAAATCAATTAGTATTTTTTTCTTATGCATAAAGATTAGGCACTCATTTTGCTAGTGTGACTAGTTGTTGTTAATGCTAGTATAACTAACAATAAAAAAATGGACAAGCCTTTTTTAGAAAAATTAGCAAAACAATTAAAAAGAATCAGAAAAGAAAAAAACTTAACTCAAGATGATATAGGAGTTAATGGAATTTCAAGAGCAATGATAAGCTTAATTGAGCTTGCCAAAACAGATGTAACTGCTTCAAAATTAAAAATAATTGCAGACAATCTTGGAATTGAAGTAAAAGATTTATTTGATTTTAAAGATTAATTTTACAATCAACAATTAAAATATGAGTCAAGATAATAAATTTTCAAATAGAGAACTTTTAGCAAAAAACATAATTAAATTAAGAATTAAAAGAAATATAAGAAGAGAGGAATTATCTCTTGCATTAGGCTTTGATAATTCATATATTTCAAAATTAGAAAAAAGCAAAATAAATATCACAATAGATAAATTGACACTAATTGCAAATTATTTTGAAATATCAATAAAAGAATTATTTACAGAATAAATTAATATAATACATAGTTTATTTATTGCGACACTAGATAAAACGGAATATCCAGTTGCTAGCCTTTTGGTACTTTTCTGCAATAAGAAAAGTCAATATAAAAATTATTTGTCTTCTTTTATTATAAGTCCATTTAATTTTTCAATTTCATTAAATAGATGAAAAAAACATAACTCACACTTTTGCATACATTTATATACCTTTTCAATATCTATAAATTCATCTTTTAATCGTTTTAAAAATTCTGGATTTTCTTTTAACCTTTCAAAACTTATTAATAAAATATTTGCTCTTATTGAAATAAAAATTGCCTGTGTCCATGACTTTTTTAGTGTTTTTTCTATTATTTTCATTAAACTTTTTCCTTCTGAAAAGTTTTTAACAATGAAATCAGTATGTTTTTCTATAATTTCATTAAAATTTTTTTCTAATTCTGATTTGTTCATGAATTCTTCTCCTTAACCTTTTAATCCAAATAAAGAATATTTATTCCTTATATGGGTTAATATATTAATTTTAAATTCTATATTTGTCAATATTATTCGTAAAAAAGTATAATTATTCCAAATGAGGTATATATGAGTTCCAGAGAACAAGTAAAAATAATGATACTTAAGGAAAGATTAACTGTCGAAAAATTGGCAAATATACTGAAAGAAAAAACAGGAAAACATTATACACAACAAAGTTTACAACACAAAATTTCTTTAAGTTCATTAAGATATGATGAAATGGAAATAATTGCAGAATTGTTAGGATATAAAATCACAATTGAAAAGATATAAATTTTAAATTAATAGTGTTGTTGCTATAATCTTTAAAACATTGAAAAAAGACTGCCAAAATATGCCTTATATCCGTTTACGGCAACCATTGCTACTATTATACCGACAAATATAAGCATAATAGGTTCTACAACCTGTAAAAGTACATTCATAGAAACTTCTAATTTATTTTTATAGTCTAAGGCAACGGTTTTTAACATTTTATCAAGTTCTCCGGCTTTTTCACCTGCCGTAATTTGAGACATCGCATAACTTGAAAATAACCCGGTAACACCAAGCGCTGTAGCAACTTCGCATCCATTGTATACCATATTTTCTGCTTTTTTTAACTTGTTATTTATCTCTGGCACATTAATTACTGAAGCAGACAAATTGATTGATTCAGCAGATGTAATGCCTGCAGAATATGCAAGCGAAAAGACAGAAAAGAAATTTAAAAAATAATAGCACTTCATCAAATTCCCAAATATTCTAATATTCATAATAAAAGAAATAAAATTATTAAAAAGTCTTTTATTTTTGTATATATAAAAACATCCTGCTAAGAAAACAGCATAAATAACTATAATTTTTATAATTGCTGTAACTAACAACATAAGTAAAGCCGAAAAACAAACTCCTGTACCCATAAGAGAAAAAGCTTTAAGTATAAAGAACTTAAAAAGTAAGGCAACTGCAATAGCCATAAAAAAAATGCAAGTCGGGTATGTTAATTTGGCAATTAAATTTGATTTTATTTCTTCTTCACGTTTGATGTTTATTAATATATCAGAAAGTATTTCATCTAATTTACCAGCTTGTTCTCCTGCAACAATTAAAGCCGTATATGCTTTACCAAGCACATTTGAATAATTCGCCATTGCTTCTTTTAAAGATTTTCCTTTTTCTATTTTTTTTACAATATAAGAGGCGAACAATTTAACCTGTTGTTTTGTAGATGAATTTGCAATCGACTTAAAAATATCAAGAACAGGCAGCGCTGATTTATATAGGAAATAGAAAGAATTAAAAAACTCTTTTTTTTCTTGAAGAGAAAAAGGTAATATACTATCAGATAAAATTATTCCTTTATTACTTAATGTATTTCTAAACTCCTCTTTTATTTCGAGTATAGTGTACCCTTGTTTTTCAAGTTTAAGAGCAGCTTCAGATATACCAGAAGCATTAATGAAACCTTGAGCAACCTTATTTTGTTTATTTTTAACTCTATAAAAAAACCTAGCCATAAAGCAATTATATATGATTATTTACAATAAAAAAAGACAGTTGATTACAATATAATTTTTTGTGCTACGATATTCGTATGAGTAACTATATATTACCGTTAATTTTAACTTTATTTGCCGGAATGTCGACCTTATTGGGAGGGTTTATAACTTTCTTTGTAAAAAGAAATAACCTGAAAGCTCTTTCTATAGGTTTAGGCTTTTCTGCGGGCGTAATGGTATATATAAGTCTAAGTGAACTTATGAATGAAGCACCACAAATGCTAAGCAGTTTTTATAGTTCAATCCCATCAAAAGCATTAGCATTTATTGGATTCTTATTCGGTATAGTTATTGCAATTCTTATTGACTATTTTATACCTGATCATATTGAGTCGGACTTTTTAAATACATCAAAAAAATATCAAAGACAAAAGATAAGAAGAGCAGGATTAATTACTGCACTTGCTGTAACATTGCACAATTTTCCTGAAGGTATCGCAACATTTTTGGTATCTAGCCAAGATTTAAGATTAGGTATACCCGTCGCAATAGCAATTGCAATACATAATATTCCTGAAGGAATAGCTATAGCACTTCCTATTTTTCATTCTACGGGCAAAAAAAGATTAGCTATTTTATATACATTTTTATCAGGAATATCTGAACCCATAGGCGGGTTAATCGGAGTTTTACTTTTAAGAACAATAATGCCAGCCCAAGCTGTAGGCATAATGACAGCAGCCGTCGCAGGTATTATGGTATATATTTCATTTGATACACTGTTACCTTTAGCAAGAGAATACGGTGAAAACCATCACGTAATTATTGGCATCGTATCGGGAATGTTAATTATGAGTTTAGGATTAATTTTCCTATAATTTAAACTCCATAATATAATCATCCATAACAAAGCCTTTTCCTATATCGGTAACAACGGAATCAATTGTATGAAATCCCCATTTTTCATACGCTTTAATGGTATTTGTATTATTCTTGTTTACAGTAAGTTGAATAGATTTTTTATTGTGTTGAAGAGCAATTTGTTTAATTTTATTAAAAGCTCCTTTTCCGCAGCCTAAACCTCTAAAATCTTTCTTTATGTATAGTTTTGAAAGAAAAAGGTAATCATCTTTAATAGAAACGCCAAAATAACCTATTATATTACCGTTATCTTCCAAAATATTGTAGATATATCTTTCATTTTCCAATTGTTCTTTAATAGCGGCATAGGATTGGAATTTATCAATCATATAATCAATTTGTTCATCAGAAAGTATTACAGGCCAATATTCGTGCCAAATTTCAGAAGTCAATTGAGCAAGTTGTTTTACTTCTTCATCTGTTTTTATATTTAAGAAATTCATAATCCACCTCTTATATAGGAATATAAGAATAATACACCAAACTGGCAAAATCTTCAAAATAACTTATTTGAGTAGCGCTGCCTGTCGGGACATAAAGTTTAAACTGACTACTGTGCGGAATATTCAAAGCATTTGCAACTGCAGCTTGAATTACTTCGCCATGTGTAACAATAATCAATCGTTTATGTAAGTTATCCGCGATAATTTTATTAAGAACTTTATCAACTCTTTTGTTAAAAGTATCAAGAGATTCAGCGCCTTTCGGACAAAAATTTTCCGGATCTTCATGAAACTTATCAAGCAAGTTAGGATACTTTACGGTTATTTCTTCAAAAGACAAGCCACTCCACTCACCTGCTTTTCTATTTGACAAATCAGGTAAGATTTCAAAATCGTGTTCGCAAACATCAGATAATATTTGTGCACTTTGAACAGTTCTTAATGCTGAACTGGCATATATTTTATCAATTTTGAGTCCTTTGTTATAAACCCACTGTGAAATTTTTTCCATTTCATATTTACCGTTTGCATTTATAGCAGGGTAATTTTCATCATCAAAAAAACGGTTTTCTTCTGTATTTATTGTTGCGCCATGTCTTATAAAAGTAATTTTGCATTTTCTCTTAAATAACATTAGTTAACTTTTCTCCTTGCTAAAATTTACTAATTTTTTAATTCCCTGTTTTATCATTTTTATAAACAGTTAAGCAATAGTAATAAAATGGCATTGAGGTAATTTTTGTAGTACAATATTAACGATGAGTAGAGTTGGGGTTTAAAGCATGACAACAGAAACAAATAATAATTATGATGCCAGTAATATAAGAGTTTTGGAAGGATTAGAAGCCGTTCGTATGAGACCGGGTATGTATATCGGATCTACCAGCCAAAGAGGGCTTCATCACTGTGTATATGAAATTGTAGATAATTCTATCGATGAATCTTTAGCAGGATATTGTAAACATATAAAAGTAACAATAAATAAAGATGAAAGTGTAACAGTAGAAGATGATGGACGTGGTATTCCAGTAGCAATAAAACCTGAAACAGGGAAGTCTGCATTAGAAATTGTACATACTGTACTTCACGCGGGCGGTAAATTCGGAGACGGCGGTTACAAAGTATCCGGCGGACTTCACGGCGTAGGTGCTTCTGTTGTAAATGCTCTATCTGAAAAAATGGTTGTAGAAGTTTCAAGAGAAGGCTATGTTCATCGCCAAGAATATATGAGAGGCGAACCAACCGGTCCTGTTGAAAAAGTCAGAGAAACAGATAAAACAGGTACAAAATCAACATTCTGGCCTGACCCTGAAATATTTAAAGAAACAACTGTTATGGATGCGGAAGTTATTTCTAACCGTTTAAGAGAAATGGCGTTCTTGAACAAAGGTTTAAGAATAACATTTACTGATGAAAGAACAGAAAAAACAGAAGAATTTCACTATGAAGGCGGAATTGGAAGCTATGTTGAATTCTTAAATAAAAATAAAAATGTAATGTTTGAAAAACCTGTATATATGGATAAAACCGTTGATGGAATTGCAGTTGAAATAGCACTTCAATATACAGATGCTTATAATGAATCTGTATTAAGCTTTGCGAACAACATTAATACACATCAAGGCGGTACTCACTTAACAGGTTTCAGAAATGCAATCACTCGTGTACTTAATGATTACGCAAGAAAAAATAACCTTCTTAAAGATTCAGATCCAAACGTTTCAGGTGATGATGTAAGAGAAGGTTTAACAGCAATCGTAAGCGTAAAACTTGGAGAACCTCAATTTGAAGGACAAACAAAAGAAAAACTCGGAAACACAGAAGCCCAAAGTGCCGTTAATGATGTTGTAAGAGAAAAATTCCAAGAATGGCTTGAATTTAATCCAAAATCTGCAAAATTGATTATAGAAAAAATCCTTCAAGCACAAAGAGCTCGTGAAGCTGCAAGAAGAGCAAGAGATTTGACAAGAAGAAAATCAGCTCTTGAAAATTCAACACTGCCGGGAAAACTTGCAGATTGTTCAAACAGAGAACCCGAAAAATGTGAATTATATATCGTTGAGGGTGATTCTGCAGGCGGTAGTGCTAAACAAGGCAGAAACAGAATGTTCCAAGCCATTCTCCCACTACGCGGTAAAATTCTTAACGTAGAAAGAGCAAGACTTGATAAAATATACGGTAATAACGAAATTCAATCATTAATTCAAGCTATAGGTATCAATATAAGCAAAAATGAAGATGATGTTAATATTGAAAAACTTCGTTATCACAAAATTATATTTATGACAGATGCAGATGTTGACGGTGCTCATATTAGAACACTTTTATTAACATTCTTCTTCAGATATGCGAAACCATTAATTGATAATGGATATGTTTATATCGCACAACCGCCTTTATATAAACTTACAATAGGTAAACAATCAGAATATCTATATGATGACAGAGCCTTAGATAAAACTCTAAGAGAAAGAGGAACTACAGGTTTAACTCTTTGCGATAATTCAAAGGATAAAGTAGTTGCAAATAGCGAACTTGTAAGTTTAATAGGTAATATGTCAGGTTATTATAACTCATTTAACAGCCCGATTATTAATGCAGTACCTTCTGTAGTAATAAGAGGTTTGGTAAGAGCAGAGATTAAACCTGAAGATTTTGATAACAAAGAAAGAATGGAAGAAATAACAGCATATTTACAACATTATGTAAAAGATCATGCTGAAAATTACGGAATTGTTGAAGCAAAAGATTATTCTGTTTCTTTAAAAGAAAATCTTGAAACAGGCAAATATACAATAAAAGTCGATTTAGGTGAGGGTATAGATCCTGTTGCTATTACGCAAAACATGATTAAATCATCAGAATATAACAGAATAAAATCTACATATCCGTTAATCAGAAACTTCTTGTTTGAAGAAGAAAAATCATTAAACTTAAATACAGGGTCTGAAGACATAAAAATAACTTCTTTCACAGAACTTCAAAGAATAATAGAAGAAAGAGGGAAAAAAGGTGTTGGCATACAAAGATTCAAAGGTTTAGGAGAAATGATGCCGCAACAATTATGGGAAACAACAATGGATCCTGCAAATAGAACCCTTTTAAAAGTAACAATAGAAGATGCAATGCTGGCAGATCAATTATTTGATGTTTTAATGGGTGATAACGTTGAACCAAGAAGAGAATTCATTGAAAACAATGCAGTATATGCAACAAACATTGATACATAACAAAAATATATAAATATTGTGCCTATAAAAGGGCACAATATATTTATAAATATGAGGTATTGAGTGAACCTAATAATAAAACTTTTAAAATTGAGAATAACAAAAGTCATTTTATCTCTGCTTATGGTTGCATTTTTTCTTTCTCTATATTTTTGCAGAGATTGGTATTTTGTGCAGTATCATAAATGCATAGGGTTTTATTATGTACATAAAGGTGACAAGGCATATAAAGATAAGAAATATCAAAAAGCAATCGATAATTATAAAATTGCATTAAGAAATTATCCGGGTCATTCTAGAGCCAGTTGCAATCTTGGCAACATATATGTAAGTTTTGAAAATTATTATGAAGCAGTAAATGCGTATGAAAATGCTTTAAAATACAGTCCTAATTTTATGGTTTGCAGAATGGACTTGGGAATAATCTTATCAGAAAAAATGGCTGACTATGATAAAGCAATTCAGGAATATGGAAGAGTTGCAAATGCAAATCCTTTTACTATAAACATTCCGTTTGTCTTCAATAATAAAAAAACAACAAAAGAGAACAAAGGTCTTGCCTATTACAATATGGGATTAGCATACAGAGGCAAAGCTGTATATATGGGAGATAAATCAAGCACAGCTATAAAGTATTTAAAGAAAGCAAAAGAATCATATGAAAAAGCTGAAGAATATTTGAAAAATAATTTTGATAATACATATAATTTAGCGTTAACAAATCATCTTTTAGGTGATTATAATTCTGCAGCACAAGAATACTGTGATGCAATAAATATAAAACCTGATAGTTTTGAAGCACATTATAATTTTGCACTTCTTTTAAGAAGCATGAACAAAAACAAAGAAGCACTTGCAGAATTTGAAAAAACAACAATCTTACTTGATTATTACGGTAATGAGACAAGAAATAAATATGTATTTGGAATAATAAATGAAATAAAAAGAAGAATACTTAATGAAGGTAATTATGATTATCTCAAAGAACGAGATGAAATAACAGCATTAAGAGATGAAGATATAACCTACACAAACGGAAAAGTTTTAGTATCAAAACAAAAAAACTTTAAAATGAATGAACTTCTAAAGTGCACATATGATAAAGACATGAAAAATATACAAGATGATTCAAAAAGAACAAAATATAGATTTTTTAAATAAACTATCAAGCATATTAACTAAAAAAATCTCACCATCAAATACAATTGGCGAGATAAACAAACTATTCAGAGCATATCTCAATATAGACAAAGCCGAATTTGTAATATGGGATAATAATAATATGGCTTTAAGAGATTTTGTATGTGACTGGAAACTTTTTGATAGTGATATCAAGGAGAAAGGAATAAATACAATATACGGAAGTCTCGCAATTACGGAAGGAAAAAGATTTTTCTTTAACGATTCAGAGTTTGACTGTAATTTAAATGAAGAAGAACAATATAGAATCCTGGAACTAAAATCAGAACAAAACAATATAATATATCCGCTTGTTTCAAACGGGGAAGTTTTTGGATTAATGAATGTGTATACAGAAAAAAATGCATTCACAAAAGAGTTTTTTACTATTTTGAATATTTCATCAAAGTTAATATCAGGTGCAATTATAAACTATATATTAAATGAGCAAATGGAAATAAGCCTGAACTTCTATAAAGCAATGAAGGACATAGCTAAGATAATAGAAAGCCAATATGAACTATCATATATTATTCCATTAATCGGAGAAATGATAGACAGATTTATGACCTCACATTTAATATATATATTTATATACAAAGAAGACAAATATAAACTTGTTTGGCCAAATGCCTGTAAAGATGAAAATGTATATAAATTATTGGAAAAAATAAATCAAACTACAGAGTTTATATTATCTGAAAATAGTAAGATAGGTGTTTTCCCTCTTATAAGCGAAGAAAATATATTAGGGGCAATTGTAGCATATAGCAATATAGAAAAACTTCTGCAAAAAGATATAGATTACCTTACACAATTGACAAGACAATCAGGTCTAACAATACATAGAGCAAATGTATATGCAGAAGTATTAAAATATGCAACATTAGATGCATTAACAGGCTTAAATAACAGAAGACAGTTTGAAATAAGATTAAAACAAGAAGTATCAAACAGTAAAAGAAATAATATTCCATTATGCTGTATGATGATTGACGTAGATTATTTCAAGAAGGTAAATGATACCTATGGACACGCAGCAGGTGATTGCGTATTAAAGCAAGTTTCAGAAGTTATAAAAAATGAAATAAGAGAATATGATATTGCTTGCAGATACGGCGGCGAAGAATTTTTTATAATACTCCCACAAACAAAACTTGCAGAAGCAACATCAGTTGCACAAAGATTAAGAAAAGTCATAGAAGAATCCAAAATGGATATAAAAGAAGCAGAGATAAATGGTATATCCTATATAAAAGTAACTGCAAGTATAGGTGTATGCGAATACAATAATACAATGAGCGCAAATGCCTTTTCACAAAAAGCAGATAAAGCCTTATATGAAGCAAAAACAACAGGAAGGAACAGAGTAATTGTTGTATAAAAAATATATTTTATAATATATTAGGAAAAGGAATGTAAAGAATAGTTTATGAAGTATCTAAAATATATAATCGGAATATTAATAATAGTAGTGCCTTGCATAGTAACGGTACTTATTTATAACGATAAAATAACACAAAATTCACCATTATATTACAAACAAGGAGTCCAATTTTATAATGATGGCGACTATTCGAATGCATACTATAACTTTGGGAAAATAAAATGGATTAGCCCATTATACCCGGCAGCATTATACAAACAAGCCAAAAGTGCTCAAAAAGTTGGAGACTTCAAAACAGCCGCTATTAAATACAAACTATTTTTGGAAAAATTACCTAATTCTATTTTTGATTTAAAAACAAAACTAAATTTAGGAAAAAGTTATTTTTATTCCAAACAATATCAAGAAGCCAAAATACAATTTGAAGAATTATATAAAAAAGCAGACAACCTGGGAACGGAGGAAGTATTTTTTCTTGGACTAATTGAAAAGAATAATGACAAGAAGCAAGCATATGAATATTTTAAAGGATACTTAGAATCAGCACTATCAAATAAAGCACTTAATAATAACTATATATTATCTTCTGCAGAGGAACTATCTTCTTTAGGTTATGAGTTAAGTTCAAAGGATAAGCTATTATTGGGTAAAGCTTATTACAAAACGGATAAGTATAAAAAAGCATTAGAATATCTGTCTCAAATTCCAATTAGCAGCTGTTGGGATTACTTTGTACTAGCAAATCATTATGCAGGTAACAAAGTTATTGCCAAAAAATTGATAGAAAGCGGGTTACCAATATATTCTGCTCTATCAGAAGAAGAAAATTTACATGAAATATATGATATATATGCATCTTACCTAATTGGAACAAAGAAGAAAAACTGGACTCAAATATTAAAAACAGTAAAAGAAAAATCAATAAAAGGAGAAGACTATGTTCTATATCAATTGGCAGAAATTTCTCCTCAAGAAGAAGGAATAATACTATACAATGAAATAATAAAAAAATATCCTGAAAGTAAATATGGTCCTGATGCTATATGGAAAGTATTTTGGGATAAATACAAGAAAAGAGATTATAAGAGTGCAGAGCAACTTGCAATAAAACACATTAATACATATAAAAACATAGACTCAACACCTAAAATTGCATTTTGGCTTGCTAAAACAGCGATTAAGCAAAATAAGTTATCAGAAGCACATAATTATTTATCAAAAATAACTAATAAATATCCTGACAATTATTACGGGTTAAGAGCAGAAAATATCTTAAACAAAAAAAATGATTTTTGGACAACGAATAATACAAATAAAATTCCATCACAAAAAGATGAAATAGAGTTTCCTATATCAATGTCACAATTTGAAATAAAAGATATAAAAATGATTAATACTCTATTTGAAATGGGTGATTATGAAATATGGAGTGATGCTAATTTCAATAACCCTATAGTGGAAAGTTGGTTTGCACTAAAAAGGGATAAAAAAGCTAAATCAATAGTACTTGCCAGAGATGAAATAGATAAAATGGACATAAAACCGCCATTTATAAGTGCCTCATATAAATTAGCATATCCAAGACATTGGGTAGATGAAATTAATATTGCAGGTAATAAATTAGAACTTGATCCATATTTAATAGCTTCTCTTATAAGAGAAGAAAGTTATTACAATGAATATGCAAAAAGTCCAACCGGAGCAATTGGTCTAATGCAACTGATGCCACAAACGGCAAATTATATGATTTCCAAATTAACAACAGATATGAACGCACTTAAAAACATAGAAAACCCAAGAACAAACTTATACATAGGATGTAATTACTTAAAATATCTAAAAGAACAATTTAATGATGATTTAATGGTAATAGCAGCATATAATGGCGGAGAAGGTTCTGTAAGAAGATGGATAAAAAAATACGGAACAGATGACTATGATGAATTTATAGAGGAAATTCCATACGAAGAGACTCAAAACTATGTAAAAAAAGTTTTCAGAAGTTACCATATGTATCAAAAAATATATCAATAAAAATAGTAAAATATTTGACTTTTTTAAATATAAAATATTGTAAAAACATGTTGAAAAAAAAGTAATACCATTTATCATATTTTTCAAACTTAATCTAAATATCAATATTATAGAAATATAATATATACCTCTGATATATTTACAAAGCAAAGAAAAAGGACTATGATAAATAGACTTTAAAAAAGTGGAAGATAAAACATGTATTAAAATATGCAAATTATTGGGGAAAAAATCGGGATAAAAGTATTTGAGGAGATTTCATGGATAAGATTGTAAAAAGAGACGGGGCAATCGTTAGTTTTGACGCAAACAAGATTGAAACAGCAATCTTAAAAGCAGCAAAAGTAACAAAAGAATTTGGCGAAAAAGAAGCAGCCAATGTAACAAGAAAAGTTGTATTAATGGCACAAGAAATTGCCAATAAAAAAGAGTCTAATTTAAAAGCGCCAACAGTAGAAGAAGTTCAAGATGCAGTTGAAGTTGCACTTTATTCATTCGGATACACTGCAACAGCAAAAGCATATATTTTATATAGAGAACAAAGAAAAAGAATCAGAGATTTTGCTTCAGGTCTAAATATTGATATGGTTGACGATTACTTATCTCAACTTGATTGGCAAGTTAATGAAAATTCTAATATGTCTTATTCAATCCAAGGTTTAAATAACTACATTGCATCAAACATAAGTAAAAATTACTGGTTGAATAAAATTTATCCTAAAGAAATAAAAGAAGCACATCAAAATGGCGATATTCACATTCATGACCTGAATATAATATCCGTATATTGTGTAGGCTGGGATTTAAAAGACCTTTTAATGGAAGGATTTAAAGGTGTAAAAGGAAAAGTTTCAAGTGCACCTCCAAGACATTTTAGAACAGCATTGGGTCAAATGGTAAATTTCCTATATACAATGCAAGGAGAAAGTGCGGGAGCACAAGCATTTTCAAACTTTGATACACTTCTTGCACCTTTTGTAAGATACGACGGATTAACATATGATCAAGTTAAACAATGTATTCAAGAATTTGTATTCAATATGAATGTTCCAACCAGAGTTGGTTTCCAAACTCCATTTTCAAATATTACAATGGACTTAAATGTACCATCATACTATGCAGATCAACCTGTAATAATAGGCGGTGAATACAAAGAAGAGACATATTCACAATTCCAAAGAGAAATGGATATGATTAATAAGGCATTCTTTGAAGTAATGATGTCAGGTGACAGTTCAGGCAGAGTATTCACATTCCCAATTCCAACATACAATATTACAAAAGACTTTGATTGGGATAATCCGAATATTGAAGGACTATGGGAAATGAGTGCAAAATATGGTATTCCATATTTCTCTAATTTCATAAATTCAGATATGAATCCTGAAGATGCACGTTCAATGTGTTGCAGATTAAGAATTGACAACAGAGAGCTTGAATATAGAGGCGGAGGTTTATTCGGTTCAAATCCATTAACAGGCTCAATTGGTGTTGTAACAATGAATCTTCCAAGGATTGCATACTTAGCAAAAGATAAAAATGAATTCTTATCATTACTTGCAGATAGAATGGAAATAGCAAAAAATTCTTTGGAAATAAAGAGAAAACTTCTGGAAAAATTAACAGATAATGGATTATATCCTTATACAAAATTCTATTTAAGAGATATAAAAGCAAGATTTAATGTATATTGGAAAAATCACTTCTCAACAATCGGATTAATCGGCATGAACGAAGCTTGCTTAAATTTATTCGGTAAAGGAATTGATTCAGAAGAAGGTCAAACTTTTGCTTTAGGTGTTATGGATTTCATGAGAGATAAAATAAAAGAATATCAAATTGAAACAGGTAATAATTACAATCTTGAAGCAACTCCGGCAGAAGGTACAAGCTACAGATTAGCAAAATTAGATAAAAGAAATACACCAAAGATAATATGTGCAAATGAAAAAGAATATGATAACGGAGCTGATCCATATTATTCTAACTCAACACATTTACCTGTAAATTATACTGATGATATATTTGAACTGCTTGATTTACAAGATGAATTGCAAACAAAATATACAGGCGGAACTGTTGTACATATTTTCGCAGGAGAAAGACTTTCTAATACAACAACAATGAAGAATCTTGTAAAGAAAGTATGCACAAACTACAGACTCCCCTACTTCACATTTTCACCAACATTTAGTATATGTGAAAATCATGGTTATATTCCGGGAGAACACCAAACATGTCCTGACTGCGGAAGTGAATGCGAAGTATATTCAAGAATCGTAGGATATATAAGACCAATAAGTCAATGGAATAAAGGTAAACAAGCTGAATTCAAAACAAGAAAAACCTTTGTAATTGATGAAGAAAGATGCAAATGCACTTTTTAATCGGTGGTATACAAAAAACATCATTACTTGATTATCCGGATAAAATAAGTGCAATAGTTTTCACTCAAGGATGTAATTTTAATTGTGGATACTGCCACAATCCGAGATTATTAAGTTCAAAACTCAATGAAGACATCTGTCAACCGGATGTCTTTCTTGAGTTTTTAAAAAAAAGACAAGGAAAACTCGACGGAGTAGTTATAACAGGTGGAGAGTCAACTCTTCAACCTGATATTGAAGCATTTATTACAGAAATAAAATCAATGAATTTTCTTGTTAAGCTTGATACAAATGGTTATAGACCGGAAGTAATTGAAAAACTTGTGTCTAAAAATTTAATTGATTACATTGCTATGGATATAAAAGGTTCGTTAGATAAATATTCATTAATTACAAGACGAGAAATAGATACAAATAAAATTAAACAAAGTATAAATATAATAATGAATGCAAATATAAATTACGAGTTCAGAACAACTGTTCTTCCTATACAAATTCAAATTGAAGATTTTGAAAAAATAGGAAATCTTATTAAAAATGCAAAAAAGTACTATCTGCAAAAATTTATTGTCCAATCAGAAATAAACGATAAAACATTGATTAAAGAAAGAAACTATACAGATGAAGAGTTTAAAACAATAATAAATATATTAAGACAATATGTACAAACAATCGAAATAAGATAGCTAAATTTCAATGGAATTAAGCTGACAGAATGTTTTAAATCCGGAACGCTCTCTGGTCGCAAATTCAATCATATTAGGCAACCTTAATTCTTTAGCAAGAAGAAGCGCTTTATTATAAAGTTCCGATGCTGTTCTAACATTTTCAGATGAATAAATGTGTTTATTTTTCATAACTTCTTCTGTATATTTTGCATAGGCTATATAAAGTTCTATTAATTGATATTTTAGTTCGAACTGTTTAGCGAGCATTATTGATTTTTCTAAATACATTTTTGCAGCAGCCAAATCACCTTTTCTCTGATATATTTCGGCAATATATTTTTGGAAATATATAATAAAGAAATAATTATTTATTTTAGGACTTTGAGCAATTTCAAGCGATTTAGTTGCAGTATTTAAGGCTTTATCATCCTCTCCATTTTCCATAGACAACTTAACTATTAAAGCCCAAGATAATAATGCACCAATTGCAACTTTCTCTTTTGCAAAGTATGTAATTTCTTCATTATAAATTTCTAAAGCTTTTATTGTATTTCCTTCTTCTTTTAAAACAGAACCAAGTATTAACTTAATAATATTCTTTATAAAATGTTCATTTATATTATTTGTATATGCAGCAAGCTCAAATAAGTCAACTTTCAAATCATTCTTTTGACCGGATAAAACTCTATTTATTATATTAACTAAATTCCACTCAGCAAGTAGATTTTTCTCCATATTTTTATCTTTATATGAAGCAGCAAGATTATTCAAAATTTCATTAGATTTATTGATATCACCTAAAATTGTTCTTGCAAAAGCATCAATGATATCCACCTGAGTAGAATAATAGTTTGAATTATAATTATATTTTTCAATAAAACCTCTGATTTCAGAAATTGTATTTATGACCTGATTGTTACCCTGCAATGCATATGCTTTGGCAAGAGAGATTTTAGATATCAACCAAGCATGAACAACAATATTCTTATAAGAACTTTCAATCGGCTTTAGATTCAAACCTTTATCTAATTCAGGGATAATATCCTCATTTACAAGATTAACAATCTGTTCACTATTTCCTATGTTCAATAGGGCTTTTAGCTTACGTGTATTTATAAGGGCTCTATCAAGCTCAGATACATTAGTTTGAACAGAATCAATACATTTTATAATAGTATCTACAGCTTCCGTAACTCCAAAATAATTACCGGTTAAATAACAACTCTTTATAAAATAACCTGATAAATCTATTACTTTTCTAACATTTGATTCTTTTATCTCATAATCTAAAACATTTGCTAAATAAGTAACAGATTCACTGGGCGATTTTTCACATAATAATTTACCAATTTCCTCATATATCTGAGTCTTAATAATTTCAGAATCAGAGACATCTTGCTCCTCAAGTATTTTCAAACATTGTTTTTGAGCAATAACATATAAATTAGTATCCCCAAGTTTGGCTGTAATACTTGCAGTACTTTGCCAAATCAAAAAAGCTTCATTTTTTGAAATGGCTTCACTACAGGATATCAACTTTTGCAAATTGCTTGATAAAATTAATGGTTTTAAAGATAAATATAATCTTTCTGAATTTTCTTTATATAATAAATCTTTTTTAGCTTCTTGATATATTAATTTCCATAATGTAAGACTTTTAAACTCACAAGTATAATTATCAACTTTTTCAATAAACATTTCTTGTATTAAATAATCCAACATTTTTTCAGCTTTATTAACAGGCATAGTAACAGCTAAACATAATATACTTGTTGCAAAACGATAGCCCATTATTGCAGCCATAAATAAAACATTTTTAGCACTTGGATTTAAAAAATTCAATCTGAGTTTTATTAACTCTTCAAAAGAAATAGGATTAAACTCAGGTTTATTATCTTCATTAATTACAATATCATTATCTTTCAACGAAATATATCCGGAATCAAATAACAAAGCAACTTCTTGTTCCATTCTAATTGCATTGCCATCTGACTTACGAACCATTTCATCAATATGCTCTTCGTCAAATATCTCATCAATTTTTATATATGTGCTTTTACTAACTGTTTTAATTAAATCCTCTTTTGTAAACTTTTTAACTAAAATAGTTTCAAACATATTTTCGTCCAGATTTGTCATATCAAAATAACTTTGAATAGATTTATTTTCCTGATATGCAACTAAAAGTTTCAATCTATTATTGAAGAAACCTTTTTGCATCATATGAATAATAAATTCATATGATGCACCATCTAAAAGCTCAAAATTATCAATAGATATAATTAAGTTATTATTAACGAGGAAAGATTTAATAACTTTTTCTAATATAGAAAACATTTTTTGCTTATTCGCAAGTATATTTTCAAAACTATCCTTTTGAGATGGATAAAAAATATTCAAAAAAGAAGTAAGTTCATCACCCTCGAGGAAACTAAAGACCTTAGAAAAATTACTTTTTTTAAAATCTTTAATAAAAGATTCCGTACTATTTGTATAAGGAGGGAACCCCATAATTCGAAGAAACGCATCTTGGAAAAACCCAAAACTAGTAATTTGAACAAGTGGAGTACAACTACCATATAATGAAAGAAACCCTTTTGTAGAAAGGCTATCAGCCACTTGCTTTAATACGGCAGACTTACCGCTACCTTCAACACCATTTACAGCTATAACATTTTTTACCAATGAATTCTTTATTAAGTTAATTATTTTGAGAACAGCCTCTTCTTGTATATCTATTGAATTATCATCTAAAACTTCTTCCTCATCATCTTTTTCTTGTGCATTTTCATCATTTATACTTTCAACTACAGATGCATCAATATCCTCTGTTAATTGCTCAACCGCAATATTTTCAGTTAATATATCAACTTCTTCACCTTTTTCAGAAATACATGATAATTCATTTTCATCATTTTCTCCATTTATCTGAGTGTTTTCAGATTGTTCATCAGTTTCACTGTCTATATTAAATATTTTTTCTATGTCATAATTATTTTTATCATCTGTCAATGTTTCTACTAATGGAAGTTCGTCTTCGATACATTTCTTCTCCTCAACAAAATTATCCATAGTTAAATCTAAATCACTATTTATGAAAGTTGGTTGTGGAGAGCTAAAAGACGATACAACCTCAAAATCAGCAAGTTCTTTTGTATCTTCTTTTAATTGTGACTGATATTTTTCTAAAGGAGACTTACATTTACGACATTCAGTAGCAGAATAGATATTAAAACTTCCACACACAGGACAATGTTTAAGAAGTTCAAAACCACAATTTTTACAAATCTGAGTGCCAAAGATATTAATTGTCCTACATTCAGGACAATACATATTTACTTTTATCCCACAATTACTACATCTTATTGTATTGTCAGGTAATTCTGCACCACATCTGCGACATATCATATTATAACCTAACTTTTACCACCATCTAAGAAATTACTTATTAACTTAGAAAGTTGCATTAGCCTTTTACTAACTTCAGATTGAGATAAATTCAAAAATTTTGCTATATCTGTCTGTTTTAATCCTTTGACATATCTAAGATAAAAAATATCTAAAAACTGCTGGGAAGGAACCTCTTTATGAACAACACAAACGGCATCCGATATTTTTTGAATACAGTCCTTTGTAATAAGAATTTCTTCTGCCGTTTCTTTAGGATCAGGAAAATCCATAATAAAAGACGGTCCCAAAGGTTGAGTTTTAACTTTAATCGTAGAGTTAAATTCCGGGACTTTAATTTCTTTTGTAGGTACAAAACCTTCATTTGTTCTTCTAACTCTTCCTGAATTCTTAAGCACATTCAGAATAGAAGTATGAACTACCTTTGCCACATAATTTTCTATCTTCTGAATATTTGAAGAAGAATTAAATATCATATAAGTTTTTTGAAAAGCTTCACTACAAAAATCCTCAAACAAATCCTCGTTGCCCTTGAAATTTTTGTTTGCCTTTACAAATTTTTCTATTAAAGATCTCTGTTCTTCAACTAAAAGCACTAGTCTTTTTCTCTAATCTCGCATACCCATTCAATATAATAACATAAATTATAATTTTATAACTACTTTTAGGTAATAAATATCGGACTTAAGTGTGCTATCATTGAGTATCATGCTTTTTTCGCCATCAAAACTTTCTTTAATACTTTGTAACACTATGTTATCAATTTCTTCCAAACCACTCGATTCGGATATTATAACTTTCTGTAGATTACCGTTATTATCTATGGCAAACTTAGCAGAAACAGAATCTTTCGGTGGTGTTTGCGTTGCATTCAAAATGTTATTTTTCAAGTTTTGTTTTAATGTATTATCTAAATTTTGGAGATAATTTTTAAAAGTTCTGTCACTAAACAATTCAGATGTACAAAACCAGTTTAGGCCTCTGAGTGATACCCCACTACCACCTTGAGAGAAGGCATTAGCTATTGCTTTATTTACATCCCCATGACTTTTTCTTTCTACAGGCTTAATTAAATCACTTTCCGTTAAAGGTGGTACAGCAATAGTTCCCGTAGGTGGCATCGTTTCTAAAGCTTTGTTATCAATAGAATTTTGAGAATTTACAACATCTTCAAGACCTACAGTATTAGCACTTTGAACGTTGTCAGATTCTGAATCAATTGGTTGTTCAAACATATCATTTTGGACTTCCGTTTTCTGAACTTCTATGGAATTGGAATCACTTTGGGTATCAGAAGATACAACTTCTGTATTCGACTTATTTTTAAGCAATAAGAATACACCTCCACCAATAAGAGACATAAGGACAACTACTGAAATTAATAACAACGCAACCTTTGAAGAACCTTTAGAAATTTTTTCTTCCGGTATTTCTACATTTTCATCTTCATCTACATTTTCATCTTGATCATCATCTGCATATTCATCATATTCTTTAAATTCCTCAGAATCATCATCATTATATTCATCGTACTCTTGAACTTCTTCAGCAACATCATCTTGATTTTCTTCAGTATCATCTTCATCACAATCAGTATATTTATTATGAATTTCCGAACTATCTTTTAGAGAGTCCTCTTTTTTCTCTTCTTCATAATATTCAAAAGGTTCAACATTCGTATCAGAATTATTCTCATATTTTGAAGAACCATTATTTTCATACAATGCCTCATCTTCTTCCTTCGGATATTTTTCTAACTGTTCTGTTTCTTCATCAGAAACCAACTCATATTCTATATCATCTGTTTCAATGGATACTTCATCATCTTCAATAGGCTCTATTTCAGATAAAATATTTTCTGACTCATCTTGATTAACTGGAGTTATATAAGAATATACTGGATTATCATTTTCATCGTAATCAACAATTACTTTTTGTTTGGTATCAACTTCATCAGACAATAATTTTTCATCTTCCGCTGTAATCAAATCATCATTGGCTGTTTCATCAAATATAATAAGTTCTTCATTCTCTTTCAATACATCTGTAGTATTTTCACCAATAACCTCTACATCAGATTGTAGCGACAACTCAGAAGTTACATTATCCTGTATGACTTCAATTTCATCTTTATTAAGTACCTCTCCTGAAGGAAGTTCAACAAAAGAAGAATCTTCAATAATTTCCATATCTTCACTTGTTTTACTTATAATTCTATCTTCATTGTTGTCATCTTCTATAATTTGCTCTTCATTATTAGTTAAAGAAGAAGGATAAATGTCTTCAGTAGTCATTGATTTTTCTTTTATAACTTCAGAATCTTCTATAAAATCTTCTTCTATATTAAACAGTTCATCCAATATATCAGAAACCGTTTCTTCTTTTGTTTCATCTGATTCTATTAAATTTTCATTATTTATATCATCACTAATATAAACTGTTTCTTCTTTACCTGCATATTTTTTATCATCAACACATTGTGCACCAATAATATTTAAGGTTTTATCATCCAAAAGTTCAGGATATTTAGCGGCATTACAACTAACCATTTCAAAACCTGTAAAACAACAAAATTCTGTTCTACATTCATCACATTCAAATAAATGTTTTAATATTCTGTTTTTTGTAGGCGTATCAATTTCATTATCCATTAAACCAAGATAACATTCCTTGAAAAGTTCATGATCTTCTTGTTTTAAATTAACTATCTTTTTATTCTGAATTTTATTTAAAAATTCTTCATAAGAAATCAGGTTATCAAACGCAATACTGTAATAATGGTAATCAAAAGCTTCTTTTGTAACATTTGCAGTATCAACAATACCAATTAACTCTGCATTTTTAAGTGCGGAATCAACTCTAATAACAACATAAAAATCAGGAACAATGTCTGCATCATAATGAATTTTGGGTATTAAAACTGCATCACCACCGGTAACAACTCTAATATCTAAATGCCAACCATTAACATATAAATCAGAAATTTCATATTGTTCATTGATTAGCGGATTTCTATATAAGGTCATAGATTTTTGTATCTGATATGATGTTTTTTCTATAGTATTCAAAAAAGAATACAAAGCTAAAATAGAAGCATAAGCTCTTTTTCTTTGGAACTCATCTGACAATAAAGATGCATATATTTTGGCATATCCATAAGCTTTTTCATCTATTGTTAATTGCATTGTTTCCTTAATACTCATATTTTTAAATTTTCTCCCAAAACTCTGTAAATTAAAATATCCTCTATTTAATAAGAGTACAATATAAGAAATTTTATTCCGAATATACAAAAACTTTTTTTATGTTTTGAAATATGTTATAATATATTTGGTTTCATTTGTGTATAAAAATAAATAACTTTGGGTAAATGTAACGTTTTGTAAAACTTATAGGTATAAAGAAACAATTTAAAATGATTATATGTTTTATGAATATACCAGTAAAAGTTTAGGAGGTAATTATGATCAATTCAGTAAGTTTCAGAAGTGCGGCAGCAACAAGTTTTCAAGAAAGATTAGCACAACCTCAAGCATATACAAAAGCAGAAACACCCCTAGCTGCTTCGGGGCTTGAAGGGAAAAAAGAGAACAAAGGCTCAACTGGTAAAAAAGTTTTAGGTACAATAGTTCTAGCCGGTGCTATTGCAGCAGGTTTAGCTATTGGCAAGGGCAAAATCGGAGGATTAAAAGACAAAGTTAATAATGAAACCCTAAAAAAATGTCTTAGTGGTTTGGAAACTGCCGGAATAAAAATTGCAGAAAAAGCAGGACAATTAAAAGAATTGGTTTTAGCAAAACTACCAAAAACAAAAGGTACAGCCTAAACAAATAAATAATATTTAGTATAAAAAATAATTACCTCAAAAGGAACTCTAGTAAAGAGTTCCTTTTCTAATTGTAACAATAAGCCAAAACGCTTGCTAATACAAAAATATTTATAATAAAATTAATAGTGTAACATTTAGTTTACAAATATAAGAATTATAACAAATTTTATTTTTAGATGTTTTAAATTAGTAGAAGATAAATTTTAGGAGTTATAAAATGTCAATACAACCAGTACAATCAGCTCAAACATACAGTCCGGTTAAAAAGGCTGCAAAAACAGTTATAAAAGGAGCAATTGTTGCATCTGCAGTAGCTACAACATTAGCATTAGGTGCAAAAAGTGGAAAATTTGCAGTAAATGAAAAAACTAATAAATTCGCAGCAAAAGCTTTACCTTATTTAGAAAAAGCCGGTAATTTTATAAATAAAAAAGCAGGTGAAGTTGTTGATAAATTTGCACAAACAGGAATCAAGGAAAAAATTACAGGTTCAAAAACATATATAGTTGCAAAAGAAAAAGCAGAAGGAATTTTAACAAAAATAAGAGATAGTAAACTTCTGACAAATATAAGAGAAGCCAGATTACAAAGATTTGTGGATAAATTCAAAACGAATATTGGCAAATATAATCCAGATAAAGCAAGTGTAGCAGATAAAGCAGCTGAAACTTTTAATAATTTTGTAAAATAGTTATTTTATAACTTATTAATAAAAAAAGAGAAACTAAATTAGTTTCTCTTTTTTAGATGTAAACTTTAAAAGATCCCAAGATTTTAAAGAAATCGACAAAATTCATGATTTCATCTATAGCTTTTTTAACATTTTTGTCAGTTTTTAAGCCATCAATTTCAACAAAAAATAGATATTCACCAAGTTTCCTTTTTGATGGTCTTGAATCAATATATGTAAGATTCAAACCATGCTTTGAAAAAATCTGCAAAACATCACAAAGCGCCCCCGGATAATTTTTTGTGGATAAAATTATTGAGGTTTTACCGGTATTTTCACAACAAACACTACCTCTGCCAAGTATATAGAACCTTGTTTTATTATCTTTTTCATCATTTATATCATTTGATAATATATTCAAATTAAACAACTGGGCACAAGTCTCATTTGCTATTGCCGCAATTGAATAATCATCTTCAGTTGAAACTTTCTGAGCTGCATAGCTTGTAGATGAAACTTCTTTTAATTCAACATCAGGAAAATTTTGATATAAAAACTTACTGCATTGTGCTAAAGCCTGCGGATGTGAATATATTTTTCTTATTTTTGTTTTATCTTTTGACTTTGAAAGTAACATATGCCTTATAGGTAAAGTAATTTCACCTAGTATATGGATTTTATCATCTTTTATATCTAAAAAATTACCTATAGTTTCTCTAACGATTCCTTCTATTGAATTTTCGATAGGTAGAATGCATATTGAGTTTGAATCTTTTTCCAGATTTTTCAAAGCAGACTTTATACTTTTCTCTGCAATCTTATTATCAACTCTTATAGAACTCAATTCAAGAAATTTAAGCATAGCATTATGCGTATTTGAACCATCAGGACCTAAATAATAAATATTTTCAATTGATTTTTCATACATTTGCTAAACCTTTTCCTATTATAATAAAATAGATTAATATTATAACTAATTGTACATAAAATAAATAAAAAGGGTAAATTATGACAAATATAAAATTTGGTACTGATGGTTGGCGTGCAATTTTAAATAAAGACTTTACATATGAAAACACAGATAAAGTTATAAATGGAATTTCATCTTATATATATAAAGAATCCAAATTTGAAAAAAAAATCCTAATAGGATATGATCCGAGAAATCAAGCAGATACTTTTGCCTTTTATATTGCTGAGAAATTGTCTTCCCTAGGATTTGAAGTTGAAGTAAGTTCTAAAATAATTGCCACACCTGTATTGGCATATTCGGCATTAGAAGAAAATGCCTATGCGATAATGTTAACAGCCTCACACAATCCTCCGGAATATTTAGGAATAAAATTTATTCCACCATATGGCGGGCCTGCCGAAGATTATATGGTCCAAGAAATTGTTAATAATTTAGAGATTGCGTTTAATTATAAAAGAGATAAAAAAGAATATAAAAAAGTTTCTTTTGAAGAAGAATATATTAAACATATAAAAAATATTATTAATTTAGAAAAAATAAAAAAATCAGATATCAAAATAAATTATGACGGACACCATGGTGCAGCAGGGCTTTTATTTAAAAGAATACTTGATGAATACGGAATCGAAAACAATTCACAAAATTTGGAAAGAGACATCAATTTTGGCGGTTACATGCCTGATCCAAAAGAAAAATATTTACCCCAATTAAAAGCATTATGCAAAGAAAATGGACATATTGGCTTAAGTAATGATGGAGACGGTGACAGATTCGGGGTTTTTGATGAGAATGGAATATTTATAAGTGCAAATGATATTATAGCAATGCTTTTAAATCACTTAGTAACAAATAAAAATTACTCCGGAAAACTTGCAAAAACAGTAGGGGCAAGTTCTATGCTGAACTTATATGCAGATAAAAAAGATATTGAAGTTATAGAAACACCTGTAGGCTTTAAATGGCTTGGTGCTGCAATGAGAAAAGAAGATATAATAATAGCAGGAGAAGAATCCGGTGGTCTCAGTATAAAAGGACATATTCCGGAAAAAGACGGAATACTTGCAAATCTATTAATTATGGAAATGATGGCATATGAAAACAAAAAATTATGCGTTATACACAAAGAATTCTTATCAGACTTAAATAAAAACTTTATAAATGACAGAATAGATTTACAACTTGAATCTAAAGAAAAACAGGAAGAAATAATAAATAAATTCAAAACATATTCTCAAATAGGAGAATATAAAATAACAGACTCCAGTACAATGGATGGCTTAAAAATATATCTTGAAGACGGAAGCTGGATTTTAATAAGAAAAAGCGGCACCGAACCGCTTTTAAGGATATATGTTGAGTCAGACAAGGAAGAAAAGATAATAAAACTAAAAGAATATATTAAACAATTGTGTTAAAAATAAATAAATCATTATAAAAAACAGATGGAGATATTTTCCCAAAGAAAATATCTTCATTTATTTTTTTAGAGAAGTAGTTATCAATATCGGCTAAAACCTCTCTATTTTTTTCAGCCTGTATTTTTTCAATATCTTGAATAGAACACGCATAACCAGTTGTACAATAAGCATAGACATTGACGCAAACATTAAAAAAAATAAAAAAAAGCATAAATAGTTTCAAAAATCTTTTCATATTCCACTCCGTTAAAATTAAGAATAGCCACCCATATATATTTTGAAGAATAATGTAAAGATTTACATTCCACTTTGTAATTAAATATTTGACTGCCTAAAAGTTTAATGTAAAATCATGAGTACAAAGTAAAATAAAATTTATATATCTTAAACAGATAGCAAAAATTATTTTTTGGAGTATTTCTCTAAGTATGAATTCCCTATTAGAAAAAGAAAAAATACAAAATGATAAAATTTTAAAACCTGATTTTTCTACAAAATCAGGAAGAGAGTTTTTAGCAATCTATTTGAATTCAAAATTCAAACAAATTTTGAGCTATGATAGAAATAGTGACACGCCGATTTTTAAGAGTATTCATCCTTCTTTTATTCCGAAGTTCACAAAGAGATTAATAAATAATCCTGAAAAACATTTTTTAATCGGAATAAGTGGTGAATCGGCGAGTGGAAAAACCACTATTTGCAACACAATTAAACTTGCTACAGAACGATTAAACATGCCAATCGAAATTTTAAGTGCTGATAATTATTTTAGAGATATATCAACGCTTATTAGTAAGTATGGTTCGTTTGATAAACTGCTTGAATCCGGTTACGATGTTGATTCTCCGGACAATTTCAATATGGAACAATTATTTATAGATTTAGAACAACTATCAAGAGGTATAGATGTAAGAATACCTCAATATTTAGTAAATGGAACAGGCGTTGTTGTTCCAAATGCAATTCCAAAGAAAGCACAAAAAATAATTGTTGTTGAAGGTATGGCAACAATGTACGGAAAAGTTGCTGATTTATTTGATATCAAACTTTATGTTGATATAGATCCCGAAATTCAAGAAAAATGGTTTTTATATAGAGCCCAAACATCAAGAAATCAAAATGAAGAAAATGCAAGAAAGCAACTTGCATATGTAAGAGAAGCTTCAAAGAAATATATTCTTCCTAAGAAAAATAACTCAGACATAATAATAAACGGAGCTTCTTCTTTGGAATATTTTACTCAAATTATTGATTATATTTATCAAATTACAAATAATTTCTCAAATCCCGAACAATAAGAATGTAATAAAAACCTCTCTATAATAGAGAGGTTTTTATATATAGACAAAGTTAAAGTCCTTATAAAAAATAAGGACCCTTTTTATATTATATGAAAAGAAGAATTAGTTTGCCGCTTTAGGTGGTTGTTTTGGCTGAATTTTTTCTGCTATTTTAGAAAATACTGTATTTGCCAAAGCACCAATTCCGGATAAAAGAGCCATTCCTATAACAAAGTTTGCAGCATATTTACCCTTTCCTCCGCAATTATTGACCACTTGCATCATGTCTTTTGGACGAGATACCCAAGAAATTGCAGTTGAAGCGGTTAAAACACCAGCTGTTAAAGCCGCACCGGTTTTTGCCGCTTTGTATTTATTGTTTTTTCTTGTTGTAGGTTGAATATTTACTGCATTTACTTTCATAATTTTAACCTTTTTCCGTACTTACTTAAGACCGGTAAAAATTTTTTTTTGTTATTTAATAAAATTCATCTTTACATTTTATAACAATTCGTAATATATTTAAGCATATTTGCTAAAGATTCTTTTTCAATATCAAACCAATGAATATCTTTATTTGCATTAAACCAACTTATTTGTCTTTTGGCATAACGGCGAGTATTTTGTTTTAAAAGATTTGAAGCTGTTTCAAAATCTGTTTCCCCTTTGAGATAAGGAAATAATTCTTGATAACCGATTGTTCCGAGAAGAATCTTATTTTCGCCATATTTATCAAAAAGTTTTTTAGCTTCATCAAGTAAACCTTGCTCAAACATTACATCTACTCGCTTATTTATACGTTCGTATAGGAAATCTCGATTTTGAGTATTCAAGCCATACCACAAAACATTATATTCACTTTCTTTCTTTTTCTGGGCTTTACTCATAGGTATACCTAAAGTAAGACAAACCTCAAGCGCTCTTATTATTTTAACCTTATTATTAAAATGTATTTTTTCAGCTATATCAGGATCTTTCTCTTTTAGCAAAGAAAAAAGTTCTTCGGAAGATTTTTTTTCTAATTTTTCACGTAATTCTTTATTAGGCTCAACTCTTGGCAAATCAAAATCTTGTAATAATACCCTAAAATATAAACCAGTTCCGCCCACTAGAATTGGGGCTTTTCCTTTGTTGATTATCTCTTTTATTTTTATATTGGCATCATCACAGAAATTAGCAACTGTATATTCTTGATTAACATCTATAATATCCATTAAATAATGAGGAATACCATCTTGCTCTTTTAAACCAGGTTTTGCACTTCCTATATCTAACTCTTTATATATTTGCCTTGAATCAACAGATATAATTTCACCATCAAATTGCTTAGCTAATTCAATGGATAATTTAGTTTTCCCCGATGCACTCGGTCCTGTTATTGCTATTATTTTTTGTTTTGTCATAGTAAAAACAGAATACCAAAAGCAAATAATAATTTAAATATATAGTAAACAGTATTATTAAAATAACAAATGAAAGCGAATTTGACCCCAAAAGAACAGATAAAATATTCAAAAATACATATAGAATAAAAATAACAACAAGTATTGCAACAACACCTAATAAATTTTTAAAGAAAAATTTTAGCGCAAGCCAAAAGGACTTTAATATATTCACATTTTCAAAACTAACTACAGCAAAATGTAATACAATGAAAAAATTTACTATGGATGCTGCAATATTAAAAATAACCATCCAGCTCATAAAAGTAATTTTATCTTGAATTGTAATACTATTTACATAGTTAAGAATTTCAGCTTGAGAAGAAGCCTTTAAGATTTTAGGGAAATCATTTATTATTTTAGGCTCGCCAAAAACACTCATACAAAATTTAGTAACAATATACAATGTTGTTGCATATAAAATGAATAATATAATATATGAACCTGCTGTTTTTAAGAAATCCGCACCAACTCCTTCAAAGAATTTTTTAAAATTTTGAACAGCTTTTAGCGCTATTTCTTCTTTGGAATCATTCTCATTATAATTTAAAACACCCTGTTTATTTATATAAAACCAACCTGCACTAAAAGCAATAAACATAAGTACTATAGATAACATTAAAACTATTTTGGGTATGCTAAAAATATTTCTTCCAAGAAGAAAGGTAAATGCTGTCATTAATAATAATAAACCTAAGAGTAATGGTTGTATAAATATTAAATTATTTTTCAATATATAAAATGATTTTTTAAATATTTCTAACATTCCCTGATTATATCACATGTAAAAAATAAATAAATAGCTTAGCAGTTAGTAATGAAAAGTAATAATTAGTAAAAAGATTATGTGTTTTTGGTAAAATGTATAGAGTATAGAGAAAATGGATTGGGGTAATGAAAGAGAGAATCGTTCTTTTATCTATAATATCTTCATTATTAATACTTTTATATTTCTTTCAAAATAATATGAATACACCATGTGCATTTATGACCATATTGATTTTTATGGCTTTATATACTGCGTACATGCAAATAGCTTTCAAACATAGAGTGAGAAAACAAAGAAAACATCCTGTAGAAAAGAACTACAATTATAAACCTTATGTAAGTATATTAATACCTGCACATAATGAAGCTGAAGTTATATCTAAGACAATAGAAAATATATCTAAAATAGAATATCCGAAATATGAAATTATAGTTATTGATGATAGAAGCACAGATGATACAGCGTTAGTTCTTGAGAAAATAAGCAATGAATATCCTAATATGAAATATTTTTCAAGAACAAAAGAAGCATTTCCGGGTAAATCTGCAGTATTAAATGATGCAATGAAAATTGCAAAGGGAGATGCAATTCTTGTTTTTGATGCTGATGCAAGAGTAAAACCGGACTTTTTAAAAGAATTAATTCCAGCTCTTGAACCGGAACAAGTAGGTGCTGTACAAGCAAGAAAAGTAATCATAAACAGAGAACAAAATTTCTTAACACGTTGCCAAGATAATGAAATGGCAGTAGATACCCACTTCCAAGTAGGAAGAGACGCTGTTAAAGGTGCTGTTGAATTAAGAGGTAACGGTGAATTAATAAAAAGAAAAGCACTTGAAGATGTTAACGGTTGGAATATTTATACAATTACAGATGACCTGGATTTATCAACCAGATTGCAAATTAAAGGCTGGGATGTTCGTTTTTGTCCCGATGTTTGTGTATATGAAGAGGGAGTTCCGTCTTATATTCCTTTAGTAAAACAAAGAAGACGCTGGATTGAAGGAAGCATAAGAAGATATCTTGAACATTTTTCAGACGTATTAACCTCCAAGGACATTTCTTTACGTGTAAGTTTAGATATGACTGCTTATATTACGGAATTTATTTTGCCTGTTTGGATGGTGTCAGAAGTAATGATTCAATCTTACAGATATATAAAAGATGATCCTAATTGGATACTTTCATCTATGGCATTATCTACATTAATGTGCTGCTTCTTTATTGTTGCATTATTTTACAGTTTAAGAAAATATGTTAAATTAAAACCAATCGATAATCTAGTTCAATCGGTAACTACTGCATTATATATTGTAGTACTTTGGTTCCCGCTTGCAATTTTTATAATCTTTAAAATTATATTTATGAAAAATAATATGGATTGGGGAAAGACAAAACATGGAACTGCAAAGGTTGTTCAAGACCTTTCTGTTGAAAAAAACCAATCAAAAGAAAAAGAAACCGAAACACTAATAAAAGTCTAAGAAGGGAGAATATACAGTGGATTTTACAACATTAACGGTAGAATTATTAAAAGGACTAAATAATCTTACAGGAAGTTACGGCTTGGCAATTATAGCCCTTACCGTTATCGTAAGACTTTGTCTATGGCCTTTAGGAGTTTCTCAACAACGTTCTATGAGAGCAATGCAAATTCTGCAGCCAAAAATGAAATTAATACAAGAACGTTATAAAAATGATCCTCAAACAATGCAAAGGAAAATGATGGAGTTCTATAAAGAACACAAATTCAATCCAATGTCAGGTTGTTTGCCATTATTAATACAAATGCCAATATTCATTTTATTATATGCTGCATTAATCAGCCCTCAATTTATACAAGAAGCAGGTAATTCTCACTTCTTATTTATAGACAGACTCGATAAAACCTTAAGAGGAAATGCAGGAATTTCATATGATGGAACGTTCAGTGTTTCAAATAATGATAAATTTACCGTTTACAAAAAAGTTAAAGTGATTATTGGCGACCAAGAACTCGATAATGTAAAAATTGATTCTAAAAATGCAATAAAGATTCAAGGCGAAATTGTTCCCGGTCAGCCAATGGATTTAAAAATCAACCTTGATGATTTTAACTTAAAATACAGCCAATTAGATAAGGTTACTTCCGCATCAATTGATATACAGAATATGAAAACAAGAGAAGTCGAAACTGTTAACTTTGAAAGACGCGATAACATAATGGCTGCATCAATACCAACAAATGCACCACAAGGTCAATTCCATTTTGATGTATTCATTTTAATTCTTCTTTTTGCAGGAACAATGATTGCGACTCAAAAAATCATGATGGCAACAAACAAAAATGTTCAACAAGATCCAATGCAAGCTCAAATGCAAAAAATGATGGGAACCATCATGCCTGTTATGATTATATTTATGTTTGTTATCGCTCCAATTCCTGCAGGTGTTTTATTATACTTAGTTGTAAGTAATATAATTCAAATAATTCAAACTATAGTTATAAATAAACAGCTTGAAGCAGAAGATAACGCAAAACATGATGTAAAAGATTTATCTAACGCAAAAACAATTAACCCAATTGAAACAAAAACTATAGAAGCAGATAAAAAATAATGTTACTAGAAGAATTCAATTATGAATTACCGGAAAATTTAATCGCGCAAGTACCAGCTCAAAAAAGAGATATGTCAAGGATGCTGGTACTTGACCGTTTAAATAAAACGATTGAACACAAGCACTTTTGTGATATTACAAATTATCTTACTGAAAATGATCTACTGGTTTTAAACAACACAAAAGTTATACCAGCAAGATTATATGCAAAGAAGGACACTGGTGCATTAATTGAGATTTTTCTTGTCAGAGAAATAGAAAAAGATATTTGGATTTCACTAATAAAACCTTCTAAAAGAGTAAAACCCGGAATGATTTTAGAAGTATCAGAAGAACTTTCTGTCGAAATAATAGAAAAAGATGATGATAAGTGGAAAATACACCTATTATACAAAGGTAATATATTTGAAATTTTGGATAAAGTAGGAAATATTCCGCTCCCACCATATATTGAAAGAAAAATGACAAATGAAGAGTATAAAAGTCTTGATTTTGACAGATATCAAACAGTATATGCACAAAAAGAGGGTGCCGTAGCAGCACCAACTGCCGGCTTACACTTCACAAAAGAAATATTGCAGAAGCTTGATGAACAAGGCACAAAGCATTGTTTTGTAACTTTAAACGTAGGCTTAGGCACATTTAAACCGGTAAAATGTGAAAATATCTTAGACCACAAAATGGATTCTGAATCATTTGAAATTACAGAAGAGACAGCTGAAATTATAAACAAAGCAAAAGCAGAAGGAAAAAATATAGTCGCTGTTGGAACAACTTCTGTAAGAACATTAGAAACAGTTATGAATAAGTATGGTAAAATCATACCAATCAAAGACAGCAGTGAATTATTTATATACCCGGGGTATAAATTCAAAATAGTTGATAGACTTATCACAAATTTCCATCTTCCAAAATCTACACTACTAATGCTGGTAAGTGCTTTTGCTACGAAAGAATTTATTTTTAAAGCATATTCTGAAGCTATAAAAAATGAATATAGATTTTACAGTTATGGCGATTGCATGTTTATAAGGTAGGTATTATGTTCTTTATATCAATATTGTTAGTTATTCTTTCTTCTTTTATGATTTTAAATGTAATAACTAAGAATAAGAAAGAGTCATCGGGTTTCTTATATTTTTTATTAATTGCCTTTTCTCAAATTGTCCTTTCTTTTGAAATACTTTCATTATTTAAACTAATCTCAAAAAACGGATTTTTTATTTGTAATATAGCATTTTTTATTATTTCTGCAATTTTATACATCAAAGAAGGTAAACCACTATATAAAAATGAAATAAAAGATGAAATTAAGAAAACATTATTTGCTGTAAAAAGAGATAAAATATTATTTTTCTTATCAATTTGTTTTGGATTATTTTTATTTTTTCAACTTATTAGTGCACTATTTTTCCCCGTAACATTTGGCGACGCATTAACATATTACCTTCCAAGATGTACTACTTGGATTCAAAACGGATGTATTAATCACTATATAACACCTGATAGCCGAGAGTTAATCATGCCTGTAAATATGGAATTTTTATACACCTGGCTATTATTATTCAGAAAGAACGAAATAGGAGCCGCTATATTTTCGTACATAGGTTACATTGGCACAATATATATAATATACAATTTCTTAAAAGAATTAGGTTTTTCAATAAGAAGAAGATTATGGAGTATATTTGTATTTTCTTCATTTGCCCTTGTTTTAATAGAAATATATACTCCTTGTGCTGACTTGTTTATAGGGGGATTAATACTTGGCTGCATTTATTTATTTTTAAAAGCTGTAAAAAATAATGATAATTTAGCATTATTTTTTGCATCATTATCATACGCTCTCGCAGTCGGAACAAAAACAACATCAATAATTGCAATTCCTTCAGTATTTATTATTCTTTTAATAATAACCTTAATTTACAAGAAAGAAAAAACTTTAAAATATATTTTAAAATTTGGACTACTATTTATATTAAACTTTATAATTTTTTCGTCATACAACTACATACTAAACATAATTCAATTCAATAATCCTGTTTCTTGCCGCGAACAACTTTTATTAAATCAATTTAGAGGCGGTTTCAAAGGTTGGCTATGTACATTAATAAAATATATTTTCGCTATTTTTGATATTTCAGGCATAAAAGATTTTATCAACTACAATGGTTTCATTTCTTATCTCCAATCATTGACATTGAGCTTAATTGGAGCTACAGATAAAAGTTTTACATCAAATTATTTCAACAGATATTTTTACTTTAATTCGCAAATGTCACTTATGAATTCAGCTTTAGGTATTATGGGCTTATTAGCATTCTTGCCTTCACTTATAAAATCTATAAAAAAATATCTAAAAAACAAGAAATCAAAAAGAAATATAATAATGGCAAGTTTAACTCTTTCTCTGATTTTAAACTTGATTATTTTTGCAAGGGTTATGGTATTTACACAATACAATATGAGGTATCTATTAACTTTTGTTGTAATTGCATCTCCACTTGTTGCATATTCCTATATAAAAAAGAACAATAAGTTGTTTAAAATTCTTATGTGTTGGTTTATGTTCATATATTTAGTAGTTATTGCTCATAAAATGCCATTATCTTACATTGTTTCATATGCAAAATATAAAATAAATAACCCAGCCGCAAACACATCTTTTTTACTTGCAAAATCTGATGAAATTGATATTTTTAAATATATTTCATATAAAAAGAAGAAAAATATCGGACTAATCACTTCACAAGAAAAAACCCCTAATTATTACATAGAAAAATTAAAACTGTTTGACTACAATGTAGAAAAAATCTTACCTGAAAATATAGAAGATTATAATTTGTCAAAATTTGACTATATTATTACAAATACATATAAATCTTCATCAACAAATATTGCAAAATTCGAAGAACGAATGCAATATCCTGAACTTTTTGTAAGTAGGTGTTTATATAACGACTACAGGCAGGCAACAATATATGACAATATAACAGAACCTGCAATGGTAGAATGTGAAATTCCATTTGAATATATAAAATCAAAAGGATTCAGCGAGATAACAGATGCAAGATTTGATAATTATATAATTTTACAAAATCTCATACATTAGTATGAAATTTTGTAAAAAACGCTAAAGTTTAAGTTATAATATACCGATAGAAAGGTTATTGGATTTTGAATAAAATCATAATCAGAAATATAATGGTAGTAGTTTACATTTCGGAATATAGTCTTTGAAACACGGATAAGGATTATAAATGTCAGAAGAGAAAAAAGAGAATAAAAATGTTTCAGTTTTTGCAAGAAGTGAAATTTCACTGGAATCTGACCCTTTGGAAGAAATCTTTGCATTAAATCTTGGCGATTTCATATCAGAACATTTAATTTCAGATGAGCTTGTTCAAAAAATCAGCAGAACAAGTGTTGATAAACTGGAAAGCTTAAAAAACCAACTAAAAGAACTTATTGCAATATATTCAATAGACAATACATTAAAAATTCTTGGATTTAGCAGCAAAGAAGACTATATAATATACAATGCAATTGCTAAAACAATAAAACAAATGCTTGAGATAGATGCTTGCCATGTATTCTTATCAAAAGAGAATGCTATGGGTTTGAATACAACAAAGAATGATATTTTGCTCGTAGGTTCATCATTAAATTTCAATGATGATATATATGAAGCAGAAATCGGATATAAGTTTGATGACGAAAGTTATGTATCTTTTTCTTTCAATAATAAAAAAGAAGTTGAAGTAAAAGACTGTAGTAAAGATGACGATTTCAAACCGATTTTATTACTAAATGAAGATAAAGTTAAATATTATCTTGCTGTTCCAATGTACAATAATATGGAAAAAGTAGGGGTAATAGTTGTAGAAAACTATAAAGAGAAAAAACTTTCGGATGAATTTATAGAATTATTAACTGTAACAGCAAGATTATTTGCTACTTCTATGAGTCTGGAAAAATTAACCGAAGAAACAAATAAGCTTATAAATCTAGAAGATGTTACAGTATCACAATTGCAAAATAATCGTGCAGAATTAACTGCTTTAATAGGCGATTTAAGTAGTGAGCAACAATGGTTCGTAGAAGATTTAGCGAAAGCTGTTGATGCAAAAAGTAATTTTAAGAACAACTACTCTCACGATGTAGCCGACTTAGCAAGAGAAATATCTACGGCATTAGGACTAAATGAAAAGACAAAAGATTTAATTTATTATGCAGCATTATTAAGAAATATAGGTAAAATAACTCTTCCTGAAGAATTGTTCAATAAAAAAGAAAAATTATCAAAAGAAGACTGGGAAAAACTGCAAAACCATCCAAATGTCGGTGTAAGTATATTAATGAGTATTAACTTCTTATCAGAGGTTGTTCCATATATTACTTACCATAAAGAACGTTGGGATGGAGCTGGTGAACCAGAAGGATTAAAAGGAATGAGTATTCCTCTTGGTTCAAGAATAATAGCAATTGCAGATGCTTATAGTGCTATGACTTCTGATAGAACGTATAGAGACGCTCTATCAAAAGAAAAAGCACTTGAAATTATGGAATCCGAATCAGGAATCAAATGGGATCCTGCCTTAGTAAAAGTTCTTATTGATTTAAAGAAATAAAAAATTAACTTTCTTGATCTGAAACCCATAGCCCATGAAGATTACATAATTCACGAGCTGTGAATTCGCCATATGAACAATTAGATTTCAAATCTAATTTAGGATCATCTCCCGGATTCAAATATTTTCTTTTCAAATATTTTTTATCTGGAGAAATAGCCTCAATAAAAACAATATAATGATCTTTTTCCATTGGATGAGGTATAGAACCGACTCTTATTGTTTTGGAGCTTCCTTCAATAGTAACAACAGGAACATGTTTCTCTTGGGAAGAATCATCACTTGTTTGAACTTTCAATTCTTCCATCGGAACAGAACAACATACTAATTGACCAGCCCCCGGATGTATTACCTCTATAATATTTCCGCAAACATTACATTTATACAAACCCATTTTTTCTGTCATAAAAACCTCCTTTGAACAAAAGAATTATATTTTCAAAGGAGATTAAAAAAATCAGCTTAGTTTATTAACCTATCGATTATAAATTATATTTATAATTTCATCTTCGAACTTTTTAACAGTAGATTGTTCTTGAATAAAATTTTGTGTAAGGATAACAATCGAATAAGTATGACCATCCTGAGACTTTACATATCCCGCTATAGCACTAATATTTGATAAAGATCCTGTTTTCAACCAAACTTCACCACGCAAAGGATACAATCTGTTATTCAAAGTACCATCACCGGATTGAGCCATATTATCTCTGAATTTTTCAAAATCCTTCTGCTTATATATTTTATTCAAAGCTTGTGTCATCCAATCAACATGTAAAAGATTATTTCTAGATACACCACAACCATCTTTTACTAAAATCTTATCAGTTTCCAAACCCAACTTTTTATAGAAGTCTTTAAAAACCTCTTCACCGAGAATATCAGTACCTGTTGCACTATATTTACTTGCAGCGGCCAATTTAAATAAAGATTCAGCCATCAAATTATTACTATTTTGAAGAATAGATGGAATGGTTCTTCTTATTGGATTTGTAATTTCAGTTATCAAAACAGCATCAGAAGGAACTATCCTTGAAGAATATAACGTATTTGAAATATTAATTTTATTAGATTCCAATGCTTTTTCAACATTATGAATAAAATACCTTCTCATACTACTTATTGGTATATTGATTGGTTTAGCAGCTTTAAGATTACCATATATTTCAACCACTTCGGGATTCATCCAATTATAGCGATTTACTTCTAAATAATCACTCTTTGCACCAGTCTTAACAACACTTACAACAGACATTGGATAAGTAGATTTTAAAGTTGCCTGAGCAAAACCATCAGCACTATTTGCCATAGCAACCCTTACAATATTACCATCCAAATTATAACAGCTAACTTTAGGTGTATAAGGATTAGTATCATCGTCCCACATCCAACCAGTCGCAAATTCTTTTTTATCTATAATACTGTCATCAAAATATAAATTTTTAAATGATGTATTGCCTTCTGCCTTTAATTTTTGAAAAGCCTGTTGAAGCTGTGATGAAGTCAATAAAGGATCTGCACCCAACTTTATATATAAATTTCCTTGCTCATCTTTATAAAACTGTGTTTTAAATAAATAATCATAACTAAGAACATTTAATGAAGAATATGTAGTAAAAATTTTCAATGTTGATGCAGGATGCAACAATTTATTTTGATTTTGTTCATAAACAATATTACCTGACTCCGCATCACGAATTGATATTGCAAGAGTTGCAGTTTCATTTAGATTTGAACTTTTTATAAGTTTTTCTAATTTGCTTACAGAAAAGGCAAAACTACAATTTATGCTAAACATAAAAACCATTGTTAAAATTAATATTCTGAATAGATTTTTCATTATTTCTCCATTAACTTGTATTCTTTTTTTGTATCTTTTAATATTGGCATTTGTTTTCTATATTGATGCATTTCTTCTGTATCAATTTTAGCAAACAATACTTTTTCTTCTCTATCAAGCCTAGCAATAACTCTGCCCTTATAATCACAAACTTGAGAATTGCCTGAAAAATCAAATGATTCATTTATTTTCCCTGTCAAACAACAAGAGATAAAAAAACATTGATTTTCTATAGCTCTGGCTTTTGATAATGTAATATATTCATCGGTATAAGCTTTAGGCCAAGCTGCCATATTTACTATTATATCTGCACCATTAAAGGCATATTTCCTAAACATTTCAGGAAATCTCACATCATAACATATAGATATACCTATTTTTCCAATATCTGTATTTACCAAAAGAGAATAATCACCCTGTTCTAAAAAAGATCCCTCAGACTGACCTCTATGTGAAAACAAATGATATTTATCATAAGTTGCAATTAAATTACCATTTCTATCAAAAATCAAACAAGTATTTCTATCTTTTTCATTATCTTTTCGCAAAACAGCACTACCACCAATTATATTAGCATTATATCTCACTGCTGTTTCTCTTAAGAATTTATATGTTTTTGATTCAAATAAGTACTCTGAACTTGCATTAAAAGCAGAACAATCCCATCCAATAGTCCACAATTCAGGTAAAGCAATCAAATCACAAGATTTTACACAACTATTTTCAAGAAGCTGCTGAACCTTTAAAATATTTTTATCTATATCCCCCGCAATTGCTTCCAACTGCACAACAAGAGTTTTGATTTTCATATACAAATTGTATTACAAAATGTCGATGTTATCAAACTCAAAATGTTTAATTAAAGCATACTTTTTATATTCTTAGACAATTGCTCTAAACCTTCTAATGCTGCTTTTTGACTTGATAATGTTTGCGGAAGTTCTGTTTGAGCAAATTTTTCCAACTCGGCAATATTTTTAGATAATGCTTCACTAACACTTTTTTGTACTGAAACAATATCGGAAGGAACAGAAGCAGCTGCTTTTTCTGCAGTCTTTGAAACTGTTTTTTTTGATAAATTTCCTAATATAGCTTTACCGATATTCATATAAACCTGCCCCTATAATATAAAAACAAAAAGTATAAAATTATTGCTTATTTTCTATTTGACAAAATAAAAAGCTAAATCTTCATATACAGTTTGTTCTTTTATATATGCATCCAGCATTTTCTTAGATTTTTCTGTTTTTTCAATATCTGAGTATATTTTATTCACCAGAATTGAATTATTAATATTAGCCTTTATTAACTGAGTAAGATAATACTGTATACAATCTATTATATAAGTAGGTTCTATATCATTTTCAATCTGATATGTATAAAGAGTTTGTGCAAAGTCTAAAGCACTATCTTTATCAAATTCAGGATATTGTTCAAAATACTTTTCAAAGAACTCAACATTATAGACACTGTTTTTTGAATCAGCAACATAAAAGGCTTGAGAACGAGATACTATTGTTTGCAGAATATCGTCTTTATTATTTGTCAAAAATATAAAAGTAACTTTATCAGATGGTTCTTCTATAGATTTCAACATTGCATTTGCTGCAACTGCTGAAAAACATCCTGTATTAATTCCTTTTGAATACCAATATTTATCTTCATCTTTCTCCTGCGGCAAATTAAATCCGGTAGAAATAAATTCATTATATTCTTGCATCTCAGAGTAAGAAAGAGTTTTAATTTCCGCATCACAAAAAATAAATACCCTATGATAATCAGAAGAATTTACCAAAGTATCCAATACCATATTTATTTGATCTTCAGAAATAACTGTTTTACTTGAATCGGTCTTATTATCAATTTTAGAAATTGTCATTATTGCAGGATGTTTATTTTCTCTAATCCAACGACAATTTTGACAATTGCAATCTTCCCTACCATCTTCAAGACAATTTAACTGTCTTGCCATTTCCATTGCCATTGCATATTGTATATAGTTATTACTTCCATATAGAATAATCGAATGAAATAACCTGTTCTGCTCTATTGCAGTTCTAAAAAAATTACTCAAATACGGATATTTTTTATCTAAAACTTTATTCATACTATCTCAATAATGTAAGTTCCAATAATATTTCACTGGATGCAGACTGTCCTGTTTTTAATTTATACTCTGCATTTATAAGATTTTCTCTTATTTTAAGTAATTTATCAAGAGAGATTTTTCTCAATTTTTCTTGCATTTTCATTACTACAAACTCATGCAATTTTAGTTTTGAAGCTATATCTTTTGTACTCATTTTCTTTTCATAATTTTTAACAAAAACAAAACGTTGAAAATTACTTTGTAAAACAGAAAATATTTCCAAAGGATGTCGCTTCTCGGTTAATAAATCATATTGTTTTAATATTTCATTTTTGTTCCCCTGAATAATTAAATCAGCAAGAATAAAAACATCTTCGGAGGATGTACAATATTTTTTTATTGCATCTTGGTTTATAGCTTTATTAGGATGAATAGCAATTTTTAATTTTTCTAATTCAGAGTCTATCAATGTAAGATTAACACCTAACTGTTCGATTAAAAATGAAACATTATCAGAACTAATAGTTAAATCTTTTTCTTTTGCCATTTTTAATATTTCTGACTGAAGCTGTTTATCATAACTTCTATATTGTGCAAATTCTCTAACTTGAGAATATTTAGAAAGTGTCTTATATAATTTTTTTCTTGAATCAGGCTTTTTATTTTCATCTCTTGCTATTTTACACACAAAAATTATATTAACATTATCACTTAAATTTGAAAGGGCATAGTTAACACTATCAATCTGTTTATCATCAAGACTAATTTTATTACCAATCAAATATTTTTCAATGTTAATAATGGTTAAAGTATTACCAAACATTAATGGAGCAGATTGTACACAATCCATAAGGGTATTAAAATCAGGATTATCAAAAACCTTATAAGACATAGACATAAAAGAAGCATCAAGAAGCTCATTTTTAAGCTTCTTGATTTCTTTTTCCATTAAATATTCTTCTTGTCCGTAAAATAAAAATACTGCCATTTATTTTAATTTTCAATTAATAAACTTGCACCAATTACACCAGCTGTATTACCCAGTTCAGCATGAACAACTTCAACAGCAGCACCTTGAATAGGCATAGAACGTTTTTTCAAAGTTTCTTTTATCGGTTGGAATAACAAATCGCCCGCATCAGCAACACCACCGCCAATAACAATTTTTTCGGGATTCAATAAATTAACAACACTTGCTAAACCAATACCTATATAATTGCCTATTATTTCAAATATCTTCTTAGCAACAACATCGCCTTGTTTAGCTGCTTCACAAACTACATAAGGAGTAATTTCATTTTTTGCAAGTTCTCTGTATTTTGTAGACTTTCCGCCTTTTATGTATTCTTCTGCCATAGCAACAATACTCGGACCTGATGCAAAAGCTTCAAGACAGCCATGATCACCACATCCGCATAAAGGACCATTTTCCATTTGTAATTTTATATGTCCTATTTCACCTGCTGCATTACTTGCACCGCGAACAAGTTTTCCATTAACAATTAAACCGGAACCAATACCTGTACCAACAGTAATACAAATCATATTATTAGCACCTTTACCGGCACCATAATTCAACTCAGCCAAAGCTGCACATCTTACATCATTATCTACTTTTACAGGTATATTAAATTCTTTTGAAACGATATCAGCAATAGGAATATTAACCCAACCAGGAATATTAGGTGCCAATCTTACAATACCATTGTCACAATCAATCTGCCCGGGGAATCCAAACCCAATACCTTCAATTGCTTCTTTTGCAACTTTTGATTCTTTTATTACATCACTAATTGCTTTTATAATATTGGATATAGTATATTCATAACCCATTTCAGCTCTTGTAGGAACTGTATCAGAATATACAATACTCCCATCTTTATCAACCAATGCAACTTTTACATTAGTACCGCCTACATCTACCCCTATTCTATATTTTTTTGCCATACCAGCCTTTAACTCCTTAGAACATTAACTACCTAAAAAAAATGATAGCACAAAAACATCTTTGTTTTACAAATAATTTAGGTTGTTTTGTATTAAATCTATATAACTTTATCAATCAAACCGTACTCTACAGCTTCTTGAGCAGACATATAGTTATCTCTTTCTGTATCTGCATATATTTTTTCTATAGATTGCCCTGTATGTTCCGCTAAAAGAGTATTAAGTTCTTTTTTCATTCTCAGAATTTCTTTAGCTTCAATTTCAATATCTGTAGCTTGACCTTGAGCACCGCCTAAAGGTTGATGAATCATTATTCTTGCACTCGGAAGTGCCATTCTTTTACCTTTTGTTCCGCCTGATAATAGGAATGCACCCATTGAAGCTGCTTCTCCTAAACAAATTGTACAAACATCAGCACGAACATGTTTCATAGTATCATAGATTGCCATACCTGCAGTTATAACACCTCCGGGACTATTAATATACATCATAATATCCTTTTCCGAATTTTCTGCATCTAAAACTAACAATTGTGCAACAATCGAATTAGCCATTTCATCATCAATTTCTTCACCCAAGAAAATAATTCTTTCTCTTAATAATCTTGAGAAAATATCAAAAGACTTTTCTCCTCTTGATGATGCTTCTATAACCGTTGGTATATAACTTAAAACTGTTTTTTTATCCATAACAACCTCGTTCTTAATATGAATATTATAAACCAAAATTGATAAATTCATACAAAATCTGATAAAATATCATCCTAAGGAATTAATAATGATAATTGATAATAATTTAATTGCAAATGATTTTGATTTCATGACGGATTTTAATAGCATAAACAGGCATTTTAATAACCCGATATATCCATCAGGTGTTTATGATAAAGAAAAACCCCAATATAAAAACGGTCCTGAATCCAGCCAATATCCAAACTTAACACTTCCGTGCAAATTATATGATGAATGGGGAAATACTATTCAAGATGGGTATTATATGGTTGTACTGTCACAAGACATGAAATTTCTTGAACTATACCAAAGCAATAAAATAAAAGCCCGTGTAAGAGTAATGAAATTAGTAGAAAAAATGTATACTCAAGAAGAATTAAATGAAGAAACAGAAATAATAGGAAGGCTACGAACAGCTCAAGCAAAGCAAAAACTAAAAAAAATAAGAGAAGCAGAAGAAGAATTGATTGCATTTAAAGAACGCGTTGCTGCAAATTCTTACGCTACAATTGAAGATTCAGGAAAGGGTTACTATATATTAAAATATAATTGCAATGGAAAACAAGCAACTGGCTTTATTCAAAAATAAATTTCAAAATTACAATAAAAATGTTATCATTTATTTAAAATAGAAAAAAGGATTGAAAATGTACAAACCAACAAGAAATGTATATACAATAAGAACTTCACCATATAACGATAATGAAAAGCTTGAAAATCTTTTGAATGAAATGTCAAAAGATGGTTGGGATGTATACTCAATCCAGGAAATAGAAAATGATGAAGGTATTTTCTATAATTGTATATTCATAAAAGAAACAGAAAATGAAGACAATTCATTGAATGAAAATGATGACTTACTAAACTTCAAATCAAGGATTGAAAGAATTATCAATCCTGAACTTGACCCTTATGAACTATGCGTTGATATACAAAAGAAAATAAAAGAAAAAAGACAAAAAATAGCACAAGTCAAATCATTAATAGATGAAACGTCAGAAGATTCAAGAGCTATTCTAAACGCTGAAATTTCAAAACATATTGATGAACTTGATGATTTAAAGAAGAAACTTTCAAAAGTAATCAATCCCAATATTATGGAACAAAAACTGGGAGAACAGAAACTTACACTTTCTATATCAGAAGAATTAATAGAAATTCTTGATAATGACAATGAATACAATATTCTTACGCAAATTGTTCTTATAAGACAAAATCTGACAGAAAGCTTAGGTTATATAATTCCGAAAATCAAAATAGAAGTTGATGATACTTTAGATGAAAATGAATTTTCAATAAAGGTAAGAGGCATTCCTGTAATAACTTCTAAAGCATATTGTAATTACACTATGTTTTATGAAAATGAATTAAAAATAGATAAACTTCCTGATAATTCATTTAAAAGCAAAGATACGGTTACAGGTTTAAATACAGTATGGATAAAGGAAGAAAAAGCAAAAGATTTTTGGGCAAAAGGACTTGATGCTACAGACTATATTGCTCATTTAATAGAATATACAGTTACAAAATATATTGATGATATTTTCGACTACTCAGACATCAACAGATATATTGAAATAGTAGGGAATCAAAACCTTTATCTTATTGAAAATATTATTCCTGATTATATGTCTGTTGCAGAATTAAAGTATATTCTTACAAGCCTCATTAAAGAAAAAGTATCAATAAAAGATATTGTATACATATTTGAAAAAATCAATGATTTTGCTGACGAAACAAATAAAGAAGAACTCTTAGAAAGAATAAGAGTATCATTAGCAAGACAAATAAGTGCATCTTTATGTAATGGAAAAGATAAAAATATATATGCTTATGAGTTGTCTGCAAATAGTATCAAATCGTTTATCGGAGATAAAAATGTTCAAGATGAAGTTATAAGAATTGAAAGCACAAAAATAGAAGAAATTGTAAGAAATTTAAAAGAAAAAGTAGAACAAAATACACCAGAAACTAAAGAAATAATATTAATTGCACCAATGAAAGTAAGACATATTATATATTTAATACTTTCGCAAATGATCTCAAATATAAAAGTAATAGCAAGGGAAGAACTCTTATATGAATATCCGCTTAATATAATAAGCACAATATAAAATATTTATTATTGCTTATTATATAAATTTTGAGCCATGCAACTATTTAAACTGCGTCTAAGATTCATCAATCGAACATTCATCTGATTCTTTAAGTTCTGACATCTTATAGTATCTGCTATTATGTTAAAATCCATATCTGAAAGAGAATTATGTCTAACTGTTGTATGAATATAATCATTTGAGTTATTTGTTTTCTCTGCGTGATTCAAACTAAAATTAATAGGTGAAACTTTCATTTATTTTTTCCTTACTTGTTTGTATATTATAATACACAAACAATTTCTTGAATAATTAAATCTTAGTTTTACTAAAAATTGTAATTTTTCTTTTTTGATTTAATAATAAATAAAATTTACATATATTAATATTGTTTTTTTAATAAAAATATTTAAGATTAACAAAATCTATGCTAGCATATAACGAAGGAGTATTTATGGATATAGAGGGAATTATTAAGACGGCAAAAGGTGTAGAAGAAGCAGATTTAGTAATCAAAAATGCACAGATTATAAATGTTTTATCTGAAGAAATATATACAGCAGATATTGCGATTAAAGACGGAATAATAGCAGGTATAGAGAATAACTATAAAGGTAAAAACGAAATTGATGCAAAAGGGAAATACGTAAGTCCATCATTTATAGATGGACACGTGCACATTGAAAGTTCAATGTTACAACCATCTGAATATGCAAAAATGGTAGTACCTACAGGCACAACAACAATCGTTGCAGATCCGCATGAAATATCAAACGTAATTGGTCTTCACGGAATAAGTTTTATGCGTGAAGCATCTAAAAATTTACCATTAGATATATATATGACTCTTCCATCTTGCGTACCGGCTACTCCATATGAAACGTCAGGTTTTGAATTAAACAGTTATGATTTATCACTTTTAATAGATAGTCCTTGGGTTTTAGGTCTTGCAGAAATGATGAACTACCCGGGTGTTGTAAATCTTGATAAAGAAGTTCTCTCTAAAATAAAACTTGCTCTTGAAAAAAGAAAAAGAATAGATGGACATGCACCATATTTATCAGGTAAAGATTTATGTGCTTATGTTGCTTCAGGTGTTTCATCAGATCATGAATGCACAAACCCATCTGAAGCAATTGAAAAATTAAGACTTGGAATGTATTTAATGGTAAGAGAAGGAAGTGCAGCTAAAGATTTAGATACATTAATTCCTGTATTAAAAGAATTTCCGACAAGAAAATGTATTTTTGTAACAGATGACCGTTATCCATCTGCCTTAAAGGAACACATAAATATGATGGTAAGAAGAGCTGTTGAAAAAGGCATAAATCCAATCAAAGCAATTCAAATGGCAAGTATAAATACAGCAGAATATTTTGGATTAAAAAATCTTGGAGCAATTGCTCCCGGATATAAGGCAGATTTATTACTACTGGATAATTTAGAGACATTCAAACCTCAAACCGTAATAAAAAATGGAAATATTGTTGCTCAAAACGGCAAAATTACTACTAATATTGATAGTAAAAATATTTCTTCACTCAGAGGCACAGTCAATATAAGATGGCTAGAGAAAGAAGATATTAAGATTAAAGCACTATCAAATAAAGTAAAAACAATTGAAGTAACAGACGGTCAATTAGTAACAAAATGCATTGAAGGAAAGATAAATATACAAGACGGATATGCACAAAGTAATCTTGATGAAGATATTTTAAAAATCCTTGTAATCGAAAGACATAAAGCGAGCGGTAATATAGGCAAAGGATTTGTTAAAGGTTTCGGACTCAAATCAGGAGCTATTGCTTCAACTGTTGCACACGATTCACATAATATGATTGTAATCGGAACAAATGATGATGATATGTTCAAAGCGATAAAAGAACTTGTAAAATCTCAAGGTGGAAAAGTAATAGTAAAAGACGGCGAAGTTTTAGCCAAACTTGAACTACCAATAGCAGGTATAATGTCTGAAGAAAGTTCTGATACTGTTATAAGAAAAAGCGAAGAATTAAAAAATGCCGAAAAACTTATCGGTTGTTCATTGCAAGAACCATTTATGACAATGGCGTTTCTTTCTTTATCGGTAATTCCGGAACTAAAACTTACAGATAAAGGACTTATGGATGTTTTAAATAATAAATTTACAGAATTATTTGTTAATTAAGAATGTTCCGTATTTTATATAATTATCCATTAAATATCTATCTAAACCTAATACATTATAGAAATTATTTAGCGCAAGATAACTCGATATAAATATATAAATAATCGAAATTAATAATATAATTTTGTCACTAAATTAACTTATAACTGGAGCGTTAATAATAAAAGTAACCGGACCGTTATTTAAAAGGTTTATCTGCATATGAGCCCCAAAAACTCCTGTTTTAACAGGAACTTCATTTTCTTTCACTTTTGAAATAAAATATTCATACATTATTTTAGCTTCATCAGGCTTCATTGCATTATCAAAACTTGGACGAGTTCCCTTTTTTATATCTGCACATAAAGTAAACTGAGAAACTATAAGCATCTCACCATTAATATCTTTTATAGAAAGATTCATCTTCTCATTCTCGTCAGGAAAACATCTTAATGCACAAAGCTTATTAGCAAGCCAATCAGCTTGTTCTTTTGTATCATCCTTTTCCGCACCAAACAGAACCAAATACCCCCTATCTATTGAACTGAATAATTCATTTTCAATAGTAACAGAAGCATTATCTACTCTTTGAACTACAAGTTTCATTACTTAACCGCAATTACTTCTATTTCAACTAAAGCACCTTTAGGCAATTCTTTTGCAGCAACACAAGAACGAGCTGGTTTTGAAACAAAAGCTTTTTCATATAAAGAATTAAATACTGCAAAATCTTTCATTTCTGCAATAAAACAAGTTGTTTTTACAACATCTTCAAAACCGTATCCTGCAGCTTCAAGTAATCCTTTTATATTCTTTAGTATCTGATTTGTTTGCTCTTCAATTGTTCCACCAATAAACTCGTTAGTTTCCGGATTAATTGCAATCTGACCTGAACAATATAATGTATTTCCGCACTGATAAGCTTGAGAATAAGGTCCTATTGCTTTTGGAGCCTTATCTGTTGAGATAATTTTATTCATTATCAATATCTCCTAACTTATTTTGTATTGCTTGTTCTACATTTTCACTCATTGTTTCTTCACTGTATGAATCCTTAGTATCAGTAACAACAATTTTATTTACAGCCATTACAGAATCATTTTCCATTAAGTTTTGAATTCTAACACCTGTTGCAGGTCTGCCTTGTCGTGATACATCACTTGCCTTAATTCTTGAAACTATACCGTTTTGAGTAACCACCATAATTTCATCATCTTCTTCTACTACAGTTAAAGCAACTAATCTTGATGAAGCTGATTTAAACTTTGTTGCAATTAAGCCAATACCGCCTCTGTTTTGAGGTCTGAATTCTGACATTTTTGAACGTTTACCAAATCCGTCAGATGTTACAACCAATAAATCAGCATCAAAGTTTCTTGGTATAATATCACAACCGATAATTGTATCAGCCGTTCTCAATTTCATTGAATTTACACCTCTTGCGCTTCTGCCCAAAGGTCTTAAATCATCAATAGCAAATCTTATTGCCATACCACAGCTTGTAGCAATAAATACTTCATCAGAATTATTTGCTTGTTTTACCCAATTCAAACTGTCACCTTCTTCAAGTCCTATAGCTATTATGCCGTTCTTTCTTATTGAAGCAAAGTTATCCAAACCAATTCTCTTTATATAACCTTTCTTAGTTAGCATAATAAGATTTGAATTAGGATCAAAATTTGAAACAGGAACAACTGCTGTTATTTGTTCATCTTGTTCAAGCGGTAATACGTTTATTATAGGAAGACCTTTTGCTTGTCTTGATCCTTCAGGGAAATCATATACATTCAAGCTATAAACGGTACCTTTACTTGAGAAGAACAATACTTTATCATGCATCATTGCAGTGAAGAAGTGTCCTACATCATCGTCTTCTTTTGTTTTTATTCCGCCCTTACCTCTTGTTGCGCGGTTTTGACGTTCAAATACATCTAAAGAAATACGTTTAATATAACCTTGACGAGTTATAAATACTGCCATTGGTATATTTGGAGTCAAATCTTCTATTGTCATTTCATCCGCTTCAGGAAGAATTTGAGTTTTTCTGTCATCTCCATATTTTTCTTTATCTTCATTTAATTCTTGTTTTATCAGAGTTAGAACTTTATTTCTATCAGCTAGTAATTCTTCATATTCTTGAATTTTCTTTTTCAATTCTTCATACTCAGCCTTAATTTTATCTTGTTCCAAACCTGTTAAACGTCTTAATTGCATTTCCAAAATAGCATTAGCCTGATCAACATCAAGACCGAATTTGGACATAAGACCTATTCTTGCTTCATCTGCTGTTTTAGATTTTTTAATTAACTCAATAACATCATCCAAGCTTGCTAAAGCAATTAATAACCCTTCTAAAATATGGGCTCTCATTTTTGCTTTCTTCAAGAAGAATAAAGTTCTTCTTGTAATAATTTCAACTCTGTGTTCAATAAACTCATTAAGAACTTCTAATAAATTCATTAATCTTGGCTGTTGACCAACTAAAGCCAACATATTAACCCCAAAAGTAGCTGTCAATTGAGTATATTTATAAAGATTATTTCTGACGACTTCAGGTTTTGCATCACGTTTAAGTTCTATAACAATTCTCATACCATCGCGGTCAGATTCATCACGTATATCAGATATACCATCAATTTTTTTGTCTCTAACGAGTTCTGCAATTTTGGTTATTAAAGCAGCTTTATTTACCTGATATGGAATTTCAGTAACAACAATAGCTGTTCTTGATTGACGTCCACCACCTGCCGGAATTTCTTCAAATGTTGATATCGCAGACATTTTTATAGAACCACGACCTGTAGCATAGGCTTTTCTGATTTCAGAAACACCAATAATACTTGCCCCTGTAGGGAAATCAGGACCTTTTACATGGTGCATAAGTTCATCAATTGTCAAATTAGGGTTATCAATCAACGCAATAGTACCGTCAACTATTTCGCATAAGTTATGTGGCGGAACATTTGTGGCCATACCTACCGCAATACCCGAAACACCATTTAACAGTAGCATAGGTAATCTGACTGGTAAAACAGAAGGCTCTTCAAGTGAACCGTCAAAGTTCGGAACAAAATCAACTGTTTCACAATCAATATCAGCAAGCATAGAAGTTGTAATTTTATGCATTCTGGCTTCCGTATACCTCATAGCTGCAGCACCGTCACCATCGACACTACCAAAGTTACCATGCCCGTCTACAGTAAGATATCTTGTTGAAAAATCCTGTGCCATTCTTACTAAAGATTCATAAACAGCTGTGTCACCGTGGGGGTGATATTTACCTAAAACTTCACCAACGATTCTCGCACACTTTTTGAATGGTTTATCAGGTGTCATACCAAGTTCATTCATTGCAAATAGAATACGTCTGTGAACAGGTTTTAAACCATCTCTAACATCAGGAAGTGCTCTACCTATAATTACAGACATTGCATAATCTATATAACATTGCTTCATTTGTTCACGTATATTAACCGGAACAATTTTTCCATCTTCAAAAAAATTCTGTTGAGCCAAAACTTATACCCCTTTATGACAATTTATTATTAAATTTCTCACTCTCTCAAAAGTTCATGATACCTATATTGTAACACAAACAAGCTTTTGAGCAAATTATTAACAATCTTAGTTCTTAATCTTTTTCAATATAAAATCTTAATCAAAGAGCAAACCGTATTTTCTTGCAATTTTTATTGTTTCATCATTCATTGCAACAGGAATACCATTCATTTTCATATCACGCATATAAGCATATCTGTGTCTTCCATCTCCAAAAACAATTTCAGGATGTCTTCCATCATCATTAATATGAACAACAGGTGCATATATTTCCTTACCGGTTTTTAAATATTGTTCAAATCTATCAATTCGTTCTGGCTGAGATATTCTTCCTCTTCTCCCAACATATGCAAAACCATAGAAATCATATTTTTCATCAAAATTTATTCTGTCAATTTCAACTAATTTATATCCTTTTGCTTTATCTTCAGGAGATAATACAACTCTTGATTTTACACTATCTGCAGAATCGAGTAATTCTGAAAATGATTTTCTGGTAAAATTTATACCTCTATTAGCAAGCATTGTCTCAATTTCATCATCTGCAGCATAATTTTCACCTATAAATTTTATAGTAGAATTGGAATAGCTATAGTTATCTTCAGGAATTTCTGTAAAAGATGAGATTCCAGCTCTCGAATATGAATATCTATCAGATAGATCTAGAATATCGTCAACTTTATCCGGATTTTCTTTAGCTTTTACTATGTATAAACTCTGAAAAGAAGGTTTAAGATTTCTGTTATAATTATTAATTTGCATATTTTATCTCCTTTTAACTGCATAAAACACATCAATAATAAAAATTGCCAATAATTGTTCTTTTATATTTTTTTATCTTATAATTCACTTGTAAGAGAAAATATAATGAAAAAAACATTGGCAGAAAATAAAAATATAAGAAATATAATAGAAGAAACAAACCTAAAACATATTGCCATCATTATGGATGGAAACAGACGTTGGGCTAAAAACCGAATGTTACCGTCTGCAGCAGGTCATAAAATGGGTGTTGAAGCTTTAAGAACAACACTAAAAGCCTGTAAGAAATTTGGCATTAAATATCTTACCGTTTATGCATTCTCTACCGAGAATTGGAACAGAGCAAAGGAAGAAGTTGATTTTTTAATGTCTTTACTTGCAAAAACTATTGTTAAAGAAGTACCTGAATTTATTGAAAATGATATTAAACTTACTTTTATTGGCGACAGAAAATCACTTTCTAAAGAAATAAATGACGTACTTGAATACGGAGAAGATAAAACATCAAAATGCAATACATTAAATCTTCAAATTGCATTTAACTACGGTTCAAGAATGGAAATTACAAATGCTGTAAAAGAAATTTGCAAAAAAGTTCAAAATGGACAACTTGAAATTTCAGATATTAACGAAAATACAATAGAAAGTGAACTCTATACTAAAAATCTTCCTGCTCCTGATTTATTAATCAGAACCGGCGGTGAAAAAAGAATAAGTAATTATTTACTATGGCAAGTTGCATATTCAGAAATATATGTTACAGATAAATTCTGGCCTGAATTTGATGAAAATGAACTATCTGAAGCAATAATTGAATTTCAATCAAGAAATAGAAGATTTGGGAAATAAAATATGATTAAGATAACTCTGGCGACTTCAAATCCGCATAAATTAGAAGAAATAAATGCCATTAATAAAAATAAAAATATTATTTTTGATGTAGTTAAGGGAGATTTTAATCCTGTAGAAGACGGTAAAAATTTTGAAGAAAACGCTGCTATAAAAGCAAAAGAAGCTGCAAAAATAATGAAAACATATTGTTTGGCAGACGATTCAGGTCTTTGTGTTGATGCTTTAGAGGGACGCCCCGGTATACATTCTGCAAGATATGCTCAAACTCAAAAGGAAAAAATAGAAAAACTTTTAGCAGAAATGAGAAATGTACCATATGACTGGAGAAGTGCTCATTTTATTTCATCTATGGTTTTAGTTAATGCAGATGGAGAAATAATCCACACACAAACAGGTAAAGTATTTGGCTATATAGATGATTCTCCCAAAGGCTCAAATGGTTTTGGCTATGATCCTATATTTTTTATTCCGTCAAAGAACCAAACAATGGCAGAACTTCCTAATGAAGAGAAGAATAAAATTTCACATAGAGCTAACGCACTAATCCCTATGCTTGAATGGATTGAAGAAAATTTATTATAAATTATTCATCAGTTAATAAAAAATTTTCAGGCAATTCTTTCTCTATCAACATAACAAAATCAGAAGGTTTCACACCTAATGCTTCTGCAACTTTCCATACAGAAATAAACATAGGACTATTTGCTGCAGATTCAATCCTGCTTAGTAAAGATTTTTGAATTTCATATTCATCAGCAAGCATTCTTTGAGATTTTAATTTTTCTTTACGAAGTTTTTTTACAGTTGTAGAAATTGCTTGTATTAACAGTTTTTCTTTTATTAAATTTTTACCATTTTGTTGCATACATAGAATTTTAATGATAAACTTCGCAAATGGGTTTCTATACATAGAACCAACAAAGGAGGATTTTTTGTGAATAAAAATGAAATTTTAACTCAAATAACAGCATTAGAGTACATTGTAATGAGTTACTTCATGAATGGAAAAAAATATAAAGAAATTTCCAAAATAATGAATATCTCAGTAAATATAGTCAAAATACAAATATATTCTGTAGTAAAAAAGCTAAAAGCCGATAACCCAATCCACTCTGCAGCCATTTTAGCTAACTTATTATATAAGTAAATATTCTAATTAAATATATTAATCTATTTTTTCTCGTTTTCAGGTTGTTCAAATTCTCTCAAGCCAGGAGCTTGTGTACTACCTGTTCTTTTTGCTGTAATAGCATACTGCAATTTGGGGATTGCAACACCTAAAGCAAAAGCAGAAACAGCTATTGCAACAGCCCTAAATCCTGCAGACATAATAAAACTTCTCTTTGACAATTTATCAAGAAGTTTTTTATCTATAATACCGTTATTTGTTTTATTTGCTGCTTCTATAATTGCTTTTGCATAATCATCAATATTGTCTCTAAATTTAGTAATTTTTTTCATAGGAATATATTTATATGGATTTGTTAAAGCTTCACCAAATTTAGTTTTAAATACACTTTTCATAAATGATGGTTCAGTTATTGCACCATTTTTCAAAACATCCGCAACTTGCTGTCTTGTTAAAACACCACCTATTCCTGCCTGTTGCGGCTGAAGTTTAGAAAGTTCTGCCGCTTTTTTAAGCAATGTTTCATCTGTTATATGCTTACTCAACTCAGTCAAAGATATAACATCCGAATTAAACGGAAGTTTAGTTAATAGTTCTTTTGCCTTGTCATCCAAAATACCAATGGTTTTTGCTGCAAATTCTTTTACTCCTATTGTTCCAAATGACCCATCGGCTTTTTTAATTTGTTCCAAACACATGTTATGAACTTGTTTTGCTGCAACAGTATCTATTGATGTATACTTTGAACTACCGGATAGTTTCTGGAATAAAGAATATAATAATGGCGTACTTGCGATGTAGAAAAATGAAGATGCAGTATCTCTGAATAAATATTCAATCCCTTCATCTTTATTTCTTGCAGTAGTAACACGGCCAGCCAATATTCCCACATCACTTGATAATAGTTTACATATTTTATTGCCTTCCAAATAATGAGCAACTGTAGTTATTGCATTCGGAGAAATTCCTTTAAAAGTAGGCTTTTCTTTCGAAGAGAATTTTTTATTAAACTCATCAAATGAAACAGAAGCGAATTCAGCGTATTTATCAGCATTGCTAATATTTTTTGATTGTAAATTATTTCCCTTATGCATTAATTTTCTTGTAATCGCCTGATTGATTTTTGGAAGTGCAAACCCAACAAATCCTGTTGCCAATAATGTTGATAATATGATTTTGGAGAATTTAAATACAGCAAGTTTTTTTTCTAATTTTTTCAAAGCATCTGCATCTTTAACTTTTTCTGATAAATCACTAACCAGATTGTTAAAAGGTGTTCTTAATGCGTCTTTACCAACATCAAATTCAGTTGTCGGAAGTTTTAGTACATGTGTACCAATCTTATCTCCGATGTTATTAAAAATATCAACACCTTTCATCCAAAAAACAGCAGAAACAATGTCATCAAAAGCTCTTTCTCTAAGTTCTGCACTACCGCCACGTTTATATGCATTATATCCGCGTCCTCCGGTAACGGCTGATTCCAGCAAAATTGTAGACGCTAAAGCATCTTGATCTGCAAGAGTCCTAACTATTTCTCTTGCACCTTTATTACTTACTTGATATTTTTTGTTATTACTGTTTTCTTGACTAACTGATATTCTATTTATTTGCATCGATTATTATTTTTATCCAATAGACTTTTCAAAATGGTTAAAAATGGTAATAAACTTTTTTTGCTATTTTGTTTCAATTTTTAATATTTTAAATTTTTCATTTACTTTATTTTTTTAGATTATATAATAAACTTACTCACTAATCCTCTAAGCAGATTGTTACATTGACAATACTGACATTAGAAAGGGAAATACATTATGGCAAATATTAAATCCGCTAAAAAAAGAATTTTAACTGCAGAAAGAAACTATGAAAGAAATGTTGCTTTCAGATCTGCTATTAAAACTGCTGTTAAAAAAGTTGTTGTTTTAGCGCAAGCCAAAGAAAAAGACCAAGCAGCTATTAATACAGCATTATCAGCAGCATATAAATTATGTGATAAAGCTGTTTCTAAAGGTATTTTACACAAAAATACTGCTGCCAGAAAAAAATCAAGATTAACAAAAGCAGTTAACAAATTAATGGCTTAATTGTTTTTGATTAACCTTAATTTTTAGGTTTTAAAAAAGCTCCTGACATTGAGGAGCTTTTTATTTTATTATCTTTATTTTATTTATTAACCAACTAATCCTGAATCATCATATTCTGAAGCTTTTACCATGATAGCGTGTTCAACAGGATTTTCTTTTTTTATTGATGTGTCAAAATGAACTTCATCAAAACTATATTCTTCTTTTACCCTTTTTAACTGATTTTCATCAACCAATTTTTTTGCAAGTTCTGCAATTTCATATACTAATTGGTATCTGTTTTCAGTTGTTTCGTTAAGATCCCACGCTATTTTTATAATTTGGTTCATAAATTCCTCCAGTATAATTTCAGATATTCTAATAATACTATGCTCATTTTTTAATATCAAGCAATGTTTTTTCCTTAGAAATAAAAATATTAATTTTTGTAAATAGGCGTAAATTCATGTGTCATCATGCTTTGCCATTTTTCGAACTAATCTAGTTATATATATTAAAAAATGTAAACTTGAATTTAATATCACGAAAACTCATGTGTCATCATGCTTTCCATGATTTTAGTCAAAATAAGATTTACAAGGGTTCTAGCCCTATATCATGCCTAAAACCTATGATTATAAAGGTAGATAAAATAATAGGTTTTATGCAAAATTCTAATAATTACTCATATATAGACAATAAAGTAATTAATATAAAGTCAGAACTCCTTTGTAGAGAAGCTGAAGATGATTTTTATTATTTCAATAAAATAAATAAAGCCTACAAAAAGCTTACTCAAGCGGTAAAACTTACGCCAACACACTTAAAAAGTACTATCTTACTTGCTGATATTTGTTTTATTAAAGGGAAAATAAAAAAAGCTTTAAGTCTATATTCAATTGCAAAAAATATTTCACCAAATAATAGCAAAATAACAGCTGCAATTGCCAACTGCTATTACGTTTTAGGGAATTATTCACAGGCATTGACATATGTAGAAAAATCAATAAAAAAATTTAGTTCTGAAAATTGTGAACTTTATTCACAATTACTTGAAATTAAAATAAATATTCTTTTTGAACAAAAAAAATACAAAGAAGCATATTCTACTTTTATCAATTTTAAAAATAATCTTAGAAAAATATCTTTTATTACAGATTATAATATTAATTATGAATTACTTAGTAAGAAAATCAACTTGCAGAAAAAAGTTCAAAAATCTAATTTAAAAATTGTTTAGAATATTGGTTAGAAAGACAAAATAGTGAAAAGTCATATAAAAAAATTTGCTTTATTATTTATAACTTTAATTTTCTTATATTTTGTCTTTGTTAATTTGGATATAAAAGAATTTATAAAAAACATAAGAGAATTTGACATAAAATATATTATATTTTTGAGCATTTCAATAATTAGTTCTCTTGCTTGCAGAGGAATTTGTTTTAAACAACTTATATCTAAAACAGTAGATGTGCCATTAAAAGAACTTGTGCCATTATGTTTAACAGCTGCATCATTAAATATTGTTTTACCGGCAAGAGCTGGCGACATATTTAGAGCTTTCTTTATAGGTCAAAAGTATAACGTAAGTAAAATAAAAATATTCGGCACCGTTATGCTTGAAAGAATATTTGATGTATTCGTGATATTTTGCTTTCTGTTAGTCGGTGTTTTTTTGTACCATAAGAATGAAATTGCTATTAAATTATGTTCGTTTGCCGGTGTTTGTATTTTTATAGGAATTACATTTGCAATAATTACTTTTAAATATAATAAAACAGATGAAATTTGCAATCTTATAATTAATAAAACTAAATCACTGCCATTTTCTAATTTAATTCAGAAAGCAATAAACTTTACCAATAAAACGTGTAATTCATTTTTTAATGGTTTTGAAGTCTTAGAAGCTCCACAAAAAATATTTACATGTTTAATTGCTTCTTTGGGAATATGGTTTTTTGAATGTTTAAACTTTTTTATAACAATACAAGGTTTTGGATATAATTTACATTGGTCAGTAACAATTTTTATTATTTGTTTTATTGCACTTGCTTGCATGATACCTTCAACTTCAATTTTTATCGGACCTTACCAATTGGCAGTAATTACCGCATTTTCAATATACAATGTCAATAAAGAAACAGCTCTTGCAATATCTTTTGTTGAACAAACAATAGTCACAATTGTAACTTCTATTTTTGCATTATTGTTCTTGTTAAAGAATAATATTTCTTTTGAAGATTTAAAAAAAGATATTCAAAAAACATTTTAAGAAATTGAAATAATTAACAATTTGTAAAAAATATAATTCTTTTGGCAATTAAAATTACTTTCTTTCTTTATCTAATTAAAAGTAAGGAGAAAGTATATGAGTATTCAGCCTGTAAATATAATAAGAAGTATCTGTAAAAAGATTAGCTCTTCAAAGGCAACAAAAACAGCATTGTACAAAAAAAATATTCAAAATGTACTTGTAAAAAATACGGGTAAAGATTGTATACAAAAAGTAGTACCTATAGAAATCATAGATCGCGGAATTAAAACCGGACTAGGTGAAAAATTACTACCCTTATTGGGATTAACTGCAGCCGGTGGATATTCTGCAAATAAAGCACTTGAGAAAGGTCAAAGAGTTTTTTCAACTACTGCATAAAACAAAAAAGATATTGAGAAATCAATATCTTTTTTGTTATTAATGATTTTTATTTTATTATATTTTGGCGAGGTATTCATTAATAGCTTTTGCAGCTCTCTTACCAGCACCCATTGCGTTAATAGCAGTAGATGAACCGGTAGGTGCAACGTCACCACCGGCGTAAACTCCATCAACGGAAGTTTCACCCGTTTCTGCATTAATTACAATATAACCTTTTTTGTCAGTATCTAAATTCATACTATCTTTTAACATAGATGCTTGAATTGTAGGGTTAGGACCTGTACCTAATGCAACAACAACTGTATCTACATCCAAATCAACAAATTTGCCTGTAGGAACAGGTTTTCTTCTGCCTGATTCGTCAGGTTCCCCAAGTTCCATAATTTCAAACTGCATGCCATTTACATAACCGTCTTTATTATAAATTTCTTTTGGTGCATGCAAGAACTTAAATACAACACCTTCTTCTTTTGCGTGTCTGATTTCTTCTAAACGTGCAGGTAATTCAGCTTCAGTTCTTCTATATACAATATAGACTTCTTTAAAACCAACTCTTACCGCAACACGAGCAGCATCCATTGCAACATTACCGCCACCAATTATTGCAGCTTTTTCACCAACTCTTATAGGAGTTGCCGTTTCTTCCAAATTTGCTTGCATCAAATTAACTCTTGTTAAGAATTCATTTGCAGAAAATACTCCATTTAGGTTTTCCCCGGGAATTCCCATCATCTTTGGCAAACCTGCACCTGAACCTATAACAATAGCATCAAATCCATCTTCTTTTAATTGTTTTATAGTGATGGATTTTCCGACAACAACATTTGTATAAAATTTAACACCCATTGCTTTTAAATTATCAATTTCTTTATCTAGGAAAGTTCTTGGTAGTCTAAAAGGAGGAATGCCGTATCTTAACACACCACCCAATTTATGAAGTGCTTCAAAAACAACAACTTCATGTCCTGCTTTTCTCAAGTCAGCTGCAGCAGTAATACCGGCGCAACCTGAACCCACAATCGCAACTTTCTTACCTGTTTCTTTTATTTCCCCAACTTTTAGGCTTGTTGCATCACCTACATAACGTTCTAATGCACCAATTGCCACCGGTTCAGATTTAATTCCCAATACGCACTTACTTTCACATTGACGTTCTTGAGGGCAAACTCTGCCGCATACGGAAGGCAACAAACTTGATTCTCTAATAATTTCTCCTGATTTTTCAATATCACCTTCTTTTAATGCATTTATAAATCCGGGGATATTTATATTTACGGGACATCCCTGTACACATCTTGGATTTTTACAATTTAAACAACGAGAAGCCTCTAATTTTGCTTGTTCATCTGTTAAATTTGACTCAACTGCTTCAAAATTAGTACGCCTAACCATCGGGTCTTGTTCATGTTGTCTTTGTCTTACTGCCATATCTATATCCTTCTTGTTTAACCAAAACTTAAGTAAATTATACTATAAAAACATTGTGTAATATTTTTGTTTTTTTGCAAAGTTTTTAACAAAATTTTTTAGGTATAATAACTTTAGAGTATTTAATGTGGAGAAGTTATGAAAATCAACAAAAATTATTTGGAATTGGAAGATAGTTATTTATTTTCAACCATTGCAAAAAAAGTAAATCAATTCGTAAAAGAGAACCCTGATAAAGATTTAATCAGACTTGGTATTGGTGATGTTACATTACCTTTGGCTCCGGTTGTAGTCGAAGCTATAAAAAATGCAGCAGATGAAATGGGGAAAAAAGAAACATTTAAAGGATATGGACCGGAACAAGGCTATGCTTTTTTGCGTGAAGCAATTCAAAAATATTATTCTCGTAAGAATGTAAACTTAGAAGCAGATGAAATTTTTATTTCAGACGGTGCCAAAAGTGATCTTGGTAATATTTTAGATATTTTTGGTTATGAAAATACTGTTCTAGTCCCTGATCCTGTATATCCTGTATATGTTGATACCAATGTAATGGCAGGAAGAAAAATAATTTTTGCAGATGCAAATGAAGAAAACGGCTTCTTACCATTACCTGATGAAAATGTTAAATGTGATATTATATATATTTGCTCACCAAATAATCCGACAGGAGCTGTTTATACAAAAGACGGACTAAAAAAATGGGTTGACTATGCATTAAAAAATGATGCAGTTATACTATTTGATGCTGCATATGAATGTTTTATCAAATCAGAAGAACTTCCAAACAGTATATATGAAATCGAAGGTGCAAAGAAATGTGCCATAGAATTTTGTTCTTTTTCAAAAACAGCAGGCTTTACAGGTACAAGATGCGGTTATACCGTAGTACCAAAAGAATTAGTAAAAGAAGATGTTTCTTTACATAAATTCTGGTTAAGAAGACAAACAACAAAATTCAACGGAGTTCCTTATATTGTTCAAAAAGGTGCAGAAGCTATATTTTCTGAAAAAGGACAAGAACAAATTAAGGAAAACATTGCTTACTATAGCGAAAATGCAAAAATCATTGCAGAAACCATGGATAAAAAAGGTATATGGTATACAGGCGGTAAACACTCACCGTATATATGGTTAAAATGCCCAAATAACATGTCTTCTTGGGAATTTTTTGATTACCTTTTAAATAATATTGCAGTAGTTGGAACACCAGGTGCAGGATTTGGTAAAAATGGTGAAGGATACTTCAGATTAACATCTTTCGGCAACCGTGAAAAAACAATTGAAGCAATGGAAAGATTTTCAAAACTATTTTAAAAGGAGGAGTTTTAAACTCCTCCTTTTATTAATTATGCTTAGCTTTTTCAACATATTTTAATATAGCTGATGAAACAGAAGGTCTTTCGTACCAATCACGAATATACCTTTCAAGCCCGAAACAACTTCCTCTTTCTTTTAATCCGTTCGTAACATTAAAAGCAGCTTCACACATTCCTATTTGAACTGTAAAAAACGGACTTTTAGGGTTTTTAACATCTATATTAAAACTTAAACCACGAACTCTTTTGGCTCCGCCTGAAACTTTTTCTTCTATATCCTTTTTGGAGGTAAGAAGATTAATCAATGATTGTTCCAATTCTGTTATTACTGGATCTTTTCCTTCAGCCATACTCTTATCCTTCTCTAAAATATTTATCTTTCAAGTGCCTATTAATTAATATACCACATTTTGTAGTTGCTAAACCCCCTTGCGATGTTTCTTTTAACAATGGGGACATCAATTGACCTGTTTGGACCATTGCATCAATAACTTCATCAAAAGGTATTTTACTTTCAACTCCCGCCATAGAAAGTTCTGCAGCAGTAATTGCGTGTATTGCAAGAAATACGTTTCTTTTAACACAGGGGATTTCAACCAATCCAGCAACAGGATCACAAGTCAAACCTAAAATATTCTTAATTGCCAAAACTGCTGCATTAATTATTTGATTTTCATTTCCACCGAGAATTTGCACAGCAGAAGCAGCACTCATAGCTGAAGCGACACCGCACTCCGCTTGGCATCCCGCTACAGCACCTGCCATTGCAACTTTTGATGATATAACATAGCCTATTGTACCTGCGGTAATTAGTGCATTCATTTCTTCTTCTTCTGTCAAATTATATTTTTCTGATAAAGCAATAATAACAGCAGGAACTATCCCGCAAGAACCGGCTGTTGGACATGCAACAATCTTATTCATTCTTAAATTTTCTTCCATTGTTGCAAGTGCATAAGTTGTAATCTTTTCATATAAATCGCCAAACAATGCAGGTGTTTGAGCATATCTTTTTTTTAATTTTAATGTATCATCACCGCATAATCCGCTAAAAGATTTCTCACTTGAAGTAAGACCACTAACAATTGCTTCTTTCATTGCATTTATATTTTTTAGAACTTTTTCTCTTACTTCTTTTACAGTAATTTCAAAGTCATAGGCTTCTTTTTCCTGCATTATTTCATATATTTTTTTATTTTCTTCTTTGCAGGCTCTCAAAAGTTTTTCAAAAGTGTTTATAGAATATTCCAACTTATGCCTCTAGTTTTTTCACATTTCTAACAAAATACACATCATCAATTTTTTTTATTTCATCAATCAAAATATCAGAAACATTACCATCTAAACAAATGCACATTGAGGCGGTTTTTCCCCTTGCATTCCTGTCACAATCAAGTGAAGCAATATTTATATTTTCTTTTTGAATTAATGTTGAAACTTTTGATATCATCCCGGGTTTGTCTTTATAAAATAGAACAAGAGTATTATATTCACCTGAAATTTTAGTTGCGAAATCATCAATCTTAACTATCTCAACATTCCCTGCTCCTACAGAATTCCCGGAGACTATCATTGGGATTTTTCCATCTAAAATAAAATCAACGGAGTTAGGATGCATATCCAAATTTTGTTCAAATTCATAATTGTATTTTATTCTTTTTGCTTCTTCATTATCATAAATATTTTTTATTTCGTCACTATCAACATTGAAGCCTAAAAGCCCTGCCAATAAGCCTTTATCTGTACCATGGCCTTTTCCTGTTTGAGCAAAAGAATTATACAATCTGAAGGTAACTTTTGTAGGAGTTTCACCGTAAATATTTCGGACCAACAAACCAAGCCTGACGGCACCTGCAGTATGAGAACTGGATGGACCTGTCATAATAGGTGATATAACATCAAATAATGAACGTTGTTTCATAGTTTAATATTATATGTTTTCTTTTGGGTATGCAATATTAATACAAACAAAAAAAAGCTCTTTCTTAGGAAAAGAGCGTTAACTAGGTTAGTTTTGGTAGATAGTTGTTCAGTTTTAGACTTTTATGAGTCTTACATTTTCTTTAATAACCCTGAATATTTTTTTATGCGCATTTAATGCAACATTTTTACAATACTTTACATGTTTTTTATAAATGCTTATTTAAAAATTAAAGTTTTAGACAAATCGTCCGATTATAAAAAATACATTAAAAAAGTGAGGTATTAATATGTATTATTACAATTCGGTATGGCCAGGAGCATATAGTTTTAAAAGCGAAATCAAATTGTTTACTCAATGGTTTAAAAATCAACTTGAAATAATACTAAATAAAATTGAAGAAACAGAAAAGAAACTCGGATAAAATTATAATTGTTATTCAATAAAAACCTATGGTATACTTGCTCTAGTAGCTAGTATATAGGTTTTTTTACAGTGATATCACAAATATTAACAGCCTGCGTAATAGGGCTGGATGTATATAAAATACTCGTTGAAGTTGACGTAAACAACTCACTTCCCTCTGTTTCTATTGTAGGGTTACCAGACCTTTCAATAACCGAAGCTAGAGAGAGAGTTCGTTCTGCAATTAAAAACTCAGGGTATGATTTCCCTAATAAAAAAGTAATAGTAAACTTGGCACCTGCAGATATAAAAAAAATCGGCAGTTATTATGATTTGCCAATTGCAATAGGGATACTTTCGAAAAACAATACAATTCAAAAGAATGAGTTTAAAGATATTGCATTCATTGGAGAATTATCACTAGATGGTTCACTTAGAGCTGTGAACGGAGTTTTACCTATTGCAGCAGGATTAAAACAGCAGGGAATAAAAACGCTGATTGTTCCGTTTGATAATGCAAAAGAAGCCGCAATTATTCAAGGTTTAACCGTTATAGGTGCAAAATCTTTGATTGAAATAGTTAACCATTTTAATACTGAATCACCTGAACATAAAGAAATCAAACCAACTATTGTAGATATAAATGAATTTATGCAAGAAAAAACTGAGCAAGACGGTTACTTTGATTTTAAAGATGTAAAAGGTCAGCTAAAAGCAAAAAAGGCTATGGAAATAGCCGCTGCAGGAGCTCATAACCTTTTAATGTCAGGACCTCCGGGTTCCGGAAAAACATTATTGGCTAAATGTTTTTCTTCAATTTTACCGCCTTTAACTTTTGAAGAATCAATTGAACTAACTAAAATATACAGTATTAGCGGATTAATCAATCCCTCTAAACCATTAATTACAACAAGACCTTTCAGAAGCGTTCATCATACAGCTTCTGCAATAGGAATAATAGGCGGAGGAACAAATCCAAAACCAGGAGAAATAACACTTGCTCACAGAGGTGTATTATTTTTGGATGAATTTGTAGAATTTCCGAGGAACGTGCTTGAAGTTCTTCGTCAACCGCTTGAAGACGGGAAAATAGTTATTGCAAGAGCAAAAATGAGACTTGAATTTCCTTCCGATTTTATATTACTTGCGGCGATGAATCCTTGTCCTTGCGGTTATTTGGGCGATAGCGAAAAAAATTGCACCTGCAGCGATTTTCAAGTAAAACAATATCGCTCAAAATTATCAGGACCATTGTTAGATAGAATCGACATTGTTATAGATGTTCCAAGATTAAAAATCAATGAATTAACAGACAAAAATATACCACAGGGAGAATCCTCCGAACAAATAAGAGAACGAGTTGTAAAAGCAAGAAATATCCAACTTGAAAGATATAAAGGGCTTGGAATATATACAAATTCAGAACTAACTCCCAAATTAATTAAAAAATTCTGTATTCTTGATGAAACAAGCTCCAACATTTTAAAAGAAGCTGTAAGAAAGTTTAGTTTATCGGCAAGAGCATATGATAGATTATTAAAACTTGCAAGAACCATTGCAGATTTGGATTCATCAGAAAACATACAAGCTAAACATATTGCACAAGCAATACAATACCGTTCTTCAATGTAAAATGAAATAATTTTATAAGAGAAATTGTTGAATTTTATATCTCATCGTAGAGCCAAAACTGCACTCTAAGTGCGCTCATTTATTCTCTTTCTTTTGTTTCTTTTGGGTTATGGGAAACCAGACATTTTTCACAAAATCAAAGATTTTGGAAAAAGCAGTCAAACCCAACCTACATACTTCAAAAACCCAACCTACAGACTTCGTTCGCAAAGATGGTGTATAGCAGAAAATATACTAAACAGAAATTTCAGACAGAAAGAAGCGAATAAAGCATA
>CALUSI010000008.1 GCA_944323395.1 Candidatus Gastranaerophilales bacterium
TCATCTTTACAAAAACAACTTGAAGCAGTTGAAGAAGCAGAAAGTTCTGCAATTGACAGAGCTACACCTAAATTTAATGGTGTTGGTTAGTCTATTTTTTAACATTTTTATATTTTTCATTTACATTTTATCATTTTTCGTATTTGTTTTGGAGGAACTGTCGTTCCTCCTTTTTATTTGTATTAGATTTTATATGAAATTTTACATATAAATTATTTTTTCTTAATATATAAAAGCATTTAAATTTTTACTGAGTATAATTAGCATATATAGATTTTGGGGATATCATTAGTAAATGGCAAAAAGTTTTTGTAATCTCACGACAAAAAATAAAAAAGATTATAATATCAAAAGAATTTTAGACAAAGATTCATTGGAAATAAACTATCTTTTTGAAAATTCAAAAAAAACACTTGAAAAAATGACAGTTATTGAAGCAGAAAGAAGAATAGCTCTTGAAAATTTAAGAAAATTAACAGATGAACTACAAACAAAAAGACTAAGATATAATGCAAAAGCATTTTGCAAATATTTTACATTATAAAATACTTAGTTTCTGTCTATTGGCACAGTTACTTTTGCAAGCCTGAAAATATCAAATAATTTATGTCCGCCATCACGGAAATTGATATCCTTTTTTGTTTTTTCAACTTTTTCACAATTTTGAAGTTCTACCGCAAATTTAACTAATTTTGGATTCATAAAACTAACCTCACAATATTATACTAACCACCTTACTTATATATAAAGTATTTTGGTTAGAAAAAATTGCTTAAATAATAATAAACAATATGCAAAATTTATGCTAAAATATTTTTATGATTGCAGTAAAACTTATAAGAAATAAACAATTTCCGCTTGAGATACCAGAAGGTACTATTGTTAAACACAGAGATTTGGTAATAGTCTTAACTGAAAAGGGAGAAGAAGTTACAACCGCATATATTGTTCCTCCACAAGTAGAAAGTATATTAAAAAGAAAAAGAATCCCGTCAATTCCTCTAATTCGTGTAATGACAGAAGAAGACAAAAAAACACACGAAGAAATTCTTAAAATGGAAGAAGCTGGATATAGAGACTGCCTTGAATTAATAAAACAACATAATCTTCAAATGAATTTAATACAATGCAAATACACTTTTGATAGAAAAAAAGTAACATTTTACTATACTGCACCAGAAAGGGTTGACTTCAGAAATCTTCTAAAAGACTTAACCAAAGTATTTAAAAGAGTAAGAATAGACTTAAAACATATTGGCGTTAGAGATGAAACATCTTTATGCTGTGGTAATGGATTATGCGGAAGACCATTTTGTTGCTGTACCTTTAAAAGACAATTTGATTCAATAAATATAAAACTGGCACACGATCAAAGTATGCCAATAACTCCTAGCAAAATTTCAGGAACTTGCGGAAGGCTTTTATGCTGTCTTAATTATGAATATAATAACTATATGGAGACTGCAAAAGAAATGGTTCCTATTGGTTCGGGAGTTATGACTCAAGACGGTGTTGGAAGGGTTTGTGCATTAAATGTACTAACAAATAAAGTTTCTGTAAAATTATCAGACGGGAAAATAAAAGAATTTCCAAATCAAGAAGTTGAAATGATAGATGCTGATGTTAATATCGAAATTGATGCAAATACTTCTACATACAGATATGCGTCTATGCAACAAACAGATGAACACGTTGATATAAAATTATTTGAAGATGATAGAAATAGTTCTACCGGTAATATATAAATCAAAAAGGTAACGTTAAAATAAAAGTAGTTTCGTCTTCTTTTGAAGAATCCACTTCAATTTTTCCATTGTGTGCAAGAACTATTTGCTGCGACAAATATAACCCCAAACCTGTTCCTGCCTTTCTGAATTTAGAATGCCCGCAATAGTATTTTTGAAAGATTAAATCCAAATCATCAGCAGATATACCATTACCTTTATTTGTAAACAATAACTTAACTTTTTTATCATATAATTCTGAACGAATAATAATTTCAGAAGAATTAGGACTAAAAGATAAAGCATTTTGTATTAGATTTTTTATAACTCTTTTTAATTGAAAAACATTAAAATCTAATTCAAAATTTTCAGTTTGTGATATATCAACAGAAATTTTGTGTTCAGTCTCGATAGCTATTTGTCCCATTTCCTCAACAATAGAAATAATAAATGGATTAAGATAATTTTTAGACTTGTCTAATTTAATCTTTGTCTGTTCTAACCTATAAGTTTCAAGCATATTTTCGATTAATTCTTTTAACTCTTGGTTTGAAGCTTTCATAAGCTTTAATATTTCTATTTGTTTATTATTTAATGTTCCAAAACGTCCATCTATCAAATAATTTAAAGAATTAAGTTCTGCAATAACCGGAACTTTCATATCATGAGTCAAAGTTGCAGCAAATTCTTCTTTAAAAAGCTGTAATTGTTTTTCTTGCTTAATTATTTCTTCCAAAGAAAGATTTTTCTTAGATAACGTTGCTTGATACTCTTTTATCATCATTTCTCGGTCATACATTGTCTCAAAAAGACGATTTGTTGTAATTTCTAACTCTTTATTATTTAAGTTATCTAATCTTACATTTATATCGCCATATCTTACTTTTTTAACAGCAAGATATATTTTTGAAACATCACTCAATAGTTTCTTATATTTATTAAAAAGAAAACAATATGCAATACTTAGACTTAAAAAAAGAATTATATTAATAAATATTATAAAATAGAAAAACATACAAGAATTATAACACAAAAAGAGGCACCTATTCTAAGTACCTCTTTTTTATAATTAAATGCTTAAAAACTATTTAGCCATTTGATTCATAACTTCTTCAGCAAAGTTATCTTGTCTTTTTTCAAGACCTTCACCTAATGTCCAACGAACAAAAGCTTTAATTTCTAACTTTCCGGCTAATAAAGCTTCAATTGTTAAATCAGGATTTTTAACAAAAGGTTGTTCTACTAAACATTTTTGTGACATAAGTTTGTTTACACGACCTTCAACAATTTTTGCTCTAATGTTTTCAGGTTTATTAGCTAAATCTTCTTTACCCATCTCAATTCTTGTTTCTTCATCTATAACTGATTGAGGAATTTCTTTTCTTGAAACGAATTCAGGTGCAGAAGAAGCAATGTGTAAAGCAACATCTTTTAAAAGAACTTCATCTTGAGCACTGGCAGATATTAAAACACCTATCTTACCATTGTGAACATATGTTGCTAAATTACCTTCAAGAATTTCAAATCTTCTTATGCTTATTTTTTCACCAATCGTAGCAATTTTATCTTTTACAGCATCTTCAATTGTCATATTACAAGAAGCACATACAGAAGCATTTAAAGCATCCATATCTTTTGGTTTTGTAGCTACTATATGCTTTGCCAAACCATTAACAAATGTTTTGAAGTCTTCATTTTTAGCTACGAAATCAGTTTCACAGTTAACTTCAACAATAGCACCAACACCATTTTCAATATAAGTAGCAACTAAACCTTCAGCAGCTATTCTATTTTGTTTTTTATCAGCTGATGCAATACCTTTTTGTCTTAGGAATTCCATAGCTTTTTCCATATCGCCGTCACATTGTTCAAGAGCCTTTTTTGAGTCCATAAAGCCAGCGCCTGTCTTTTCTCTAAGTTCTTTAACCATTGCAGCTGTTACTGTCATAATCATTATCCTTTCAAAATTTAAAATTTACCAAAACATTTTTATTGAAAAAATTGAGATACTTCTGAAATCAGAAGTATCTCAAAAATTTTATTCTTCAGTTTGAGTTTCTTCTGCTTCAACTTCAGCCTTTACTTCTTCAGCTACACCTGCATCTTCAGCTTTAATAGACTGAATTTTAGACATTTGGTTAGCTTTATTTTCTCTTAATTGTTTTCCTTCAAGAACAGCATCTGCAAGTTTTGAACAAACTAATTTTATTGATCTGATAGCATCATCATTACCAGGAACAATATAATCAATACCATCCGGATCAGCATTTGTATCAGCTAAACAAATAACAGGAATATTTAATTTATTAGCTTCAGCAATTGCGATTGCTTCTTTCTTTTGATCTATAACAACTAATAAATCAGGCATACCTCTCATTTCTTTGATACCGCCTAAAGTTTTAGTTAATTTAGCAAGTTTTCTCATCATTTGAGCAACTTCTTTTTTAGGCAATTTATCAATTTGACCTGAATTTGAGAATTCTTCAATTTCTCTTAATTTATTAACTCTGCCTCTGATTGTTTCAAAGTTAGTTAACATTCCGCCTAACCATCTTCTGTTTACATAATATGCACCAGCTCTTGTAGCTTCTTCAGCAACTACGTCAACTGCTTGTTTTTTTGTACCAACAAAAACAACATTTTGACCTTTTGCAGCTGCATCTCTAACTACAGCATATGCTTCGTCTAATTTTTCAGAAGTTTTTCTTAAGTCTAATACATAAATTCCATTTCTTGCACCATATATATATGGTTTCATTTTTGGGTTCCATCTTTGAGTTTGGTGACCAAAATGTACACCTGCGTCAAGTAATTCAATCATTGATGCTACCGGCATCGTTCTTTCTCCTTTTTTCTTGTAACCTATGAATTGCTTTCCCATCTTTATAAGACTAAGTTATCATCACCTTATGCGACATAACCTATCGGATTCACAACTCAATAATCATGGTAATACAAACAAAAAAAAAGTAAAAATAAAAATATGATAATTAAAAAAATAACAATTATCCTGTTACATAAGTTAAGGATTAATATTTTTCATTTACTCTTTGAATTATAATTTTACAAAATACGAAGTTTATGGTTAGAAAAGGGTTTTATATGAAAAAATTTTTCAAAGTTCTTGGAGTTTTAATAGTTTCAATTGTTGTACTTTTATATTTGAGTTTTCTGTTTATACTTCCAAATGCTGTGGATTTAAATAAATTCAAACCTGAAATACAAAAATTAGTAAAAGAACAAGCTAATCTTAATATAGACTTTGATAATCCTAAAATTTCGGTAACACCACTATTATCTGCAGGCATTAATGCAAATAATATTTCCTTAAATCTTCCAGATGATTCTAATCTTTTAAAAGCCGACTCTTTTACAGGAAGGATTTCTCTTCCGCATTTATTATTCTTGACTGTTAAAGTTTCTAAAGCTGAAATAATAAATCCAATATTAAATATTGATATAGTAGATGGAAAAGCATTTAAAGCTGTTCAAGCCTATGAAGTAATTCTAAACAATAAAGAAGAAAAGATAGAAGAAAATTTACAAACAGCACAAAAACCAATAATAGACCCTGCTTTGATAAAAGTACAAATTCCTGCTTTTAAACTAATAAACTATTGTGCAAAAATTAATGATTTAAAAACTTCTGACACACTAAAATTAAATGGTGATGAACTTGTTTTAGGTTATAGAAACGGAGAAAGCATACTATTAAAAACGAATGCAGAACTATTTATTAACGAAACAAAAAATATAAATGCAAACATAGATATAGATACAATAATTCCAAAACAAAGCAAACTGGATGAAGAAGACGATAAAGCTCAAAGAGTTGAAATTCCTTTTATAAACCCAGTTGCAATGTACAAAGCATACGATTTAAAAGCTAACATTGATTCAAAAATTAAAATCAGAAACAAAAATAAACAAATTATATCAAACGGTTATTTTAATATTGATAATTTTACAATCAACTTAGCCGGTTTAAAACTTCCTGAAAGTAAAATCCATTTTACTTCAAAAGGTACAAAAGTTAATTTGGATACAGATTTATATATAACAAATGAAGAAAAAATATCCGTTCTCGGAATGTTAAATTATGGTGCAAAGCCTGCAACAGATATAAAAATCACTTCAAATGAAATACATATAAATAATGTTATAAATTTAATAAAAGCAACTTTAGATTCCCTTCACATAAAACATGAACTCAATCCAATAATAGCAGAAGGCATCTTTACAGCTGATACTTATATTAAGACTGATTTCAAAAAGCTAAATTCAAACGGAAACATTAAAATAAAAAACTGCATTATAAAAAATAAAGATAAAAATCTGCAGTTAGCAAAAATAAATTCTATAATATCTTTAGATAACAGTATTCTTAAATTTATAGATACCTCTTTAGAAATTGCAGAAACAATATTTAAAATCGATGGAAGTATCAATGAAAAATCATATGCTGATATTTCTATTTTAATGGAACAAATGCCATTAGCTAAAGTATTTTCTATGTTTCTACCGGCAGAAATTAATAACACCTACAATGTAAACTCAGGAAATATAAACCTAATTGCGAATATAAAAGGTGAATTAAAAAATGCAAACGGAAATATCAAGTTATCACTTAAGAATTTGTCATTAACAGATAAAATTAATAAAATAGACTACCTAAATAATTTATTAGTTGCAGATTTTACAAGTGATTTTAAAACATTTACAGGTAATATAAACAACTCTGATTTTAAGTTAAAAATTAATGGAGCAAGTATTGATTGTGAAAAATTCTCGCTTAACATCGGAGAAAAAGATTTAAAAATAAATCCCTCAATAATAAAAATAAACAAGTCTACAGATATTAATCTAGATGGTGAAATCAAAGACTATATAAAAAATCCGATATTCAATTTTAACGTAAACGGCAATGTCAGAACTAAAGACCTTAAACAATTTTTGGGTTCTGATATGGCAATCTTCATAAAAGAAAAAGGAATTATCCCTATAAATATAAACTTAAACGGCGATAAAAAGAAACAGACATTAACAGCATCATTAGAAGCGAATGCCAATAACTATATTACTCCAATTGATATAAAAAATGTTCTGGATAAAAATACTATATTTAAAACAGTTATTGACTTTAAAGGAGACAGGTTAAAAATAAAAGACACAGGATTCTTTATAAAAACAATAGAACAAGATTCTGAAAATCCTGAAAAAACCATAACAAAATATGAAGAAATTGTAGATATAGATGGAACAATAACAAAACTAAATACTCAAAATCCAAACATAAACCTTATAAAAATAAAAATACCAAATAGCCTTAATATGACAGTATGTGCTTTTCCTTCTTCACAACTTACGGCAGACGGGCACTTGCTTATCTTTGGAGATTTATTAGCCCCAAGAATAAGAGGAGAATTAAATGTTTGGAATTTATCCATACCTGAACTTATGGTCACAATGGATAAAGCAATTGCAAAATTCGAAAGTAAAAATCTAGATATAAATATAAAAAACTTAATCGCAAATGGCTCAGATTATAACATTTTGATGAATGCAGATTTAAATCCGTCAAAATATTTCACAATTAAGAATTTAAATTTAATATCAAACCTAACAGATGCAGATAAATTAATGGAAGTATCAAATGCTGCTATTAAACATATGCCATCTTCTGCGTCAGGAAACAATACTCAAAATATTAACCAAGCAGATATTCCTGTTATTATAAAGGATGGAAATATTGATATAAAAGAAATAAAAACAGGTACCATTATTCTAAATGAAACAACTGGTAAGATTTCATTTGATAAAAATATATTATATATAAATAATTTAATAACATCAGGATTTAAAGGCAAAATAAGAGGCAATGTTTCAACAAACCTTCTGACCAATGAGATAAAAGCAGTATTAAAAGGAAATGATTTAGATGTAGAAAAAACATTACTTGATGCTGCAGCAATGAAAGACACTTTAACAGGGAAAATGGATTTCAATACAGACATTTCCTTAAAAGGAATCACATATGAAGAACAAATGAAAACTTTAAAAGGTACATTGAACTTCACAATGAAAGATGGAACTCTTGGACCATTTGGTAAAATTGAGAACTTAATTATGGCTGAAAATATCAGAGAAACAGCTTTCTTCCAATCTACAATAGGAAGTATTATAAATTCTCTATTATCTTTTGATACAAGCCATTACAATACTCTTAAAGGTGAATTAAGGTTTAATAACGGGATAGCAGAAATAAATCCGATTACATCAACAGGAGATGTTATGGGAACATATATATTTGGTGATTTTGACTTATTAAAAAATACTATAGATATTAAGTTAAGAGGACGTTTAGGCTCTCAAGTTTCAGATTCAATGGGACCACTTTCAATGCTAAACCCTGTAAATCTTGTGAAAGCAACACCTGGTATGAGCATTGTATTAGGAAAAATGTTTGCACTATTTTGTGAAGAAGTAACAGAAGATGAAATCGCCCAAATTCCAAATTTAGGAAAAGATATATCAGAAACTAATTCAACAAAATTTCAAGTTGTGGTAAGAGGTGATGTAGCAAAACCATTGACTCTTATAAAATCATTTAAATGGCTGGCTCTTCAATCTGAAATTGAAAATGCGAAGTCTTATTTAAATACAATACCTCAAAATACACTACCTGTAGATATAACAAATATTGATAAAGAAGAAATAAAAACACAAGTAAAAGAACAAACAAAACAAGCAATAAAAGATACTTTAGATCAATCAGTTTCGGAAGAGACAAAAGAATCAATAAATAAAACAAAAGAAACAGCCAATAAACTTAAAAGTCTATTCGGAAATAAAGAAGAAACTAAACAAATTCTAAAAGAAAAAACAGAAAATACAAAACAAAATTTATTAAATCAACTAAAAGAACAAACTATAAATTCACAATTAAACCAAACAGAAAATACAAATTTGGAGCAAGAAAGCCAAAATATTTCAGAATAGAACATTCACAATAAAAAAAGAGAAAGGCAAAAGCCTTCTCTTTTTTTGACTAAAAGTAAAAAAAAATATATACTTAGTGTATTAAGATTTAGCCATTAAGAAAGGTTTTTTATGATTGAATTATGGATGTTTTACGTTATTTTATCAATTATTGCAATAATAATTGAAATATTTGCACCTAGTCTATTTTGTATAAACTTTGCCTTTGGCGGAATAATAACAGCAATTATTTCAATCTTTTGGGGTGATTTGTACACAACATTAATTATATTTGCAGCCATTTCTGTATTTTCATTAATTTTTATAAAACCACTACTTACAAAACTATTAAAGAAAGAAAAAAATGCTGATTTTGATTCGCAATATATCGGAAAAATTGTAAAAAGTATAGAACCAATAAATACAACTCAAGGTGCAGTAAGTATTTATGACGAGAGATGGGAAGCGAGAACAAAAGAAGGTTGCGAAGAAATTCCAACCGGATGCGATGTAAAAATAACAGGAAATGACAGTCTAATATTATATGTAGAAAAAGTATAGAGGAGAAAAAAATGGGATTTTTAGTATTAGGTTTATTATGTCTAGCCTTAATTTTCGTATTAAAAGGATGCATAATAGTACAACAACAAGAAGCAGTAATTATACAAAGACTTGGTCAATATTCAAAAACATTAGCACCCGGTCTGCATTGGATTGTACCATTTTTTGATTCTCCAAGACCAATGTTAAAGATTGAAAAACAAAAAACACTTGATGGAAGAACGTACTCAACAATAACTTATTCGCCAAGAATTGATTTAAGAGAAACAGTATATGATTTTCCAAGACAAAATGTAATCACAAAAGATAACGTTACAATAAGTATTAACGCTCTTTTGTATTTTCAAATTATAGATGCACAAAAAGCACTATATTCAATAGAAAATCTTCCAGAAGCTATTGAAAAATTAACTCAAACAAATTTAAGAAACTTAGTTGGTCAATTAGCATTAGATGAAACTTTAGTATCGCGTGATATTATCAATGACAAATTAAGAGAAATTCTTGATAAAGCAACTGATAAATGGGGTGTAAAAGTAAATCGTGTAGAACTTCAAGATATCGTTCCACCAGCATCAATACAACAAGCAATGGAAAAAGAGAAGAAAGCAGAACAAGATAGACGTGCAACAATTTTGGAAGCTGAAGGTATAAAAAAATCTGCAATTTTAACCGCAGAAGGTGAAAAAATGGCGGCTATAAATAAAGCAGAAGGTGAAAAACAAGCAGAAATACTAAGAGCAGAAGGTGTTGCACAAGCTCGTATAATTGAAGCAGATGCAGAAAAAGAAGCAATTAGCAGAATAGTAAATGCCCTAGCTGATAAAGGAAAACCGGATCAATATTTGATTGCAATGAAATATCTTGAAACCCTAAGCAATATAACTTCTGGAAGTGATAACAAAGTTGTTTATATGCCATACGAAGCAACAGGTATTCTAAGCTCAGTTGACGGAATAAAACAAATGTTCGACAAAAAGTAATTAGAATATATATAAGAAACATAAAAAGGAACGATAAAATTATCGTTCCTTTTTATGTTAGGATAAATATAAAGAGGTATATTATGAAGGGTATTATTTTCGACTTTAACGGTACATTATTTTTTGATTCTCATATGCATTATGAAGCGTGGAGACTATATTCAAAAAAATTAAGAGGCTACGAATTTTCAGATGATGAAATGAGAGAAAAAATGTTTGGAAGAACTAATGCCGATATAATTGAATATGCAATAGGTAAAAAACCAACACCTGATTTGGTAATAAAATTAGCAAAAGAAAAAGAATCAATGTATCGCGATATGTGCAGGAAAGACAGAAAAAATATGGTATTAGCCCCAGGGGCTGAAAACTTTCTTGATTTTCTAAAAGAAAATAATATTCCAAGGACTATAGCCACAATGTCAGAATGGGATAATGTAGATTTCTACATAAAAGAATTTAATTTAGCAAAATGGTTTGACATAGATAAAATTGTATATTCAAATGGCAAAATTCCAGGAAAACCAGCTCCAGATATATATAAAATAGCAGCAAAGAATTTAAATATAGAGCCGAAAGATTGTATTGTTATAGAAGATGCTATATCAGGAATAAATGCCGCAAATAATGCCGGTATAGGAATGATCATAGCTATAGCATCTATTGAAGATGATTCTTTATATTCATCAATTCCCTATGTAAAAAAAATTATACATAATTTTGACGAAATAGATAAAAAACTTTTTAAAAGAATATATTAAGTTTTATTAAAAATAATCCAATCCATTTATTTGTAGTATTTTTACAAAAAAGTAGAATGCAAAATAATTCAAAAATTAACAATTTCTATACTACAATTTTTTTTACATTTTTATGGGGAAAAAATAAACACATTTTAAAAATAAACATGGGGAAAAAGAGAATGACTATTGGAATTGGAAATGGTTATGATGATATAGCCTTGAGAAAGCTATATGCAACACAACCGGAAGACTTAAATGGCAGTAGATCTTCAGAAACAAGCAGCAATCCTATAAGCTTTTCATCAGGAGCAGATGAAACAAAAAATATTGAAGATATTGAAGCAGAATATGCAGAAGCAGAAGCAGCATTAGGAAAAGATGATGTAGAAGATACAGAAATGCCAGAAGATGTTCAAGCACTTGCAGAAGCACAAGCTGTACAATCAACAACATCCACAACTGCAGCAACAGGTGAATCTTCCGAAAAAATTAAAGAAGAAATAGAAGAACTTGAAGCTGAAAAAGAAGAAAACATCGAAAAGATGGAAAAGATTGAAGACGAAATCGAAAATTTAGCAGAATCTGCAGAAAAACATATAATGGAAGCAGCTAAAGCACAAGAAACAACAGTAAAAGAACATGAAGAAGAAACACAAGCTGTATTAGATGAAAACATTCAAGCATACATCAACGCAAATAAAGAAGGCGGAGAAGGTATGACAAGAGATGAACTTCAGGAAAATATAAAAAGTGCAATGCAAAATACACCTGAAATAGCTGATGCAGTAGGAGCATTGGCAGCAGCAAGCGAAGAAGTTGCTGAAATTGATAACTGTTTAGGTGAATTAAACAAATTAATTACAGATACACAATTAATTGAAGAAGAAATTGAATTAAAAAATACAGAATATGAAGCAGCCAAAAAAGCAGAAGAAAAAGCCAAAAGTTGTGACCCAATAGGCTTCACAGCAACAGACAAAGACGGAAACCAAGCACAATATGATTTCATCATTGATGATGGTGCTTTCGATACAACGAGCGATTTCTTAGGCGCAGACAGTCAATGGAGTGAAATGACTGCATTGGATACTGATGGTGATAATATTGTATCAGCAGCAGAATTACAAGCTGGAAATATTAAAGCAGTAAAAACAAATGCAGATGGTTCTCAAGAAATTGTAGATTTAGCAGAAGAATTCGGTGAAGACTTCTCAGTTGATTTAGCGTCATATCAAGAAGGTGGTTCTCACAGCGCAGTTGATACAACTACAGATAGCGACGGAGATGGAACTGCAGATCAAACAATGTTAGGAACATTCAATGTTAATGCAAACGGTCAAACTATAAACGGATATAATACTTTAGATGATGTTGATTGGTTAGCTGAAAATTACGGTATTTCTGCAGATACAGCTGAAACTGAAACAAACGGCTTAGATGCAACTCAATTCTCTGAAGACTTAAAAGCTCATGTAAACTTCTTTAATATGTATACTGAAAAATCAGAAGAATTAAAGAAACAAATTAAAGAGGGATATTCAAATATCGGTCTGTCTGAAGAACAAATGAACGGAATCAGCGAAGCTACAAAGAAAGAAGCTGATGAAGAAGCAAAAACATTCTTAGCATCTCTAGACAAAAAAGAAGAAGTAAATGAAGAAATAGCTGAAGATGGAACAAAAGGACAAACAGCAGAAGATAATAATGTTGATACAACAGAAGATTCTACAACTCCACTTCTAGAAGATAAAGTATTAGAAGAAGAACTTACAATAGCAGCATAATATATAATTAAATAAGTCAAAAAGATAAGAGTGGTTCATTGCCACTCTTATTTATATATTTATAATATTAACTTTAAACTCAGGATTTTCTTCTAATCTTTTTTCTATTTTGTCAAAAGTCAAAAATCCGCTTTGTGCCCCAAAGTGTTCTACAACAGATGCCGCAACAACTGATGCATACATTAAAGATTTTTCTACATCCCCATTTGTTTTTTCGAAAGAAGAAACAAATGTAGATGAAAACGCATCACCGGAACCAAGAGTACTAACAACATTCGCAGGAAATTCTCCACACTGATAAAATCTTACACCATCATATGCATAAGCCCCATTTTTACCATCAGTAATAATAGTTATTTTGGCTTTTCCTGAATTTATTTCTTTTAACATAGATATAATATCCGGATGAATTATATCTTCAGAATATTTTTCATGTTTTGTATCAGGTCGAACCTGTATTCCTGTAAGCATAGAAGCTTCATCTCTATTCAAGATAACAACCTCTGCTGTTTTTAATACGTTATATAGATTTTCTTTTCCTTGTTTAATACTACTTGTACCAACATTTATAGCTAAATTCACATTATTTTCTTCAGCGAACTCAGCAAGTTTATCAAGTATTTTAGTCGAATTTCCGTTTAACGGAGCAAGATACAACCATTTAGAATGTTTTATAGCATCAAAATTAATGTCTTCCATTTCTAAATGTGCATTTGCACCTCTATGAGCCAAAACAGTTCTATCACCTTGAAAGCTTGTTAATATTATAGAGAAACCGGTTTGATATCTTTTTGTTTTTACAATATTTGATAAATCAACATTTGCTCTTTTTAATACACGTTTAATTTTCTCACTTTGAATATCATCACCAACTTTAACTATAGTTGATGTTTTTAATCCTAAAGTTGAAAAATTAGTAGCTGTATTAATTGCCCCACCACCGGTTTCAAATTCGAAATTATCAATTTCAATTTTAGCCCCATATGGATATGCCATAAAATCCTTTTTCTTATCCGTTGAACAAACAGATACAATATTTGCAGCATCAGTTTCAATAAAAGCATCCAATGTTGCACTGCCAATTGTTATAACATCATACATATATGTCCCTCTTTCAATAACTTTAGTATTATTATATACTAATTTGCTCTTGGATGTGCAATATTATACGATTGTTTTAATCTTTCAGTAGAAACATGCGTATATATTTGAGTATTGCTTATACTACTATGTCCTAAAAGTTCCTGAACAACCCTCAAATCAGCACCATTTTCTAATAGTTTTGTTGCAAAACTATGTCTGAAAACGTGAGGTGTAACATGCTTTGGTAATTCAATTTTATCCACAACATCCCTTATCGCTAATCTTACACTTTGAGGTTGAAGCCTATAACCTGTCTTATTTATAAAAACAGGAGTCTGAGGCGTTATATTTTCATTTTTGAATATCAAATATCGCACAGTTTTAATATATGTTTCCAAAAAATTCTTAGCACGTTGAGAAACCAACACTATTCGTTCCTTAGCACCTTTACCGAAAACTTTTATTTCATTTTCTTCTAAATTTAAATTTTCAAAATTTAAACTGCTTAATTCAGAAACACGCATTCCTGTTGCATACAAAAGTTCAAGGATTGTTCTGTTTCTGTACCCCGCAGGTGAATCCATCTTTATATTATTTAAAACCTGTTCCATTTCAGATTCTGTTAAAAATTCAGGCAAACTTTTTCCTCTTTTAGGAGAATGTACACCAATTGCAGGGTTTGTATCAACTATTCTTTCTCTGTAAAGATATCTGTAAAAAGTTCGAAGAGATGCTATTTTTCTAGCTGTAGTAGTCTTAGAATAATTGAATTGCTGTATATACAACAAATACTCTCTTATTGTTGAATATGTAACTTCACTAAGACTTCTGTCATTTAACCAAATTAAAAAACTTAAAATATCCGAACCATAAGCCGTGACAGTATGCTTAGAGAAATTTCTTTCAACTTCAATATACAATTTAAAAGCTTGCAGATATTTTTTAGAATCTTCATTCATAACCATAAAATTGTAAAAAAATTTAACAAAAAAATCAATATATAACTGAAAAAAAGCTATATTAAGAAATGTTAAGACAGTTGAAATCATGCCAAGAACCATGGTTACATGGGTTTTGAGGTGTTTAGTATATTCATCTATATGTTTAGTGAACAATTTGTTGTATTCTTAACAATCTTTGATTATAATAAACACAGTGTTTGATTTGTTCAAAATAGAAAGAGACGGTTTCATAACTTAATGGATAAAGTTTTTGAAAATTATGAAAAAATCAAAGCACAAATTGCACTTTATAATCCAACAATAATAGCAGTAACCAAGTATTTTGATGAGAGCCAAATCATAAAATATTATGATATGGGGTTTAGGAATTTTGGTGAGAACAGAGTGAAAGATGCCTTAGAAAAAATAGAAAAACTGCCTGAAGAAATTCGAAAGAACAGCCACTTTCATTTGATAGGACATTTACAAACAAATAAAGTCAAACTTGCAGTAGGTAATTTTGATTTAATACATTCTGTAGATTCTGTAAAACTTGCAAAAGAAATCAATGAAGAAGCGCAAAGAAAAGGCATTGTGCAAAACATTCTATTACAGATTAATAATGCAAGAGAAGTTCAGAAATCAGGTTTTTTACCGGAAGAAATAAAGGAAGCATTTAAAGAAATAATAAAGTATGGTGCTATTAAAGTATGTGGTGTGATGAATATGGCTCCGATAGATGCAACAGATGAAGAATTACATCATTTGTTTGGCAATATCAAACAAATAAACGATGTATTACAATCTGAATTCGGAGTAGAATTAAAACAAATATCAATGGGTATGAGCAGGGACTTTAAAATTGCGCTTGAAGAAGGCGCTACCATGATAAGACTAGGAAGAATACTATTTGAATAATACTTAGGAGGAAGAACATTGGCAGTTGCAGACAAATTTCAAAAAATCATTGATTTTTTAACATCAGGATTTGACAACAGAGAAGACAGTATTTATGAAGAGATGATGGATGGAGCAGAAGACTATCCTGTTCAAGATAATCTTGCTTTAAATCCTTCATATACTCAAAACGAACAAAAATCACAAAACTTAAAAGTAGTTTCACATCCAAATTACAGAGGATATGAAGTTATGGTTTGTGAACCACGTTCATATGAAGATTCTATTTCTATTGTAAAACACTTAAAAGATAGAAAAACTGTTGTATTAAACCTACATTTATTAGATAAAGAACAAGCTTTAAGAATAGTTGATTTCTTATGTGGTGCAACTCATGCATTATCAGGAAGCCAACAAAAAATCGGTGATTCAGTATTTATCTTCACTCCTGTTAACGTAGCTTTGTCTGCAGAATCACAAAAAAGCAAATTTTTAAGAGATGCTTTGTGGAATCAACCGCAAGCATAAGTTTTGGGGATTAGTTAAAAAAGAAGAACGATTAAAATCGTTCTTCTTTTTTATTCAATAAAATAATATATTAATAACTATATTAAATCTTTGCATTGAACGTCTGTATATTTATCTTTTCTGTCTTGAATTTTTATTTTATTCAAAATTCCAGTACGTTTTTTTCTATACAACATATCAACGAAAGCCTCAATACGAGTAACAAAACCAGCTTCACCTGTTTGCTCATCAATAGACAAGTGAAGAATTGGTTTTTTAGCTTTTCTTGCGTATCTAGCCATTCTTTCAAGCATTAAAGAGTCAGGACCGCAACCAAAAGCGTTTATAGTTATTACACCATCTATTTTTCTATCTTGAATATAATAACCTGCAGCACCGGTAATTTCATATTCATTAGCCCAATATAATTTGGATCTCATAGAATTAAGACCCTTCTTCATTTGTTCAATAGTTAACTGATTTGCTGTAAATACTTTAACATCGAGTTTTTCCAACTTTTCAAATATTTTCATACTTACTCGCTCATCATAAAGGTTATAGCCATGCGCAATTAAAGCAACATTAATAGGATAAGCTTTTTGATTTTCAGCAATAACAACCTTATTTTCAATTGCATATCTAAGTGCTTTTTTGTATGGAACACCACTTCTTGTCATAACATGAAAATTATTATAAACTTTCCAAGCGTTTTTTGAGGCTTGTTTAATTCTATCCATATCAGTAATGCCAAAAGGCTTAACTGCTTCAGCTAAAAACTCATATAATCCTTGTTTCTTTTCTGACTTATCAAGAGTTGTTTCAACAATTGTAAAATCACGTTTTATAACATTTCTGATTAAGTCAGGAAGCCCTCTGATTTTAGAACAGTTATAAATTTTAGGGGCTATAGATTGAATAGACGGTACAAAAATTTTATCTATTCCTTTATCTAATAAATTTAATATATGTCCAACATAAACCTTAATAGGTAAACAAGTCTCAGGCACAACCAATGATGAACCGACAGACATAGTTTGCTTTGTAGTTGGATCAGATAAAACAATTTCTATTCCCAAATCAGAGAAAAAGCCATACCAAAAAGGAAAAAAATCATAATATGATAAAGCTCTGGGTATTCCTATTTTCATTTACATCCCTTTAATAAAATCTAGTGTCTATTGGATTATAACATGAACAAATTATTTTTTGCCGATTGACAATAAGTATTCATAAAAAGGCAGTTTTTTAGCAGTTTTAACAAACTTTTTCTTAGTATTTATTTGACAAATATAAATGCCTAAAAACACTAATAAGCAAGCTGTAAATTGTTTTAAATTAAAGGTTTCACCCAAGAAGAACCAACCAAAAAATACAGCAGCTACAGGAAGCATAAATAAGAATGGAGAGAATTTACTTGCAGGCAAAGTACAAATTGCAAAATTATACAAAGCATATGCAATAACAGTAAGTAATCCCAAATATATAACAAGAAATAAACTAGCATTCATAACTATATTGAAATTTCCACCCGTAAATATATTCAAAAAAGTAAAGAACAACAATCCGCCTATTACAGATAACCCTGCAAGGAAAAATGGCGGATACTTATCCATAAGATACTTTGTTGTAATTACACAAGTATCAGTAAGAATAATAGCTATAAGTTCTAAAAAATTTCCTAATAGAGGATTTGGGGCTAATTCTGAAACATCTGAAGAAAGGCTCAATAGAACAGAACCAATTATGGATATAAACAATCCTAAATAAACTATTTTTACAAACCTCTCTTTTAATATAATCCTTGCAGCAATAACAAGAATAACAGGTTCAAGAGAACTGACAATACCAGCCTGACCAGAAGTTGTATATTTTAATGCATTGGTCTCGAAAATAAAATATAAACACGGTTCACAGAGAATCATTAAAAGAATTAATTTTAAATCTTTTACGTCAATCTTAATATTTTTATAAACAGTATATATGAACGGTAAAAAGAACAATGCAGAAATTAACATTCTAAAAGACATTAATTGAGGAGTTGAATAATAATTTAAGCAGATTTTTGTTGCAGTAAGAGTTGTTCCATACAACAAAACAGCTATTGAAATAGATAAATAAGCGAAAAGCTCATTTTGATTTTTATATTTTGATAAAAAATCTTTCATTTCATACAAAATCCTCAATTCCTAATTAAACAATAGTAAAATAATTAAATAAAATCAAACAAAAATCAAATATAAAGAAATAAATAATTAACAAAAATATATTAAATATTTTTATGTTTTTTTAAGAAATATTTTGATTTTTTTATATTTTGTAATATAATGTAAACAAAGGTAATATTTTGTAATGTTAAGGGGTCTAAAAAATGACTGAGAATAGTGAATTACAAGCAGAACAAGATTCGCACCAAAAAATACTTGTAGCCGATGATGAAGCAAGTATCAGAAGAATCTTAGAAGCTCGTTTAAGTATGATTGGATACGATATTGTAACAGCAACTGACGGTGAAGAAGCAATTGCTGCATTTAATAAACATAACCCTGATTTAATTGTTTTAGATGTTATGATGCCAAAAATCGATGGTTATGGAGTTACAAGAGAAATAAGAAGAACATCAGATGTTCCTATTATTATTCTTACAGCTTTAGGTGATGTTTCTGAAAGAATTACAGGTCTTGAACTAGGAGCTGATGATTATGTTATAAAGCCATTCAGTCCGAAAGAACTTGAAGCTAGAGTTAAAGCTGTTTTAAGAAGAACAAATACAAAAGAAGTAGCTGCTCCAACAAGTAAAATTGCAAAGAATGTTATTACTACAGGTAATATAAGAATTGATACAGCAAGAAGACAAGTTTTCAGAAAAAATGAAAGAATAAGACTTACAGGTATGGAATTCAGCTTGCTTGAACTATTAGTTAATAATTCAGGTCAAGCATATTCTAGAAACGAAATTTTACAACACGTTTGGTCTTATCCGCCGGATCATAGAATTGACACTCGTGTAGTTGACGTTCATATTTCCAGATTACGTTCAAAACTTGAAACAGACCCTGCGAATCCGGAACTTATACTTACCGCTCGCGGCATAGGCTATATGTTTCAAAGAATTTCTTAGTTAAATAAATTTTTCAAAAAAGAGGGGCTTTAAATCCCCTCTTTTTTATTATCAAATTATTACATTTTTAAGTATTTATCATAATTATTTTCTAAGTCAGTTTCTAAACGCGACATTTCATTTTCAATTTTTTCGCACCAGAGTTTTACATCTTCTTTGACCAAATCAGCAGGAACATGAATAGGATCCCCATAAAGAGCAACTGTTTTACAAGGTCCGAAAGGAACCTGAAATTTATCCCAGGTATTGAAAGTAAAAAAAGTCTTATCTTTTGATTTCCAAGCAACTGGAATAATAGGAACTCCTGAGATTTTAGCTATATTTATTATTCCATCTTTAACTTTACCCTTAGGTCCCCTAGGACCATCAACCATTATTGCTGCAGAATTTCCATCTTTTAACTTGTCTATCAATTCTAAAGAAGAAGCTACACCACGACGTTTTGTGGAGCCTCTTACAGATTTAATATTTAAACATTCAGCTGCTTTAGCAATTATTTCACCATCATTTGAGGCACTGATTAATGCATAAAATTTTGATTTGTCTTTTATTCCATATACCAAACATTGATGACAATGCCACATTGAAAGAATAAATTGTTCTTTTGGATAATTAATACTTTTTATTTTCAATAAATGTTTTTCAATCAAAAAGAATAATTTTAAGAGTTTAATAAGAATACTCAATTTAATTCTTTCTTTTAAAGGCCTATTTTGTGACACTAATTTATCCCCCTCTGGTACTAAAAAAGAGCACGGCAGTATCGCTACCGTACTCTAAAATCATAAACTGTACTATTGTACATTTTCTTTTACTTCAGCAGCAACATTTTTGCTGTCCAATTTAATGCTTGGACCCATTGTTGTTGTAAGATATACAGATTTTAAATAAATACCTTTTGAAGTAGAAGGTTTAGCTCTTAAAACTGCATCTGCTAAAGTAATATAGTTTTTCATTAAATCATCAGATGTAAATTGAATTTTACCGATTGGCACGTGAATCATACCTTGTTTATCAGCTCTGAATTCAACTTTACCGGCTTTAGCATCTTTAACTGCTTTTGCAACATCTAATGTTACAGTACCTGTTTTTGGGTTTGGCATTAAACCTTTAGGACCTAAAACACGTCCTAATTTACCTAACATACCCATACAATCAGGTGTAGCAATCAAAGTATCAAATTCAAACCAGCCACCTGCGATTTTATCAATGATTTCTTCTGCACCGGCTTCATCAGCACCTGCTTCTTTTGCTTCAGTTGCTTTTACACCTTTTGCGATAACACAAACTCTAACAGTTTTACCAAGTCCTGCCGGTAATACTGTTGTAGAACGTACTTGTTGATCAGCATGTTTTACATCAATACCTAAAGCCATATGGCATTCAACTGTTTCATTGAATTTGCATGTTTCTTTTGCTACTTCTTGTAATTTTTTTATAGCATCCATAGCATTAGCACATGGTTGGGTAAAACCTTCCATCATTTCTGCTATTTTCTTTTGTTTTTTTGTTAATTTAGACATTTCTTTCTCCTTTTGTGGTCATAACGCAATTTCAGCTTCCACATTTTTAGTAAACAATCTACGTTGCAATTATTCTACAACGGTAACACCCATTGCTCTGCAAGAACCTTTTATCATTTCTACAGCAGCTTCAAGTGTTGTAGCATTAAGGTCTTCCATTTTAATCTTTGCAATTTCTTCTAGTTGAGCAACTGTTATTTGACCAACCTTTGTTTTATTTGGAGCAGCGCTTCCTTTTGGTAGATTGATTGCTTTTTTAATTAATACTGCAGCTGGTGGTGATTTTGTAACAAATGAAAACGATCTGTCTTCATATACATCAATTACTACCGGAATGATGTATCCAGCTTGTGATTCAGTTCTTGCATTGAACTGTTTGCAGAAATCCATGATGTTTACACCATGTTGACCTAATGCCGGACCTACTGGTGGTGACGGATTAGCTTTTCCTGCTTGAATTTGTAGTTTAATTTTTCCTACAACTTTCTTTGCCATTTCGTTTCTCCTTTCGTGGTAATAGCGGAACTTCTGTTCCTTCCACTATTTTCTTTTATGTATTATATTTTCTGAATTTGTTTATATTCTAATTCAACAGGCGTTTCACGACCAAAGATTGAAACCATTGCTCTAAGTTTTGATTTATCCGGATATACTTCTGTAATATCACCAATAAATTCAGAGAACGGACCTGATATAATTCTAACTTTATCGCCAGCCTTAACATCAAGTTCAACCTTGGTAACCTGATTTTGTGTTTTATGGATAATTTTCTTAATTTCGCTATCTTTTGCAGGAATTGGTTTTTTACTTGAGCCAACAAATTTTGTAACACCTGCTGTATGTCTTACAACATACCAAGAATCATCATCCATTATCATTTCAACAAGAACATAGCCAGGGAATATTTTTTCATCCCTATCCATCTTCTTGCCGTCTTTCATTTTTGTAACTGTTTTTTGGGGAACTTCTACTCTAAAAATTTTGTCACCCATATTCATATATTCAATACGTTTTTCAAGGTTTACTTTAACCTTATTTTCATGACCTGAGTATGTATGAACGATATACCATCTTTTTTGTGGAGCTTTTGCTTCTTTTACTGTTTCTTTAAATTCAGAATCTTTTTGAGAAAGCACTTCTTCTTTAGAAACAATACCGTCTTGTCCAAGTTCCATATCTGATAAATGTTCTACAATTTCATTTTTATCGTTTGTCATTACGTGTAATTTCCTATCCTTTGTATCACTCGTATATATTTTAAACTTTAAACTCTAAAGAGATTTTTAATAAACTCTCCTAAGCCTGGGACTATGAATTGAAATAACAAATCCAGCCCATATGTATAAATAGTAAAGGCTATAACAATGACCAAAACTGTTATTGTCATTGTAATTACTTGTTTCTTTTCGGGCCAGGTTATCTTACCCCATTCAGCTTTAACGCCTTTAAAATATGTTACGATTTTTTCCATTTATTTCCTTTTTTATAATTCGCGCCCTGAAGGACTCGAACCCTCGACATCCGGTTTTGGAGACCGACGTTCTACCAACTGAACTAAGGACGCTTATTATAATTACCTTATTTTGTTTCTTTGTGTGATGTATGTCTTTGGCAGAACGGACAATATTTATTTAATTCCATTCTTTCTTTTATATTTTTCTTATTTTTAACTGTTGTGTAGTTTCTTCTTTTGCATTCTTCACAAGCAAGAACTACCATTCTATCGTTTTTTCCTTTGATTCCCATTGTGTCACCTTTTCTTATCAAATTATATTATTATTTACAATAGAAAATTATAGAATACAGCTTTTTCCCTTATATTCTACTTCCTTTGTGTAAATCACTGATAATATAATATCTTAAACATATTTTTTTTCAAACATATATTTACAAAACTCAAAATTATTATCTTAAACGCATACAATACTGTGTTCAAAAATATTCATTATTCAGATCAGAAACTCTATAATTATGGAGTTGTACCAAAACATTACAAATAATAACATCCTCTATTAGTTCTTTAATAATCTCTGTTATTATAGGAATTTGTAACATTTATAAAATTGATTTAAAGGTTCAATATAGTAGCGTAAAAATGAACAAATAGAAACTGAAGCAGAAACTGAAAACTAAAATATAATTAAAAGAGAGATTAATTTTTCCCTTTTTAATTAAAATTCATACTGCATATATATGCTGTTGACCAGCAGTTTTGAAGATTAAATCCGCCTGTAAATCCATCTATATTTAATACTTCTCCTATAAAATATAGTCTGTTTACGATTTTAGACTCCATTGTTTTTGAATCTACCTCATCTAAATCGACACCACCAGCAATAACAATTTCTGAATCTTTTATTCGTCCTATAACATGCAATTTTAATGAGGTTATGGAATGTATCAATATTTCTTTTTCTGTTTTTTTCAACTGTGCTGCTTGTTTATTTGAATCTATCTTATTTTTTTCTAATATCACCGCTATAAAATTTTCAGGCACAAATGACGAGAATACATTTTTTACTGTCTTTTTAGAATTTTCTTTAATTATATTTTCTATTTCTTCATATTTTAAATCTGATAACCTTAACTCTATTTCCAATGGATTATTTAAAGATATCTCTTCAAATGCCGTTAGAGAAGATATTTTAAATATACATGGCCCTGATATGGATTTATGAGTAAAGAGAATATCTCCACAGCAATTATATTTCTTTTTACCTATTTTAAATGAAGCATCAACTTTTTTAAAACTCATTCCCGATAATTTATAGAAATCTTTTTCTTCTATATCGAGTGCAGTTAAAGATGGTTTAGGATCTATTATTTTATGCCCTAAATTCTTTGCCAGCCAAAATCCATTACCCTTACCACCAGTTGCTATAACGACATAATCAAAATTATATGAATTTTTTTCTGTTTGAATAACAAACTCATTTAAATTATCTGATACACTTATAACTTTTTCTTTAATATGTTTAAAATTATCAGTGTAAAGGTGTTTTTTTAAATCCGATATTATTTTTGCAGAACTATCAGAAACAGGAAAAACTCTTTTGTCTTTTTGAACATATGTTTTAATTCCTAAATCTTTAAATATATCTCTAGTTTTCTTCTGACCGATTTTTGAAAAAACAGACATTAAAAACTTTTCGCCGCGTGGATAGTTTTTTACAAACTCGTTTAAATCATCTTCATCGTATGATAAATTGCATCTTCCGCCACCTGTAGGCAAAAGAGTTGTAAAAGGCTCATTTATATCAAACGCAGTTACTTTATTATAAGGATTTTTACACAGTAAAACTGATAAAAAACCTCCTGCTGCACCACAACCAACTATAGCTATATTTTTATATGTCGACTCTTGTACCATAAAGAAATACGTCATCCAATGTTTCTAATTCTTCATGCAATTGCAAAAGAGATTTTTTATACTTTGGATGCTCATAATCAGGAATTAATTCTAACAAAGGAACAAGTGCAAATGCTCTTTCGTGCAGATGTTCATGGGGAATTTTCAAATCTGGCTCATCGACAATTAAATCTCCATAAAACAAAATATCAATATCGATAATTCTTGCTTCATATTTATCAGATTTAACATTTTTTCTTCCCATTTGGATTTCTGTATTTTTACATAAATCAAGCAATTCTCTTGGAGATAGTTTTGTTTTAACTTCAATAACTGCATTTACAAACCAATCCAAATCTTTATTTCCCCACGGTTCAGTTTCATATAATGCTGATGATCTCACTACAGTAACCATCCCTGTTGAAGTAAGCATCTTAACAGCTTGTTGAACATAGCCTACTTTATCACCTATATTAGAACCCAAACACAAATATGCTATCGCCATTAGAACTCCTTGTTTTAGCTGTTTTTCAAGCACCTATAGCAATATTGTATTATGTTTTTTTCAACTTTACAACAATATTAAATTTATAATTAAAAATTGTAATAATAATTATAGTTATAATTTTTTACAACATTCTTTTATGATAAACTTTCCCTATGTTTACCGGATTAATTGAAGAACAAGGAAAAATAAGAAGCTATAGTATTTCCTCTAACGGAATGGAAATTACGGTAGCCTGTAATAAAATATTATCAGACATAAAAGAAGGTGCCAGTGTTGCAATAAATGGAGCCTGTCAAACTGTTGTAAAATATGGAAAAGACTACATAACCGTACAAGCATCCAACCAAACACTAAAAGTTACTAACTATAAAAATCTAAAGGTTAATGATTCAGTAAATTTAGAAAGAGCTTTAACACTAAGCAAAAGAATAGACGGACATATTGTTTCAGGACATATTGATTGCTTGGCTGAATTTTTATATGCAAAACAGGATGGTTTCTCAAAAGAATTATTCTTTAAAATAAAAAAAGATTTTTCTAAATATATAATTTACAAAGGCTCAATTGCAATAAACGGAGTCAGCTTAACAATCGCATCAATTAATAATGAAATTTTTTCTGTTGAACTTATCCCGACAACGTTAAAAGAAGTAAATCTTTCCCAGCTTAAAGAAGGTGATTTTGTAAACATTGAAACAGATTTATTTGCTAAATATGTTGAAAAAATTTTAACTTCAAAAGATAATACAAATAAGGTTACTTACGGTTTTTTAGCCGAGAACGGATTTATATAAATGAGCGAAATTAAATTTAATACAATAGAAGAAGCCATTGAAGATTTTAGAAATGGAAAGCCTGTTATAGTTGCAGATGATGAAGACAGAGAAAATGAAGGCGATGTTATCGTTCCAGCTCAATTTGCTTCGCCGCAGATTGTTAATTTTCTTATTTCACAATGCAAAGGAGTTTTATGTCTTGCTTTAACCAGAGAAAAAGCAGAAAAACTTGGATTATCTGAAATGGTAAGCCATAGTACAGATCCAAAGGGAACTGCTTTTACTCAAAGTATAGATGCAGTTAAAAAATATGGAGTAACTACGGGTGTAAGCGCTTATGACAGAGCAAAAACAATAGAAGTTGCTGTCGCAAATGATGCTATTGCTTCCGATTTATCACGTCCCGGGCACGTATTTCCTTTAATTGCCAGAAAAGGTGGTGTTTTAGAGCGTGTTGGGCATACTGAAGCTTCTGTTGATTTAGCTCGTTTAGCAGGTTTAACTCCGGCTGCAGTAATATGCGAGATTGTTAATGAAGATGGTACAATGGCCAGAAGAGATAATCTTGTTGAATTTTCCAAAAAACATAATTTAAAATTCATAACTGTAGCACAATTAATTGAATACAGATTACAAAAAGAAATGTTTATGCAAAGAGATGCCGTAGCTAAACTGCCTTCTGATTTCGGAGATTTTAAAGTATACGGCTACACTAATAAGCTCGGAGGGATTGATCAAGTTGCAATCGTTAAAGACGATGGTTCTGATAAAATCCCGATGGTAAGAGTACACTCCGAATGTTTAACAGGGGATATCTTTCATTCAAAAAGATGTGATTGTCAAAATCAACTTGAAGCAGCTTTAAGATTGATTGAAAATTATGGAAAAGGTGCCTTGGTATATATTAGAGGTCACGAAGGCAGAGGTATCGGTCTTGTAAATAAAATAAAAGCTTATGCGCTTCAAGAAAAAGGAGAAGATACTGTTCAAGCGAATATTTCTTTAGGCTTCCAACCCGATTTAAGAAATTATGGAATTGGCGCTCAAATTTTAAGAGATTTGGGTTATACTAAGTTTAAATTAATAACAAACAATCCTACCAAAATTGTAGCACTAAATGGTTATGGTCTTGAAATTGTTGAAAGAGTTGCACTTAAGACTCCTCTTAATAAATACAATGAAAGATATATTCACACTAAAGTTGATAAGATGGAACATTTAATCGATTTATAAAGAGAATAATAATGGCTAATATAACTATATACAAAGTAGAATCATATAATTCAAAATATTTCAGAATTTTTTCAGGTGTTTATAATGACTTTAAAACAAACGCCGCTGCTGACTATAATTTTGAACTAGAACCGCTTGCTTATCCTAATTTTATAAAAAGCATTGAAGATGGGCTTTTAAATTGCCTTATTCTTTTTGAAGATGATATTCCTACAGGCTTTTTAGTTTATACTACTTTAATTTCGGAATCATTAGAATTAAATATAATTCATTGTATAGGAAATGAAAACTTAAATGTAAAAAGAAAACTTCTTCTTGAAAAATTTATTGAAGTAAATAAACATTTAATGAGAGAAAAAGTTGTAACATATCCTATGCTTGGTAAACAAGCTAGTTTTGTTAACGATATTGAAGGATTTGGATTCAAACTTGTCAATACCTCTGTAATGGGTTTCAATCTTACTGATATAAATGCAATAAATAAAGCAAAAGAAATATATATACCAAAGTTACCACATGACTATTCTATATCAAATTGGAAAACAATTTATTTTAAAGATGCAGCTGACGTTATTCATCAAGCATTTAAAGACTCTTCTGACGCATTATTTGATAGTCGTTTTACTTCAGTAAAAGGATGTAAAGATATCTTAGAAAAAATCACAGACAATATATACGGACAATTTTTGCCTGGCATTACAAAAGTATTACTATATAAAAGACATCCTGTTGGCTTTTGTTTTGCAAATTTAACAAATGAAAAAATCGCAAATATTCCACTTGTTGCAATTCTAAAAAAACATAGAAATTACGGTTTTAGCAAAATTATGCTAAAACAGTTAGTTGATAATCTTTTAACTTCTGCCATTACTGGAGGATGGGCATTAAAAGAATTAAATGCAAGCTGTGATTCTGATAATACTGCAGCTGTGAAAATGTATACTTCTGTCGGTTTTTCCGAAGAATATACATATCCACAAGCTTATCACTCCAAAACTATATAAATAGAGAACAAAATTATCTGCTTTAATTATTACTAAATACCACTTTCATTGTTGCCAAGTTTTTTATAGACAGCATTTTATGCTTATTTTTTTGTTCTTCATTAATATTAAAAATTCTTACAATTCTTTGAATTTCTTCAATTTGTTTTCTTGAAGAAAGAATATAAGCATTTTTTACCGGTTCGCTTATTGTTCCTAAAACCCCATTTAATTGTTCTTCGTTCATCGATTTCCCCTGTAAGATATAAAGACTAACTTCCTCTATACTTTAATAAAGTTTTTTTCTCACTGATAATTGCCTTTTAATTTAACAAATGTAAAAATTTATGTTACATTAATAATCAAAAGTTTTATAAATGGGAGATTTACTTATGATTATAGATAATTTATCCAATGCTGAAAAATATATTAGTTTACATAAAGACTTTAAACTTGTATTTGATTTTCTTAAAAATAATGATTTAAGTAAGCTGGAATGCGGAAAACATCAATTAAGAGGAGAAGAAGTTTTCTTCAATTTACAAGAATATGAAACAAAGCCGACTCAAAAGTTAGAAGCTCATAAAAAATATATTGATATTCAAGTTGTTATTATTGGTGAAGAATATATGGGTTATACAAACATAGAAAATACTTCTTTAACTGAAGAATATGAAGCAGAAAAAGATGTTATGTTTTTAAAAGGAAATGTTGATAAACTTCTTGCTACAAATAAAAACTTTCTAATTTTTTATCCAGAAGACGCACATATGCCTGCTTTAGCAGTTGATAAACCATTAAAAGTAAAAAAGGCTATTTTTAAAATTTTAAAATAGATTTATATGAAAAACAAATCAAATTTAGAAATAAGAAACATGTTCGACAAAATATCCCAAAAGTATGATTTTATGAATAATATCATATCTTTGGGGCTAAATGAATTTGTAAAAACACAAGCAATAAAGGCACTAAACATAAAACCGAATTCAAAAGTATTAGATTTATGTTGTGGCAGCGGAGATTTAGGTAAAATTATAAAAAAGTTACAGCCATCTTGTGATGTAATAGGGGTTGATTTTTCGCAGAACATGATTGAATTAGCAAGAAAAAAAAATCCAAATATTACATACAGACAAATGGATGTAACTTCTCTTGCATTTGAAAAAAATTCTTTCGATTATATAGTAATGGGATTTGGTCTAAGAAATATTCAGCAAAAAAACAAAGCACTTGAAGAAATATATAGAACACTTAAATCAGAGGGGCAATTTCTTCACCTTGACTTTGGCAAGCATAATATATATAGTAAAATCTACGATAGTATTATATTATTCTTAGTTAAATTTTTCACAAAAAACACTAAACCTTATAAATATTTAATATTATCTAAAAGAAATTTTTTAGAACCTGATGAACTAATCGAAATCTTCAAATTTAATAAATTCAAATACTACACTCATAAAAATCTACTATTCAATATTATTTCATATCAAATAATGAAGAAAAATAAAATCTAAAATAGCTAACGATGCAAGTATGTGTATATATCCATAATTTCTTCTTTTGTCATTTTATCCTCAACTGGCAAGTTATCGTTTAGCACAAATTCCGGATTTTTTAGATTAGAAAATTTCAGATTCATCAATTCTTTTCTGGAAATAACCCCACCGGAATTTGTAAACTTATCAAAAGCATCATTACTTAAACAATACTTAACTCCATTTGACAACCTTACATCATATGTTTTTTGGATATATACAGATGTTCTTGTTTCTTCATAACTGCATAATTCATTTCGACTATAAATATCCTGTTTTTGATTCATTAATTCTATGAATGGAAATGGAACCCATTTTGTATCATGAGCAATTGGATTCTCCTTTATCAAATATGGAGTTTCACCTTTTAAATAGAAAAATCGATACATTTTTTCATTTATATAATTTACCTTTTTAAATATATAACAAGAGGAAAAATTATTCCTATTATTATATATGCAAAATGCATAATAAAGAGAAACTATAAATAAAAAGAAAGATACAATAAACAAATACATTTTTTTATATTTAATGTTTATATGTTTTAAAACATCATCTAAAATAAGAAAGGCAGGTGCTAAAAGTAAAATTTTATAGGAAACAAACAATTTTACATCTGAAATCCAATAATTACCTTCATAACTGTTTTTCCCAAATATAATCAATGAAAAATATACAGCATTTATCGAAAAAATCATAAAAAGTATACAAATTAATTTTTTCTTTTGAACAATACTTCCTTTAATACGCACAAATATGATTATTAATGTAATCAACAAAGCCCAGAATACAATATTATCCAAAATATAAAGCTTACAAAAAACATAAAAAAACTCAATAACATTTTCAGGTAAAAAAATAAAATCTCCAAAGCCTCTCCAATGAAAATTAGCATAATATCTTGAAGAATTAGTATATAAAAACGTAATTATATAAAATAAAGCAACTGGCAAGTAAAATTTAGTGCTTAAACGATATTTATAAATTCGTTTGATATTTTTATTCTTATCAAAAAAATATATATAATGAATTATTAAATTATACATTATTATAAGAACAAAAAATAAACAAAAAGAAAAGATTATAGTTTCTAAGTTTGAAGCAACCGTAACTATAGAAAAAAGAAGAACTAATATCTTTATTATACTCAATGTACTTTTATACACTATAGTCTGATAGATATAAGAAAAAAATATAAAATAGAACAATGTACAAAATACATACCTAAAAAAAGTAATGTTATCATGAATGCTCATAAGATCTGTTCTATGTAAAAAATATATTAAATAAAAGGTCAAAAACATCATAGAGAAGAAAAATAACCAATTACTCTTATTTCTTATTAATACACACTTTACTGAAATAAAAAAAATAATTGAATATAAAAAACCCTTAATTAAAGGAGCTATTGTACTAATAAAATCCTCTGGATGAATTTTAAACATATATGGAATTCCAAACGTCATTAATTTGGTAAGAAAAATAGTTGTATATCCACCACCATGAACTAATTCTCCAGGCAATAAGCTATCAAAAATACCTTCATCAAGAGAATAGCTGCATTCAATAAAATCATCATACAAAATACAATTATATTTAGAGAAAACGATAATCAAGAAGATTGTGAACAACATCAACAAGAACACCAAATAATTTGGTAAATACTTCTTTATCTTATTTATAACTTCACTCATAGCATTAATTATAGCATGAATAACTCTAGCTAATTTTTTATTATATTTCTAATAACGTACTGTAAAGGCATTATATGATTTTTTATACTTATAAAACAGTACATTCCAAGTATTAACATACTAAAGAACATAATCCCAAATAAAAATAAAACTAAGAATAATATCAGTAAAAATACAAAATGACATTCTTTTAACAACTCAAGATAATTACATAAGTTCAATAATACAAATATTAGACTAAAAAAAGATGCAAGAGACACAATACTAACCATAATAATAAAAAATTTTGACTGACAAGAAACAATTATTTTTAAAGCAAGATTAATGCCTTTCAGTATATTATATCCACTTTTTCCATAAAGTCTTTTCTCTTTTTCAATACAAACATATGACTCGTTCAAACACAAATACTTTACAGCCTGAATATAATTAAAAGTATATGAATTATTATTTTTTAATAGTTCAATAATTTTTCTTGAAACAATTGAGAAAGAACCTATTTTTTTTTCTATTTTAACTTTTGAAACCCTATTAAAAACAAAGTAAAAACAAGCTGATAAAAACTTCTTTTTTAAAGAATCATTTCTATTTACTCTTTCACCCCATACAATATCATATCCTTGTTTAGCTTTTTCATACAACTTAGGAATATCTTCAGGTTTATCCTGCAAATCACAATCCATTATAATAGCCCAATCTGCATTACAATAATCAATACCTGCTTTTACGGCATATTCTTCTCCAAAGTTCTTAACAAAATTTATAACAACTACATTTTTATCTATTTTAGCAATTTTTTCCAACTCAGACTCGCAACCATGAGGATCTGCATCATTTATGTATATAATACTATATTGAATCGGTAACTGTTTTAAAACATTAACTAACCTATTATATAAAATTGGAACAATCTCTTTTTCTCCGTAAACCGGAATTATAACAGACAAAGACTCTTTCATAATATTAAAATACAACAATACAAATCTTTATTCAAGAAATAATTATTATGTTTTATACTCTTTTTCGTCATATAATTCAGAACATAAACATAACAATATAGAATCTTCAGTAAAATTATACATTTTCTTGGATACTTCATTGTCTATATATAAAGCAATATTTGGAGAATCCAAAACATATTTTTTTATTTCATTTTCAAATGTACACTCAACAATACAACTACCCTTTAATGCAACTAACAAATGTTTAGTATGTATATTTGTATGATTTCCTCTTTCAATATTATAATTTGGGACACCATAAATATAAAAAACCCTTTTTATATCAAATGGGGGAGTCTTCTTATTTTCAAGAGAAACAAGTTTTCCTCTACAATCTGAATTAACACTCAATTTTATTATATAGGATTTTTCCATACTCATATAATAACAAAAAAATATTGCTGATAAAATATAAAATAATATAACTTTGTGTATATTAAGTTCTTTTATTAGGTAGTTAAAAATTATACCAAAACACAAATTGCATACTATCAAATATTTTATTTAAACTATATTCTAATAATTTAAAATTATTAGAAAAAGAACAACCACAAAATATGTAAATTAATCCTTATCAAAAGTTCCATAAAACTTCTAACTTTAAAACAATATATTTTATAAAAAACTTAAAATTCATTTTTATCTTCTATATCAGAGTTTATTTCATTTTTCGCATATAACAAAGAATTTTTATCTGTATAAAGATCAAACATTTGTTGATTAGTAATTTTAACACCACTGTTATTTCTTAACGGATTATTTAAGAACTTGCAATCAAAAGATACACAAACACCAATTTCTTCAGCAAATTTTGCAACATCTAAATATTCTTTTGCATTATCCTGCATTAAAAAACATTTAATTTGCACTATAATATTTCTTTCTTTTAACTTTTTTATAACAGAAATCGTCTTAAAATGGGAACCTTTTACACCTGTAATTTTATCATGAATATCAGGATTCATACTGTACACGCTCAAAGCTATTCTATGTGGATAAATTGAAACTACTTTATCAAACAAGATTTCATTATCATACAAATTTTGACCATTTGTAAAAAACTCTAATGATATTTTTTTAGATCTTATATATGATGCAATCTTAAAAAAGTCTCTATTAGAAGTGCACTCTCCACCCGTAAGTGTAACTACTGGTGTTCCAAGTTCATATGCTTCATCAATAATATGTTTAAGCTCATTAAAACGAAGCTCACAACAATTCATGTTCTTATTATTATAACAATGAATACAATTTTCATTACACTTATATGTCAGTTCAATAAGTAATGATGGTAAATAAACATTTTTTACAATTAAAGCTTTTTTTCATCTTCAAATTTTTTTAACTCTTTTTCATCTTTTTTTTGAAATACTTGTGATTCATAACTGCAAGCAGAGCCAATATCAGAAATTATAAGATCAAGAGATAACAACTCCTGAAGAAAATCATTAAGTTCAGCTATACAATCATTATCTATACAAATCTTCTTTACCGCTTCTTCTATTTCAATAAATTCCCACAAAATAGCAGCAATACCTTCTAGAACAAGATATTCATGAGTTTTTTCATTTGTCAAATAAACAACTTTTTTATTATCAAAATTATAAATGTTCCACGATACCCAATCAGGAATTTTAATACCATTTATATAGCAAGAAGACATCTAATCCCACTTCTCAAAAGGACAATTACCACGACTTAAACACCAACCTCCTAAAGAAACAGAAAAAAAACTTATCCTCTTACTTATATATAACTTTTTCATAATACTTACCTCCTAATAAAAAAACAAGAACCTTTATATTCATTGAAAAAAAAGCCCTCCAGCAAACACAGCAACATTGTAGCCGCTAAAGCTACAATGTCAATAATTCTATATTAATTTACAACTTTATAAATACTGGAGAATAAGGTAAAACATACCTCCTTCTCCAGTATGTAAATATCTATTTAATCAATTCACCAACTGCTTTAAATACAGCCATACGTTGAGCAGCATCCTTTTCAGCTTGTTCATATAAAGCTTGAGCTTCTTCAGGATTTGTTTTTGCTAATGACTTGTATCTGCCTTCAGACTTAATAAAGTCTTGGAAGCTTTCCTTAGGATCTTTAGCATCCCAAGTAAACGGTTGTTCGTTAGCAGGATTATATCTGTATAATGGGAAATAACCTGCTTCAACAGCACGTTTTTGTTCTGTTTGAGTTTTACTCATATCGATACCGTGAGCAATACAAGGTGCATAAGCAAATATAATTGATGGTCCATCATATGCTTCAGCTTCTTGGAATGCTTTCAATGTTTGTTGTCTGTCTGCACCAAGTGCAACAGAAGCAACATATACATATCCATATGACATACTCATCAAGCCCATATTCTTCTTATATGTTTTCTTACCACCTGTAGCAAATTTAGCAACAGCACCGGTTGGTGTAGATTTAGAAGCTTGACCGCCTGTATTTGAATATACTTCAGTATCCAAAACAAGAACATTTACATTCTTATTTTGAGCAAGAACATGGTCAATACCGCCGTAACCGATATCGTTTGCCCAACCGTCACCACCAATAATCCAGATTGATTTATCAGTAAAGTAATCTTGTAATTCTCTTACTTTAGCTAAATCAGGACAATCAACATCAGCATATTTTGCTAATACTTCTTTTGCTTTTGTTTGAGCAGCAACTGCTTCTTCTGTTTTAGAATTATCAAAATGAACCATTGCACCTTCTAATGCTTCTACTAAATCAGCAGGAGCTTTACCTGATGCAAGTACTTTTTCAACGTATGTTTTCAAAGTATCTCTGTTTTGATCTACAGCTAATCTCATACCAAAACCAAATTCAGCATTGTCTTCAAATAATGAGTTTGCCCAAGCTGGTCCTCTTCCATCTTTATTTGTTGTATAAGGAATTGTTGGGAATGTACCTGAATATATTGAAGAACAACCTGTTGCGTTTGCTACGATTGCATTTTCACCAAATAATTGAGAAACTAATTTAACATAAGGTGTTTCACCGCAACCTGCACAAGCACCTGAGAATTCAAATAACGGCTTTCTTAACATTGCACCTTTAATTGTTTTGGTTGTATTTTTACCCATTACATTATCAGGCAATGAATCAAAGAATTTTTCGTTAACAACTTCACAAGCTTCAACTTCTTTTTCAATTGTTGACCAAGATAAAGCTTGTTTTCCAGGTAATTTGTTTGCAGGACATTGATCAATACAAACACCGCAACCTGTACAATCATTACAATAAACTTGAACTTTGAAGTGTTCACCGTTTGCATTTGGTTTTGCTTCAACAGTTTTAAATGATTCAGGAGCATTTGCCAAGTTTTCTTTTTCAACCAATTTTGTTCTGATTGCAGCATGTGGACAAGCGCTTGCACATATACCGCATTGAATACAATCAGCTGAATTCCATTTTGGAACTCTTGGAGCGATTCCACGTTTTTCAAGGCAAGCAGTACCTGTAGGTATAACACCGTCAACACTCATTGCACTAACAGGAATATCATCTCCTTTTTGTCTCATAGAAGGTTCAATAATCTTCTTAGCAAATTCAGAAGCATCATCAGGAATTAATTTTACTTCTTCAGCTGCACATACACCGTCTAAAGACGCAGGTATTTCAACTTCTTGACAAGCATCTACCGCAGCATCGATTAATGCTAAGTTCATATTTACAACATCATCACCTTTTTTCTTAAAGGTTTTGATTGTCATTTCTCTCATACCTTCATAAGCTTGTTCAAACGGAATAATTCCTGAAACTTTAAAGTATGCAACCATCATAACTGTGTTTGCACCTTTACCTCTTAATCCGGGTTGTTGTGCGATTAATTTTTCTGCATCAACATTGTAGAATTTAATTTTCTTCTTTATTATTGTTTCTTGCATATCACGAGTTAAGTGAGCGAATGCTTCTTCTTTTGTGTATGGAGAATTCAATAAGAAAGTACCGCCTTCTTTTATCCCTTTTAATAAATCATATCTGCCAACATATGCGTGAGCTGAACAAGATACGAAATCAGGTGCAGTAATTAAATATGTTGATTTGATTGGCTTATCACCAAATCTCAAGTGAGATACTGTTACACCAAATGATTTTTTAGAGTCATACGCAAAGTATGCTTGAGCATCTTTATTAGTGTATTGACCGATAATTTTAATTGAGTTTTTATTTGCACCAACAGTACCATCTGAACCCAAGCCCCAGAACATACAATTTGTAGTGCCTTCTGGCTCAGTTACAATATGTTCTGTTACTTTTAATGATAAGTTAGTAACATCATCTTCAATACCTACGGTAAAGTTATGGAATCCATTTGATTCACCGTGTTTATAAATTGCAAGTACCATTGACGGAGTGAATTCTTTAGAAGATAAACCATAACGACCGCCAATAACTCTGATATCTTTATTTTCTAATGCTGCAACTACATCCAAATACAATGGTTCACCAATTGAACCAGGTTCTTTTGTTCTATCTAATACGTTAATACGTTTAACTGTTTTTGGTAATACAGCATTAAAGCGTTTAACATCAAACGGTCTGTATAATCTAACTTTAACTAAACCATACTTAGTACCGCGTTTTTCATTTAAGTATTCGATTGTTTCTTCAATTGTTTCACAACCAGAACCCATTGCAACAATTACATCAGTTGCATCAGGAGCACCAACGTAATCAAACGGATGATATTGTCTTCCTGTAACAGCTGCAACTTTATCCATATATTCTTGAACAATATCAGGAACAGCATTGTAGTATTTATTAACTGTTTCACGACCTTGGAAATATACGTCTGTATTTTGAGCACCAACTTTACATACTGGAGCTTCAGGTCTTAATGCACGTTGTCTAAATTCTTCAATGTATTTTGGTTCTACTAATTTTGCAATATCTTCATAAGATATTTCTTCAATTTTATGTACTTCGTGAGAAGTTCTGAAACCATCAAAGAATTGTAAGAATGGAACTTTAGCTTTATAAGTAGCCAAGTGAGCAACCAAAGCTAAATCCATTTCTTCTTGTACAGAGTTAGCAGCTAACATAGCATAACCAGTATTACGGCAAGCCATAACGTCACTATGGTCACCAAATATTGATAATGATTGAGCAGCTAAAGCTCTTGCTGCTACATGGATTACAGAAGGAAGCATTTCCCCTGCAACTTTGTGCATAACAGGAATCATTAACAATAGACCCTGTGATGCTGTATAGGTTGAAGTTAAAGCACCTGCTGCCAATGAACCGTGAACAGCACCTGCTGCACCAGCTTCTGATTGCATTTCTGCTACTTTTACTTCTTTACCCCAGATATTTTGTTTGTGTTGTGATGCCCATTCATCAATCCATTCACCCATTGTAGATGATGGAGTAATTGGGTAGATTGCTGATACTTCGCTTAATGCATAAGCCACATGGGCTGCAGCGTAGTTACCATCAACCGTAATTGTTTTCTTTGGCATTTGTTTTACAACCTCCATTCTCTCGTATATTATGCTGTTTAAATACCTAGTACTACATATGAAAATGGTACTCCAAAGATAGTTAAATTACAAATAAAAATCCATGCCTGATTTTCCCAAAAACTTAAAGCGGACTATATAAGATATCCGCTTTAATTTAAAAATTATTATCAATTTTGAAGTCTTTAATTTAAACTTTAGCTACTCAAATTACTATTTAATTTTTATCGCTGATTTCATTGTTTTAATGTAATCGAACACTTGTGAAGGTGAATCTTTGCCATACTTTTCAACTATTTTCACAATAGCGTTACCGATAATAATACCATCAGCTATTTCAGAGAAAAATTCAGCCTGTTGAACCGTATTTATTCCAAAACCTAATGCAATAGGTATATTTGTATATTCTTTCAGAACATCAATTATATTTGTTATTTCTTTAAAATGCCCTTCCATAGAAGAAGTAGAACCAATTGACGGAACAAAATATATAAAACCTGTAGCTTCTTTTGCTATCATTTTTACTCTATCAATGTTTTCAGGAACTACAAAAGAAATAATATCAACACCATATTTGTCTGCATATTCTTTTATTTCAGACTTTTCTTCGTATGGCAAATCAGGAACAACAATTCCACAGACATTAACCTCTGAACATTTCATAAAGAATTCTTCATATCCGTAATTAAAAACGGGATTTATATATGTGTGAAGAATAATCGAAATCTGAGTTGTATTTCGGACTTCTTTTATCATATCAAAAATACCTTTAAGATATGTTTCCGATTTTAATGCGCGTAAATTTGCACTTTGTACAACACTGCTTTCCGCAATAGGGTCAGAAAAAGGAACTCCAAGTTCGACCATATCACAACCGGCTTTTGCCATAGAAACAATAACTTCTTTTGTTGTATTTAAATCGGGGTCACCAGCCATTAAAAACCCAATTAAGGCTTTATCTTCAAATGCTTTTTTTATGTTATTCATTTATAATCCTTCCTCTATATTTTGCGATAGCTGCCACATCTTTATCACCGCGGCCTGACAGACAAACTATGATTATTTCATCTTTTTTCATTGTTGGTGCAAGCTTCTTTGCATATGCAACAGCATGAGAACTTTCTATTGCAGGAATTATTCCCTCAACTTTTGATAAATATTCAAACGCTTCAACTGCTTCTTCATCTGTAACAGGAACATATTCAGCTCTGCCTGTTTCTTTTAAATAAGCATGTTCAGGTCCAATACCCGGATAATCCAATCCTGCAGATATTGAATATACAGGAGCAATTTGCCCATGCTTATCCTGACAAAATATCGACTTCATACCATGAAATATTCCTACACTTCCCTTTGTCATTGTCGCAGCATGTTTATCTGTATCAACTCCAAGCCCTGCAGCTTCACAACCAATAAGCTTAACATCTTTATCATTTATAAAGTTATAGAACATACCCATAGCATTACTGCCACCACCAACACAGGCCATAACTACATTTGGAAGTTTACCTTCAATATTAAGTATTTGTTCACGCGCTTCTTTACTTATTACACTTTGGAAATCTCTTACTATAGTAGGATAAGGATGCGGTCCCATAACAGAACCAAGAAGATACATTGTATCATCACTTCTTTTTGACCATTCCTTCATAGCCTCATTAACCGCATCTTTTAATGTCTGAGTTCCAAATGTTACTGCATGCACTTTTGCCCCTAATAATTCCATTCTATAAACATTTAAGGATTGTCGAATAGTATCTTCAAGACCCATATAAATTTCGCATTCTAAACCCAAAAGAGCCGCCGCGGTTGCTGTTGCAACACCATGCTGACCTGCACCTGTTTCAGCAATAACACGCTTTTTTCCCATATATTTGGCAAGTAAAGCCTGCCCTAATACATTATTAATTTTATGTGAACCTGTATGATTTAAATCTTCCCTTTTTAAATATATTTTTGCACCATTTAAATCCTCTGTCATATTCTTAGCAAAATACAATAAAGAAGGGCGCCCTGCATAATTTGTCAGTAAAGAATTTAATTCATCATTAAACTTCTTATCATTTTTATAAAATTCATAAGCTTCTTCTATGCGTTTAATTTCAGGCATTAAAACTTCAGGAACATACTGTCCTCCGAATTTTCCAAATCTGGTTTTTGTCATTTTTATATCCTTATACAATTAATAAAACTTACTATATGCTATACAAATATTCCTAATGTTTATATATAGCACAACAAAACTGCTTTTTGCTAAAAGCAAAAAACAACAACAAACCCTGTCAACAAATCGAAATTAAAAGACGATACTATTAGTACCTGTCAAAACGATTGTCAACCTTAACGGGACACCAACCCATTCTCTTTTCATCAAAGAAAAACAAATTAGAAAGAAAGTCTACTAAAACAGCTACAAAACAAAAAAGTGAACCTTTATTCATTATTAACTTCCCCTTCTTACCACGGATTGTTGTAATATTCTAACTCCAATTTAAAATTTTGACTAGTCTAATATTTACATTTGTTAAAATTTTTCATTTCAATTCCTTATGTTAAGATTTATTAATTTTAAAACATCCCGATTTATTAACTATTTTCAAGCCTTTTAACAAATATAGATTTTTTATATACAAAATATATAACAATTTCACATATGATTTTTTTTTAATTTATATATAGACCAATAAGGATATTAGAGATGAGTGTAAATCTTTCTGGAAAACAAAATATAGAACAAATTAATATCGATTCCAATATTCAAGGAAAAGAAGTTCAAGTTATACAGGAATATAACAGGAGCTTAGAATTATATAAAAGTACAATGTCCACGTTCAATCCCGGGACAAACTCTGATGAATACTCATCAACCTTTTTTCAAAATGCACAATCTTTAAAAGAAGATAAAAAGACTAATGACAGAAAAAGACTAAAAGAACCAAACAATGAGCCTGGAATAGTAGCAAAAGCGACTGACTGGATTGCAAATTTACTAGGAATTGATTTAGATAAAGAAGAAGACCCTCTTGAATCATTACAAACATATGAAGAAGTACTGCCGGGAGCCGGTTTTAGCAGAACTACAAAAGAATACCAAATGATGCTAAAAGAACTTCATTTATAATAAACAATAAAAAAGATAACCGACATCGGTTATCTTTTTATAAATAAGATTTACATATTTCTTATTTTTTCAAGAAAATTAATTATAATAGGGAGAGAATTTTCATAATCATTATGATCATCTCCTTTTACTAAAAAGAATTCTGCATCATTTGATTTTTTATTGTTTTTAATTGCTTGTTCATAAGGAATCATAGAATCATCAATTGAATGTACAATAAGTAAAGGTTCTGTAATTTTATCTATTTTTGAATAATTATCAAATTTTTGTATAAAAGGAATAAAATAAACAAGATTTTGAAGCCAATCCTTTTTAGTTACTCTTTTTAATGTTGCTTTACCCATATCTTTAGTATTGGTAAATGTAGATTGTAATATTACAGCCTTAAAATCATTTTCTATTGCTATTTGGGATGTAACACCACCACCTATAGACAATCCCCATAAAATTATATTTTCGGGTTTTATATTCTTTTCATTATTTAAAAAATTAAGAGCAGCTCTTGCATCTTTATATAATCCTTTTTCAAAAGGGAAACCTTCGCTTTTACCATAGCCTCTATAATCGTATATAAAAGCACCATAACCCATATTAGTAACAGGTATAAGCATATCGAAGAAATAGCTTATATTTCCACCATTTCCGTGTGAAAACAGTATTGTTGGATATTCTTTATTTTTAGGAGGCACATACCAAGCATTAAGTTTTTTACCGTCAATTGTTTTAAAATAAACATTTTCATGGGGGTATTTTGTTTCATAAACTTCTTTTGAAGGGAAATAAATATTATTTGTACATAAAAATAAAATAATATAAAATCCTATTATTATTGATAAAAAAATTCTCTTCCAGCTAATCTTCATAGTAATCTTATTTCACTCAATAATATAAATTTAACAAATTTCATATTTTTTGTAAATCTTACAGAAATTTAATAAATTTATTAATTTTCTTTTAATTGATATTATTTAAATTAAAGAAAGCGAGGAAAGAACAATGTTCGAATCATACTATTGTGAAAAATTAGAAAAAACTCTGCACTTTTTGCCTGATGGAGTAAAATTCTGTTGCAGCTGCGCAGAAGGAGCCGGAATCAAAATAAGTGATTTTTCAAAATTCAACAAAGAAGATATTATTAAAGCAAAGAAAAAATACGTAGAATTTCTAAGAAAGGGGCAACTTCCGAAAGAATGTAGCGGATGCATAGAGTATAAAAAAAGAAGCATTAAACAAAGAATAAAAGAATTTTTTGAAAAACCGGTTGAAACAAAAATTTCACATATAATAGTCGATCACTTTAAACAATGCGATTGTAATTGTACATATTGTTCGCAAACAAAATTTTTTCCATCCAAAACTCAAAATTATGAATTATTGCCAATAATTCAACAATTATATGAACAAGATATGATAGATACAGAAAACCTAAAAGTTGAATTCCAAGGTGGTAACATATCAGAATTAAAAGAATTTGAAGATCTAATGAATGAATTTTATGCACACAACTGTGATGATTTCGTTATATTAATGAATGGAATTAAATATATTCCAATACTTGAGAGAATAGGCAATAACTGGAAAAGCCACATTTGTATTTCTTTAGATGCCGGAACAAGAGAAACATACAAAAAAATCAAGAATGTTGATGCTTTTGATCAAGTCGTAGAAAACATAAAAAAGCTAAGACAACATTCAAAAGCACAAATTTCTTTGAAATATATAATAATTAAAGATGTAAATGATAACATAGAAGAATTAGAAAAGTTTCTAAATATTGCAAGAGAAATAGGAAATATTGAACCCGTACATTTAGAAATAGATTACAATAATACACTTCTGGCAAAAGGAATAAAGTTTGAAGTACCAAAACACTATTATGAATTATTCAAAATTGCAGAAAATTATTGTAAAGAAAATGATTTAGGATACAAAGTATTTCCATACACTCAACACATTTTAGACCAAGGATACAGCATATAACTTGATAAAAAAATGTGTTTTAACTAATATCTACATGTTAAATTACAAAGGAAAGAAGGTAGAATTATGTCAAGAAAACCTGTAATTGCCGGTAACTGGAAAATGCACAATTTACAAAAAGAAGCAGCCGATTTAACTAACGGAATTATGCAAGAACTAAAAGCAGAAGATAAAGCAGCACTTCCTGAAGTTATCATTGCTCCTACATTTACAGCATTATATGCTGCAAATAAAGCGTTAAAAGACTGTGGTTGCGGAAAAGTCAAATTAGCAGCACAAAATTGTTACTATGAAACAAAAGGTGCTTTCACTGGTGAATGTTCTGTTGAAATGTTAAAAGACGCAGGCTGCGAATATATTATAATAGGACACTCTGAAAGAAGAGAATACTTTGGGGAAACTGATGAAATGGTTAATAAGAAAGCGAAAGCAATTTTAGCTAACGGTTTAATTCCGATTATATGTTGCGGTGAATCTTTAGAACAAAGAGAAGCTGGTGTTACAGACTACCATATCGCATCTCAAATCACAAAAGCATTAAGAGATTTAACTGCAGAAGAAGTTGCAAAATCAATTATTGCATATGAACCTATATGGGCTATAGGAACAGGTAAAACTTGTGATTCAACAGAAGCAAACAGAGTTATTGCTATGATTAGAAATGTTGTAAAAGGTTTATATGATGCAAATACTGCGGATGCTATAAGAATTTTATATGGCGGAAGTGTTAAACCTGCTACAATTAAAGAACAAATGGCACAATCTGACATAGATGGCGCATTAGTTGGCGGTGCAAGCTTAACTGCAGACAGTTTTGCACAAATTGTAAAAGGGGCTATGTAATAGATAAAAGAAAGCAAAAAAAACTCTTAATTGTCATAATTAAGAGTTTTTTTCTGCTTATTTTGTGAAAATTTTCTAGATTCTAAAAGAAGTAGATAATTTTAATCTTTGTTTAATTGATGAATTATTTGTATATTGATTAGTAGCATAAATCTCAATTTCCAAATTATTTTTATTTTTTATTGGTTTATATGTCAGTACTATTTCATCCTGCATAGTATTTTGAGAAACATTCCTTATAAATCTTGTTTTTAAATACAATGAATCTGAAATTTTAAATTCAGGAATAAAATACAGGCTTGTATCACAATCCTGAGCATTAGAAAATCTGCTCTGACCAACTTGAGCATTTAACTTTAGACGTTTAAAGGTATATTCAATAAAACCACCGCCTGTCGTTTTATTATCAACCTGAGCTTCATTTGAATAATAAGCACCACCAATGATAATACTTCCTGTATTATTAGGAAGAAATATAGAATTGGAGGATAAAATAGCTCCCCCTGATGCTGCATGGTTATAAGAAGAAGAGAAAGAACCTACAGACAAATTTAAAGAATCACCTTTATAAGATATTATTGAACCTGTATTATAAGTTGATTCATTAGCCCTAACAAATAAAACAGAAGGTCCATTTGCATCAAATAAAAATGTTTGCCCCAATTGTGCAGAGATTGAGCTTCCGACATTTGCAGATATTTTAGATGAATTAACAACACCCGGTATTGGAGCCATATGTCTTGTATCATTTAAAAATGCCTGTGAAAAAGATTTTGAGCTGTCCCAAATCATATTCTCAGCTTTTATTTGTTGCTCAATTCGATATTGAGTTTCATTTACTTTTAACTTAAAAACCCTATCACTATTTATTTCGTCTAAAGCCGTATCATCAACATCATTAAGATTTAATTCAACAGAATTTTCTTCATACCTTTTTGCTACATCAATTATTGCCTCATCTTCAAAATTATCATCTTGAATTGTTTCTTCTAATTCATTACCATTTTCATTTATTTCTAAAGTTTCAACATAACGTCCTAAATCTATAAAACTTTGGGAATTAACATCAAGTTTTTCACTTTCTTTCGCATATGCAGGAATAATAAAATTCAATAAAATAAATAAAATCAATATCTTCTTCATAATACAATTTTGAATTAAAAATAATATTTGTTCAATCAACCAAATAAATAATATTTGACATCAAAACAAAAAAGTATTTGAATATTATATGCAAACATGAATAATATATACCTACGAAGTATATAATATATTAAGTTTTGTAAACATAAATATTTCAACAATATTTTCTATATGTAGTAAGGCTTTCGGGCACAAACAAATTCATTCTTTACAATAAAAAAATATATATTTTTTAATAGACTAGCAAAAAATTTTAATAACAGGGTTTAAAACTAATTGCGAATGAACACGGAGATAAAAATGGCTGAAATAAATAATAATATCACTAAATTTGGATATAACATAGAAAAACTTGATAATAGTAAAAACAAAATACAAGATGCAAACCCTACTGAAATACATACAGGAGCAGAAGAAATTCAATATGTTCCAGACACAGGCATTCTTGGACGTTCTCAAATAAAGAATCCAAAAGGTGCAGATGTAACAAGAAGCGTAGATGAAACAATTGCTATGTGTGAAAAATACCCACAAATAATGGAGTGCGGTGATGAGCTTTTTGATACTTTATATGAACAGTTCTTGGCTGACGGATTGGAACCATTTGATGCGTATACAAAAGCTTCTTTAGCTATGGAAGAATTCGTTGAGATTGGTAAAGCTCAATTGAGTAAAAATCTTGATTAGTTAATTCGATAGTGTTAACATGTACTCATTGTTCGATTTTTTTGAAAGAGATATATGGAACGAATAAAACCTATTGAAGCAAAAGATAGAATAATCTTAGCACTTGATGTTGACACTATTGAAGAAGTAATAAAATATGTTGATTTATTAAAGGAATACGTCGGATTTTTTAAAGTCGGTCTTCCTTTATTTGTATCTTGTGGATTTGAAGCAATAGATGTTATAAAAGAACACGGAGGCAAAGTATATTTTGACGGAAAGTTTCAAGATATACCAAATACAACTGCTAAAGCAAGTATAAACCTGATGAAAAAGGGAATTGATTTTTTCAATATAAGCTCAACTGGCGGTTCAAAGATGCTAAGTAGCACAATTACAGAATGTAATAATTATGCAAAAAAAAACAACATGAATCCGCCAATTATATTAGCAGTTACTCTACTATCTAGTTTCGGACAAAAAACACTCACAAATGAACTCGGCATAGAAAAGAATATTTCATCTTATGTCCTAAAGCTTTCACAAATCGCAAAAGAAGCTGGATTATCTGGCGTTGTAGCCCCAGATACAGATGCAGCTCAAATAAAGAAAGAATTAGGTGAAGATTTTATAGTCGTATGTCCTGCTGTTAGACCAACTTGGGCAATTGTAAACGACCAAATAAGAATAGTTTCACCAACAGATGCAATAAGAGCAGGTGCCGACTACATAATAATAGGAAGACCAATAACAAAGGCAGCTGATCCAACTGCAGCAGCAAAACTAATTATAGCAGAAATTGAAGAAGCGCTTAAAGAAAAAAGGAATAATATATGATTATTGGGGCACCCAAAGAAATAAAAATAAGAGAAGACAGAATTGCAATTGCTCCGCAAGGTGTTAATTTTTTATGTAATGAAGGTCACACAGTACTCATTGAAAGATTAGCAGGAATAAGAAGTGGATTTTCTGATGAAGAATATACAAGAGCAGGTGCCATAATACTAAACTCAGCAGAAGATATATACAATAAAGCAGATATAATAGTAAAAGTAAAAGAACCACAACCATCAGAATATCGTTTGCTTAAAAAGAATCAAATTTTATTGGCATATTTACATCTTGCTGTAGAAAAAGCGCTTACAAAAGAACTTATTAATAAAAAAATCACAAGTATTGCATACGAAACAATTCAAACTACAGATATGAAATTACCATTATTAAAACCAATGAGTGAAGTAGCTGGAAAAATGTCCATACAAATAGCAGCGAATTTATTGGAGAACAGAAATAATGGAGCTGGAATACTTCTTGGTGGAATAGCAGGAGTTCCGGCAGGCAAAGTTCTTATTGTCGGTGCTGGCAATGTTGGAATTAATGCAGCAAAAATTGCTATAGGAATGGGTGCAAATGTAAGTATTGCGGATGTAGATATAGATAAATTAAGACACGCAGATGATATGTTCGGTTCAAAAATAAAAACATTTGTATCAACAGAGACAAATTTAAAAGAATTAATTAAAGATACAGATGTTTTGATAGGAGCAGTTTTAATCCCAGGATATAAAGCACCTTGTATAATTACAGAAGAAATGGTAAAAAGTATGCATAAAGGGTCTGTAATTGTAGATGTATCCATTGATCAGGGCGGAATAGTTGAGACAATGGATAGAATTACAACTCTTGATAACCCCACATATGAAAAATACGGAGTAATACATTACAGCGTTGCAAATATTCCTGGAAGTGTAGCAAGAACATCAACAATTGCATTAACAAATGAAAGTATAAAATATATAAGAGAAGTTGCTACGAACGGAATAGTTGAGGCTTTAAAGAAGGATAAAGCATTAGCGAAAGGTGTTAATACATTTAATGGTAAACTAACAAATAAAGGTGTTGCAGAAGCTCTCAATCTTGAGTTCACAGAATTACCGAGTATTATTGGTTTTTAGGAATCAAATCACAACACATTTGACAAGAATTAAATACTTTAGTTCTATATAGATTCTGTCTAAAACACTTAAATTTATTTGTATTAATTGCTTCTTTTAATGTCATTTCACGAAGACTTGCCACTTTGTATGAAAGACAAGGATAAATATCACCTTCAGGATTAATATATATGCTTGTCATTGGTATTTTACAAGGATTATATAAATCAGTAATTTTTTTATTTTCGGAATTAAAGAATTTTTTTATATTTTCAGAACCACCAACTGCATTAAATCTCGGAGCATATCTTAATACAGTTTTTGATTTTTTTGATAAACATTCAAGTTCTTTATATATTTCGATAAAATGATCCAAATCAAAATACAAATTAATGGGATACTCTTTTGAATAGAAATCTTCATTAAATTCAACCCATAATTTGGAATTTTGTCTCAATGGTTGTTTTCTTAAAAATGTTAAAGAAAAGAATTGAGCATTTAGATTTATTGCTTCTTTATATAATTTAGGCAAATCATCAAGATTATCATTCAAAATACAAGTTTTTATATCCAACATCGGCTTAATTTTATTTTCTCGTTTAGAATTAAAAAGCTCAATATTATTTATAACTTTATCCCATAAACCAGAAAAATTTCTATTTTTATCATGATTTTTTCCATAACCATCCAATGAAACAGAAAGAAGCAATAATTTATTTTTTATAAAAGAATCTATAATTTCTTCATTTAAAGCTAAACCGTTAGAAATCAAAGAAACTTTTCTAAATTTTTGAGAAGCTTTTTCATATATTTTCAGGAAATCTTTTTTTAAAATAACCTCACCTGCAACGAAAGAAATTAAAGTAAAGGGAGGTATTTGTTTTATTATATAAAACCATTCTTCTGTTGTTAATTCGTTCTTATGTCTATCTTCAGTAATATAACAAAATGGACACTTCAAATTACAATTATATGTTAACTCCAGAATATATCTCATTGGCGGAATTAAGATATTTCCTTTTTTATCAGAATATACAACGTTTGCATATATTTGTCGGGCTAAATCAAACAAATAGCTATAATCCATTACTTTACCTCCAAACTCATAATACAAAAAAAACATTTTGTTAACAAAATGTAACTTCAAAAAATAATAACGCAATTTTAAAAAATAAAAACTTTTTATATAAGTATAAAGGGGAATTAGTTAATACACAGGGGATGAAGCTTATGGCTGTCGGAGCAAAAGATAAAATTGACAGGGAATTAGTTAAAAAATATGCAAAATTAAAAATGGATAATCCCGAGACAACTAAGTTGGTAGATTCACAGAAAATGTTATCAGCAATGAATGATTATGCAGCAATGCAAAGAAATATGCTTGATATGAACTCCAAATTAAAAGATATTTGTTCAAATGTAACATCAAAATCTGTTGTTTACTTAAAACTTAATTTCAATCCACCAAGAGCAAGAAAACAATAAATTGTAAATAATTTGAAAATAAATTCTTGGTATATATCAAAATGATTAACTTTTAATTACAATGTAATATGAAAGTTAATCATTATAGTATGGGTAAATATGAAACAAATTATATTAGCCTCGACTTCACCACGAAGACAAGAATTATTGGAAAATTTAGGAATTTTATTTAGAATTGTAGAACCTGTCTACAATGAGAATATATTAAATAAAGCTTTTGATTATAAGATAGTTGAATCAGTTGCTGAGAATAAAGGACTATCTGTTATAAAACAAATCAACTTTCCTGCAATAGTAATCAGTGCTGATACTGTTGTTATTAACAATAATGTAATTTTAGGGAAACCTAAAGATTTTGATGATGCATTTAAAATGCTTTCAATGTTAAACGGAAAAACCCATAAAGTTGTAACGTCGGTTTGTATAATTGATAATGAAATTGATAAAAAAATCATTAAATCAGAAACAAGTGAAGTTACATTCAATAAAATTTCAGAAAATGATATAAAAAACTATATATATGACTTTAAACCATATGATAAAGCAGGTTCATACGGTATTCAAGAACTTCCAGAAACTTTTATCAAAGAAATAAAAGGAGAATATGACAATATTGTAGGATTACCTACAAAATTATTAATAAATATGCTTTCGGAAATCAATAATGTACAAGTTTAATGTAAAATATAAATAGAGGAGTTAAGAAGGAGATAAATATGAATAGTGTGCAGCTTGTAAAAGACAGAATAAGAAGTATAAAAGATTTTCCTATAGAAGGAATTATTTTTAGAGATATTACAACTGCAATTAAAGATAAAGAAGCATTAAGAGAAATGATAAACTTCTTAACTGAAAAATTTATAAATAAAGGTATAGATTATGTTGCAGTCATTGAATCGAGAGGTTTTATTTTCGGTTCTGCACTTGCATATAATATAAACGCAGGCTGTATATTAATAAGAAAACCCGGAAAACTTCCAGCAGAAACAATAAGTGAAGAATACGCTCTTGAATATGGAACAGATAAACTGGAAATTCATAAAGATGCTATTGAAGAAGGTAAAAACGTAATAGTTATTGATGATTTATTAGCGACAGGCGGAACAGTATCAGCAGCATGTAAGCTATTGAAAAAAGCAGGAGCAAATGTAAAAGCAGCAGCTTTTGTAATTGAACTTGCAGATTTAAACGGAAGAAAAAACTTACCTCAAGATATAGAGGTTGTTTCAATGATTACTTATTAAAATACCGGTAGAAATTAATGGGTGATGAGAATAAACAATTTGAAGCGAGCCAACAAAAGCTTCAAAAAGCAAGAAAAGAAGGTCAGGTTGTAAAATCAAAAGATTTTTCCATGGCAATTGCTTTGCTTGTTATGTTTATTGTTATATTAAAATTGTCTCCATTTATATGGGATCAAATATCTATATTATTTGTTTACATATATGATAAAATTCCAGAGAAACATTTGGAAGATATAGGTTATGTTCACTTATTTACTGCAATTGCCATTCCTTCTTTATTAATAATTGGTCCAATTCTTATAATGTCAGCATTCATAGCTATTCTCGGAGACTTTATACAAGTTGGTCCTTTAGTAACAACAAAACCTTTAGAACCAAAACTGGATAAACTTAATCCATCGAAATATTTTAAAAATTTAATGTCACCTAAAACTGTATTTGAGTTGGTAAAGAACATTGTAAAAGTTGCACTTTTAGGCATTATTGGCTGGATGGTATACAATTCTCACCTGGAAGCAATATTGGCACTAGCAACTATTGATAACAGTTTTGCAATTATGAACGAATTTGGTTCACTTATCATAGATTTCGTAATGAAAGCAGGCTTAGCATTTTTAATAATTGCAGCAGCAGATTACGGTATGGTACGCTGGAAATTTTTACAAGATCAAAAGATGTCTTTTAAAGAAGTAAAAGATGAATATAAGAACTCAGAAGGAGATCCCCATGTAAAAGCTGCATTAAGACAAAGAAGACAACAAATGTTACAAAAAAAGATGATGGATTCTGTTCCGGATGCAGATTTTGTAGTAACAAATCCGACACATATTGCCTGTGCATTAAAATATGATGCAGAGCAAATGGAATCTCCTAAAATGCTTGCAAAAGGTACAGAGTTATTTGCGAAAAAAATTATAGAAATTGCAAGAGAGCACTCGATTCCTGTTATTGAAAATCCTCCTGTTGCAAGAGCCTTATTTAGAATGGTAGAAATTAATGCATCTATTCCCCCTGAATTATATAAAGCAGTCGCTGAAATATTGATTTTTGTATACAATTTGCGAAATACTAAAAAAGGTAGTAATATATAAAATAAAAAGACTAATAGATTAAACGATGCACACAAAAATAAAAGATTACATTGAAATAATCGAAAAGGTAGCTAAGGTAGAACATAAACGTATTCCATCACACATGGTGGATTATGATGAGCTTGTTAGCATTGGTATTATTGCCATACAGGTACTTATAAAAGACAAAACAGATGAACAACTGGCAAGATATAACAATGCTTATATAGCTACTGCTGTAAGATGGGCTATAAGAAATGAACTCAGAAACAGATATAAATGGTATTCTCTAAAGCATACAAATATAGATTCGCAAGAAGAACAAACACAAAATGAGGATGGCGAAGAATCAGCAATCACCCCCGGAAAAGTAAGAGAAGCTATTTATGAAACAATATTATCTATTGATAGTTTAGCAGCTGCTGCATCCGATAATGATTCTCCTTTTGATTTTATAAAAGACCCATCAGCCCTTCCTGATGAAAAAGCTGAAATTTCAGAACTTGGAAGAGTTATTAGAGAAGCTATCGCCAAATTACCGCAAAAAGAAAGAATTATTATCGAATACAGATTTTATCGTAATATGCAGGTAAAAGAAATTGCAGAGCAAGTTGGGCTTTCTTCGTCAAGAATAACAAGAATTATTCAAGCTGCACTAAATACAGTTAGAGAATATCTTAATAAAAAAGACCATTATGGCTATTGATTTTTTATTTTAGACTTCAAATAGAGAAAACAATCTGGTTCTTATTTCTTCAGAATCAAGTTCTTTTTGTATTTCATTCAGCTCAAGAGCTTTTTGATAAGATTTAGCTGCTTCTATATTTTTGCCTTGTTCTTGGAGAACTCTACCCAAATTAAAATAAGCCATAACATAATCTTTTTTTATTGATATTGCCGTTTCAAAAAGTTTTTTTGCTTCTCTTAGATTTCTTATTCCATCCAAATATATAACACCTAAATTGTTATATGCAGAAGAATACTCAGGTTCTAATGCAATAGCTTTATGGTAGGCTATAATTGCCTCTTCCAAATAATTTTTTTTCCACAATGCCATCGCACACTTATTATAAGAAACAGCATTCTTAGGATTTAATTTAATTGCTTCGCAATATGCTTTAATAGCGCTATCAATATCATCTGTTTGAAGATAAATATCGCCAAGTTCTACAAAAATTTCATCATTATTTTCATCCAAAATTATAGCTGTTTTTAACAAATCTACAGCTGTATCTATATCATCGAAAACATTATGATACAAAGAAGCTAAAGCCTGACATACAATAGCCGTCCACTCAGGATCCGGATTTTTATCGATTGCAAATTTATAATGTTCACAAGCATCTTCATATTGTTCTGCTTTAACAAGAGCATATGCAAGTGCATTATGGTAGAAGGGATTTTCCTCATCTTTTGTTAAAGCAAGTTTAAACGCACTTACGGAATTTATAATATCCTCTTTTTTTAAATAAAGATGCCCAAGTTCATAATATATATTAGAACTATTTTCTTCAACTTCTAAAAGTTTTGTATAACAATCAATTGCAGTATCAATATCACTATCATAATAGACCTGAGTAATTGTCGCAACTTTTAACAACAAATCTTTATTATAAGGATTCGCTTCTAATGCTTTAATATAAGCATTTCTAGCTGTTTCTATATCGTCTTCTTGTATATTAATATCACCAATTTTTTTGTAATATACTTCATTCCTACCGGTAGAATTAGCTGCAACATCATATGCTTTTACAGCCATAGAATAATTTTTAGTTTTTTCTAAAACTTTACCTAACAAATCATAAAAAATTAATGAAAAATTCTTTGCTATGTTTTTGTATAACATTTTCATTGAAGAATTATCAAGTGGAATACTCAAACTACCTGATAACATATAATATAAAGATTGAGACAAATCTTTTGCATTCAAATTTGTATCATGCATTTTATCTATGTACATTGAAGCCAACGACAATCTCGATCGTGCTGATTTAAAAGGACTCAATTTAATAGCTTCTTTTAACTCTTTTTCAGCTTCATCATATTTTTTTGCCATTTCAAGAAAATATGCAGCATAAATACGAGCATTTGGATTAGATGGAGAAATATTGATTGCAGACTTACATTGTTCAATTGCAGAAGAAAGATTTATTTCACCTTTATCCCACAATAATGTTGCAAGTCGATAATAAGCTTCAGCAATGTTTGGATTAAATTTAATTGCATCTATATAATTATCAACAGCATTATCCAAATCTGATTTTTTGCCCTTTATTAAATACTGTTCATGATATTTACGAGCAAACTCCATGTAATCTTGAGCCATAGAATCAAAATCAAATTCTTCAGTTTCTATAGAATTACTTATGATTTTTTTAGACATCGACCATCTATTCCTCTACAATATATATCATCCGATAAAATTTAAAAAAAAGGAATATTTTGCCTCTAAAATACTGCATTTGGAGTAGTAACTATTATATTAATTTACAAAAATAATAACAAAAGACAATTTTTCAGACTATTTTGTTTTTATAAAATTAGGTAGTTACATACAAGGAGATTTTTATGAATCCGATAAAATTTGGAGAAGTGAATTACATATCTAAATATGGGAAAGATGGCCTCCGTACAAAGACAGAACAAAGTGTAAATAAAGAAATACAAAAAGATTCATTCAACCCAAAATATAAATCCAAAGGAAATAAAAAAGCAGCTGGTGTTTTAGGTACAATCTTACTAATGGTTGCAACAGGTGTTGCTGCATATAAAGGGAAAGGTAAAATCCAACAAATTCTAAAAAAGATTAGTAACGGAGTAACTAGTGCAATAAAAAATTTCGGAACAAAACATCCTAATTTAGCTCAAGCAGGTAAATCATTAAAAGAAGCCGGAACACATTTAAAAGATGCTTGTGCAAAACCGACCGAATTTGTAAAAAAAGGTGCAAAACTAATAGCAAAACCATTCCTAGCAATATACAATGGAGCAAAAAATTTATTTACTAAAAAGACTAACTAATGATACAAAACAATAATTTACAGACATCAAATAATATATTTAGCTTGTTCCCCAAGTATACACTGGAACAAGCTAATGTAGTGCAAAAGACAAGCTCGAAAATACCTGTAAATTATTCTACTGAAGATAAAAAAGATTCAATTGAACTTACAAAGAAAAAATCAAGCAAAGCTAAGAAAATTATTTTTGGTTCTACACTTGCTTCCACAATAATAACTGCAGGAATAGTCAGTATGTTTTTGGCAAAAGGCTTTCACGGAAGTTCTTTGAAAAAACTAACAAAATTAAAAGATAAATTAACAAGAGAAATTTCTGAAAGTGGAAGTAAAAAAGCTGAAGGAATAACTTCCAAAACAATTTTATATGCAAAAAAAGGAACTAAAAAAGCAATAGATGGACTTGAAGCCACATCAAATTTTGCAGCTGTAAAAGACTGGACTTGTGATAAAATTCTAAGATTAAACAAGGCAACCGCTAAATTTGCAGATAAATCCAAAAACTTATTTAAAAAAGTTGTAGACAAAACCCTTGGAAAAAAATATGACAAAGTTGAAGTAAAAGTAAAAGATTTAACTTCACTTCTAAAGCACTATAACATTACCAATTTAGAAAATTTAGATGATGCTCAAAAAATAATGCCCGTAACAATTAAAGGTGAGACAAAAACCTTAGCAGAATGGGTCGAAAAACTCTCCCAAGAAATAAAACGCCTTGAAAGTGCTTATGATGATGGATTTAGTTTAGGAGCAAGAAAGTTAAGAGGACAAAAACGCACTAAATTATTGTCTGGAATTTCTGACAAAATAAAAGAAAAATTGTTCGGAACAAAAGGAAATAAAGTTGATACAAATAATTATAGAACATATGTAACCCAAGATGTTTCAAGTACTGCTCAACAAGAACTAAGAGAAGAAATCTTACGAGCAAGAAAAAAAGTTACAAACAATATTCCTGCAATATATGATGATATAAAAGGTAAAGTTAATCAGTTCTCGAATTCAATAAAATTTCAAGATACAGCTTCTTTAGATTTCATAACAAAATTAAATCAACAACTTGATGCATTTAAGAAATGCTCGGGTGCAAGTGAAGCCACTTCAAGAAGAAAAATTGTTGAGGAAATATCATCAAGCGTTGATGACTTTATTGAATTAATAAAGAAATCAGATTATACAGATATCGAAAAAGCAAACTTATTTGATATTTTGAATTCAATAAAAGCTTCAGCTAAATCTACAAGCGGAAAATCAAAAGGTGCACTTGAGGAAATAATGACAATCCTAAAAGGATTAAACAGTAAAACACTACAAGGCACAAATACGAAAATCATAACTGATGCGGAATTTAAAGATTTTTCAAAATTATCATCTAGAATAAGCAAAGGACTTGATAGTGCTACAGAACTTGAAATGGGTGAATATTTCTTGAAACATGCAGAACTTGAAGTTGGTTCTGCAGCAACAGACGTATTATCATTACTTTTCCCAATAGGTGCCGGTGCAATTGCAATTGCCAAAGGTGATGATAAAGAGGAAAAAGTTTCTGCAACATTAACTACATGCATTCCATTAGCAGGCAGTTTTGCAACATTTATCTACGGTACAACAAAGATGTTCTCAGGTGCAAAGAATTTAATGTTTTCATTAGTTTCAGGTATTGCATTAGGTAAGCTTGGAAATTATTGTGATAAATTATACAAAAAATATAAAGAATCAGGCTCTGTAGCAAAAGTAGCAAAAGAAGAATATGATAATTTCTGGACAGATTTAACTCCTAAATATGCTCAACCTTTAAAAGATAATAACAAAACAGATAACAAAGATAATAAATCTAAATAATCACTCATTTAATTGAGTAATTTTTTATTCTTTAATTATAAAATATAGTTATGAAGAAAATTTTAACTATATTCTTAATATTAGGTATTATAAATTCAACAGCAATCGCAGTTGAATTTGATTCTTCAATAGATGCCAGTATAAGAAAAGATTTTAATGTTGAAACTAATGAATTACCGGCTCTTCCCAATGCCATTCCAACTACAAATCCTGTAAAAGCAGAAGTTTTAACACAAACGAAATACAATCCTACTGGAAAAATATACACTCTTAAACGAGGGACCAAAATAAATCTAACATCAACAAACAAAATATCTGATTGGATGCACAAAGGAAGTCAAGTAACATTTAGTTCCAACGGCAATATATATACAAAAGAAGGAACTATAATTCCAGCGGGAACAATATTTAAAGGAACAGTAACAGATGCTCACAGACCTCAACTAACCGGAAACGGAGGTTTGGTCGAACTTAAAATTGATGAAATATACTTTAACGGAATAATGTCAAAAATAGATACAAAAGTAAGTATGGCAAATTCTAAAAGGATATTTTTAAGCAATATAAAGGGTAAACGTTCATACTGGAAGAATTTTTCAAAAGTAATGACACCAGGTAAAAAAGTTTTTTCAGCAACCCATACTTGCGCTATGGCTATGATGCCAATCCCTTTTGTTAACCTATTTTCAATAATTCCTTTAGCAGGCGGAGCTGTTGTTTATACATTAAATTTAGTAACAGCACCTGTTATTACAATATTTACAAAGGGTGGTTCTTTATCATTACCTGCCGGCACACAATTTCAAATCAAAATCACAGATGAAGTAAAAATTAAAGGTTAATTTAAATTGTTGATTAGAGTATATTTTTATATTACGCTAGAGACAGTTTGAAAGGAAATATTTATGTTACGAGCAGGAATTGTAGGATTACCAAACGTAGGGAAATCAACATTATTTAACGCATTAACTTCTTCAAATAATGCACAGAGCGCAAACTTTCCGTTTTGTACTATAGAACCAAATGTCGGCGTTGTTAATGTTCCTGATGAAAGACTTCAGATTTTAGGCAAACTTGTTAAAACTCAAACAATAATTCCTACTGCTATTGAGTTTGTGGATATAGCAGGACTTGTAAAAGGTGCAAGTAAAGGAGAAGGACTTGGCAACCAATTTTTACACAATATAAGAGAAGTTGATGCAATTATTCAAGTTGTAAGATGTTTTGATGATATAAATACAATCCATGTTGCGGGAAAAGTTAATCCTATTGATGACATAGAAACCATTAATACAGAATTAGCATTAGCGGATATGGCATCAATAGAAAAAAGGCTTGAAAGATTAACTAAAATAGTTAAAACAGGCGACAAACAAGCTGCTCTTGAATATAAAGTTCTATCAAAAATAAATGAATTATTAGCAGATGCAACATTTATAAATCTCGAAAAATATTTTGAAGATGAAGAACTCGAATTTGCAAAAAATTCACAATTAATGTGTATAAAACCTGTTATATATGCAGCAAATGTTAGCGAAACAGATTTAGCAACAGGTAATAATTATGTTGAACAGGTAAGAGAATATGCTTCTAAACATGGAGCTGATGTTGTTGTAATTTCAGCAAAAATAGAAGCAGAACTTGTAGATTTATCACAGGAAGAAGCAAAAGCATATTTATCAGATTTAGGCGTAACAAGTTCAGGTATTGAAAGAATGGTTCAATCTGTATATAAGCTGCTTGATTTAACAACCTTTATAACGGCTGGAGAAAAAGAAGTAAGAGCTTGGACTGTAAAAAAAGGTTCTAAGGCTCCAAAAGCAGCCGGTGTTATTCACACAGACTTCGAAAAAGGTTTCATAAGAGCAGAAGTAACGAGTTATAAAGACTTTGTAGATGCAGGTTCTTACGTTGTAGCCAGAGAAAGAGGTGTTACTAGACTTGAAGGAAAAGATTACATTATTCAAGATGGAGACATAGTCCACTTTAGATTTAATGTGTAGGCTTTTCACTAAAATTTAATGTAGAGAATAATTTAACCGCTTCTGCAACTCTAGGTCCAGGGCGGTTTATTATATCTCTTTGCTTTGAACTTAAATATAATATTCTAGTTTTCGGGAATAATTTTTTTATTTTCTCAACATCAGAAGGGAAACAAATAATAATAACATCAGGATTTTTTTCAAGAACATATTCTAAAGTTATATTTGGATAATAATATGGAATTTCGGATGTAATAGAAATATGTCCTGATTTTTGTATAATATCAGTTATAAAACTCTCGCTTCCGATTGTAACAAGAGGATTTGTTTGTACTACGTATAAAATTTTTTTAGGATTATTAGTCCTGTTTCCTTCAATTTTCTGGTTTATGTCTTTTATAAGTTTTTTTGCATTTTTTTCACTATTTGTAATTTTAGCAATGTTATTTATAGCTTCATATATTTCTTCAATTTTTGTAAACTCAAAATAAACAGGCTTAGTTTTTGTTAAAGAAAGTTCCCCAAGTTTAGGTTTAGCAGACGTCATTGCAAATAAATAATCAGGTTTTAAACTAACAATCATTTCCATATTAACAAAATAAGTGTCACCAATAATTGGTTTTTCTTTAACCTTTTCAGGGTAATTACATGTTGAAGAAACAGCAAGAAGATTATTTTCAGCACCGAGTGAATATATAATTTCAGTTATAACAGGAGACAAACTAACATAAGTTGAAGCTAATGTTATATTTCCTATCAAGAATAATACAAAACTAATTACATATCTGTATATGAATATCTTCTTCATTATTTATAACCTTAAAGTCAATTCCAAATATTTTTTTTAATATGTCAGAAGAAATAAAATCTTTCTTTTCACCGTATAATATTTCATTTTTTCTTGTTAAACCAACAAAATAATCTCCATAATTAGAGGCCAAGTTAATATCATGAAGAACAATAATACAAGTAATTCCTGCTTGTGTAAGTTTTTTTATCATATTTAGGATTTTTATTTGGTTAATTAAATCCATATTAGCAGTAGGTTCATCAAGTAATAGAATATGCGCTTCTGAAATTAAGCCTAATGCTATATTTGCTTTTTGTAATTCACCTGAACTTAAATTATCTATTAGTGTATATTTCTTATCTGTAAGTTCCAGTACACTAAGCACTTCATTCACTTTATCTTTTTCTTCTTTTGTCAAAAACCACTTCCAGTTTTGTTTATAAAAAGAGGATTCAATATATTCTTGCAAAGTAATACCATTAGGATATTTTATCCTTTGCGGAAGATAAAATAAATCTTTATTATTTACTGTTATTTCACCCATTTGAGGTTTAATAATACCGGCAATTATTTTTAGCAAAGTAGTTTTTCCAATTCCATTAGTACCCACTAACATTGTAATTTTATTCTGAGGAATTTGTATACTTGCATTTTCAAAAAGTTTTATCTTATCAACCGAATAAGAAAGGTTATTAATATTAATCACTAAAAATATCTCCTTTCTTAACTAAGAAGAAAACGAAAACAGGCGCACCTATAAAAGCAATAACAAGTCCCAAAGGAACTTGAAGTGGGTATATTACGGTTCTTGCAATATAATCAGCTATAAGAATCAAGCTACTACCTATTAATATATTAGATACAAATAGCCATCTGTAATCTTGTCCCAACAACATTCTAGATATTTGTGGCGCAATAATACCTACAAATCCAAGTATTCCTGCTGAAAATACACTCAAAGAGGTTAATAAAGAAGCCAAAATTATTATAAGTAAAGTATAAAAATATCTTCTTTTTTTATCTGTCGATAATAAATCAGAATCTAATCTCAAATAATTTAATTTCGGAATAAAAAAAGCGGTTATAAACATTAAAATCATAAACAATATTATCAATGCTTTATTAGAGATTACTTCATTATTTGTAACTCCACCCGATAGAATTAGCATCATCAAGTATGATTTTAAAGGATTTATAAGTATTATTAAAGAAATTAAAGAACTTACAAAAATATTTATAGACAAACCTATTAATATTAATTTTGTAATCGAAAATTTACTTAATCCGGAAAAAGTAATAACTATAGCGGAAGAAAGTAAAGCGCCAATAAAGCCAAAAATAGAATAATTAGAACTATTAAAAAACAAAATAGAAAGAACAATTCCAAGACCTGCGCCTGAAGATATTCCCGTAATATAAGGCTCAGCGAGAGGATTCTTTGAAACAGATTGCATAAACATACCGGCAAGAGCCAAACAGCAGCCTGCAATTAATGCTTTTAATGCTCTTGGATACCTTAGTACCGTCAATATTATACTGTCAGAATCTTCTGAAATATTAAAAGCTTTATATAGCATATTAATTCCAAAATCTTTGTATCCTGCATACATAGCAAGATACAAAGATAAAATAAGTATTAAGAATAAAACTATTATTATTAATATTTTTCTATATTTATTCATAGATTAACTATATCACAGAGTTTCTACTTTTTCTTTTTGCGGCAGAGTATATTTCATAAATAAGCCCGCTCTAAAATGAATTCCCGGAGCATAATATGAAGTCGGACCTGTTTTATACATTGAAATATCTTGATCAAGAAGGTTATACACAGTACCATTTAGAGATATTTCCGTATTTTCTGTTTTAAGTAATCTAACTTTACCTCCTAATTTAACATCAACGTAACCGTTTGTTTTATCCGAATTTTGCGTTGCAGACATATAACGACCTGAATTGGCCTCTACACCTGCATATAAATTAACTATTTCATTAGGAATCCAGTAAATCGTACCTTTAATTGAGTTTCTTGGACAACCCGGCAAATCCGCATGGGTAGTTTTATCTTCTGAATCTGTATAAGTATAACTTGCTATAGCTTTCAACCAAGGTTTGGGTTCCCAAGTAATTTTTCCTTCATAACCTTGAATTCTAGCACTATCAACATTTACATATTGTCCGACATAAACCCAAGTAATCGGGTCTGTTTCTCCTCTATAACCTATATAATCTTTATAATCACTATTAAAATATCCGAAATCAATTGTTAATTTTTCATCAAAGAAGGACTGAGTGACACCTACATCCCAACTTTCCATTTTTTCCGCTTTCAAATTTGGATTAGCAAGTGATTGCATATAAGAAGAATTCATTGTTCCAAAACGTTGATATAAAGTAGGGTTATTAACACTTTGCCCCCAAGAAGTTCTAAACTTAGTTTTTGAACCTTCCAAATTAAATGTAGGAAGAACTAATGCGGCAGATACGTTTGGTGTAACATATGTTCCAAAATCCGAATTATTTATGATTCTTGCTCCGCCTCTTATAAATAATTTATCTTTAATATTTATTAAGTCATTAACAAAAACATCATTTTGTATAGTGTTACCAGAATATCCGTTAAGAACTGTACCTGTCCACATAGCAACATCACGAGTGTGTCCATCTATAAATTCTGTTTCAAAATTATAACCAACAGATAAGGTATTCCAATCTGTAACATTATAATTATGTTGAGTTACAAAATTAAGTCTGGTACTATTTATTTTTGAAATTGATTCATAAAATGGATCACCACTTAAATTATCCGGCAATACATAACTATTACTTTCATTGTGATACACACCAAATTTTGCATCATAATTATATTTTTCATTCGGACTATGTGAATAAGAAAGAACATTCATTATATCGTAATTAAGGCCATAATTATTCGGCGATTGATATATTCCGTATGGATATGATTGTTGATATCCAACGCCCAAGTCTTTTCTTGCTCTTGAAAATCTAAATATATTACGTACTTCAGCTTTTTCATCAAGAATTCTTTTCCCTATATTTGTAACTATATTCAAATTATTATAATCATCATTACGGATATCTCCTAAACCAGTAGCACTCATCCCCCCATCAGTTTTAAACCAAGTCAATCCCATATAATAATCTATAGAATGATTGCCACCCATGACCGCTAATCGTTCTTTAAATGTCCCAAGATTTCCCATCTCGCTGCCCATTTCAATTGACAATGGACCACGGCCTCTTCTTGTCTGCATTGCGATTAAACCGCCGGATGCATTAGTACCTGCCAAATTACCTTGAGGTCCTCTTATTATTTCTATTCTTTCTAAATCGTCAGTTAATAGAAATTGAGGTTCAACTCCAGTGCTGGTCATAGATGTTCTATCCGCTCTTATACCATCTATTGTCATCCTGACTCTATCTGTACCTCGCAATCTTACAGAGGAAACCGAGCCATCTGAACCATTTGCATTCTGAACAAAAAGGCTACCTGTTTGATTTAACAATTCAGATAATAAAGGAGAATTTTGCCTCGTAATTTCCTTACGTGTAATAATATCAACACTGGCACCGGCTGACTCTATTGATTCTGCATAATTACTATATGAATATATTTCCTTTTCTTTAACATCACCATAGAGAATCAACTTATCCGAAGACTTTTCATCAGGAGTATCCAAATCCAACTCTACTACTTCTTCCACTGCTTGCATTGGCATAACAGATATAAATGCCATAGCAAGCATCGCATAAAACATCTTTTTCATAAAATTTTAACCTCGTGCTCGCAAGTAACTCCAGACAATATAGGTATTCTGACTTCAAAAGGATAAACCTTTCCTTACAGCTACGGCATAGTCACTCGTACGAGTAGTTTCCCTATAACGTCTCTTCTAGATTAACATTTTTTTTATTTTTGTCAATATAATAAAAAAAAAACAAACAAAAAAATTGACTATAATATTAAAAAAAATTAAGCTTACTATTACTCAAAATTTACTACAGATATATTGCATGATAAACTTAACAAAGTTAGTAATGAGGAAATCGAGTGGAATTCTTGAACCGGACCGCGGCCGTATAGTCGGAATGCTCTAATTCTTATTCAAATGCGTATCCATTTGATATCAAGAAGAAGAGCTCCTTACGTTAAGCGTATAAGGAGTTTTTTATTTTGCCGACACCAATATCATTACAATCTAATAATAGAGCAGGATTATGTCCACATGGGCTTCCACCTTCTGCTTGCCCTATTTGTAGTGGTGGTGGCATGGCTGGTGGTGGAAGAGTAAAAGAAGCTGTAGTTTCAAAACCAATGAATTCAGGTGAATGGTCATTTATGAAATGTTACGCAGCAGGACTTGCTATGCGTGCACAAGAGGCAAGAGTTGAAAATGCAAAAACTGCATTTGAACGTCAAATTGAGTTTGCTCAACAACTTGGAAAAAACATACAAAATATTACAGATAAAATACAAAATGCCATTCAGAATTTACAAAACAGTTCTCCTGTTATTATACAAAATATTTTACAAGTAATAAATAATTCAATAATTAATCCTATATTGAACCTAATGTCACAAATACCTAAATTAATTGAAAATTTAGCTGAGCTTCAAAAAAAGCTAGGAGAAATGCTTCAACAAGCCGGTGAAAAGCTAACAGCATTATTAGGCGATATTAAAAACTTCATTGACAGAAAAGTTATTGAAAATATAAAAAAACAAATCAAGAAATTTTTCTTATGGTTTACAACAGATTTAGAAGATGAAAATTACAAAAATGATGATGCTTTAGAAGTATTCAAAGCAAGAGAAATGAAAAAGTATTTAGTTAATATTGTAACTAAGATTAAGAAACGGAATGACAATGATAATAGAGCCAATAAAGAATAAACAAGTTGATATAAAGAAAAAGAAAAAGAAGGAAGAAAAGCCTGACAAAACAATGAATAAAACCCTGCAAGGTGTTTTAATAAATAGTCATGTCCGAAATAATCAGGAAACAGGTTACTCATTTAATGACATAAAAGATTCTTTATTAATTAGCGATTCAACAAATTACTATTCTACAAACGGAACTATAAAAAAGAGCCAAAACGAAAGTTCTTTTGATACCAAAAAGGCAATTAAACCGCTATTAATAGGTACAAGCTTGATTGTCGGGGGATGTTTTGCAATAAGTGCCATTTTAAGAAAGTCTTCAAAAGCTTTATTAACAACAGCGAATTTTGAACATTTGCCTGATTTAGCAATAAATATGAATATAAAAGAGGAACCTCAATTTGCTATATATCGAGCAATAAGAGATCCTAATTTCAAAAATCTATTTGGAGCAGCAGCTGTTTTTTTAATGAGTGGAATAACTATTGCGTGTAAAAATTTTGTAGAAGGCGCAAAAGAAGTTTGGACAAAGAAACAATCAGCAGATATAGAAAAAAACTTGCAAGAAAATTTGATTGAAGTTGAAACTAATGCATTCTCTGGCAAACTAAAAGTCGTAAATGATTTAATGCAAAACAATGTAAAATATTTTGACGAAGTCATAAATAACCGAAAAGAAAAAGCTTCTACACCTGAAGTTTTCTCAGGATTTTTATCTTTTAAAGGTGCAAATAATGACAAAGAGACCTCGCAAAAAGACAATACAATAATTAACAAAAACCTAAAATATGCAGCTCTAATTGGAGGGGTAATAATAGGCGCTGTTATCCTTGGGAAATTAAGCATTTCAAATCTTAAGAAGACTCTGGAATATACAAATAAATACGCAAATAATTATACTGAAAAAACCATAGATGCAATTAATGGAATTAGTAATAAAGCAGATAAAAATGACTTGCCAAGGGTTATAGAGTTTTTCAAATCAATTTGTGCAAAACCTGATTATATAAAAGAAGTTGCGAAAAAATATAACCTTTCGGACAATGAAGTACAATCAATAATTCATGCAGTTGAAGAATCCAAGAAGACCATTTTTGCAGATGCACCTACAGCTCTTGGCGGTATTCCTCAAAAAGTCCAATATTATTGCTATATAGATGAAAATAGAGGTCACTTATACAACTGGATTTTAAATCCTCAAAATAAATTTACGAAACTAATATTTGGCGCATTTACAATTTCAAGTGCTATAGGCTATCTTTTCAAACAAGGAATGGATGCAATAAAAGAAGTAACCGTTATGAAAGAAAACGCCAAAACTGAACTTGATTTAAGAAAAAGACTTGTAGATGTTGAAATCGCCAACTTTAAAGCAAAAAAGGAAAGTGCAATCAATCCGCTTCTTGAAAATTTTGCAAAACACTCAAATGACGGTTCTAAAACAAAAGAAGAATTAAAACAATTGGCAGACAATATATTAATGGAAACAAAAAATGGTCCGCCATACGTATATAACTAAGGAAAAATTATGAAAATAGCAAACATAAATATTCAGAATAATGTTTCACAACTTGGTCAAGGAGTATCTTTTCCAAATCATCAAAGGAATTACTGTACTTTCAACGAAAAAAGAACAGAAGAACTTGTTAATGCAAAAGAAGAGGCTCTACCATATATTGATACATTTTTAAAATCAGCTTGGAGTGAAGAACAAGTATTAGATGGACTTCAAGTACTTGATAAAATGCTTGATAAAGGCGTAAAGGGCATAGATAAAATGTATCCTACAATTGCAAGATTTAATGATGTAACATCTCCGAATGTACAAGTTATGTTAGCAGGAATTTACAGAAAAACACTTGTTCCGGATGCCTTTGGGCCTTTGAACAAAATGATGATAAGACAAACTTTAACACCAAACTCTCCTTATTTTGATCCTACTGAAGAAATAGGCGGTGCAATTATGGAATATTTAAAAAATCAATCTAATATTAATTCTTCTGCCGTCATAAAACATCAATAGAAACTATTTATATTTTCAATAATATCTGAAGCTTCTTCTTCTATCTGCTGTTCTTGTGGAATTTTTTTATCTTTAAATAGATATTTATATTTAGCTTCTTCCAATTCTTGTGAATGATCAGGATGTTTTGCAGATGTATATTCATTTAATTTATTCATTACTTCTTTTGATTTAGCATTCAAATGAAAACAAATCTGATAATACAATTCAGCATTTTTCAAATCACCTAGTTTTTCATAGCATTTTGCACTCTGAAGATTAGTATCAAAGTCTCTTAATAAACCTGAAGCCAATGCTAATTTATAATATTCTATTGCTGTTGAATATTCTTGAAAACTGTAAAAGAAATCTCCCATTGCTCTTTGCAACTTAGGATCAGCAGGATTCATATTATAAGCTTTTAAAACATATAATTTTGCCTCTGCTCTATCTTGAAGAAGTTGATTTACTTTAGATAGCCCCAATAATGCTTTTGTATTTATCGGATTTTTTTCATATTCTTCTTCATATAAAATTCTTGCTTTATGAATATATTCATAGCCTTCTTCTTGATTAGACGTTGTTTGAGCTTTCCTTAACAATTTTTCAGCTTGAGAAAAATTATCCGCAAATGCACAATTTAAAGATAAAAAAATTATCAATAAAGTATATATTAGTTTATTTCGTAAACTTTTCATAATCAAACTTAATAATATCCAATCTAGCTATTTATCTTAATAATAACTATATGTTATAAATATTTCAAGGTTAGCAACAAGGATAGTAATAAATGCAAGAAATCGGGATTTTATTTACGTTTATTTTTTTTGCACTATTATTAGCTATTTTTATGTTGATATGTTCAATTATTGCAGCCCCTAAAGCAAATAATGAGAACAAAGAAAGTATTTATGAATGCGGATTAAATATAAAAGAAAAGTTTAATTGTAAATTTAAAATACAATTTCTTATTTATGCAATATTATTTTTAATTTTCGATGTTGAAACAATATTTATATTTCCTTTTGCACTAAGCTATAGTTTTCTCGGGGTATTTGCTTTAATTGAAATAGTTATATTTTTAGGATTACTGTTAGTAGGCTTAGTTTATGCAATAAGAACAAGAATGTTAAGGTTTAAATAATGAACATTATTTTATCAACAATAGATGCAATATCTAACTGGGCAAGGTCAAACTCATTATGGCCATTAACTTTTGCTACATCTTGCTGTGGCATAGAAATGATGTCAGTATCAGCTTCTGATTATGATATAGCAAGATTTGGATCTGAAGTTTTCAGAGCTTCTCCAAGGCAGGCGGATTTGTTAATTATAGCAGGAACCATAACTCATAAAATGGCTCCCCTACTATTAAAGTTATACGAACAAATGCCGGAACCGAAGTATGTTATTGCAATGGGAGCTTGTGCTTGCTCTGGCGGAATGTTTAAAAATAATTCTTATTCTGTTGTTTACGGGGCAGATAAGATTATTCCAGTTGATATTTATTTACCTATGTGTCCTCCAAAACCTGAAGCTCTTATTGATGCTATAAGAAAGCTTCAATCAGAAATAAAAAAGGAATCCTTAACTACAAGAAAAGAACTTATAGCAAAACATAAGTCTAAATTAAAGATTCAAGATGACCTTGATATTTTAATACAAGAAGATGTTAATATTTTTAAAATGGGGATATAGTTTGTGTTTAAAGAATTTGAAACAAAATTTGATATATTAAATAAAACTATAATTCTACCAAATATTCAAGAATTTTATATAAAAAAAGATAATATAAAAGAAGCATTAAGGTACTTAAAAAATTCTCCTGAGACAATATTTTCTAGGCTAGATTGCATTATTGCAAAAGATAATTCTAAAAACTTTACTGTCAGCTACATTTTAAACTCGGATACATATAATACAAAATGTGCAATAAGTTATTATCTGGGCTACGAAGAAGCAGAGACTGTAAGCATTTCCGATATATATAAAAATGCAACTTGGGATGAGAGAGAAATTTATGACCTATATGGAATTAAATTTAATAATCACCCAAACCTAAAACGAATTCTGCTGCCAGATTCATTTAAAGGGAATCCTTTAAGAAAAGACTACATTGCAAATGATGAAAGACTCAAATGGAATAATGACTAAAACTTCTGAACATACAATGCAAATAAACGTAGGACCGCAACACCCATCAACACATGGAGTGTTGAGAATGCTTGTGACGTTAAGTGGTGAACAAATTATACAAATAGAACCCATAATCGGATACCTGCACCGAGGTATGGAAAAAATGGCAGAAACAAGAACATATCTGCAATACTTACCTATTGTTGACAGGGTTGATTATCTTTCAGGATTTTTCTGTTCATATGCTTACATTTCAGCAATTGAAAATTTAATTAATACAGATATTCCGATAAAAGCAAAATATATAAGAACACTTACAATGGAAATGAATAGAATTTCATCGCACCTTCTGTGGCTAGGCTGCTATCTGCTTGATTTAGGAGCCACTTCACCATTATTTTACACTTTTATTGAAAGAGAAAAAATATTAAATATTTTTGAAGATTTAACAGGCTCAAGAATGATGTATAACTACTATACTTTTGGCGGTGTTAAAAGGGATATAGAAAAAGAACTTTTAATAAGAATTAAAAATTTTTCCAATGAATTTTTAAAAGCAGTTAGAGAATATGAAGACTTAATAACAAACAACCCTATTTTTATTACAAGAACAAAAGACATAGGAATATTATCGAAAGAAGATGCAACGGAATATTCCATAACTGGTGCCAATTTAAGAGCTTGCTCAATACCAAAAGATTTAAGAAAAGATTCTCCTTATCTTATATATAATAATTTAGAATTTTCTGTTCCTATAGGAACAATTTCCGATTCTCATTCCCGCTACCTTATGAGAATAAAGGAAATGAAAGAAAGTAATAAAATAATAAATCAATGTACAGATTGGCTTTTATCAAATATAGAAGACAACGAAATAAATACGAAAATAAATCCGTTAACAATAAAACCAAACGGAACTGCTTTAGGAGAAGTCGAATCAACGAGAGGACTTTTACAATGCTATATAGAAGCAAACGGAAGAGAATTTCCAAACCGCATTAAATGGAGAACCCCGTCATTCTATGCAACTCAAGCAATCAATACAATTGCAAAAGGATTTATGCTTCCTGATTTAATGTCAATCTTTGGCAGTTTAGATATAATCATGCCGGAGGTAGACAGATAATGAGTATATTTAATCTTATTTTTGTCGAATATCTTTTAAAATTTAACATTCTCGAATGGTTAATTTTTGTGTTATGGCAAATCATTTGTTTTGTTTTTATAAGTTTATTAATGATTTTTGCGGTATTATTTTTAGTTTTATTTGAAAGAAAATATCTTGCTTTTTTCACAAGAAGAAAAGGTCCAAATAGAGTCGGTCTTTATGGATGTTTGCAAACAGTAGCTGACGGAATAAAAATATTATTCAAAGAAAATATAACGCCAAAAAATGCAGATAAATTTATTTATTTTGTTGCACCAATTATAGTTTTTGCACCCATTTTAACAGTATATTCGCTAATTCCTTTTTCATCAGACATTAATTCTTACAAATCAGATATTGGTATTTTATTATTTATGGCAATATTATCACTCCCTATAACCGGCATTTTATTTGCAGGATATTCAAGCGGAAACAAATATTCTTTAATTGGAGGAATGAGATCTTGTATTCAGGCAATAAGTTCTGAAATTCCAATATTTCTTACACTTGCAGGCATAGTCATTTTAACAGGTTCTATGAACTTAAATGAAATAGTAAAAGCTCAGTATTCATTTTTACAATGGAATATTTTTCCTGCAATATTGGGTTTCATAATATTTTTCATTTGCTCATTAATAACATTAAACAGAATTCCGTTTGATTTTCCGGAAGCTGAAAGTGAACTTGTCGCAGGTTATAACAGCGAATATTCTGGAATGAAGTTTGCAATGTTTTTTCTTGGAGAATACGCCTTAACCTTTATTTTTAGTACATACATAGCTACTTTATTTTTAGGCGGATACAATTCGCCTTTTGGATTTTATATGGCTGATTTGTTTGATTTAAGATTAATCACGGGAGAACTTATAAGAAATATTGAACAATTTTTCTGGTTAATACTAAAAACTTTCTTGTTAATATTAATAATAATGTGGATAAGAGCAGCCTATCCAAGGTTTAAGACAGATAAAACCCTTGAACTTTGTTGGTATATTTTTATACCCTTAGCTATTTTTAATCTGTTTGTTTTATGTATAGTTCAATATTTTAGGGAGAGTTTATGATAAAAAGTTTCATTTACCCTATAAAAGAACTGCTTAAAGGACTTTTAACCGTATTAAAAAACGGTTTTAAAGAGAAAGTAACACTTGAATACCCCGAAAAGAAAAAAGTTCTTAATAACAATTTTAGAGGTAAAATTAAATACGATAAAACAAAATGTATCAAATGCAAAATTTGTCAAAGAGTTTGCCCTGCAAAAGGGACCATAGAAATAAACGAAACATTTAAAATAGACTATAGTCAATGTATATTCTGTGCCAATTGTGTTGAATTTTGCCCGAAAGGTGCATTAACAATAACAAAAGAATACGAATTAGCTACAAATAATAAAAATGAATTAATATTAAATGAGGAAATAAATTAATGGAACAATTAAATGCAATAATCTTTTATATAATTTCCGCAATTATTATATTCTCGAGCATTGCTGTAATTTTTACAAAAAAAATAATGAAAAGTGTATTTTTTGCATTAGTAACATTTATTTGTTTCGGACTTCTATTTTTCTTCTTAAATGCTCTTTTTAACGGGGTAATTCAAATTTCAATATATGGAATAGCCCTATGTATTCTTTTTGCTATAGCAGTTATGCTTACTAATAATAATGAAGAAGAAACTCATCGAATAAAGTTTTCACCTGCAATTATTTTAACTTTTTTAGGTGTTATAATGATTCTTTCATCCATTTTAATTTTCCTAAAAGAGACAATGATGTATGATTCGGTTTTTAAAACATACATTAACTCCTCGCATATATTAACAAGTCTTGATAATACTAAACAATTATCATCAGAACTCTTAACACACAATTTATACTCATTTGAGCTTTTAGGGCTTTATCTTTTAATCGTTCTCATCGGTATTTTAGTATTATTAACTTTTAAAGGAGAATCAAAATAATGTTTGAAATTACATTGTATCATTATTTAGTTTTATCTTTAATTCTTTTTGCAATAGGTTTTATTGGAATTATAATTTCAAAAAATATTATAAAAGTTCTAATATGTATAGAGATAGTAATGTCAGCAATAAACTTAAATTTCATAGCATTTACAGCATACAAAAACTATCTTTTCCTATCCGGTATGATATTTGCTTTATTTATAACTGCAATTTCAGCACTACAAACAGCAATAGGACTCGTATTAATATATCAAATATATAAAAATAAAGAAAAAATTACATCAGAAGAGATTGAGGAGCTAAAAGGTTAATGGATTTTTTTGCTAATAATATATTCCTAATAATGTTTCTTCCATTATGGATTTGTCTGATAATCATTTCAGGTGCCTTTATCAGATTAACTGAAAATAGAAAAATGACAGCCTTTTTGACATCAATCTCAACTTTAACAGGTTTGATTTTTTCAATTGCTCTTTTTAATTATGTAAAAAGTCCGCAGCCTATAGTTATAGAAGATTCATTTTCGTGGCTTAATATTGATAATCTTAATATTTATCTTGGAGTTTTACTTGATTCAACCTCCGCAATATTCCTTGTTATTTTAATGTTAATAAGTTTATTAATACAAATTTATTCATATGGATATATGAAAAATAAAGAAGAATTTAGCAAGTACTTTATATATTTGAATTTTTTCAATTTTGCTATGACAGGATTAATACTTTCCCCAAACTTAATACAATTATATATCTTTTGGGAACTGGTAGGAGTTGCAAGTTATCTTTTAATAGGGTTCTTTCATAAAAAAGAAGATGTATCACTATCTGCAAAGAAAGTATTCATTATTAACAGATTTGGAGACACTGCACTTTTAGCAGGAATCATATTTTTCGCATATTTTTCAATAACTTATATGCATCAACAACCAAATGAATTCTTAGCATTTAGTGATTTAGACTATTTTCATAACCAACTTCAAAGTTTAACATACCCGAATGTATACAATATAGTTCTATCTTTATTCTTAATTGGAGCATTTGTAAAATCAGCTCAATTTCCTTTTCAACAATGGCTGATAGATGCAATGAAAGCGCCTACGCCTGTAAGTGCATTGATTCATTCGGCTACGATGGTGTGTGCAGGTATATTTTTAATAATTAGAATATATCCTTTATTATCTGACGAATTATTAAAAATAATATTATCACTTGGACTTATAACTGCTGTTTTATGTGCATTTATAGCTATTTCTCAAAATAATATAAAAAAAATGCTTGCATATTCAACATCTTCTCAATTAGGACTAATGTTTACAGCAATTGGCTTACAATCTATCCCGGTTGCAATAATATATTTAGTAATTCATTCTTTTACAAAAGCTTTACTATTCTTATGTACAGGAAATATCTCACAAATTTCAAATTCAATTGAAACAAAAGATATATCAGGATTAAGAAAAATTGATTTTTATCTTGCAATTTATTGGATAATTGGAGCATTGTCACTCTCAGGACTTTTCTTTGGAGGCTTCACATCTAAAGAAATGCTATTAAATGTAGCAGAGAACAATAAATCAATATTATTTTTAATTCTGTTAACATCTTTTATGAGTACTTTCTATATTTTTAGAACTTACTTCAATATTTTTGAAGGAAACAAAAGAGAAGAATATAAAATAATAAATGAAAGAACAATGTCGTTTGCTTTAATGACAATGGTTATATTTGTAATATTTCCAGGATTTTTATTCAAAGTTTCACAAATAAATATGTTGTGCCTGCTTGCTATTGGGATTGGTATAACAGCTATATTTTCGGCATATTTCAGCAGTAAATGTAATAAAATTATGATTCCGCCTTTGCTATACAAATTATCTCAAAATGAGCTTTTTATCCCTAACTTATATAATTTCATAGGCAGATTATTTAATTTAATATACTTTGCAGTAAATATAATTGATAAATATGTTATTGAAGGATTTATTAATATAACCGTAAAAATAACAAAATTCATCTCAAATATAATTTCTAAACTTCAAAATGGTAACATTCAAACTTATGTTTCATATTCGATTTTTTCAATCGGAATAATACTTCTAATTATTTTATACTTATATTTTATGGCATTGAGGAGTTAATATGATAGATAATTTTATTCCTTTAATAGTCTTTACACCATTAATAATGAGCTTAATTTTATATAGTCCGTTTATAGCTGATGATGAAAAAATAATCAGAAGAGTATCAAAAGGCTTCATAACTATTCATTTTACCTTGACCGTACTATGCAGTATTTTCTTTAATTTCTCAAATCCTGACTTTATAATTGAAACAGACTACCCATGGATTGATGTATTAGGAATTAATGCAAATTTTGCATTTGATTCTTTAACTATGCTATTTGTTATACTAACTTCATTTATATTCCTAATAGCAATCTATTTAAGTAAAAGTATGATAAAAAAATCATACAGACTATACTACGCATTAATTTTTCTTTTACTAACTGCAATACTGGGAGTCTTCAGTGCAAAAGATATATTTCTGTTCTTTTTGTTCTGGGAACTGGAATTAATTCCAATGTATCTTCTTATACAAAAATGGGGCAGCGGAAATAAACAAAAAACTGCAATGAAATTCCTATTATATACATTCTTCGGAAGTATATTTATATTATTAGGATTTTTAATTTTATACTATCTAAATTTTAAACTTACAGGTACCTTAAGTAGTGATATTAATGATATAGATATAATCTCAGCACCTGAAATACTAAGAGATTTAATCTTCTTCCTTTTATTAATAGGTTTTGGAGTTAAGCTTCCCATAATACCTTTACACGGCTGGTTAAGCGATGTGCATTCACAAGCACCAACGCCTGTTAGTATTATATTGTCATCTATACTCCTAAAACTTGGAGCATATGGTATTTTAAGATTCAACCTGCAAATGTTTAATTATGAGTTTCAAGTTTTTGCAATATATATAATGCTGTTTGCTTTAATAAACATAATATATGCCAGCTTCTGCGCAATAATGCAAAAAGATATTAAAAGAATTATTGCTTTTTCAGGAATAGCCAATATGGGGATATTTTTACTTGGTATATCTTCATTAAATTCAATAGGAATAACAGGCGGAATTTTCCAGCTGTTTTCACATGCTTTTATAAGTGCCGGGTTATTTACAATAGCTGGCTTAATATACATTAAATGCGGAACAAAAAATATTGCAAGAATAACAGGACTCGGTGAAAAAATGCCAAGACTTATGTTTATTTCTATCCCAATATTATTAGCTTCAATCGGTACACCGTTATTATGTGGTTTTATAGCAGAATTTTTAAGTTTTACAGGTGCATTTTTAATGCAAACAGAAGGAATATTTAGCGCTAAAGTATTATCTTTAATAGCACTAACTGTATTAATATTTTCAAGTATATATATACTAAAAATCTTCCACGGAGTATTTTTTAACACTATAAAAATAAAAAACAGAAAAATATCTGATATAAATACAAAACAACTTACAATTTTATGTTTGCTGACAATATGCATAATAATTTTCGGCATATTCCCATTCTTATTGACAGACATAATCAGAGAATATACAAATATCACATATAATCCGCAAGGAGTATTTTAATGGAAATAATAAAAGATATACAATCTGCATTTTTACCCGAATTAATTCTAATAGTATTTATACTTATTAATATTGTTTTTTCACTTTTCATAAGAAAAAATACTTATAGAATCGCAAAAATAACAACGATATCAGCAATTACTCTGGCAGGATTAGCCATATTCTTTATCCAAATTAATCCAACATATTTTGCATTTAATGAAGTATATATATCAACCATATACACAACTTCATTTAAAATAATGATACTTATATCAGGATTACTAGTAATTCTTTCAGCCAACAACTTTATACGAGAAAAAAGACAAAAAGCTTTTGAATTCTTCACCATATTTCTAGCCGGAATATTAAGTGCTTTTTCATTAATATCATCAAATGATTTCATAAGCGCATTTATATCAATTGAATTACTAAGTGTTTCTTGCTACTTTTTAACATCTTTCAGAAGAAATCACAAAGCAAAAGAAGCTGCACTAAAATATTTAATAACCGGAGCTAGTTCTTCTGCAATATTATTATTAGGGATCTCATACTTATACGGAATAACAGGTAACTTAAATTTTTCAAATATTTCTGATGCAATATCAGTATCAGGAATAAACATAATGTTTATAATTTCTTGTATATTAATAATAATTGCACTAACATTTAAGCTTGGCTGCATTCCTTTCAGTAACTGGATTATTGATATATACGAAGGTTCAACATATGGTGTAGGAACATATTTATCGCTAATTCCAAAAATTGCAGCCATTGGACTAATTTCAAGATTATTTGTGTTTATATTTTCATATAGTCCAATAATACAAATATTAACAGCAATTATTGCACTATGGTCAATAATATATGCAGCAATAGGCGGAATTAATCAAACAAATATAAAAAGGCTCTACGCATATAGTTCTATTTTACAATCCGGATTTTTATTATTAGCTGCAAGTTGCGTAAGTGTATATGGGTTTTCTTGCTTAATATTCTATATATTTACATATATTTTTATGAATATTGGAATATGGAATGCTACTATAATTTATACAACAAATTATCAAAGCGATGAAATTATAGATTATAAAGGAATATTTTATAAGAATCCATATTTTTCAATAGCCTATACAATATGCTTGATATCTTTAGCCGGATTACCGCCAACAAGCGGATTTTTATCAAAGCTATATTTATTTTCAGCTCTATCCAGAGAAGATTTCACCTACCTGATAATATTATTTCTAACCCTTTGTGCAACAGTCATAAGCCTATTTTTATATTTTAAAATTATTAAAGTAATTTATGAAAAAAATTCACAAGATACAAAAATAATAAAAAATATTACCATTGGAAAAATTATTCTTTATGTATGCAGTATCATAACAATATTAATCTGTATATATCCAAATGAATTCATTAAATTATCTCAAATAATAGCATATTACATGTAAGAAAGAGGTCATAAATGACCTCTTTCTTAAACTTTTATCTTCTTCTTTTTAGTAATCTTTCCAGTTTGGATACTTATAATTAATACTATGATTATAAAAGTCTAAATCAGTATAAGCTCCAGGAACAATATAGTTATAAACTCTCTTTAAAACATCTTTAGGAGTATTTGGTTCAACATAAGGGTCTCTGTAAGGATCTTGATTAGTTACTCTTATAAGTTTCGCCATCTCTGCAGAATAACCGGTATTTACCATAAACTGCTCTGTCGTCATATATGTATTATCAATAAATGCATTTGATGCCAAAGAACTTGTTAAAAATACAGTAAGAATAAAAGCTATCTTTCTCATTAATAAATCCCCTTCATTATAATAACATGATAGCCTATTTTTTTAGAGAATGCAATATTTAAAGATTCTCCATTTGTATGAGATTTATAAATTCATCAACAAGCTTTTCTTCAGGTAAACGCATAATAATTTCACCTTTTTTGAAAATATAACCTTCTTTTATGCCGCCAGCTATACCATAATCAGCATGTTTAGCTTCACCAGGACCATTTACAGCGCATCCCATAACCGCAATAGTAAGAGGTTTATCAAAATTTTCCAATTTTTTTTCAACTTCTTTTGCTAATGAAATTAAATCAATTTGAGTTCTACCGCAAGTAGGACAAGAAACAAAATTTATTCCTCTTTTTCTTAATCCTAAAGATTTTAATATTAAAAAACCTGCTTTTACCTCTTCTACAGGAGAATCAGTAAGTGAAACTCTAATAGTATCACCAATACCTTCAGCAAGTAAAGTACCTAATCCGACCGCTGATTTAATTATACCCCCGGTATAAGTACCGGCTTCAGTAACTCCAAGATGGAGAGGATAATCAACTTTATTAGCAATTAGCCTATATGCTTCTATGGTTGTTAATACATCACTGGATTTTAACGAAATTTTAATTTTATCAAAATTATTATCTTCCAAAATTTTAACATGCCTCATAGCACTCATAACCATCTTTTCTGCAAGCGGTATATCCATTTGCTCAAACTCTTTTTCCAAAGAACCGCCGTTAATACCGATTCTGATAGGAACATCATTTATTTTTGCAAGTTCAACAACTTTCTTTGTATGTTCTTCTTTACCTATATTTCCGGGATTAATTCTTAAAGCATCAATGCCATTTTCTATGCAGCGTATTGCAAGTCTATAATCAAAATGTATATCAGCAATTAAAGGCAAAGGTGATTTCTTTTTTATTTCCTTAACAGCTTCAGCTGCATCCGGATTAAGGATTGCAAGGCGGACCAATTCACAGCCTTGTTCACTTAAATTGTAAATTTGTTTTAAGGTGGCTTCAACATCTCTTGTATCTGTATTTGTCATTGATTGTACTGATATAGGTGCATCTGCGCCTATTTTGACATTACCAATTTGTATTTGTTTCGAAATTCTTCTCTGTATCATGATTTTACTATTCCTGTTATGATTATCTTAGCATAAATAAAGTTAGGGATATAAAATGAAAATTGCAATAATATCAGATATACACGGCAATATTGATGCTTTGGAAAGTGTTCTAAAAGATATAGAAAAAGAAAATTGTTCTAAAATATTATGTTTAGGCGATTTGGTAATGTCGGGTCCTGAGCCTAAAGCAACACTAAACAAAATACATGCCCTTATGCAGTCAAAAGATTTTCATATAATTCAAGGTAATACAGACAAGATGTTGTCTGTATTTTCGTTTGATACATATAATGAAATCTTAAATACAAATGCTGTTATGGCTAGTGCTTATCTTGCAGACAGTAAATTACTAAGTGATGAAGACAAATCTTTTCTAAAAAATCTTCCTGTTCAAGAAGAACTGGAATTATTTGGAATAAAAATACTAATGGTGCACGGCTCACCAAGAAAAAATAACGAAAATATATATCCAAATCTCAAGCTGGAAGAAGTTGAAGAAATGATAGCAGGTACAAATGCCGATATAATATTTTGCGGACACACTCATATGCCTTGCGGATATCAAACTAATACGGAACAAACAGTCGTAAATGCAGGAAGTATAGGACGACCATTTGCTGAAAAACCGGATTCTTGCTATGTAATTATGGATATTAATGAAAATAACTCCACATATACGATAAAACATAAATTTATAAAGTATGATGTACAATCAGCAAGTGAAAAAATATTAGCAAGAAAATTCGAAGGATGTGAAAAGCTTGCAAAAATGCTTTTAAAAGCAACATCAAGATATCCTGAATAACAAATTGTTACATTTAAACAAAATAATGGCAAAAAAAAGTTTTTGACTTTTTAAACCATGCGGATACAAAGTCCAACATAAAAAAGGAATTAAGATGAATACTATTACACCTCGATTAGGTAATATATCACCAAAATATGAGCCAAGGATAAATAAAGAGAGAAAGCTTTCCTCAAATTATCCGCCAAGCAAATCAAACATCAGTTTTAAAGGTGGTCCTGCAACATTAATTTCTGCAGCAGATAAAGAAATAATGAATGTGTTCTCTCAACATTACGGAAATATTGGTGAAAGATTAGGACAAAAAGTAGGTAAATTAGTTACATCTTCAGAAATATTGAAAAAGAGCTCCAGATTTTCTTTAGAAGAAGGAGCTCGTTCTATTCGTGACAAAAAAATCCCTCAAGCTCTATTAGAGAATGTTTTATTTCCATTTGTAAACTTACCATTATATGCTGTAAGCTGGGTATTAAAGAGAGCACAAAATATTCCTTCTTTAAAAGATAGTGCAAGAAGATTATATAATAAACCATTATTAAGAATACCAAGAAAATTAAATGAACTTGATTCCAAAACTGATATGTTAAAAGGTATTTTTGACAAAACACAAGATGTCATCAAAAAATTTGCAAAGGAAAAAGGAATAGATGCTGATGACTTATTAAAAATATTAAATAATGCAGATGACAACTCAGCATTAAAGAAAGAAGCTACAGAATATATAAAAGAAAGCTTATATAAAGTAAGTAATAAATTTTTTGATAAACATACAGGTAACTTTAACACGGCTTATGAAAGGCCATTGAACAGAATTGTTACAGGTTTAATCCCTGTTGCTTTCTTAGCGAATGACGCATATAACCTGTCAGTATTATGCGGAGATAAAAAAGAAGATTCGGCAAAAGAAGCAAAAGCAAGATCAAAGCAAGAAATTTCCAGAGTATTAACAACAGCATATATACAATTGCTGACATTCGGTGCATTTACAAAACAAGTAAACACAATTCCTTGGTTTACACCTTTAACATCTGCAGCAACCGTATTATTCTCTGAAACATCTTCTAGAAAACGTTTAGGCAAACCTATATTCTTCTTATCTAAAGAAAAAGCAAAAGAATATAATAGAAAAGAAGCTGAAAAAACAGGCAAAGAAGGAACTGCAAAAACTGAATCATTAAAAGATAAAGATTCTAAAAAGACAGAAAATACTCAGTCTGAAAATAAACCAACACAAATAAAGAATTTATCATTCACTTTTAGTGAAAATGAACCAAAAGTTTTCACAAGTTTTAAGGCTGCCATTCCAAATAAAGATAACATGGAAACTAAAGCAGAAAATAAAGATAATAAAGAAAAAGAAACAAAGAAAGCATTAATAAATTACAATACATTCAAAAAAGGTGTTTTACTGCTTGTGACTGCAGGTTTTGCAATGAGCTTTATAAAAAACAGCTCATATACAAAGAATACAAAACTTGTAAAAGGCATCAAAGATATTGGAGATAAAATAACAAAGAAACTATATAATCCATTAGCTTTCAAAGACTTTGAAATTTCACAAAAAGATTTTGAAAAAATGGCACAGAGTCTAAAAGATGCAGGTTGCAAAGAAATAGCAGAAGGCCATGAATTTATTAAAGGTAAATATGGCAGACAAACAGCAGAAGGTACAATAAAGATGTACAAAGCTGCATTATCGTCATCACAAGTTCCTGATGTAATAAAATCAGCTATAGATAAAATAAAATCATCAGGTGCAACATTGTCAGAAAAAGAAATTGCACAAATAAGTGATTCAATAAAAACAGCTGTAGGACTTGAACGAACAGCTATTGCAGAAAAGAAATATTCTAATGTAGCTAAAAAAGCAGCTGAAATAATTAGAAACAAGAAAGTCAACCTAAGTTCAGAACAAATGGATGACCTTGCAAAATCAATTACAGAATCAATATCAACAAGAGCAAAAGAAATGCCTATACAAGTTGAAACAAAACTAAAACCATTCGTTGATATTGTTACTCAACCATTCAAATTCATAATGTCAGCAGCAAGATTACCATTTAAGATAACAAGCACTTTACTAAAAATGATTGTTTCACCAGTAGAAAAGAAAGCTGCTCAAGCAGCACTTGGTAAAGCTGAACTATCAAAAGTAGAACAAGGAATACATAAAGCAGTAACAGAAATATTTGGGGAGAAAGCGTCAAAAGAAGGAAAAATTTCTCAAGTTATTTTTGCAAATGCAATGGAACAACTAAATAAACATACAATGCCATACAGAAAAGCTGAAGCTGCATTAAAAAATGCCATTGCAAATGGTGCTTCGCAAGACGAAATTAGGAAGTTACAAGAAATTGCAAATAATGCGAAACACAAATTAATGGTTTATGTAAATACAGCAGTTGAGAAATCATTCAATGGTGTTACTCAATCAAGTAACAAGAATACAGAACTTGCAATGATGACAAAACTTGCTTCATCGGCCGTAACATCTGCCTTTTTAGTTGCTGATAACTATAATATGGTAATGATAAAGTCAAACGGTGAAGATAAAGAAGGTGCTAAAGAAAAAGCAAATGAACGTATTATACAAAGACTAAGTGCACTATTCTACCAAACAATGTTAATTAACTGGTTTAATTCAACATTCAGATCTACATATAACAGTTCATTAAAAGGTATGACTGCAGTTGCAATACCAAATACACTAACAACAGAACTATTAACAAGAACATCTATCGGTATGCCTGTTGGAAAGAAATCTTATGAAGAATTACAAGCATTAGATGAAAAAAATGAAAAAAGAACAGGTCTTGTTGGTAAATACTTTAAGTTTATGAGACTGCTTACAGGTAAAAAACCATTAAAAGACAGATTGCCTAAAGATAAAGCAGAATCTACTTCTAATACAACCAAAAAATCCGATATAAACATAAAACAAGAAGAAACAAAAACATCAAATACATCAACAAACTTACTTGAAAGATTTTCAAAATAACAGAAAAGGGGATAGAAGAAACTATCCTCTTTTTATAATTTTATTTTGTTGTAGAATATTTATATGCTGATGTAGCTCAGTCGGTAGAGCAATTGATTCGTAATCAATAGGTCAAGGGTTCGATTCCCTTCATCAGCTTTTTATTATACTTATTGAAAACAAAAACATACCTACTAAACAATTTTTTCTTTTTCTTTTTTATAAAGAAAATAATTGATAAAATAGCCTGTAGTTTAAGCTATACCTTACAAAAATCAAATATTTAGTACACATAAAACAGGCATAATTATCTACTGAATCAAAAAACAAGAAAGCATTATACTCAACAAAGTTTGAAGCACAAAATTTCTTTAAGTTCATTAAAATATAACGAAATAGAAATAATTTCATAATAATTAGTTAGGATATAAAATCAAAATTCAAAAAGTATAAAATTTAAATTAATAAGTTTATTGCAAATCAATAATTTTATGCCAATTCACTCTCATCTATTTTAACAGGAAGATATACAGTAAATACAGAACCTTCATTTTCTTTACTTGTTACTGTTATTTTTCCATGGTGGTGTTTTTCTACAGTCATTTTTACAAGGTGCAAACCAAGCCCTGTACCTTTTATTGTGTGAGTGGCATTTTCTACTCTGTAAAATCGGTCAAATATCTTTTCTAAATTTTCTTTTGCTATTCCTATTCCGTTATCTTTTACAGAAAACTCAACGAAATTTTTATCATCAGATTGTTTTATTTTTACTAAAATATCTTTGCCGTTTAATGAATATTTAATAGCATTAGATAATAGGTTTCTTATAACTCTATCCATACTTTCAACATTTATTGGTATAGTTGGTATATTATTTTCTTGTTCGAAATTTATTTTTATATCTTTTTCATCTGCTAAAATTTTTATAGAGTTTATATTTTGTTGTATTAATTCAATAAGATTTGAGTATTCTTTTTTCAGAATTACATTGCCTGATTCTAACCTTGAAAAGTCTAAAATTTCATTTACCATAGAATGGAGTCTTTTAGCTTCTGTGTCAATAGTTTGCATAAATTCTCTTTTTGTTTCTTCATCAAAATCATCAGCATTATTGCACAAAGTATCAATGTATGTTCTTAATACCGTTACAGGTGTTCTTAATTCGTGAGAAACATTTGAAATAAAAGTATTTTTTAATTTATTAACTTCAGTTTCTCGTGTTATATCAATAAGAACAATAATATAACCTACATAATCCTGCTGTTTTGAGAACATAGGGGAAATCATTGATTTTATGGTTAATTTACCTGCTTCAATATTAAATTCAATTGGTTTTTGTTCAATTATATTTAATGGAGTATCCTTAAATTCTTCAATTTTTTCAGCAAAACATTTTTGACCGTGAGAATCTATGAAATCTTGTATTTTTGTTCCTATAAATTTATTTTCCTCAATGTCTAACATTTTTAATGCCATGGAATTTGCGAGTACAACATTATCAAAATTATCACAAACAATTACACCGTTAATGATACTCATTAATACAGCTTCCAATTTGTTTCGCTCTAGTGTAAGTTGTTCAATATTCTGTTCTTCATATTTTGATAATACACTAGACATATCATTAAAAGCTTCTGTTAATTCAGCCATATTTTCTGATTCTAATTTATATCCAAACTTACCAATTGCAATCTGACGGACTCCATCATAAATTTTTATGAGTTCTTTTGATACAAGAAAAATATTTAAAAGCAAAATTATTGCAAAAGTAAGCCAAGTTAAAATAAAAATTCCAAATAAAGATTTTTTCGTAGTTATAGAAATTGTTTTTATGCCATTACCTGTCATTCCAACATTAACATAACCGGTAAGTTCTCCTCTATATATAATTGGTGAACTTACATTTAATGCTGTGTTTTTATCTTCAATCGGGAAATCATTTTTAGAAGAATATATAATAATATTGTCTTTATTTTTATATTCTATAAATGAAATATCATTACTTCTTTCCAAAATTGGTTTATATTCATTTGCAAGAAGTTTTGCTCTTTCTTTTAATGGAAATCTTTCAAATGCAGATGTTTGTATTGCCAAAGTCTTTGTCATAAGTTGAGCAAATCCAGAATATGTTCTATCCATTTTATTTTGAATATGATTCACCGCAAAAACAGCAATTGTGGCAATAATTAATGATCCAAATAATAATTCAATTAAAATATACTTAGTTTGTTTATTTAAATGAAAAAATTTTATATCCATAACTCAAAAATTATATCATTTAATTATGTTTTTTGCTAATTTTAAAAGTTAACAATAAAAGAAAAAGGAAAATAATTTTCAGTAAAAGATATAAAAAATTATAATTTGGAATATAAATTTTAAAATTTGGTAAAAAGTCCCAAAATCATTGAGTTTAAAACTGATTATGTAATTTTAAGTGATTTGCGAATTTAAATAGTAATTCCTATGTTGGGACTTGACAGGCTAAGCCAATGTTTTTGGGAATTTTGACCAATTAAAAAAAAAGAAAAAGTTATATTGTTAACAATTGTTTAAAAAAATCTTTTAAAACGGCTTATTTTTCTTGACTGGCATGTTTTAGCAAGTATCATTTTATAATGGCTATGAGTAGCCTTATCCGAAAAATTGGTAATTAAACAGTTAAATTTTATATAGTTGTAGTACACCACATAATGAGAGGTGAATGAATGTCAAAGAAACAATATTCTGAGAGAGTAACTCCGATGGGCATGCCCAAAACAAGATTGGATGATCTGCCGGACTTAATCGAAATTCAGAAAAAATCATTTGAGTGGTTTTTAAAAGAAGGTCTGAAAGAAGAATTTCTTTCATATTCTCCTATTAAAGACTATACCGGTAGATTAGAATTACATTTTCTACCAAATTATACTTTCGATAATCCGAAGTATTCATTGGAAGAAGCAAGAATCCACGATGCTACTTACGCAAAACAATTAAGAGTAATGGCACGTTTGGTGAACCGTGATACAGGGGAAATAAAAGAACAGGAAGTTTATATAGGTGATATACCTACAATGACAAATAAAGGTACCTTTATCGTAAATGGTGCCGAACGTGTTATTGTATCACAAATTGTTAGATCACCCGGTATATACTTTAAGAGAGAAATCTCTCCGACAGGTAAACGTTTATTCAATGCAACTTTGATTCCAAACAGAGGTGCTTGGTTAAAAATAGAAACTGATGCTAATGATATAATCTATGTAAAAATAGATAAAAACAGAAAAATATTAGCAACAACATTATTAAAAGCTTTAGGAATCACAGTTTCTGAAATGGAAACATTATTCACTCACTTTGAATTCTTAAAGAAAACATTAGAAAAAGATACAACAGAAACAACAGATGATGCATTAATTGAAGTTTATAAAAAATTAAGACCTGGTGATCCTGCTTCAGCTGCAGGCGGTCGTTCAATTATTGAATCAAGATTTTTCGATGATAAGAAATATGATATCGGAAGAGTTGGTCGTTATAAGTTAAATAAGAAATTAAACTTAAACATAGCTGAAACACAAAGAACTTTGACAATTCAAGACTTAGTTGCAGCTGTAGAATACTTAATTAATTTAACATATGACGAAGGAAGCTGTGATGATATCGACCATTTAGGAAACAGAAGAATCCGCAGTGTAGGTGAATTGTTACAAAACCAATTCAGAGTAGGTTTATCAAGAATAGAAAGAATCGTTAAAGAAAGAATGACTCTTCAAAATTCAGAAACACTTACTCCGTTGAATTTGTTGAATACAAAACCATTAATCGCGTCATTAAAAGAATTCTTTGGTTCATCACAGTTGTCACAATTCATGGATCAAACAAATCCACTTGCTGAATTAACACATAAAAGACGTATTTCCGCATTAGGACCTGGTGGTTTGGTTAGAGAAAGAGCTGGATTCGCGGTTCGTGATATTCACCCTTCTCACTATGGAAGAATATGTCCTATCGAAACACCTGAAGGTCCTAACGCAGGTTTGATAGGTTCATTAGCAACTCACGCAAGAGTTAATGATTATGGCTTCATTGAAACTCCATACTTCGCAGTTAAAGATGGTGTTGTTACAAATGAAGTACGTTATATGAGTGCAGATGAAGAAGAAAACTTCCGTGTAGCACCTTCTGATTTGACATTAAATGAAGACAGAAGCATAAAAGCTCAATACGTACCTATCCGTTATAAATCTGAATTTACAATGGGTGAATCAAAACGTGTTGACTATATGGGGGTTTCACCAATTCAGGTAATCTCAGTTGCTACATCAGTAATTCCTTTCATTGAGCACGATGACGCAAACCGTGCATTGATGGGATCTAACATGCAACGTCAAGCAGTTCCTTTATTAATTACAGATAGACCTGTAGTTGCAACAGGTTTGGAAAAGAGAGCAGCAAAAGACTCTTGTATGGTAGTTGTATCAGATGTAGACGGTACAGTTGTAAAAGTAGTCGGTGAAGAAATCTGGATTAAAGATAAAGCCGGCAAATTACATAAATATCAATTAATGAAATATGTAAGAAGTAACCAAGATACATGTATCAACCAAAAACCGATTGTATCTGAAGGAATGGAAGTAAAAGCAGGTGATGTAATTGCCGATGGTGCTTCAACTCACTTTGGTGAACTTTCTTTAGGTAAAAATGTTTTAGTTGCATATATGCCTTGGGAAGGATATAACTTCGAAGATGCTATCTTACTTTCAGAAAGATGCGTACACGATGACATCTTTACTTCATTACACATTGAAAAATTAGAAATTGAAGCACGTCAAACAAAACTTGGACCTGAAGAAATAACAAGAGAAGTTCCGAATGTTTCTGAAGAGTCTTTAAGACATTTGGATGAACGTGGTATTGTTCGTATTGGTGCAAGAGTATATGCAGATGATATTCTTGTTGGTAAAGTAACACCAAAAGGTGAATCAGAACATCCGCCGGAAGAAAAACTTTTAAGAGCTATCTTCGCTGAAAAAGCTAGAGATGTTAAAGATAATTCATTAAGAGTACCTCACGGTGAAGGTGGTCGTGTAGTCGATGTAAAAGTATTCGACAGAGAAAAAGGTGATGAACTTTTACCTGGTGCTAATACATTAATTAAAGTTTATATCGCTCAAAAACGTAAGGTATCAGTAGGTGATAAACTTGCAGGACGTCACGGTAACAAAGGTATCGTATCAAGAATACTTCCAAAAGAAGATATGCCGTTCTTGCCAGATGGAACTCCTGTAGATATTGTATTAAATCCACTTGGTGTACCTTCTCGTATGAACGTTGGACAAACATATGAATGCTTACTTGGTTTGGCTTCATATTTAACAGGTGATTATTATGAAGCTCCATCATTCGACGAAATGTATGGTGAAAACAAATCAGAAATTTCAACAAAATATGAATTGTTGAGAGGTATAAAAGAATCCGGCTGTGATTGGGTAGGTGAAGACGGTAAAGTTACATTATATGACGGAAGAACCGGTGAACCATTCGATAGACCAGTTTCAGTTGGTATAACATACTTCTTGAAGTTAGTTCACTTAGTAGATGATAAGATACACGCAAGAAGTACAGGACCATACTCACTAGTAACACAACAACCTTTAGGTGGTAAAGCTCAATTCGGCGGACAAAGATTCGGTGAAATGGAAGTTTGGGCTTTAGAAGCATACGGTGCGGCTTATACATTACAAGAAATGTTAACAATCAAATCAGATGATGTTAACGGTCGTTCAAGAGCTTACGAAGCAATCGTTAAAGGTGATAATATTCCTAGACCTGGTATTCCTGAATCATTCAAAGTACTTGTAAGAGAATTACAAAGTATCGGTTTGGATATATCAGTATCTAAGAAGAGCGGTGAAGAAGTTGATTTAATGTCAGATACTGATGATTTAAGAAAGGCAGCTCCCAAGAGAATACTTTCTGATATCGATTCTGAATTGTTAAATATTAACTTTTTAGAAACACCAAGCTCATTCAAAGAATAAAGTGTAAAACTTCCCGTAGAATCTACGGGAAGTTAGAACACAAACATTAAAGTTAAAGGAGATAAAAAATTGTCTACAAGCATAGATTATTTTGATTATATACGAATCAGTATTGCGTCACCTGAACGCGTATTGAAATGGTCGTATGGTGAAGTAACAAAACCTGAAACGATTAACTATCGTACGTTAAAACCTGAAAGAGACGGTTTATTCTGTGAAAGAATCTTTGGACCTACGAAAGATTGGGAATGTTACTGCGGTAAATATAAAAGAGTCAGACACAAAGGTATCATCTGCGAAAGATGCGGTGTTGAAGTTACAGACTCAAAAGTAAGACGTCACAGAATGGGACACATAAAACTTGCTGCTCCTGTAAGCCATATTTGGTTCTTAAAAGGAATTCCAAGTTATTTGGGTCTTCTTCTTGATATGACATTAAAAGACTTAGAACAAGTTATTTATTTTAATAATTATGTTGTAATTGATCCGGCTGATAGTGAATTCAAAAAATATCAATTATTAAGTGAAGAAGAATATGAAGATTTCATGTTAGAACATGAAGATTCTGAATTAAAAGTTGGTATTGGTGCTGAAGCTATCAAGGAATTATTGGGAGAAATCTCATTAACAGAAATGGCTGAATCAATCAGAGCTGAATTGTCAGGTCTATCAGGCAGTGTACAAAGAAAAGCTAAGTTGATAAAAAGATTAAGATTAGTAGAATCATTAATCGAAAGTAACACAGAACCAACTTGGATGATAATGGATGTATTGCCTGTAACTCCACCTGATTTGAGACCAATGGTTCAATTAGACGGTGGCAGATTTGCGACATCAGACTTAAACGATTTATACAGACGTGTTATAAACAGAAACAACCGTTTATTAAGATTATTAGAAATGGGTGCTCCAGAAATTATCGTTAGAAACGAAAAGAGAATGCTTCAAGAAGCAGTTGACTCATTGATTGATAACGGTAGAAGAGGAAGAACTGTAGTAGGACCAAGCAACAGACCTTTAAAATCATTAAGCAATATTATTGAAGGTAAACAAGGTCGTTTCCGTCAAAACTTATTAGGTAAACGTGTTGACTATTCAGGTCGTTCAGTAATCGTAGTTGGTCCAAAATTAAAATTAAACCAATGCGGTTTACCAAAAGAAATGGCTATTGAATTATTCAAGCCGTTTGTAGTTAATAAACTAATCGAGAGAGGTTACGTACAAAATATCAAATCAGCTAAGAAGAAAATTGAAAGATCTGAAGCTGTAGTTTGGGATATTTTGGAAGAAGTAATTGACGGACATCCGGTATTATTGAACCGTGCTCCTACACTTCACAGATTAGGTATTCAAGCATTTGAACCGGTATTAGTTGAAGGTCGTGCTATTCAGTTACATCCGTTGGTATGTACAGCATTTAATGCTGACTTCGACGGTGACCAAATGGCTGTTCACGTTCCTTTATCAATAGAAGCGCAAACAGAAGCCAGAATGTTAATGTTAGCTACAAATAACATATTGGCACCTGCTACCGGTAAACCTATTATTGCTGCTTCTCAAGATATGGTTTTAGGTATGTATTATTTGACTCTTATGAATCAAGACGATGATGATAAACAACTTAAATATTTCTACAGTTTCGAAGATGCAATTGCCGCTCACGAAACAGGTGTAATAAAATTGCACGATAGAATTGTAGTTCGTGATGAACACGGTGACAGACTTGAAACAACAGTAGGAAGAATTATCTTCAATGAAACAGTAAGAAATGCAATCTTTGCATAGTAACTTAAGTAAAGGTGAAAAAACATGGATACAATAGTACGTAAGAATACAAAAAAATCGTTTGATTTCATCAATGAGCAGGTGAATAAAAAATCGATTAATAAATTATTAGCTCAAATATACCTTGAATTTGGCGGTGCTAAGACAGCTACTTTAGCTGATAACCTTAAAAACTTAGGTTATAAATATGCAACAAAATCAGGTACTACAATTTCAATTGCAGACCTTTCTGTTCCAGCTGATAAGAAAGAACTTTTAAATGAAGCAGAAAGAGAAATTGAAAAATCTACTCACAGATATTTAAAAGGTGATATTACAGAAGTAGAAAGATATACAAAAGTTATTGACACTTGGTCTGAGACAACATCTAAATTAACAGCGAGAGTTGTTGAAAATTTTGACAGATTAAATCCGGTATATATGATGGCGTTCTCAGGAGCTAGAGGTAACTTATCTCAAGTATCACAGTTGGTTGGTATGAGAGGTTTGATGGCAGATGCTCAAGGTCAAATTATTGACTTGCCTATTAAATCTAACTTTAAAGAAGGTTTATCAGTAACTGAATATATTATTTCATCATACGGTGCAAGAAAAGGTCTTGTAGATACTGCGTTAAAAACAGCTGACTCTGGCTATTTGACAAGACGTTTAGTTGACGTAGCACAGGATGTAATTATTCGTGATCATGACTGTGGTACTACTCGCGGTATTATGATGAGTGATATTTCTGATGGAGAAAAAGTTGTTGCTCCATTAACAGAAAGATTATTGGGAAGAACAATTGCTGAAGATATCAAAGATAAAGAAGGAAATGTTGTAATACCTGCAGGTACTACAATTGATAGAGATGATATCAGAAAAATTAAACCTCTTGACTTACATCAGTTGTTAGTTCGTTCACCATTAACTTGTGAATTGGAATATGGTATTTGCCAAAAATGTTATGGTTGGGCGATGACAACTCAAAAATTAGTTGATATTGGCGAAGCAATTGGTATTATTGCAGCTCAATCAATTGGTGAACCAGGAACACAGTTGACAATGAGAACATTCCACACCGGTGGTGTATTTAAAGGTGCAGGTGCAATGAAAGAAATCATTGCTGATGTTGACGGTGTTATTGCGACAAAAATTTTCACTAGAGACTTAAGAACAAGACATGGTGATAATGTTGCCATTACTGTTCAAGAATCTGATATGGAAGTTAAAACAGGTTCAAAAGTTAAGAAATATCATATTCCTTCAGGTGCTATTCTTTATGTTCATGAAGGTCAAGAAATTAAGAAAGGCGATAAAATCGCTATTTATGAACCTGCTTCAGGCGGAGACGGAAGCCGTTTGACAGAGAAAGCAACAAAAGATATTACATCTGATTTATCAGGTGAAATCGTATTTGAAGATTTCGTAGCAGATGAAAAGAAAGACAGACAAGGTAATATTTCAAGAACAGCAAGTAAAAATGGCATTGTTTGGGTTTTAGGCGGCGATGTTTACAATTTACCCGGCGGTTCAACTATTCTTGTTGAAGATGGTAAAGCTGTAAAAGAAGGCGAAAAATTAGCTGAAATCCATGTTATTTCTGAACACGGCGGTGAAGTTAGACTTGGAGATAACCTTGTTGTAGAAGATGTTAAATTTGACGGAAAGAAGATTAAGAAAATTGTTAAAGGTAAAGAATTGACAATTGTAATTGCATCTATTTCTGCTTCAAATGCAACATTTGAACAAACTAAAAAAGAACAAATTTGGACAGTTGATAAAACAGGTGAAAAATATATCGTTAAAGCTCCGATTGATACAGTTGTTGAAAGCGGTATGATAATTGCCGAGTTAATTGATGAAGAATATACAGTTCCTTCAAGCGGTGAAATCAGATATAACGGTATAGAAGTTGATGAAAATCAAATTATTACAAAACCTGGTGAATTGATATTTATTCCTGATGAAATTCATCAAGTAAATAAAGATTCAGCATTAAAAATGGTAGAGTCAGGTACATTTGTTACAGCTGGTACAGAAGTTGTAAAAGACTTATATGCCCACATAGATGGTATTGTTGAAATAAAAGAATTCAATGATATGATTCACGAAGTTGTAATAAGACCTGGTGAAATATATAACTTAGGCGGAATCGGCGAATTAAAAGTTGATGAAGGCGAAGTTGTAAAAGCCGGTACTGAAATCGCTCCAAAAATTAAAGTTAAAGAAGATTCAATTGTTACAATTTTAGACAATGAAAAAGATAATATTGAAATTGATGACTTAGAAGAAGATTTAGGTGTTGTTGCTTTAGATGAAAAATCTATTTCTAACCAACCTATTCAAATTTTAGTAAGACCTGTTCAAAGATTTAATATTGATACAAAAGATGTATCTATTAAATTTGAATCAACAGATGAAGCTATTGATTTGGTTCCTGTTACTCAATTACAATATAAAGATGGTGCAAGAGTGAGAAATCTTGATGGTGGTGTATTAACAAGAACAAGTTTAGTTCTTCAAATGGATGGATATTTAAGCCACTTGAAAGGTCAAGTTGAATTAGATGCTAACAATAATTTAAAGATTGTTGTACTTGAAAACTTAATTGTAAGAAGAGAGGTTGAAGGTGCATCTAAGACTGCGGCTTCAATGCAAACAGAATTGCTTGTTAAAGATGGCCAAACAATTGAACCGAGAACACCTGTTGCAAAAACACAAGTTTTAGCAATAAGTGATGCAGTTGCAAGTATTAAGGATAACAATCAAGATGTAAGAAGATTATTGTTAGTTTCTTCAAGTTCTGAAACAAAAATTGATTTGAAATCTAAACCAACAGTTAAAAAAGGTGATTTGGTTAAGATGGATAATGTAATTTCTGCTGGTGGAGAAATTTCAGCTGTATCAGGTTTAGTAGTTGATACAGATAAGAATTCAATTACATTAAGAATTGGTCGTCCATATTTAATCAGCCCCGGTACAATGTTACAGGTAGCTAACGGTTCACTTGTTAACCGTGGTGATATGATTGCTACATTGGTATTCGAAAGACAAAAAACAGGTGATATCGTTCAAGGTTTACCTCGTGTTGAAGAATTACTTGAAGCAAGAAAACCAAAAGATTCTGCTGTAGTTGCTGAGTATGCAGGTAAAGCTGAAATTGAAATAGAAGATGATGTTCCTCGTTTATTCTTAAATGGTGATTTAGGAAGACAAGAAGTTAAATATGCTATTGACTCAAATATCATTGTTGCAAACGGACAAGATATTAAAGTCGGTCAACCTTTAACCGGTGGTCCATTAAATCCTCATGACGTAATAAGATTAAATGGTGTAGAAGCAGCTCAACAATATCTTGTTGATGAAGTTCAAAGAGTATATCGTTCACAAGGTGTTGAAATTGCTGATAAACACGTTGAAGTTATTGTTCGTCAAATGACAAAGAAAGTAAAAATTCTTGAATCAGGAGATACAAAACTTCTTCCGGGTGAATTCTTAGAATTTAAAGTTGTAGAACAAGAAAATGAAGCAGTAAGAGCTGCCGGTGGTCAAGAAGCAACATACGAAGCTGTTCTTCTTGGTATTACAAAGGCAAGTTTGAATACTGAAAGCTTTATTTCAGCAGCTTCATTCCAAGAAACAACTAGAATTCTTACAGAAGCAGCAGTTGAAGGAAAACGTGATTTGTTGAGAGGCTTAAAAGAAAACGTTATCATTGGTAGATTAATTCCTGCAGGTACAGGTTTCTATCACTTAACAAATGCTTCAGAAGAAAAAGACAGAGAAGCTCAAAAACGTGCAGCTGAGAAGAACAATGCCAGAAAACCTTCTGCTATTTTAGAAGAAATTGAAGGTATGTTTGGTGCTCCTGAATTAACCGACTATACTATTGAATAGTTTCATAGTTAGATAAAAAATAGTAGTAACCACTAAATCAGAGGTTACTACTATTTTATTTAGGAATAATTATGAAAAAAGTTCTTTTGGTTTTATTTTTATTTATTGTTTCTTTTTTAAAAAGTTCTGCGAATGATATTCAAGATGTTCAGTCTTTTTTTAATAGATATGTTGAAGCTGCAAATAGTTATAGTTGTGATTATTTTGACTATTATAGTAATGATGCCAAAATTTTTCGTGTTGTTGAAAAGCCTGACGGCAGCAAACAATCTGTAAATATTCCTTTTGAAAGATATAAAATTGAAGCAAAAAAGTCCAGTAAGCTTGCTCGATTAAGACAATATAAAAATAAATACTTCAATGTTAAGATACTTCCGCATGGTAAAGATTATAAAATTGTAGCAATGAGAATGCCATCTACAAGTGACTATAAAATCCCTGCTTATTTTATAGTTGGCAAAGACTACAATGGTGATTGGAAAATAAAAGAAGAATCAATGAATACTCGTGTACAGAGATTCTTAAAAGAAAGTTAAACTGCTTCATTATTGTCATTAATTTGGACAATTGTAGGTTTAAAAGTTTTAGCTTCTTCTTTTGTCATCATTGCGTATGCACAAATAATTATTTTGTCGCCAATTTGTGCTTTTCTTGCAGCAGCACCATTTAGACAAAAGTCTTTATTTCCTCTTTTTCCTGCAATAATATATGTTTGAAATCTCTCGCCATTATTAATATTAAGGATGTCTACTTTTTGTCCTTCCGAAAGATTTGCTTCATCTAAAATATTTTCGTCTATAGTAATTGAACCTACATAATTTAAGTTCGCATCTGTTACAGTTGCTCTATGTATTTTTGCGTATAAAAACTCTAATAACATAATCTAAATTCCTATGTCTTAATTTTACCAAAAACAAATAAAAAGGATAACATTAATTATTTTTTATTATCTTTTGAAAGTTTTTTCAGATAATTTTTTACTTGTTGAATTTGTTTTGGTTTAAGGTATTTGAATTGTCCTTTTTTTAGTCCTTGTAAATCAATTGGACCCATACTTAGTCTTTTAAGTGAGATGACAGGGTGTCCAATATAATCCAGCATTTTTCTAATTTGTCTGTTTAAGCCTTGGTATAGCACTATTTCTAAAACTGTATTTTTACCTTCAAAGTCTATAATTCTGGAGTCAGCATATGCAATTTTGTCTTTTTCTATTTCTATACCTTTTGCCATTATTTCTAAATCATTAAGATTCAACTTTCCTTGAGCTGTAACTCTATATACTTTTGGTACTTTTATGGATGGATGGGCTAAATCATTTATAAAATCCCCGTCATTTGTTAAAATTAATAATCCTGTAGAATCTTTATCTAATCTGCCTACGGGTTTTAAGTTTTGAACTTCTTCAGGAAGAATATCATAAATTGTTTTTCTTCCTTTTTCGTCGTCCATTGTAGTGATATATCCTGCAGGTTTATAGTAACGAATATATGTTAAAGTTTCAGGTTTTATAATTTTATTTTCTATAGTAATTTTATCTTTTGTGCTGACCATAAAACCAAGTTCTGAAACGATTTCTCCATTTACACGAACTTTTCCTGCTTCAATATATTCATCAGCTTTTCTTCTTGAACAATATCCGCAGGCGGCTATATATTTATTTAATCTTACTTTTGAATTTTTCATATTAATATGATACTAAAATAGAAATGAAAATAAAACAAATTGTAATTTTTTTATTAATAATTTGAAAGTAGTATCTAAAAAATATAAAATTATCTATGTTTAGAGGATATTTGTTTTATGAAAAATAAGAAATTATATATTGTATTTTTAGTTAGTTTAAGTATATTTTTATTTTTGGCTTTTATAGTATATAAACATAATTATATTTCAAACTATGAGTTAAAAATAATTAATTTTATTCAGAAAAATTTAGCTGCAATTCCATTAAAAGTTCCTGTTTTTATTACTGATTTAGCATATGGAATTATAAGAAATTATATAGTATGGATAGTTGCTTTGATATTTTTAATATGTAAAAAGTATAAGGATTTTATTGTTTTTCTTTTAGCTCTTCCTATCACTCAATATTTATATTCTTATATAAAAATAATAATAGCAAGACCGAGACCGCCTATAGAAATGCGTTTGATTGAAGTTAAACATTATAGTTTCCCCTCGGGGCACAGTATAATGAGTATGGTTTTATATGGTTTGTTAATTTATTTTGTTTATAAATATGTTAAAAATCAAATTTTGAAAATTGCATTAATTTCTGTTTTGTCTATATTGATTATTGCTATAGGATTTTCAAGAGTTTGGCTTGGAGTTCATTTCCCTACTGATATAATAGGCGGATTTGCTCTGGGTATTTGTTGTTTGTGCTTGTTTATATATATAGATAATTTTAAATTTAAATAATTTTTACTGTAATTTATATAGTATGTAGGTTTGGGTTTAATTCAACAGAAAAAATAAAACAAAATCAAAGATTTTGGAAAAAGTAGTCAAACCCAACTTATGGGCTTTCATAACAATTTGCCGACTTTTTAATGTTCATGTTTTTTGTTTTGTTTGACTATATTAAAATCGCACATTTTCTTTTCTGTATACCATTTATAACCGTATTTTTCGCAGTTTTCTTTATTTATTTTTAATAATCCGTGTTCAGTATTTATTTCTAATCCTTCTTCACATATATTATTATCAAGACAATAATCTTTTTTATCATTTAATATAAATACAAAATAAATACACTCAATTATAAACAATATACCCAAAAACATTAATATACCTTTTATAAATTTAATTATATTTTTAGACATTTAATATTTATCTCCAAGTTCGTTTGGTCTGTATTTATTTACTAATATTCTACAACTTGTATTTTTATTTTGTAAATCCTGAATTCATCCATAATTGTTTGCATATTGATTACTATAATTTATATAGAATGATATAATAAGCAAGGGGTATTAATGAGAAAAGCTGTTTTAATCTTATTATTTTTTATTTGTATTACTTTTACATATTATAATCAAGCAAATGCTGAAAATATAAAAAATTATATTTATAAATATAATAAAGAAGAAATTGAATCTTGTATGAATACAGGATTATCCCAACAGAAGTGTAAAAATGCTTTAAACTACTATTATAAGCAAAAAACTATAATCACAAAACAAGAAGAAGATACTCAAGAATGTTTAGATAATGGAATTACAATGCAAAATTGTAATTATAAAGCTATCGAGAAATACGAAGCTGAACTCACAAATATAATTAATAATTATGAAAAAATTCTTCCGAAAGAACAATATAGTTTATTATTGCTATCACAAAGCTCTTGGGAAAAATATTATAATAACAATATAGATTTTCAAAATGGAATGAAAAACTCAAAGAAAAGTACGATTTCCAATACTATATTTTCCGGTCAAATAGTTAATTGCTTAAAAAATCGTATTGAAGAATTATTGAGCGGGTATTATTCATTTATTACTCTTGAATAATACTAATATTTAGGTTTGTTTTGACTGCTTTTTCCAAAATCTTTGACTTTGTGAAAAATGTCTGGTTTCCCATAACCCAATAGAAACAATATGATAATAATGAGAAATGTTTCAACAAGCTAAAAAAGTGGAATATAAACTAAATATTACTTTTATAATAAATAGGAAAATTTAATGACTGACGAGAATAAGAATATAGAAAATAATCAAGAAGAAAAGCAAAATAGACAAGAATGCAATAAAAGCTGGTGGACAAGTTCTTTGGTTAAAAACAAACATATTGTTTATTTGTTTTCAATTATTTTTTTTATAATTTTCCTTTTGTTAATTTATTTCTTATACATAATTAACTTAAAACAAATGAAACATGAGAGACCTGCAGAACTCGAAAAAACAGGACTTCACTATATTGGCACATTAAATCATAGTGGAAGTGAAATTTATCCATTGCAATATGGTTACAATATATTATTTCTTATTAGTAAATATAAAGGTTATGCATATATTCTGGATCTTGAAAAAAATAATTTAAATCGGGTTAAGATCGCAGATGAATTTGAGCTTACTAATGCAAAGATTTTTGATGATGAAATTATCTTTTGTACAAAAAAAGAGCTAAAAAGATATAAGATAAATTCTAATAAACTTGGGAAATTAACAACTTTTAATCTTGATGGTATTCAAAAAGATTCTAATACTTTAGAAAAAGAAAAAAACTTTAGTTTTAAGGTAAATATGATGGATTCTATATCAACTCATACCACTAATGATTTAGGTTTAATTATTGAGCATTTAAAGGATGATAATTTTCTCTTATGTACCGGAGTCGTTTTGAAAGAAAGTCCTTTAGAGTGTTGGAATATCAATTTTTCAAATAAAAAATACAAAAAGAACATGTCCGTAATAAATTTAAACGAAATAGAAGAATTTATTAACAAAGTAAGGATATCACAATTTTTGCGAATTAATGATAATAAAATATTATATTTTACAAATTCAGATGACTTGCGTGGTTTTCAGATAAATAAAATTCTAATTCAGGAATTTAATATAAAACAAAATAAATTTGAGAATTACGTTAGTTTTAATAAAAAAAATAATTATTTTGATAATTCTATAAATGCTAATAATGATGTCATTTTAATACCAAGCTATTCAAGACATTTTTTAGGACCAAAAAGTTTCAGTTATGATAAATTTCGTCGAGTTAATACTTTTACAGGAAGAAGAAGCATAGAAAACGAAGGTGGTTATAATTTAGATATATATTCATATAAACAGAATAAAATTATAGAAACACATTCATTTGACCATTATGTATACTTCAAACCACTAAATAAAGACATCTTAATTTCAAATGATTTAGAATATGAATTTAAAATCAACGAGAAAAAACTTGCAAAAGTAAACTATAACATAAATATACCAAACTCAAAAGATGATTATTTTATATTTCCTGTCTATCCTAACAGATTATTTTTTATAGAAAAAAAATCGAAAAATAATAAATACAAAATGTTTCTTTATAAGTTTTAACACAAATTTGTAGCAAGGAATCTGTAGGTTGGGTTTGACTGCTTTTTCCAAAATCTTTGACTTTGTGAAAAATGTCTGGATTCCCATAACCCAATAGAAACAATATGATAATAATGAGAAATGTTTCAACAAAATATAAACAGGGAATATAAACAAAATATTACTTTGTTAAAATAAATAGGAAATTTAATGACAGACGAGAATAAGAATATAGAAAATAATCAAGAAGAAAATCAAAATAAACCAGAAGGCAATAAAAGTTGGTGGAAAAATTGTTGGGTTAATGATCTGTACCCATTAAATAGGACTATTTTGGTAGGATAAAAGAAAATTTCTATAAATAACAGGTGCCATTTTCTTT
>CALUSI010000009.1 GCA_944323395.1 Candidatus Gastranaerophilales bacterium
TTAAAATCTAACCCAAAAGATTTCCAAGGCAGACGTGGTCTTTTGATGATGGTAGGTAGAAGAAAAAGACTTCTTTCTTACTTAAAAGACAGAAATCTTGAAGATTACAGAAAGTTAATTAAAGCTTTAAATATAAGAGAATCAAAATAGCAAGTTAAAAGCAAATAAAAAAGACCGTTTTAAACGGTCTTTTTTATTTGTTAATTTGACCTGCAAGTCTGTTAAGAGTAGAATTAAAAAAAGATAGATTGGCAAGTAAAACAGAAAAGAGAAAAAGATGAGTTCAAAAAAATATTTATTCACATCTGAATCAGTAACAGAAGGACATCCTGATAAAGTATGTGACCAAATCTCAGATGCTATTTTGGACGAGTTTTTAACAAAAGACTCAAAATCCAGAGTTGCAGCAGAAACATCAGTAACAACAGGTATGGTGTTAGTATCAGGAGAAATAACTTCTTCTTGCTATGTAGATATTCCGCATGTTGTAAGAACAACTATTGAAAACATAGGTTACACAGGAAAAGCCTCAGGCGGATTTGACAGTAAAACCTGCGCTGTACTTACAAGTATTGATGAACAATCTACCGATATAGCAGGCGGTGTAAACAAAGCATTTGAGACAAGAGATAATAATGCAGCTGTTTCAGTTGATGAAACAAATAATATCGGTGCAGGCGACCAAGGTATTATGTTTGGTTTTGCTTGTGACGAAACTCCGGAATTAATGCCGTTGCCAATAAGTTTAGCACATAAACTATCATATAGACTTGCGCAGGTAAGAAAACAAGGTTTAGTTAAATACCTTAGACCCGATGGCAAATCACAAGTTACTGTTGAATATGAAAATGATAAACCTGTAAGAATTGATACTGTTGTTATTTCTACTCAACACGATGATGAAATTGATGGTATTACAGACAATACACAAATTCAAGAAATCATAAGAAAAGATATGATTGAACATGTTATAAATTATGTGTTTAAAAATGAACCATTAAAACCGGATAGCACAACTAAATACTTAATAAATCCATCAGGAAGATTCGTAATCGGCGGACCTCAAGGTGATGCCGGTTTAACAGGAAGAAAGATAATAGTTGATACCTATGGCGGCTATTCAAGACACGGTGGCGGTGCTTTCTCCGGTAAAGACCCAACAAAGGTTGACAGAAGTGCTGCATATGCTGCAAGATATGTTGCAAAGAACATTGTTGCTGCAGGTCTTGCTTCAAAATGTGAAATAGAACTTGGTTATGCAATCGGGGTAGCTCAACCTGTTTCTATTTATGTTGAAACATTCGGCACAGGTAAAATATCAGATGATGATATTATGAAACTTGTTGAAACTAACTTTGACTTAAGACCAAGAGCAATTATTAACCAATTTGATTTAAGAAATCTTCCTGCAAAAAATGGAGGTAAATTCTATCAAAAACTTGCTGCATACGGTCACTTAGGCAGAACTGATTTTGATGTTCCTTGGGAACACACAGATAAAGTTCAAACTCTAAAAGAACAAGCATCTAAGTTAACTTGTAAAGTATAAAAACTTGAATATAGAGGATTAAAAATAGGAGTAGAAAAACTACTCCTATTTTTTTATAAATTGCTTTACAAAATCTATTTCTTCTTTTTTAGTTTTTAAATTCCCTTCCAATTTCTCATTTAAAACTTTTTCAAAAAGTTCATTAAAATATGAAGAAGGAATAAAACCAAGTTCAATTAAGTCTTTACCCGTAATCAATACCTTGATTTCTTTTAGTACATCATAAAAATATTTTACAGCCTCATCATGAGTCATAACATAATAAATTAATATTGATAAATCAACTCTATCGTTAAATGTTTTATATAAAAATGTTTTATCTTCAATATTAAGCGGATACAAAAGTAATAGCTCTTGAACTTCCTTAATTATCTTTTTCTCAAAAGCTGTCATATTTAATCGTTCATATGCGATATTGCTATTAACTATTAATAAGACTATATAAACAAACCATAATTCATCTTTGTTATACAAATAATTCAAATCCAAATTTTTAAAGAAGTTCTCATCAAAATTAATAAAAGGATTATCCGAAATCAGTTTATAAGCTTTTGTATCAATAATTTTAGAATAGAGTCCTTTCTTTTCTAACGAAAAATACTGCCTAAATTCTGATTTTATTCTTTCTAAAGGCATACTATAATCAACATTATCAAGATATTTTTTCAATAGATTTTTTGTATTTTCTTCAATTTCAAAATCAAATCGCACCTGAAATTTTAATGCACGAATAATTCTGGAAGGATCATCTATAAAACTTTTATCATGTAAAACTCTTATTCGTTTATTTAATACATCATCATATCCACCACAATAATCAACAATAGAGTATTTATTTTCACCTGTTAAACTTATTGCAAGAGTATTAATTGTAAAATCACGTCGCATTACATCTTTTTTTAGAGAACATCCAAAATTATATGCAACAGGTAAAACACCTGACTTTTCATATTTTTCTTCTCTTGTTGAAGCAAAATCTATTTCTATATTGTTGAAGAATAATACCTTTGCCGTTCTTAGATTTTCTTGAACTGATATTATCTTGCAATTAAGACATTTTTCTATACTCTTGCAAAATTCAATAGCATCACTTTCAACAACAATATCAATATCTTTTATAGTATTATGCAGAATTAAATCTCTAACAATACCACCAATAATATAAATATTTATATTTTTCTTTTCAGCTAATTGAGCAACACAATATATAACCGTTCTACGATTTTCTGATAACTGACTATCTATACACTCTTTAAAAGAAACAGACATAATCGGATTATAACAGATTAATTAAAATCTTTGAATACACTGCTTAATTCACCTTGCATTTTAGAAAGATAGTTTATATCATATTTGGGATTAACTTGATTGTTCATTTTCATACTTGCTTTTTTTCTAGCCTGAATTTGTTTTGTAATAAATATATTCAATTTAGCAATACCAACACCTAAAACAAGCCCTGAATATAAATAACCAGCGATTTGAGATCCTGCTATTTTAAGTACTTTAGACTTTGTTACACTATCTGCTTTCTTGAACAATTCCGAAAATTTTAGCATTTTTCCATTTTTTGTAATTTCTTTAGCATTTGGTAATAATACTTCATCAAAAGATTTAACAGATGCTTTAGTCAACCATTTCAAACCATACTTTAAGCCTTTTTTTGCACCATCTTGAGCAACAGGATTATTAATTAATTCTTTTCCGCCTAAAGCTCTAGCTGTCAACTTAGAAACCATACCGCCAAGAATCAACCAGTTTGTAAAACCCAGCGTATCCTTTATTATACTTTCTCTCAATTCATTGCCATCTCTCGCTGATAAAAATCTTGAACCAATTGTTAATCCATATAAGAATTTGAATTGATTAATAGTAGGAACCTTACTGTTAAATTGAATATTAGATACTAAATTTGAAGGATTGCCGATTGTTTTCATTGCAAATAGAGGAAAGCCAACCCCAGCTACTGTTTTGGCGACCTTAAATCCTTTAGATTTATCACCTTCTTTATTATCAACGCCAACAAAACCATCTTGTCCTGTTCTTTTCTTAGTTAAATATCTGTTCAACGGTTGAACAGACATACATAAAGCAGCACAAATTCCCATTCCTAACAGCGTTGATGCTACTTTATTCGATTTTAAAGTTTTTATAAATTCCGGTAATTTTTCTTTGGTTTTATCTTTAAATGAATTAGAAAGAACTACTGCATTATCAACAAGATCACCCAAGCTTGCAGAGACTTCTTTTGCACCGGCATTAAGCCTAAAAGAAGCCTGTGCCCCTGTATCTTTAGTAACTTTAGACAAAATAACACTTTTTAAATCTTTTACTTCTTTTGCAAGTGTTAATTTGTTTGTTCCGCTGGCTTTAGCCATCTGTTCTGTCTTATCTGCTAAAGAAACTAAACCATTAACAATATCATCTCTTGCACCTTGGGAAACACTTTTCCACTCTGTACCATTCAATCCCTTAATATTTTGGAGAAATCCGTCAAAAAACTGTCTTTGTCCTTCTGAAGTTTTCCATATATTTGATAAATTGTTGATAGTATCACCATTAGCAAATATATTTTGTGCTTTTACACCATATTTTTGGTTAAATTTTCCGGAAATAAGTGTAGCAGCACCTAAACCTATTAAACCAACACAAGCATGAATGAAACAACTTGCGCCTTCTCTAAATGCTGCTTCTATTCCTGATTGAGGACCTCTGTTCTTAAATTCAATTGCAGTTCTTGGTATTACCATTGAGCATAAGTCAACAGCACAAGCACCAATTGCTGGACTGTTATTTAATCCTCTTAATCCAGTTAGAACAGCTGTACCAGCACCTTTAAATGCTGTATTTTTATTATTTTGTTCGGCTTGCTTTGGTATTTGAACTTGTGTATTTATTCTGTCTATCATGCTTTTATTGTCTTTTCCAAGGTTTTAATATATGTCCATAATTTTTTTTGCTATCTTAATCACAAATTTTTACATAAATTTTGCCGTCAATAATTTTAACAAAAGAAAATTATCTTTGTAACAATATAAGATTTTTTCTTTACAAAAATAATATAAACATTAAAGTTTAATAAATATTTTCCGAAATATTAATTTATAAGGGGAAATAAAAAACAATGGAAAATCAAAATAGTATATTACAGAAAAATCCATTCGGATTAAATATAACACTTCCAAAGAAAACAATTCAGGAAGTACAAAAAGTTGCAAAACAAGAGATTGAAAATATAACAGTCAATCCTCTGGTTGATTACTTTGAAGAAAATGATAAGGTTTTCTCCGGGCAAGTGGCAAAAGAAATCAGAAACTGCCAAGCTCAAATATATGCGTTGGGGCAAGTTATGAGAGAAGGGCAACCCAGATCTACTTTCAATATGAAAGTATAAAATAAAAAATTTAATTAAGAGAATCTTCAAAAAGATTCTCTTTTACTATTCTTTTTCTTCTTTTTTATTTGATTTAGCAAGTCCAAATAGTGTACTTAGAGCAACACCAATTCCAGCACCAATTAATGCATTCTTAGTATATGTTTTACCTGTTGTTTTAAATGCCTTATCGGCAATTTTTTTCAACTTATCCTTTGTAAGCGTATAAAATGTCTCAAACTTGGAATCAAGTAACCCAATATTCCCCTTATTCTCATCTTTAATATGTTTTAAAACACTATCAAATGAATCAAAATTGAGTCTATTAAGAAGTACTTTTGCCCCCTTTTGATCAAATTTTGTTTTCAATACACCTATAGCTGCTCCGGCACCAGCACTTGCTCCGACAGCCATAGGGTTTACACTACTTTTGTTCGAATCAACGTTTTGAACTGACATATTATTTTCTCCATAGATTAACACTTATATATGTAAAAAAAATTTTATAAGAAGGATTGCCTTTTTACTTAATTTTTTAACATTTTAGTCACACAACTAAGCACAGACCTCGTATACTCGCTTCGAAAACTTTCGTTTTCCCGCTCGGTCGGTCTGCCGCTTCTTTGGGTTCGCTCGGCTCCGCCTCTCTCCACCCTACGCACCGTATTTATTTTTTGCTCTCAGCACAGACCTTGTATCCTCGCTTCGAAAACTTTCGTTTTCCCGCTCGGTCGGTCTGATGCTTCTTCGGGTTCGGTCGGCTCCGCCTCTCTCCACCCTACGCAAAAAATAAAAAAAAGGTCGCATCGCGACCACAGTCTTGTTATGGAGAAAAGGAGTGAAGGAAAATAAGTAATAAAGAAAATTGACTATACTACTATTATTCCCTCTTTGTTTTATATATAACATATATAAAACATATATATTAATATTCTTTAATATTTTCAACTAAAAAAGAGTCCCTATTTGGGACTCTCAAGAATTAGCAACATGAATTTTCAATAACTATTTTGCAGATTTTGCAGTTTCTACAATAATAGAAAATGCATCCGGCTCATTTACTGCCAAATCAGCAAGCATTTTTCTGTTTATAGCAACTTCTGATTTTTTAAGTGCATTCATAAATTTAGAATAGCTTAAACCATGTTGTCTAACTGCGGCATTGATTCTAACAATCCATAAACGACGCATATTTCTCTTTAGATTACGTCTATCTCTGTATTGATATTTCAATTTTTTCATTACAGCAGTATTAGCAACTTTAAATATTCTGCTTCTTGCACCTTTAAAGCCTTTTGCTAATTTTAATATTTTCTTATGTCTTTTTCTTAAGACATTACCACGTTTAACTCTCATTTTTCAATTTCCTTTCTTCTTTAAAATTCTTAACCTGAACACTTCGCATATGGAAGTTCTTTTAATACAAGTTTCTTATGTGTCGCAGAAACTTCTATCATAGAAGAAAGTTTTCTCTTTCTTGAAGCACTTTTGTGTTGCAATAAATGCCCTTTACCGGCTTTTCTTCTTAAAATTTTACCGCTGGCAGTAACTTTGTACCTTTTTGCGCCACTACGGTGTGTTTTCATCTTTGGCATCGTTTTCTCCTTTTTTTACTTGACTATACTTTCTTGACCAAAATTGCGACATGCCTCCGCAAATTTGAATCACACTTACATTGTAAAACAAACAAAAATACACGCAATAAGCGTGTATTTTTTATATTAATAAAAAGTTATAAACTATGGTGCTAATATAGTAACAACGTTTCTTCCATCCATTGAAGGTTTCTTTTCTACAGTCATTTTTTCACCTTCTAAATCGGCAAGAAATCTGTTTGCCAAATCATATGCCAAATGATTATGTTGCATTTCTCTTCCGCGAAGCATTACTACTATTTTAACTTTATTTCCTTTGGCTATAAATTTCTTTATACTGTTTATTTTAACATTATAATCATTGACATCAATTTTATATCTTACTTTTATTTCCTTAATATCGATAGTATGTTGTTTTTTCTTTGATTCTTTAGCACGTTTTTCAATTTCGTACTTGTATTTTCCATAGTCTAAAATTTTTGCTACCGGTGGTTCCTGATTAGGAGAGACGACTATTAAATCCAACCCCCTGTCTTCTGCCATCATAAGAGCTTTTGATGTAGCTACTACTCCGTGATTATTTCCTTCGTCATCTATTAATCTGACTTCTTTTGCTCTAATATTTCTATTTAATAGCGGTTGGTTATTATCTTTACTAATGGTATGTTCCTCCTATTTAACTAACGCAAATATTTTATCAGATAAGGTTTTACTTTGCAAATACTATATTTTAGGTTGCATAATCACTACTTAAATTCAAATACCCATAAAAATAAATTTTGAAACTTCATAAAGTTTATAACTGCATATTTTACATTTTTTAACAAACTTGCAATTCTCTTTTTTATTCTCTTGATTTTAATCTTTGTTTTTTATAAACTACTAACATAACCGTAGACAGCTAGGGGGAAGGGTCTTTAAACAACCCGTTTCTGACAGGTCAGAAAACCTTAAAAATTAAACCTAGCCGAGGATTAACAAAAAGTTCATAAGTCAATTTTTAAAGGATTGGTTTTATATTATTTGTTGATAGATTTACGGTTTACCGTAAATTTTTTGTTTTACGGTGAAATAGGTCGATACAAAACAAACAAGGAGCTAAAAATGTCAACAAAAGCCTTCAAACAAGAAAAAATTGAAGCAATGAAAGAAAATTTTGCAAAGGCTAAAGTTGCTGTAGTTACTGAATATAGAGGCTTAACAGTAGAAGAAATCACAAAACTTCGTCGCGCGCTTCAAAAAGAAAACAGCGATTACATGGTAACTAAAAATACCCTTGCAAAAGTTGCATCAAAAGGAACTCAATTCGAAGTTCTTGCTGACGCATTAAAAGGACCTGTTGCTATAGCATTTGGTTTCGCTGATGAAGTTGTACCAGCTAAAGTTGTTACTAAATTCATTAAAGAAGCTAAAAAAGGCGAAATTATTGCAGCTGCTTTAGATGGCAAATTATTAAATGCTAAAGAAACAGAAGTTCTTGCAAGTCTTCCTTCTAAAGAAGAACTTTATGCAAAAATGCTTGGCAGCATAAATTCACCTGCAACCGGTATCGTTGGCGCTATCAACGCTGTTATGAGCGGTTTGGTTAGAGCTATGGATCAAGTTGCAAAACAAAAGTCTGCTTAATGACTTTTGAAAGATTATATTACTAATTACACAAACAAAATTAAAAGGAGAAATAAAATGAGCGTAGAATCAATTTTAGAATCAATTGAAAAATTAACATTAATCGAAGCAGCTGAATTAGTTAAAGCTATGGAAGAAAAATTCGGCGTTTCTGCTGCTGCTCCTGTAGCTGTTGCTGCAGTTGCTGCTGCTCCTGCTGAAGCTGCTCAAGAAGAAGCATCTGAAGTTAACGTTATCTTAGCTTCTGCTGGTGCTAACAAAATCGCTGTTCTTAAAGAAGTTAGAGCTATCACTGGTCTTGGCTTAAAAGAAGCTAAAGATTTAGTTGACGGCGCTCCAAAACCAATTAAAGAAGGCGTTAAAAAAGAAGATGCTGAAGCTATTAAGAAACAACTTGAAGCTGCTGGCGCTACTGTTGAAATCAAATAGTTTTATTGCTAATTCTAAAATTATTTTTTCTAAAGAAAAGGAGTTGAGTTTTCAACTCCTTTTTACTTTGGATTTTTCTAAATATTAGTCTCTTATACTAGTCATCTTATTAATATTCAAATTTCAAATTATGTTGAATACTTATTCAGGTACTAAGATATAACGGAGATCTAACATGAAAAAAGTTTACCTATTATTATTGTCATTTGCATTCTTGTGTTCACTATCGAGTTTTGCAAACAGTCCTTGTGACAGTGAGATGAAAATGCAACCAAAGACACAAACATCTGTTCCTTGTCAAAAACCTTGCAACAAGCCTTGTGAAAAACCAAGTCCGCAAGCTTATGTTAAACCTTGCTCTTCTGAATGTTTTTTATGCACTAACAAAAACATGAAAGCTCTTTTTACCCAAATGCGATTAAGTGAAACTCAAATTTGTACTGCGATGAAAATTCAAGACAAATATGAACTTGAAGTTCTAAGTTTAAATGAAAGATTAGAATGTGAAGAAGCAAATCTTTGTCAACTAAAACAAAAGTGTGCTAAAAGAAGTCAAATTAATAAAGTAAAGAAAACAATAAAAAATCTAAAGAAAAAGAGAAAAGAAATTTGCAAATGTTATGAAAAACAATTTAAAGCTTTATTATCAGATCAGCAAAAGAAAGCTTACAAAAAATACAAAAAATGCTAATATATAACATAAAAAGGAGTTCAAATTGAACTCCTTTTTTATTTACAAGAAAAATCCATCAAACAAACGGTTTACTTTTGAAAAAATCTCATTAAGATGTTAGTACGGCATATTATGTAAATAAAGGAGTAACAATATATGAGTATTTTAAACGGACAATCTCTATTATCAAGTGCAATGGCAGGATTATCTAATACATATGCCACTTTGATGAGTAACAGCAGTACATCAGGAAAAGGCTTGACTTTGGATGATTTAACAAATGTTTCATCTACAACCTTATATCAATTAGGCTCAAATTATACTTTTTTACAATATCTGACATCAAATTTTGCATCCTTAGATAATGATGGAGACGGTGAATTAACAGGAACCGATTTAAATAAAATAATGACAACAATGCAGACTCAGGGTTTAACTTATAATGAAATTCAAACTTTATGTGCTTCAGGTAATTGTGATTCAAGCCTTTATTCAACTGTTTTGCAATACTTTAACCAAATAGATTCAAATGGTGATGGCAGAGTTACAAGTGAAGAAATAACAAAATTCACATATGACTGCCAACGTGAAGAAGCGCTTGCTAAATATAAATCATATAGAGCTTCTGAAACAAGTTTATACTACAATGACGGCGTTGAAGATGATACATCCAGCGTTCTGGATACACTTCGTCCCAATTTAGGCAGCTCAAGCTCTGATTCATAGTTTGTTATAAAAATATAGATTAGGAATACTCTTGTTATACAAGAGTATTTTTTTGTTTATTTTCTTTAAATTGTTTGATATTCAGCCAATTAAGTTTATTATTATAGATATGATACAATGGCGAATATTATTAACTTTTATATTTTTAATCATATCCATCTGCACATATAGCAGCAATTACTGTTCTTTTGCAGAAGATATAATTCCTGTCGCTAAAAGAGAAACCACAATAAAAATAAACAGTATCAATTTTGATAATTCAGATTCAATAATATTTTTAGGAACATCAGGAAATGACGAAACTACTGACATAAAAATAACAAAACAAATATTAACAGAACCGGACAGAGTCTTTTTTGATATTGAAAATGCTGTTATAACGTTTTCAAATTCAACATATGAAATAAGAAACAGTAAATTAACACAGGTTAAAATTGCCCAAAACTCGGTTAATCCGAATATTGTTCGTATTGTAATCTGGAAATCACCCAATTACGATACATCACAAATAAAGGTCTTAAAAATAAAGAATAACATCATTATTAAACTAAATAACGAGATTCCGATACAACAATATTTAACACAAACCTATAAAGAGACAAAAGCAAGTGCTATTGAATATTTTGAAAAAGCAGTTGCAATACCTGAAGAAAAACAATCAAATAACGAATCAGATGAAATTTTCCAAAAAGTTCAACAAGCCTTTAAAGAAGATGGACAAGAGCTTGTACGTCCAAACATAGAACAAAGACAAGCCAAATTAAAATCAAGATTTTTCTTGGAAAAAGCAATTCCCAGAAACGGAAGTCTACTAATCGGAGGTATTGGTGTAATTAATGTGGAAAAACCTTTTACTTTAACAGACCCATCAAGAATTGTTTTTGATTTACCTAATACAATTGTTTTGCAAGAATTACGAGATAAGGAATTCAAGTTATCTGAAACAGTTACGGCAAAAATCGGACAATTTGAACCTTCAAAAGCTAGAATTGTAATCAAAACAGATAATCCAAACGCATATAGACCTGTATATTCAACTAATTTACAGACTCTTCTAATAGGAAGCAGTAATAATATTTCAGGAGTCAGTATGACCCCTGTCAGAAGTGAACTGACATATTTTAATGAGCAAAATATAAACCAAAATACAGATGTAATAAATATAATATTTTCTAACCCGATAATATACTCAATCAAAAGAGAAACTAATAAAATCAACATTTTATTCTACAATCTTACAAATTTTGATATAGAATCATTTAACGCACTCGCTATAAAAAACAAAAACGGATTTAACGCAAAGAAAATAGGAACAAATATATATTCAATATCATTTCCGACAGAACCATCCACTTTAGTTGACTGTTATGAAGCATTAAATGCTTCTCAATTACGTTTTGTTTTCACAAAACTGCAAGCAGAAACCAAAACAGATGAAAAAGCACAGAAAAAAACAACTATACCCATAATATCACTACCGGAAGAGAAACAAACTCCAATTAGGAAACCAAGTGAAGAAATAAAGAAGGAAAGTCCTTTCGCAGATTTACTTGAACGTTCACAGATAAAGAAATCACCCAAAAAGAAAACAGAACAAACAATTCCCAAAAGGGTAAAAAACAAGGTTATCGTAATAGACCCCGGTCACGGCGGACTTGATACAGGTGCTTCCAGAGGAAATGTTTTAGAAAAAGATTTAACATTGGATATTGCATTAAAATTAAGAGAATGTCTAAGAGATATGGGCTTTAAAAATATAATAATGACAAGAAGCACAGATAAAACACTAACACTTGATGAGCGTGTGCAGATTGCAAACAATAATAATGCGGATATATTTATAAGTGTACATATAAATGCCAGTGTAAAAACAGAAATTAACGGAATAGAAACTCATTATTATTCTGATAACGGATATAAGGTTGCAAAGGTAATTCATAAAGAACTAATGGAAAATGTAAATGCAACAGACAGAGGCTTGTTTAAGTCTAAATTTTATGTTATAAACCACACAGAAGCACCGGCTGTACTTTTGGAATTAGGATTTATATCTAATGAACAAGAAAGAAGTTCATTAAAATCAGATAAAAGGCAAATGGGTTCAGCACAGGCCATTGCGGATGGCATAGTTAATTATTTAACGGAGTATTAATTAAAATGGATAACTCTCCTATAGGTATATTTGATTCAGGTGTTGGCGGATTAAGTGTTTTCTCTCAATTAGTTCAGCTTTTGCCTGATGAAAATTACATATACTTTGGAGATACTTTAAACCTTCCTTATGGAAATAAGTCTAAAGAAGAACTTATAAAAATAACTCAAAATATTTTTGATTTTTTCAAAGCGAAAAAAGTCAAAGCTGTAGTAATGGCTTGTAATACCACTTCTGCCTTAACTTATGACACATTAAGTCCTAAGTATGATTTCAAAATATATCCTATTGTTCAAACCGTTGCAAAAGAAATAGCAATAGGAAACTACAGAAATATAGGGATTTTTGCGACACAAGGCACAGTTAATTCACATGCTTATAAAAAAGAAATTCAAAAATATTCCCCAAATACACAAGTATTTGAGATAGCTTGTCCTGAGTGGGTAAATATTGTAGAAAAAGAACTGCAAGAGAATGAAGGCAGTATAAAGAATATAAAAATGCATTTGGATGAAATGCTTGTACATAATATAGATAAAATAGTTCTTGGCTGTACTCATTATCCGTATTTATTAAATATTTTAACCCAATTTGCACCTGAAGAACTTTTTATAAATCCTGCAAGACACTTTGCTCAATACATATATCAAAACCTAAAAGAAAATAACATTTTATGTGAAGAAAAGAAACACGAGCATAAAATATATGTCAGTGCAAATCCAAAACAATTTGCAACTGCATCCAGATTATTTTATAAAGTTCAAGAAATAGAAGAAATTAAACTTGCAGTTCAAAGCTAAAGTTTAAAATAAGATTTATTTAATATTCCATTTAAACTCTAAAGATAAATTATTAATAACAAAATATAATAAAACTTATCATTCTGATTGGAGAATTTGATTTTCCAAAAAACAACATTAAATTAATAATATGAAAAAGATATTATTAGTTTTATTCGGTTTAATGTGTGTATTAATAAATTCCTGCAGTGCAATGGTTATAGAAGGTAACGTTGCAATGACAGATAAAGTACCCAAGGAATTTTTTGGTGACTGGAAAGTTGTATCTGTTTGCACAAAAAGTACAAATAAAGAATATTTTGACAGTAAAAGTGTAGATATTTGGACACTTAGAAGGACAGGAGACATTATAACACTAATGAATCCTTTATCAGGCGCAAGGGCAGATATTACAGTTAATGATGTAAAAGGGAAAACAGTAAAATTTGAAAAAAGAAGCTATTATCCTGATGAAGAATCGATTGAAACTCCAATCTTAACTTTACAAGGTGACAATTTTACAGGAGTTGATAAAATAAGTATAAAGACTTTTAAAGACGGGAAACTTATTAAAGAGGATTACGTCGAATATCAAGTAAAAGGCACTAAAATTTCAGGATCACCGATTTCGGGGATTTTGGGACTATAATTAATGAGTGAGGGTATATGACAAGTAAAAAAGAATTATTTTTTGATGTAATAATTTTGGGTTCGGGGCCTGCCGGATTTTCGGCAGCTATATATGCTTCAAGAGGAAATTTAAAAACAGCTATACTTGATATTAACATGTTTGGAGGACAACCGTCTAATTATTTAGAAATAGAAAATTATCCCGGATTTTCATTAATTGGCGGATTTGAATTAATGGAGAAATTTGAAGAACATGCAGATAAATTCGGTGTTGAAAAATTTCCAATGGTTGAAATCGAAACTATAAACCTTATAAATGAAGTTAAAGAAATTGAAACAACAGATACTATCTTTAAAGCTAAATCAATAATTATTGCAACAGGTGCTCAGGCAAAGAAGCTGAATATTCCGGGCGAAGACGATTTCAAAGGCAGAGGTGTAAGTTATTGTGCTATATGTGATGGTGCATTTTATAAAGATAAAACTCTTGCGGTAATAGGTGGTGGTAATTCTGCCGTTGAAGAAGCTATTTATCTTACAAAGTTTGCAAAAAAAGTATACATTGTACATAGAAGAGACGAACTAAGAGCTGATAAAATTTATCAACAAAAAGCATTTAATAATGAAAAAATAGAATTTATACTAAGTCATTCACCAAAAGAAATACTTGGAACTAATACGGTAGAAAAAATAATATTAGAAGATTTAAAAACAAATCAAATAAAAGAACTTCAAGTTGATGGAGTATTCCCCTACATAGGTTTTACACCCAATACTGAATATTTCAACGGACAAATAAAACAAAACCAACAGGGTTTTATTGAAACAGATACCAATATGCAAACGTCCATAAATGGAGTTTTTGCAGCAGGTGATGTTAGAAATACTCCACTAAGACAAGTAATAACAGCAGCTTCTGATGGTGCAGTTGCAGCTTGTTCAAGCATTAAATATATAGAATCAACGACATTCGAAACTGAGAAAACAAAAGTATAAATACATTAATAAATTTCTTATGCTAATATAAGATTATGAGTAAAAATCATTACAAAAAAATCTTAATTATTAGAACAGGTGCTATTGGTGATGTAGTACATACTTCTGCATTAGTTCAAGCAATAAAAGAAATAAGTCCTAAAACAGAAATTCATTATTTATCAAATAAAATAATGGAATTTATGTTTAAGGAAAATCCATATATTACAAAATTTATTGATTTAGACCCAAAGTTTAAATTATTCTCTTCATATACAAAACAAATAGCAAAATTTCTAAAGAATGAAAAATATGATTTAGTAATAAACCTTCAACCTTCATTTAAAATAAGAGCAATTACTCATTTTGCCGGAATAAAAAAAGAATTGGTTTATAAAAAAGACTTCAATATTCATGCTGTAACAAATTTTTGGCAAACAGGATTAAAAGCATTTCCAAAGATGAAAAAGCCTGAACATTTAAAACTATATCTGGAACAAGAAGTAATTGACAGGGCAAAAAACAGACTTACAAACTATAAACGACCTTTTATCATAATAAATGCAGGCGGTGTTTTTTCAAAAAGACAAGGAAGAACTTATCCACTTGATAAATGGATTGAATTAGGCAATAAACTTCAAGATAAATATAACGGAACAATAATTCTAAATGGTGCTAAAGAAGATAAAGATTTTCTTCAGCCTCTTAACGAAATTAAAAACTGCGTTAATTATATAGGAGAACTAAAGCTTGAAGATTCTTGCGGAATAATTTCCCAAGCAGATTTAATGATATCAGGTGATTCCGGACCATTACATATTGCAACAGCACTTGGTGTAAAATCAATTGGTTTATATGGGTCCATGCCTGTTGAACGAACAGGATGTTATTCTAACGGTATAAATATTTCATCAAAGAAAGACTGTGTACCTTGCAACAAAAGAAAATGTAAATATCTAAAGGGAACAGACAAAATATATGCTCCTTGTATGGAAGAAATCAGTGTTGATTCAATTTTAGATCAAATTTCTTTTTCATAAGCTTTAATCCGACACCAATATAAGTACATATAACCATAGTCACAACAAAATAGAAATAAGTTGTTTTTAATGGGCTGTAAAACCAATATATATCATGAGCATTCTTAACATAAACAGGGATTCCTTTTATCGTCATCAAAGTAATTGTTATTAAATACATTATAAATAAATGATTTGCCATAATATGGTATGTATTTTGTCCCATATGATATATAAATTTATTGTCTTTTATATAAGGATAAAGCAACTCAACGATAAATAAAGACATCCAAATGCCTGTAATACTTGTAATAATCGGAACTAAAAAACTGTCAAATTCGCCCCAAACAAGAATATAACTGAGACCTATACCATCAACCGGGGTATAATCTTTATTAGTAAGCCATAATAAACTTTGTAGAACTACTATTCCCATAAAAATTTTCGTTGTAAATATGTTATATTTCCCCAACACGAAATTTTTATAGAAGAAACCAAGATAAACAAAAAACATTGAGAACAGAGTTCTTATAACAACGAGCATAAAAGCATCATTTCTGTACTTTGCCAATGGAATAGACATAATAGCTAATAATAAAAATATACTTAAATGAAGCCATTTATTATCCTTAATTGATTTTAGTTTTCTTAACACAAATAAGAAACAAATCATTGTCACGAATAATTGAGTAACAAACCATAAAGGACAAGTTAAATCTAACTGATGCCCATTTGCAAAAGGAGTAATTATATAGTTTTTAAGATTAACCTCCATTCCCCAGAATTGCCCTGTCAATTTTGCAATAACTATTGTTACTAATAAATAAAATGCAATATATAAATAATAAGGAACTAACAAACCTTTTACTTTTTTGACAATAAATTCCTGAACTTTTTCAAGATAAGTTTCTTTGAATAAATATCCGGAAATAAAAAAGAACAAAGCCAAATGAAATGAATACGGCGGGAACATAGGAATAAGAGAAAATTCTAAATGTCCCGAAACAATAATCATTATAGCTAAAGCTTTTAATACATTAACCTTATTATCAAACATTACATTTCCTTTATTGTTCAATTTGTTTAACAGGTTTACAAGGATTACCAACAGCCAAAGTATTAGCAGGAATATCTTTAACAACAACACTTCCAGCCCCAATAACTGCATTATCACCTATAGTAACACCGGGCAAAACAGTAACACTTCCGCCAAACCAAACATTATTGCCAACTGTAATAGGCATAGCCTTTTCTATATATGAGTTTCGAGTCTTTGCATCCATTGGATGAATTGGAGTATAAAAACTACAATTAGGACCAATAAAAACAAAATCACCAAACTTTACTTTTGCACAATCCAAAATAACACAATTATGATTCATATAGAAATTTTCACCAACTTCAATATTATATCCGTAATCACAATAAAATGATGACTCAATAGTAATTTTTTCACCTGTTTTACCAAAAATTTGTTTTATTAATTCATTTCTTTCTTTTTCCATAGAAGAAGGCAACGAGTTATATCTAAAACATAAATCTTTAACCCTTATTCTATCCATTGTAAGCTGTTCATCTTCAACAGGATTATAATACTCACCATTAATCATTTTTTCTTTTTCACTCATAATACACCCCTAATACACTACAAGAAAATTATATTCTAAAAAATAATATTATCTCAAGTTTTTAGACATTTTTGAGTTAAACTAATAATGTTACAGATTAGAGAGGTAGAAATGAAAAAACTGGTATTTTCTTTTATACTTTCGTTTACCCTATTAATGAATGCAAATATCTGTATGGCAAACCATAATACAGAAAATATCTCTGCAGATGAAGCACTAAAAAAACTAATAAAAGGAAATGAAAGATTTGTAGAATTTAAAGAACAACATCCTGATTCCGATAAAAAAAGAAGAAAAGAAATGTTAAAAGGACAGCATCCTTTTGTAGTAATACTTTCTTGTTCAGATTCAAGAGTACCACCTGAACTGATTTTTGACCAAGGTCTGGGTGATATTTTTGAAATAAGAAACGCAGGTAACGTATTAAATGAACATGTTATTGGAAGTATTGAATACGCTGTTATGCACTGCGGTGTAAAACTAATTGTTATTATGGGACATCAAGATTGCGGTGCTATTGCAGCTACACTATCAGGCGTTTCAGAAACTAAATATATAAAAGCATTAGAAGATTCTATTCAACCAGCAATTGAAGATTGTAAAAAACAAGGTAAAGAAATAAATTCCGATAATGTTGTAAAAGCCCACGTTATGCAAGATATTAATGAACTATTATCTCAAGATAATGAACTTGTTAAATATATGAAAAAGAATAATGTAAAAATAGTTCCTGCTTATTATCATTTAGATACAGGAAAAGTCGATTTCTTAAAATAAATATATTTATGCAAATAAAAAGCCATAATGTTTCCTAACAATTATGGCTTTTTTATTTTAATTTATCATCATTTTACAAATCATTATTATTCGAAGTAGTAAATACATCAACTCCACCTGTTGCTTTATACAAATTAATAGATGCAATAATTTCATTGACTTTAGAAGAAACATTTTGTTGTCTTACTAAAAGCAATTCTTCTTGTTTAACTAAACTATCAATTATATTTGCAGTACCGATTTCTTCTTTTCTTGAAACTAAATAAGAATCATTTTCTTGAAGTTTTAAACGATCAGAAACAGTATCATAATTATTTTTAGCTATTTTAGCAGAATATAAAGCATCATTAATTTCTTGAGCGGAAGTAAGAAGTCTTTTATTATATTCTTCAAAATGTTTGTTATACCTGCTTTTCATTAACTTCATGGCATTGATTTTTCTTCCGCCATCAAATATATCAAGAAAAGGAATAACCCCTATATTAGCAAGTCCTGTATTTGTACCGAACAAACTACTAAGGCTATATGCGTTATATCCTAAATTACCTGTTATAACAAAACTTGGTAGAATATTTCTTTTAGAAATTTTTACATCATACCCTGCTTTTTCAAGACTAAAGCGAGAGGCAACAACATCAGGACGATTTTCTGTAATACTAAAATCTATACTTTCAGGAATCGGAAGACTCGTCTTAACAGAATCAAACGAACTTCTTTCCAAGTCTCTGAAACTTCTATCACCTAAAAATACGTTCAATTGATTAATTAAAACATCTCTTCTTTCAAGCAGTTTATTTTTTCCTTCAATAAGAACAGTTAATGCTTTTTGTTCTTTTAAGAGTTCATTTTTATCTGATAAACCGAAATCAAATCTTTTTTGCATTAAATCACATATTTTTTCTTGAAGTTTAATTTCTTCTTCTTGTAATCTAAGCATTTCATCAGTTTTAATAAGATTGTAATAGTTAATAGCAAAATTAGATGAAAGTGAAATATATAAACTTTTTTGTTCTTGTTTACGAATTTCAAGTTCTTTTTGCATACTCTTGGTTCTTAATCTGTTTTTACCCCATAAATCTACTTCATAACTTAAAGTTAAAGGTAAAAGATATCTGTATTGTGAATAATCAGGTATAACCAAGTCACCAAAATGTTCATCTGATGATGTCAGTGTTCTACCAACATAACCATCGAAAGCAATATGCGGTAATTCCTGCGATAAAGCAATTTTAACAATTCTATTACTTTCTTCTATTTGATAAGCTGCAATTTTAAGGTCAAAGTTATTTTTATACAACTCTTCTAAATGATTAACCAATATTTCATCATTACATTTTTGCCAAAATGGCATATTCATATACTCAAAAGTATTTATTTCCTTTTCATTTTTCTTTGCATCGCAACTATTGTAAACAAATAACAATGCAAAAATCGACAGTGTAATAATAATTAATCTTTTCATGTTTTCCATCTCTAATATTTTTTGTGATATCATAATAACATAAAAATATTTACACATAACAATAGGCATTAAAAACATGACAAAAAAAAAGAAAGAACACTCCCCAGATGAGTTAAAAAGGGTTAATCATTTTTTGAATGAAAGAAAAGCAAGAAAGAAAAAGAACAGAAAATCATATCAAAAGAAAAGAGTTATAATACCTGCTATTACAGCGGTATTGTTCTTAATATTGGGAATTGCAGCAATAATACATTCTCTTTATTATCAATCAACAGATGATGCTTTTGTTGAAGGAAGACTAATTGCAGTCGCACCAAAAGCATCAGGACATATAATAAAATTATATGTAAATGATAATGATTCCGTAAAAAAGGACCAATTAATAGCAGAAATAGATCCAAAAGATTATGAAGCAGAAGTAAAAAGAATTGAAGCCGAATTATCAGAAGCAATCGCAAATTCTAATGTAGCAGATAGTGAAACCGAAAAAACTGAAGCTATGTTAGCACAATCAAGTGAAAATCTTTACTCTGCAAAATCAAAATTAAATTTTGCAAAGAAAGATTACAAAAGATATGATGCTTTAAACAAAGAAGGAATTTGCACAAAACAAGAATACGATTCAAGTAAAACTCAATTAGAAGTTGCAAATTCAAACTATAATGAAGCAGTTGAAAAACAAAAAAGTATGAATTCAGCTTTAAAATCAGCAAAAGCAAAAAATGATGCTTCATTAGCAAATATAGAAAAATTAGAAGCACAATTAGAACTTGCAAAATTGAACTTATCTTATACAAAAATTTATGCACCACAAGATGGAACAATATCATCAAGAAATGTTGAAATAGGTAATTATGTAAAAGTAGGACAGCCCATTTTAACAGTTGTATCTCCTGAGGTATGGATTGTTGCCAATTTCAAAGAAACTCAAGTCGGCAAAATGAGAAAAGGACAAGAAGTTATTGTAAAAATAGATACTTTTGGCGGTAAAAAATTTAAAGCACAAGTTGACAGTATTCAAAGAGCATCAGGAGCAAAAGCAAGCTTATTCCCACCTGAAAATGCAGTAGGAAGTTATATAAAAATTGTTCAAAGAATTCCTGTTAAAATAACATTCACTCAAGACTACTCAGAATATAACATTATACCTGGAATGAGTGTTGTTCCAAGGGTAAAAATAAAATGATAAGAACTATTGAACAAAGATTAAAAATTCCTATTTGGATGGTAGCTTTTACAATAATGATTCCTACTATTGCATCAATTTTAGGAACATCAACGGTAACAGTTGGTGTAGGTCATATGGCAGGAGCATTCGGTTCAACGAGAGATGAAGTAAACTGGGTAGTAACAAGCTATATGATTACCCACGCAATAATGTTACCAATATCAGGATGGTTAGAAAATTACTTTGGAAGAAGAAACTTCTTAAAATTAATTACAGTTATTTTTGGGGTAGGCTCATTAATATGTCTTATAGCAACAAACCTCAATACATTGATATTTGGAAGAATAATTCAAGGTATAGGCGGTGGACCTTTTATGCCTTTATCTCAAGCCATTTTGCTGCAAGTATATCCAAAAGAAAAACACGGTATAGCAATGGGAATATTTTCAATAGCGGTTATGGTTTCAGCAATTATGGGCCCTGCTATTGGAGGTTATTTAGTCGATAATTTCTGCTGGCAGGCATTATTTGTAATAAATATTCCTATTAGTGTATTTTCTGTAGTTTTGATACATTGCAATGTAATGAATAATCCGGCAAGAGTAAAAGTTAAAAATCCTGACATCGTAGGAATAATATCAATTGTTTTATGGTTATTTTCAATGCAGGTTGTACTTGATAAAGGACAGCAATACGGCTGGTTTGATGCAAGATGGATATGCTGGTTATCAGGATTTTCATTTTGTGCATTCATGTTTTTTATAGTATGGGAGCTTGAAAATAAGAATCCGATTACAAATGTAAGAGCATTTACGAACCTAAATTTCTTAATAGGAACAATACTTGCATCCTTTTTAAATGTAATAGCATATGCAACACTTGTTGCATTACCGATGTTTTTACAAAGTTTAATGGGTTACACTGCCCAGCTTGGTGGTGCATCAATGATAGCAAGATCTCTTGCTTGCTTTGTTGCAATTTTAATTGTTCCAAAACTTACTACATTATTAGATAGCAGAGTTCTTATCGGAACGGGATTTCTATTTTTAGGAATATCAACACTAATGATGACTAATATAAGCCTTGAATATTCATTTTCTTGTACAATATTGCCCAATATTATTTTTGGTTTTGGTCTAATTATGGCTTTTATACCTGTTTCTGCAATGGCACTTTCAACCTTGCCAAAAAGTTCATTATCCTCAGCTGCAGGTATGCACAGTTTGAGTAAATGCGTAACAACTGCAATTACAATTTCAATGACAAATACATTAATAGCGAGACTATCTCAAGCACATCAAGTATATTTAGTTGATAATTTAACTCAATTTAATAATGTCTTTCTATATAAACTTTCAATGTTAACATCAAAATTCTTGCACTATTCTGCCGATAATATTGCAAGTATCAAAGCAAATACTGTTTTATATAAACAACTTCTTGTTCAATCAAAATTAATGTCATTCGTAGATGTATTTGCAATATTTGCACTACCGGCATTTTTGCTAATTCCTTGTGTATTTTTATTAAAAAATAAAAAAGAAGAGAAAAACTCGGTAAAATAGATAATATAAATTAAAAGGAATTAAAATGTCAGAAGTTATAAATTTACACAATATCGAATACTTAGATTCAATAAATAAGAAAACAGTATTTGATAATGAACAAAGTTCATTGACCTTAATTTCTTTCAAAAAGGGAAATGAAAGAAGTCTGCATTGTGATGAAAAAGATGAAGTTGCACAGATAATTGAAGGCACAGCAGATATAACGATAGGCGAAAAAACATATAGACTAAAATCAGGAGAAATGATCATAATGCCTGCAAAAGTACTACACGGTTTAAAAGCAATAGAAGATACAAAAATGTTATTATTACGTCCAAAACATACACACAATAACTAAATTTATATTTTATGTGTTTCTTTATGTTGATTTAAACCTGTCTTTTGAGTTAATTTATCTATTTTGTCAGATAGATATGTTGAAAATACAGGTAAAACACCATAATAAAGAAGCGCAAATATTATGGTTGGCCTTAGAATATTTATTCCCTCAACATACTTACTAAGTTTAGGATTTTTACCATTTACTTTTTTGAAATTTTCTATAAAATTATTTGTATTCTTTTGAATTAGTTTATCAATTGAATATCCGCCCGCAAGTGTAATACCGGCAGAAATAACATTATTGCATATAAGAGCTTTTTTACGTTCTTTTTCTATTTTCTCGCTTTTAACCATTCTATGAATAAAAGAAGCCGTAAGCAAAACATCTGTTGCAATAGACATATTTCTTGCAATATTAGTATCTTGAGAAGAATATTTTTTTACAAAATTCTGTACTGAATTATTATTTAATATTTTTCCGATACCTTTGGCTGTTTGTTCTGTTATTCCGCCTTTAAAAGAAGGTGTTTTTAATTCTTTGTTATTGAAATCAGATGAAAAGATGTTATCATCATTTGAAAAAATTAATTCATTAAGATTTGGTTTCTTTTCTTCTTTCTTAGGAAATAACTTATTCATAATAACCGGTATTAAAGCAACAGTTAACATAGCCTTAGGAATGGCAGTAATTAGACCTGTTCCCATTTTTAATATCTGGGTTGCAAATTTATAACTTCTTGATTCGGCAAGTGTTTTGGCGTTTCCTTGTAATGTTTTTATTGCTTGTGGTGTTAAATATTTTTCAGGGTTTTTATCTATTTTTTTAACAGCATTTTCTATGGGGATTGCAATAGCTTCAACTATGCCGAATTTTATTAAACCTGAAGCAATTGAATTAGTAGTAGCATATTGTTTATTTTCTTTTTTTACATCAGGAGTCAAATTAATGGCAATTGGTCTTACACCTGCAGACATTGCAAGAGTAGTTGCTGCAACAAAAGTAGTTCCGTGTTCAGATATAGTTTCTAAACCTTTTAACACTGCTTTATTATTCCAAAACCCTTTATAAGAAGGTGAATTATTTATACTGCAACTATTAATTTTCATAATAACAGCAGACAACAAACACAATGGAAATTAAACAATTTATTAAAATTTATTTTATTTTATAATTCTTCTTATGGAATTAATGAAATTAATAAAAGAAGAATTTAAAAATTTTGGGAAATATGAACGTTTCTTATTTCCATTTGTAATTTTAGTTATAATCATAACCTCAATTCTTATAAACGATAATAAAATAGCTCTAATTTCTGCTGTTTGCGGCATAAGTTATACAATTTTAGCCGGTAAAGGAAGGATATCTTGCTATTTTATAGGAATTATAGGCACTTTTTGTTATTCATATTTATCATTGAAAAACGGTTTTTACGGTAATTTATGTTTATATATGCTCTATTATCTTCCTATGGAGATAATAGGAATTTTTAAATGGAAAAAACACTTAAAGAAAGATGTAAGAGAAATTATAAAAACAAAACTTACGAATAAAGAGAGATTTATTTATTTAACATTGATGATAATAATATCAGTTATTGTTTCAATATTATTAAAAATAACAGGAGACTCAAATCCATATTTAGATTCTACGGCAACTGTATTTTCAATCTTTGGTCAATTCCTAACGGTAAAAAGATGTATTGAGCAATGGTATATATGGTTTTTTGTAAATCTTATATCATTAATTATGTGGATTTTTGCATACATTGATGGTTCTAATTGTTTTGCAACTGTTATTATGTGGTTTGTATATTTAATTCTTTCGGTATATTTTCTGGAAATTTGGAAGAAAGAAATTGAAAGAAATATTTCTTTTTGTGAAGAGAGATAATAAATCATTGTAAATTATCTTACATAAAATTCCTTTATTTATATAAAGGGAAGTATGGAGTGTAAGAAATAATGAATCAAATTAACAATGATTTAAATATAAAAAATATAGATCTATCTAAAGAATTTGGAAAAAATATTAAACAAGAAAAAGCTAAAATTGAATACAAACCTGATTCTATAGAAATTTCGAGTATCAAACAAGATAAATCAAATAACGGCAAATTTGATATTTCTGAATGTGCCAAAAATTTTATAAAAGGAGTTTTATCGCCTTTAACGGCAGTTATTGAACATCCTGTTATGACAATAGGAATGGTTGCAGCTACTGCAGTTGCTTGTTCTTTAGTCCCTGTTTTAGGTCCGATAATGGCAGTTGGTTTTGGGGCATTAAGTGTTTTTCAACTTGGAAAAAGTGCATTTGATGTAGCTGTCAATATAAAAAATAAAGAATATGACCAAGCAGAAAAAGCATTTAATGGTGTTGGACAAGGAACTGTTGGTGTCGCAATGAGTGTACTTGGTGCAAAACAAAGTGCTAAAGTTGCAAAAGAGGCCAAATTAATGAATGAGCTTGGCGTATCATCTTTAAATAAAGCCCAAAAGCTTCAAATATCAAAAGAAGTAAGCAAGGGAACAACACTTGATGCATTAAAAGAAATTAAATCATTATTTACTACAAGAGCTGGTTTAAAAGCAGTAGCAAGCCAATTTAAACCGAGTAATATTTCCGCACGTGCAAAAGATATGTTTCGATTTCTATTTACTAAAGAATCAAAAGTAAAAGTAGAAAAGCAGAAAATGAAGTTTGCAGAAACTGCAGAAGGAAAAAGACGTGCAGCTATGACTAGTGAACAAATAGAGGCAGAAGTTAAATCTCTATATAAAGAAGCTTGTGATGACTGTGGAATACCGGAAAAACTGAGACCGGAAATTAAGGTTATAAAAGATAATCCAAAACAAGGCGGGGGTTATAATTCATCAAACCATACAATTACAATAAATGAAAATGCCTATAGAGAAGGTGTATTTGATCTACCTGATGTTATAAGGCATGAAACTACCCACGCTAATGAAGCTATCTTAAGACAAAGACTTTCAACTCAGGATAAAGAAAGAGTTGTTGTTGAATATTTGTCGAATAGAATTCAAAGTGGAGAGAAAGATAATGTAATAACAGGTGGAAGTTTCTTAGGTTTGTCAACTTCAAAACCACCAAAACTTAATGCCCAAATGAAAATGGATTTTTCTGCTTTAGCAAAAGACAAATTGTATAAGATGGTATCATATTCTGATGATGAATTAACAGCGATGGTAGAACCATTAGTTCGTGGAAACAAAGAATTTATTCAAGGATATAATAATGTAGATGATGCAATTGCAGCAATGAGAGATTATGCAAAAGGACATAATTTAAGATATAAAATTGCAATGCAAAATTCATCAGGATTTAATACTTCAAATATAGATGTAAGTTTACTAAAAGATTTAACTGAAAAAGAAAAAATAGCCGCAATAAAATCTCTGAGAGATGGTATTGATTGTATGGAAAGTAATGCTGCTGGTCAAGGCATTATGGGATTTGGTGGTGACTTTAATCAGTATCAATTTACACCTGAAGAAGTTCTTGCTCAAAGAAACGGAAATAATTTCGAAATTGCAAAATTAGAAAGTAAATTAGCTAAACTTAGAGGCCAGCAAAATTATGACTTGAGTGAAGAAGCTAGATTGCTTGATCAAATTAAAAAATCAAAATTAACTATTGAATATAAAATAAAAGGACAAGAAATGTATAGATTATATACAGAATCCGTTAATAATCCCGAAAATACAGTTTTAGCTAAGCAAGTTCAAACATTAAAATCAGAACTAAAGGTTATACAACAACAAATTATGGAAATTGATGGAATGCAGGCAAAAGACATTTTAGGAACAGAAATTGAGGTAATATCTAATGAATATATTCCAAGACAAGTATATGTACATCCTGAAACAGGTACTACAATTGCAATGCCAATAAATACAACTAATGCATCAGAAATAATAGCAGATAATTTTGATAATAAAGAATGATTTTTGATAGATATTCTGTTATATAAGAAAAAAGGCGAGAATAGTTTTTAAGGTATTACGTATAGAATGGTCATTACTTTTGCTATTTAAGCCTCTGCTAATTTGCGCTGTCTTGCTCGTTCGCGTTAAACGGCTTTTCATGTCGAAGGCTCTTCGCCTCCGCCATTCCAGCCTCTGCTCACTCGCGCTGAACCTTTTACAAAACTTCGTTTTGTGGGTTCGCATCCGTCTCATAAAAAAAAAGACCCCAAAGGAGTCTTTAAAATTTGCCTTGAGCCGGACTTGAACCGGCACTAGGGGTGAGCCTAATTGGATTTTAAGTCCAACGCGTCTACCACTTCCGCCACCAAGGCTTGTTCAAAATGTAATATAATATAAAAAAAATTTTATGTCTAGTATAAATTTAAAAATTTTTTTTAACATATTAAATTTCATAAAAATCTTGTTAAAAACACTTATTGTATGGTAGAATTACTACTATAAGTAATAGAATAACATAATTTTGATATATGAATTAAAGTTAAATTTATTTAAATATTAATATTACATAAGTGCATCCTTGTATGCATTTAGAAAGAACGAGGTACGGGAAAATTAAGATTGATATTAATACTTTAGTAATACTTGTTTGTTTCTTAGTATTTATTTGCTTAATGTTTTTCTTAGATTCTAATAGAGGCAAAAAAGAAAAAGAATCACTATTGAGAGATTTAGAAGAGAAAAATAGCCTTTATAAAAAAGAAGCTATGATTGCGGCAAAAGAGGCGGTACAAAAAGATATTGAGAAATTCCAAGAAGAAACAAAAGAAAGAAGACAAGAACTCTCAAAACTTGAAGCTAAACTTTCAAAGAAAGAAGAATTGCTTGAAGACAAAGAACAAGCAATTGTGAATAAGGAATCAGAACTTCAAAGAAAAATGGATGAAGTTCTTGATAAAGAAGATTACCTTGCTGAAACAATACAAAAACAAATTCAGGAGCTTGAAAGAATTTCAGGCATGTCGTCTGAAGAAGCAAAGAATCTTCTTTTTGAACAACTTAGAAATGATTTACAGCAAGAAGCAAATGCTCTCATCCGTGAAAATGAAAATCATATAAAAGAAGTTTCAAATGAAAGAGCAAAAGAAATTTTAACAACAGTAATGCAAAGATGCGCAATAGATCAAGTTATTGAATCAACAGTTGCAACAGTAAGTTTGCCCTCTGATGAAATGAAAGGTCGTATAATTGGTCGTGAAGGAAGAAATATCAGAACATTGGAAACATTAACAGGCGTTGATTTAATAATTGATGATACCCCTGAAGCTGTTGTTCTATCTTGTTTCGACCCTGTAAGAAGAGAAATTGCAAAATTAGCATTAGAAAAGTTAGTTTCTGACGGTCGTATTCATCCGGTTCGAATTGAAGAAATGGTTGAAAAAGCAAGAGTTGAAATTGAACAAAAAATAAAACAAGAAGGTGAAAATGCTGCAATGGAAATGGGCATTATGAACCTAAATAAAGAATTGGTTAAGACTCTTGGTAGATTATATTACAGAACCAGCTATGGTCAAAATGTTTTGCTACACTCTTTAGAAGTTGGTCATATTGCTGGCATGATTGCAGCAGAAATTGGTGCAAATGTAAAAATAGCAAAACGTGCCGGATTGTTGCATGATATTGGTAAAGCAGTCGATCAAACTCAAGAAGGAACTCATATAGAGCTTGGTGTTGAACTTGCAAGAAAATATGGTGAAAGAGAAGAAGTTATTCATGCAATAGAAGCTCACCATGATGATGTAACAGCAAATACTATAGAAGCTGTTCTTGTAAAATTAGCCGATGCAATTTCAGCAGGTAGACCAGGTTCAAGACGTGATACTCTTGAAATTTACATTAAGAGATTACAAAAACTTGAAGAAATAGCGTTAAGTTATGATGGCATTAAGCAGTCTTTTGCAGTGCAAGCAGGTAGAGAAGTTAGAGTTGTTGTTCAACCGGAAAAATTTGACGATGTAGCTTCTGCAAGACTAGCAAGAGATATTGCAAAACGTATTGAGGAAGAGCTTGATTATCCGGGACAAATAAGAGTAACGGTAGTTAGAGAAATAAGAACAACTGAGGTAGCTAAATAAAATATTGAGAGAGAATTTTGAGTTAATATGAATTCTCTCTCTACTTTCAAAGATTATTATTTTATAGATTATTTATAAAATAAATAGGGAAAATTAGATTATTATTATGTCAGATTCAAAAATAAAAATTATGTTCTTGGGAGATATCGTCGGAAAGGCAGGTAGACTAGCCGTTAAGAGGTATATTGAGAATATAGAAGAAAATAGCAAGCCGGATTTTATTATTGCTAATGCAGAAAATGCATCACACGGTTTTGGTTTAACTCAGAAAAACTACAATGAACTTATATCATATGGAATTAACGCTTTTACATCCGGTAATCATATTTGGGATAAAAGAGATATTTTTCAGTATATAAAGGAAGCTGATAAACTAATAAGACCAATAAATTATCCAAAAGGTACACACGGCGAAGGTTATAGAATTTTTGAAACTCCAAAGTGTAAAATAGGAGTTATAAATGTTCTTGGCAGAACATTTATGGGATTAATAGATTCTCCTTGGGAAATTTTAACAGAGACAATAGAAAAAATAAAAAAAGAAACACCAGTCATAATTATAGATATTCACGCAGAAGCAACAGCTGAAAAAATCTGCATGGCTAAATATTATGCAAAACTTGGAGTGTCCGGCATTTTTGGAACACACACACATGTTCAAACAGCAGATGAAAGAATATATGAAGATTGTTGTGCTTATATAACAGATGCAGGTTTCTGCGGTGATATGGATGGTGTTATAGGCATGGAATATGAAGCCTCAGTCAACAGACTCTTAACATCTATACCGGAACGTTTAGATGTTGCTGCTTCAGGAAATTCCCAAGTCAATGGAGTAATTGTTACCATTGATTGTTTTACAGGGGAAGCAGAAGCTATTGAAAGGATTAACGAAAAATATATTAGTGAGGAAATATGATTATGAAAGGATAAGGAAGTGAAAGTCGATTTACATATCCACACATCTTATTCGGATGGCGCTTTTTCACCCGAAAAAATTGTCGATACCGCTTTAGATGTAGGGCTTGGTGCAATTGCCATTACCGATCACGATAATGTGCTTTCGTACGATATTGCCAGAGAATATGCAAAAGATAAATCTATAGAAATTTTACCCGGAGTTGAAATCAACACCATATACAAAGGGTATGAAGTCCATATTCTGGGATATTTTATGGATTTACATAATAATGATTTTCAAAAATTAATAAAAAATCAACAGCAAGCACGTGTAAAACAAACAAAAGAAATAATAACGCTGCTCGCAAAAAAGGAAGGTATAAAAATAACATATGACAGTATTACAAAACAAGTTGCACAAGGTGGCAGTATCGGACGCCCTCATATTGCAAAAGCAATAACAAATGCAGGTGGTACTGCAAGTGTTATCGAAGCTTACAACAAATACATAAACGATAATTCAAATGTATATGTTCAACGTAAAACAGTAACTCCTTTTGATGCAGTTGAAGTTATTTATGATGCAGGCGGAATCCCTGTTTTTGCTCATCCTTTTGATGTTGATATCGCTGATCAATTAACAAAAGAAATGATGAATTTTGGACTTAGAGGTCTGGAAGCATATCACAGAAAACATTCACCTGCTATCATAGAATATTTTTCAACTCTTGCAGAAAAATATGGGCTAATTATTACAGGTGGTTCTGATTTTCATGCTCCAAATCCAAATAACGGAAACATTATTATGGGTAAAAATTTTGTTCCTGATTGGATTTATGACGAATTAATGAAAGAAAAACGAAGAATGGAACTTGCATAGTGAGAAATCTTTCTTTTAGTTTATTCAATATTGTTTCTGTAATATTAATTTTAGTAATAATTATATTAATTGTGTTGCCATTTAATTTGCTAAATATGGAACAAGCACAAAGAATTGCTAAATGGAAATCAGAATATGAACAATTAAATTATTGTTTTTCATTAGTAAATTTACACGAGGGTTCAATTATTCCGACGGAAGAGGAAGTCGGTAAAATTATTACGGAAGAAGATATATTGGAAAGATTCAAACCTTATTTTAATTTGGCTGATATCGATTTAAAGAAATTAAAGAAATACAGATACAGAAAAATGAATGGCAGTCCTATACAAAAAGACAGTCAATTCTATTTTGATAAGTTCATTATAGATAAAGATGGAACGATTCTTTCCGTAAGAAAAAATGAACACGAAATAATTAGTGAAGTACAGCCGTTGTTTTTCATGTTTGTAGATATTAATGGTGTAGAAAAACCTAATAGAATTGGTCGTGATATTTTCTTTTTGAATATATATAAAAGCAATATTTCTGCTCTTGGAAATGGACGAAAACGAACAAAACTGAAATCCAACTGTTCTCCAATTGGGTCTGGTTTATATTGTAGTGAATATTATTTATTAGGAGGTAAATTCTAAGATTGAGAAAAAGACATGTTCATGATAATTTATGAAAATCATTTTAATCGTTTAAATAATAATAGAAATTTAAGTTAATTAAGGAGAAGAGAATGACAGAGAAACGAGTATGGTTATTCAAAGAAGGTAATTCTTCAATGAGGAACCTTTTAGGAGGAAAAGGTGCTAACTTAGCCGAAATGACAAATTTAGGCTTACCTGTTCCTCCGGGTTTAACAATTACAACTGAAACTTGTATGGAATATATAAACAACGGCAATAAAATGCCTGAAGGTTTAATGGACGATGTTAAGGCAAAATTAGCTGAAGTTGAAGTTCAAGCAGGTAAAAAATTTGGCGATAAAACAAATCCTTTATTGGTTTCTGTTCGTTCAGGCGCAAGAGTTTCTATGCCCGGTATGATGGAAACTATATTAAACTTAGGTTTAAATGATGAAACTGTTGAAGCAATGGTTAAATTAACAAACAACCCAAGATTTTGTTATGACAGCTATCGCCGTTTTTTAACAATGTTTGGTTCTGTAGCTTGGGAAATGGACAGACAAAAATATTTTGAATCTGAAGTTGAAAAAGTAAAAGAACGTGAAGGTGTAAAATCTGATACTGAAGTTTCTGCAGAAGGTTGGAAATCTTTAATTCCAATATATAAAAAGGTTATAAAAGAAGTTACAGGTAAGGATTTCCCACAAGATCCATATGTTCAATTACAAGAAGCAATCGAAGCAGTATTCCGTTCTTGGAATATTCCACGTGCCGTTGCATATAGAAATATGAACAAAATCGACCATAATTTCGGAACTGCAGTTAATGTTCAAACAATGGTATTCGGAAACATGGGTGATGATTGTGCAACAGGTGTATCATTCACTCGTAACCCTGCAACAGGTGAAAACAAATTCTATGGTGAATACTTAACAAATGCCCAAGGTGAAGACGTTGTAGCAGGTATAAGAACTCCTAAACCGATTGCAGAATTAGAAACAGAAATGCCTGAATTATATAAACAATATGTTGATATAGCTAAAAAACTTGAACTTGGATATAAAGACGTTCAAGATATGGAATTTACAATTGAAAAAGGTAAATTATATATTCTTCAAACAAGAAACGGTAAAAGAACTGCTGCTGCAGCAGTAAAAATAGCTGTTGATATGTGTGAAGAAGGTATCATAACAAAAGAAAGAGCTATTCAATTAGTTGATCCTTATACTGTAAATCAAATATTATTACCTTGTTTCGATGCTAAAGCAATGGCAGAAGCAGTTAAAATAGCAACAGGTGTAAATGCATCACCTGGTGCTGCAGTAGGTAAAATCGTATTTGATACGGAAGAAGCAGCAGCTCGTGGTGAAGCAGGCGAAAAAGTAATTTTAGTTCGTGTTGAAACTTGCCCTGATGATATCCATGGTATGGCAGTATCACAAGGTGTATTAACATTGCGCGGCGGAGCTACTTCTCACGCAGCAGTAGTTGCAAAAGGTATGGGAAAACCTTGTGTTTCAGGCTGTGAAGATATTAAAATTGACCTTGCTAATGAAACCTTAACAGGTGCAAATGGTGTTGTTTATAAAAAAGACGACATTATATCATTAGATGGCGGCAAGGGTATCGTAATGGCAGGTGCTGTAAAATTAGTTGAAGCCAAAATAGATGACAACTGGAATAAATTCTTTACTTGGGTAAACGAAATTAAGAAATTACATGTTGAAGCAAATGCAGATACTCCAAAAGATATTGAAAATGCATTAAAATTCGGAGCTGAAGGCGTAGGTCTTTGCAGAACAGAACACATGTTTATGGATCCTGATAGACTTCCTTGGGTGCAAAAAATGATTATTGCAGGAACACCTGAAGCAAGAAAAGAAGCTTTAGATAAACTTCTTCCAATGCAATATGATGATTTCTATGCTATGTTTAAAGCATTAGGCGACAAACCTTTAACAGTACGTCTTTTAGATCCGCCACTTCATGAATTCTTACCATCTAAAGAGGATTTAATTGCAGAAGTTGCAACATTAAAAGCTTTAGGTAAAGATTCAAAAGAAAAAGAAGAACTTCTTCATGTTGTAGAAGGACTTTCAGAATCAAATCCTATGATGGGATTAAGAGGATGCCGTTTAGGTTTAACATATCCTGAAATCAATGAAATGCAAGTAAGAGCTATTTTCGAAGCTTGCTGTGATTTGAAGAAAGAAGGTCATGCAGTTCAACCTTGGGTTATGATTCCTTTAATCGGTCACGTTAACGAACTTAAAGTTGCTAAAGAAATATTAGTTCGTGTAGCAAAAGATGTTATGGCTGAAAAAGGAGTTGAAGTTGACTATAAGTTTGGTACTATGATTGAAATTCCTCGTGCTGCTTTAACTGCTGATGAAATTGCAGAACACGCTGAATTCTTCTCTTTTGGTACTAATGACCTTACTCAAATGACATTTGGTTACTCAAGAGATGATGCTGAAGGTAAGTTCTTAAACAGATATGTTGAACAAAAAATTCTTCCGTCTAATCCGTTTGCTACATTAGATACAAATGGTGTAGGTCAATTAATTGAAATGTCTATGGAAAAGGGTAAGAAAGTTAATCCGAAACTTGTTGGCGGTGTTTGCGGTGAACACGGTGGTGATCCTGATAGTGTTAAATTCTGCAACAAAATCGGTTTAGATTATGTTTCTTGCTCTCCATTCAGAATTCCACAAGCAAGATTAGCAGCTGCACAGGCAGTAATCGAACAAAAAGCATAGTTTGTATAACTAAAATCAAAAAGGAGTGATAATAAATCACTCTTTTTTTTAATAATTAAACTTACTTAACATGAAACATATATTACAAGTATTCCTTGTTGACTTTGGAATATGTACAAGGTAAACTTTTATTCATAATGTATAGTAGTGTAAACTATTGTACAAGTGTGTAGATAGGCATGTCGTTAATAAATGCGAAAGCTACGACAGCCTCAAGTGAAAGGAATAAAGAAATGTTCGCAATTATTGAAACAGGCGGAAAACAATATCAAGTTACAGAAGGTCGTTATGTTGATATTGAATTACTTGAAAATGAAGCAGACTCTAAAGTTGTTTTTGAAAACATCATTATGCTTGTTAACGGTAAAAAATCAAAAGTTGGTCAACCATATGTTAAAAATGCAAGCGTAGAAGGTACTGTAGTTAAACACGATAGAACTAAAAAAGTTTTAGTATATAAACAAAGAGCAAAAAAAGGTTACAGAAGAAAAAATGGCCACAGACAAAACTTTACAAGAGTTATGATTAATAAAATCAGAACATCTGCTAAAAAAGATGCTGCAGAAGAATAAAAAACATAACGAGTATTAATTTAGAAATAACTAAGGAGAATATAAAATGGCACATAAGAAAGGTGTCGGATCGAGTAAAAACGGTCGTGACAGTGAAAGTAAGCGATTAGGCGTAAAGAAATTCGGCGGAGAAGCTGTTACTACAGGTAATATCATTGTTCGTCAAAAAGGTACAAAAATTCATCCGGGTAATAACGTAGGTATGGGTAAAGATTATACTCTATTTGCATTGATTGATGGAGTTGTAAAATTTGAACCACACAGACGTGACAGAAAACAAGTTAGTGTTTACGCTGAATAGTTAAATTATTAATAATAAAAAGAACAACTTGTCTCTGGGTTGTTCTTTTTATTTTATGATATGGAGATTTCTTAATGAATAAATTAGGTTGTTCTTTCTTAGAATCAGGCATAAATTTTGACTTAAATATGGTTTCCGATTGCTGTATATCCCATAATGACGGCAGAGGTTTGCCAATTCTTATAGAAAATTATTATGGAGAAGATATTGATTGGGGAAAATTATTTGATATAAAAGCAAAAAGAATTGCTTGCCAAAAAGAACAAACAATATACGACTGTGAAGGTTGTTATCATTTAGCTGAGTATAAATATTCTGATGAACGCAAAATATCAGATTTCCATTTCTCTCATTGTCGTTCTTGTAATGCTAGATGTATATATTGTAGCAAAGAGTATAGCGGAAATAATAGAAATTATAATACTTATCCTATTATTAAGGATTTAATAGAAAAAGGTTATTATAAAACCGGTGGAGAGGCTACTTTTCAAGGTGGTGAACCAACTCTTATGCATAATTTTGAAGAGTTAGTTCAGTTATTTATTGAAAATGGTACTACAGTGAGAATACATACGAGTGGAATTAAGTATAGTCCAATTATTGAAGAAGCTCTAAAGAAAAATAAAGGCTCTGTTGTTATTTCTCTTGATTCAGGTACTAATAAAACATATAAAAAAATCAAACAGGTTGATTGTTTTGATATGGTCTGTGAGACTATTAAAAATTATTCAAAAGCAAACAATGATAATGTTATTGTTAAATACATTATTATTCCGGGAGTGAATGATAATATATTTGAAATAAATAAATTCTTTAAACTAATGAAAAACTTTGGAATTAAAACTATTGCAATGGATTTGGAAGTACAGTATGCAAGAAAATATAATAATAAAGATGTTTCCAATCATATATTTTTACTTGCAGATTATTTTGAAGAACTAGCAAAAAAATATAACTTTAATCTTCTTACTTATAGTTTTATTTCATATGTATTACAAAATAGAAAAACAAAAAAGTCTTTACTTATCAAAAATAATTTTCTTTATACTTTATATGTATGTACACAAAATGATAAGAAAAAGAATATAATATACAGAAGATAATATGTTTGTAAAATCATGTTAAATTCATTACAACAGTTGACATGGTTTGATATAAAATATAAAATATGATACTACCCAAGTGGTTTAGTAAATTATAAGCTAGCAATATCAGAGAAAATAAATAAAGAATAAATATAAAATTTCTCTTTCTGTTATAAGAGTATGTAAGGTATAAATTTAATATATGATAGATACAATTATAAAAAATGATAATAAACATAAATTATCAGTTGAAGATTTATTAAATGAAGTTTATTTGCTGCCGAAGTGGGAAAAAATAAAAACTTTTTCTTTAACGCAAAGAAGATTTTTATTTGGTTTGATGTCTTTTAACGTTAATGTTTTTAGAAAATTTTCATCAAAAAATCAATTAGAAAAATACTCTATTAGAACTGATGATGAAAAAATTCTTGCAAATATGGATTTAAAAGTATATAAAGACAGTGTATATATCATAAACTTAAATTTTAATTCACAAGCAAATTTTGAACCATTAATTGATAAAATGCTTCAAATTGCGATTGAAAAAGCCTTATATAATACAAGTGATAAAAAGGTTATTTTCAATCTTACATCAGGTATGTTAATAAAAAATAAAATAAGAAAAATATTAATTGCCAATGAATTCAAACAAGAAGAGAACCAAAGCAGTTATGAAAAAGAAATGTTTGGTGAAACATTTTGTATTGATATAGATAATAGTTCTGTTTGGATGAAAAAAATTAAGCAAATGCCTATTCTTATTAATAAATAATTTAATTTTTTTCGAAACTTCATATATATATATGATTTGATAATTGTGCAGTCTTACTACAATTGATATAGCATAATTATGATTTATACTTCGAGAAAATAATGAGCGATAATATTGAATACAATTCATATAACAATATAAAAAGATTATCTGATGCAGAATTAGAGAATCTCTGGATGGAATATCTTGCTGACAGGACAAATAAAAAGCTAAGAGATTTAATTATCGTACAATACATTTATCTTACAAAATATGTTATAGGCAGAATAAAACTAAATCTTCCTCCAAATTTTGCAATAGAAGATATAACAAGTTTCGGAGTTGAAGGATTAATTGATGCAATAGAGAAATTTTCTCCCGATAAAGGTGCTCATTTTGAAACTTATGCCATTATGAGAATAAGAGGTACCATAATAGATAAAATTCGTTCTCAAGATTGGCTTCCAAGAAGCATGCGCAAGAGAATAAAAGATGTGAAGACTACCAGTGAAGATTTAAAACAGAAACTGGGAAGAACTCCTACCACACAAGAAATTGCTGATGCTTTAGGCATTGAAAAAGAGAAAGTTGTATCTATAATGGCAGAAGATACCTCTGTCGGTTCTTTGTATGATAAAAAATACTCAGGTGATGAAGGAATTGAATTAATAGATACTATTGAAGATACAAATTCTGTTAATCCGCTTGAAAGGCTAGAAGAAAAAGATGTTAAGAACGAACTTCAAGCTGCTTTAAAAAAATTACCCGAACGTGAACGTATGGTAATGGTTCTTTACTATCATGAGAATATGACATTAAAGGAAATAGGCGCAAGTATTGAGGTATCTGAATCCAGAGTATGTCAAATTCATGCTCAAGCGATTATGAAATTGAGAAATATTCTTAATGAAAATCGTACAGAAAGATATATAAAAAAATAGATTATAGTTTATTTTCAAGTTCTATAAAATTAAAATTTAAATTTTCTATTTGTTCTGTTTTATAGTTTTCTGATGAATTTTTAAAATCAGCCAAAATATATTCCATATTTTCTAATGAACAATTTAAATCTAAATTCTTAAGATTAAAATCTTTTGATAAAGTTTCCACCTTTATATCATAATTAATCGGCAAAACTTTAACTCCGGCTTTTATACCGATTAAACAAGCGTGATACCTCATTGCTATTAAACTGTCTAATTCGGAAATATTATCTATTATCTTTTCATTTGAAGTATTCTCAATAACTTTAACATTAATTTCAGAATTAACTCTTTGAATTTGTTCTTTTAATTTATTACATATTTCCAAGTCAATTTTATTCTGAAAAGAAAAAATAATTATCTCTTTATCTTGATAAAATTTATCAATACACAAAGCCAAATCATTTATAAATTCAGGTCTTAGAGAAGGAAAGCTTCTTAATTGTATACCAATTTTATCAGTTTTTTCTTTTTTGTTTATTTGTATATTCCAAACGGGGTCATTACAAATATTTGCTTCAATACCCCATTTAGAAAGTAAATTCAAACTTTTGTTATCTCTTACAGTAATATATTTAGCTTTCTTTAATAACATTTTAGTTATATTAGCAAGTATTTTATTATTAATTGGACCAATACCTTGAGCAAAGATTATAACTTTCTTTCTAAAAAACAATGCAACAGCAATTACCCCAAGATAATAAATAAGACTTTTGTTACTTGTAACATCCTGAAGCAAACTTCCGCCACCTGAAATAAGATAGTTACATCTTAAAAGTTCTTTAACAACAGATAATAAATCAAAAGAATAAACACTTTTTACATTATATAGTTCTTCTGTTTTCAATGGATTTGAAGAAAATACAGTTATTTCAGAACTTTTTTCAAACTTCTTAAGCTGTTCGGTTAAAACCTTAAGAATAGTTTCATCTCCAAAATTGTCAAATCCATAATATCCGGAAATACAGAATTTTCTAGTCATTTTGACCTTTAAATATTTTATATACTTCATCTTTTGAAGGTATAGATTTTATTGCGCCCAAATTCTTTACCTGTAATCCCGCAACAATGGAACCTAAACTTACAGCTTTAAACGGAGACATGCCTGAGGTTATTCCATGTAACACCGCCCCGTTAAAAGCATCTCCTGTTCCTGTAACATCAAATATATCTTCATTAACAAATTTTATAAACTCAATTTTACCTTGATAACCAACATAATAGCCTTTATCAATAGCAGATTTTATAACAACGGTTGTAATTCCTTTGTCCCAAAGATATTTTATTGTATTATCAACAGATTCTGTTTCTATAACAATTTTTGAATCATATTTAACATTTAAAAAGATTATATCAATATACTCAACAATTTCATCAAAAGCTTCTCTTGCTTCTTCGGAATCCCAAATTTTTGATGTATAGTTAGGGTCATATGCCGTAGTAATATTATTTTCTTTTGCTATTACAAAAGCTTTTTTAACAGCCTCTCTTGCTGATATTGAAAGTGATTGAGTTATTCCTGTTGTATATAACAAAGAGCAGCTTTGAATATAATCAGTTGAAATATCTTCAACCGAAAGATTTGTAGCTGCAGTTTTTTTTCTATAAAAAGCAAATTCTTTATCTTTGCAATCTTCAGTCTTTGATACTACATATAAACCATTAAAACCTTGTACAGGCTTTACATGAGAAATGTCCAAGCCTTCATCTTGCCAGCTTTCAAGCAAATAATCTTTAAAACAATCCATTCCTATTCTGGAAATAAACCCTACTTTTGAACCTAGTCTCAATGCAGAAATTGCACTGGTAAGGGTATCTCCGCCATAGAATTTATCAAGACTTTGCGCTGTTGTTATATTCTCATCCGTAGAAAGTTCTATTAAACTCTCACCGATAGTTATAATATCAAGTTTTTCTTCCATAATAATACTTACTTATTCCTTTTGTACTTTAGCAAAAAGAATTAAAATAATCAAACTTATCTATAACAGTTTTAAGTTATGTGTTGCTTTGTTTTTTACACTTTCAAGTTCAATAATTCTTTTGGTAACTTCATTTTTATTTGAAGAATTATTGGATAAGGTGATATATTTTTTGTAAAATCTTTTAGCACCTTGTTTGTTACCGAGTTTTTCATAGCATATGCCAATAGCCAAATAGGCTCTATAGTAATCTTTCTGTAGTTTTAATACTTCTTTGAACGTTTTTGCACTATTTAGGTAATCTTCCAGATGCATATATAGTGTTGCTTTTTGTATGTATGCTCTAATGTATTTGGGTTCTGTTTCTATTATTTTTTGATATATCATTAGAGCCATATCTTCTTCTTCAATCATTTCATGCACCAAAGCCAGCTGCATTTGAACTTCAATATTATCAGGTTCAAGTTTAATTGAACTTATAAGATGTTTTATGCCATTTGAGAAATCACCTTTAATAATATTACATAAAGCAAGCTCTTTTTGGACATTTATATCATTTGGTTCTAATATTTCTGCCTTTTTGAGACTTTTTATTGCTTTATTGTAATTCTTCAAGTTTTTATAAGCTATTGCAAGACCAATGTACGAAGTATGATTATTTCTATTTATCAATATAGAATGCAAATATTTATCAATGGCTTCTTTAAACTTTTTATTGTGTCTAAGTTCTTCTGCTTCAGAAAAATAGATTTGAGCAAGGGAAATATCCTGCATTGCAGAACCATTTATTTTATTATATTTACTATTATAAATTATCCCCAACGTACGCCCCTTTTTATCTTATACAATTCTAGAAAATATTATAAGATTGGGACATAGTCCAAGGATTTATATTTATTGACCTAAAGGTTAATAAACATGTTTCTTATTTTATTGCTTCTGCAAATTTTGTATATAATTCTTCAGGCATTTTTCTGAACATTTTACCTGTTATACTATCAATAACAACGATAGTAGTATGAGCTATTACCCTTAAAGTATTTGTTTTCTTTTCATAGACTTTATGTTCAAAAGTTATACTTAATGGTTTTAATTCGGTTATTTCAGTCTTTATGACAATTCGTTCATTCATCTTTGCCGACGACTTATAACGGATATTCATTTCAACCACAGGGAAAAGAATATTGTTTTTTTCAAGTTCTTCTAAGTCCATGCCAAGGGCTTCAACAAGACCTACTCTTGCTGCTTCAAACCACTTTGTATAGGAACCATGCCAAACTACGCCATATGAATCTGTATCACTATATAAAACTCTTATTTCTTGAATATATTCCAATGAGAATTCTCCATTATGTAAATAAATCTTGAATTTTTTCTTCAATATCAACAGGATCAAGTTCCTGAGTATAAGTATTAATATCTAAAGCTATTTGATATAATTTTGCAGCTTCAACTTTATCACCTGTTATAGCTATTGAACGGGCTAAATTATAATGCGCCAAAGCATAATTAGGATTATATTTTCTTGCCGCTTCAAATAATTCGATAGCCTTCTTTACTCTTCCTAAATCATCTAAATATATAACACCTAAATTATTATATGCTATATCATAAGTATTATCATATTTAATAGCTTTTTCATATTCTTTTATAGCTTCTTCGATATTACCTTTACCCCAATATAAATAACCCAAATTGCAATGCAGTCTTGCATTATGAGGAGATGATTCTAATGCTTTTTTATATACTATTAAAGCATTATCGTATGAGCCTTTTTCAAAAAATACATTTCCTAAATTAAGGTATATATCAATATCATTAGGATTAAGATTATATGCACTTTGGTACGAACTAATAGCGGCATCAAGATTTTTTGTGTTTTCTTGGAAAATAAAACCTAAAGTTTGAGTAACAACACTAGTCCATTTCGGATTTGGATTTAAGGTAACAGCTGTTTGATAATGTTCTATTGCGTGGTCAATATCACCTTTTAAATACAAATATTGCGCTAAACTGCAATGAAAGTCTGCAACATGAGGCTGTAATTCAATTAATTTTTCACAAGTTGAAATGGCATTATCATAATCTCGTTGTTCTTCATATAATTGGCATAAATAATAGTATGCTCTTAAGTTAAGACTATCAAGCCATATTGCCATCTTATATTCACATATTGCATCGTCATAACGTTTTAATTCATAATAAACTCTTCCCAAGTTGATATATAATTCAACAAATCCCGGAGCTTTATCTATTGTTTCTCTGTATATATCCAATATTTCTTGATTAAATCCTTTTAGGAAAATCATTAGCGAAGTTTTTAATAATGTTGGTAAAAACTGAAGATAGGAAATTCTTCTTGCAACCTCTTTTAATGCAAATTTATCAAATGGAAGAGTAAGAAAAGATGCTATTAATTTAGAATACCTTTGATACCACTTTGATTTATTTGATAAAGATAATATGTTGAATACAAGAAAATATGCTCTTGAAGAAGAAAAAGGTGCAATTTTAATTGCTCTTTGGGCAGACTCAAGCGCCTCTATAAAATCTCCTTTTTTCATAGATATTTCCGCTATCATAAAATGTGCTTCTGCAAGCTTTGTATTATGCTCAAGTGCAATCTTAAAATAATTCACAGCTTTTTCAAGTTCTCTTTTGTAATAAAAAGCCATCGCTATCTTGAAATAAATTTCAGCGGAATCGACGCAAGATTCAAGTGCTCTTTGATATTCTGTAATAGCTTCATCAACATATTGCTTTATTTGATGAATATCAAGATGCCACTCCATATATAAATCACCGAGTTTTATATGTAGTTCTGCATTGTTTTCATCTTTAGATATAGCACCCTGACAAGTTTCTATAGCTTTTTGTATGTTGCCTGATTTTTTGAACTTGTCTATCTCTCTTGTTATTTTTCGATTATCTGTGTTTATATTGTTCATATTATCTATGTTGATTTTAGCATAACTTTAGCTGTTTTGACAGTTATATTTTTAATAAATCAGCTTCTATAAGAAATTTCTTTGGAGCTAATACACATAGTGCACTATTTTTTGAAAAATATTTTGAAGCAGTATCTATAATCTGTTCTTTTGTTATTGATTTTATTTTATTTATAAGTTCTTCTTCATAATTAAAACCAAGCCCTAAAAATTCATAATAGCCGTTTAAAGAAGCTTCTAAAAGATTTGTTTCACGATAGAATTGTCTTTTTCCGATAGCATTATTTTTCGCTTCTTCAAGTTCTTTATCTGAGATTATCTCTGTCATTATTTTATTAATTTCTTTTTCAAATCCCTTTAAAGATGTTTTTATATTTTTAGGCTCTGTTGCTATATATACGAAGAAGTGTCCGGATAGTACAAAAGGTTCGTATACACTTCTTACCGTGTATGCAAGACCTTGTTTTTCCCTTAGTTCAAGAAAAAGTCTGGAGCTTAATCCTGATGAACCTAGTATTGTATTTAAAAGAATAATTGCAGGGTAATCTTCAGTATAGACAGATGGGAAACTCCAACCTCTAAAAATTTGTGCCTGATTTGCATCTTCTTTTTCAATAACTGAGATCAAATTCTGACTTAACGGTTCAACTTGTTTTCTGTTATCTTCTGTTTCTGTACTTTTTAAATTGCCGATATGTTTTTCCAATAAAGGAATAACAACATTTTTGTCGATATCACCTACAACAGAAATATTTTTTTGTCCATTATTTTTTATTTCATCAAGTGCTTTCAATAAATCTTCTTTTTTAATTTTATCAAGTTGTACAATTAATTCTTTTCTACCAAGACCATAGGCATGGTTTTTAAATATTGTCCTATAATAATTATCTTGTGCCTGTATTTTGGCAGAGTCTAAATCTGATTCAAATTCACCTTTTATTTTAATAATTTCTTTTTCAAATTCATCAAACGTAGAATTGTCAAGTACATCTTCTAAAATTTCTAATGCCAAGTTTATATCTTCATTCATGCATAGTAATTTAAAACGAATATAATCAGCCTTTTTTTCAATATTCAAATCAATTGCATTTTCATCAAGTTCATTTGCCAATTGTTCCGATGTTCTGTTTTTTGTTCCTTGAAAAAATAACTGTGTCATTAAATAATATAAACCTGATTTTGGCTCATCATTATTTAACTTTATATAAAGAACAATAGCTATTCTTGGAGTATTATTATTTTTCTTTATTATTATTTTTATTCCATTTTTTAATGTATAACGTTCCATCTTTTATCCTTTTATTTTTTATAAGATTCAGGCATCAATACAGAAATAACTGCCTTATTGACATCTAAATAATCTTTTGCAACATTCATTACATCATCAAGTGTAATTTCTTCAATAACTTTTATATATTCTTCAACACATTCAAGTTTATTACATACAGTCATATAAAAACCAATAGTTTCCGCTATATCTGAAACACTTTCTGAATTTTCTGCAAATCCTGCTTTTAGTTTTTTCTTGGCTTTTTTAAGCTCTTTTTCTGTTATCCTGTCTGAGTAGATTTTTTCAATTTGCTCTTTTAAAAGATTAATTGCATTCTCCTTTTCTTCAGATTTGAAATTTGCTTGGATAAAGAAATTTCCGCCATCTCTAAAATGATAATAGTCTGTAGAAACCACATTGAATATTTGTTTTTCAGCTTTTTCTATAAGTTCTTGATATAATCTTGAACTTTGACCCTGACCTAAAATTAATGCGAGCATTTCAAGTATTGTACAAGTTTTTATATCAATAGCTTTCGCGCCTAAATAACCAAACATTAGAAATCCTGTATTGATTTTTGAATAGGTTTCCACATACTTTGTTGTATTTGTCGGAGCATCTATTTTATATTGTCTATTTGTTCTGTTTTTTCTTCCTTTAAAGTCAAATTCTTTCATAACCAGAGGAATTATTTCATCAGGATTCAAATCTCCTACAATTATTGTTGTTATATTATTGGGAGTATAGTGAGTTTTATAATAATCAAGAACACAATCTCTGGTAATTGTTGAAATTATTTGTTCCGTTCCTATTACATCTCTTTTATAAGGATGTGATGTATACATATTTTGATTTGTTTGGTTATATACCTTAGTCCAAGGTTGGTCTTTTCTCATCCTTATTTCTTCAATAACAACATGTCTTTCTCTTTTCGTTGTTATATTAGGATTTTCAAGGTCAAAAGGTTCTCCTATTTCATTATCAGGTATAATTGGATCAAGCATCATATCTGCATGTAATTCAAGTGTATCTTTAAAATTTCGGTCATCACTGCCTTTGGGTATTGTTACATAGTAAAAGGTATAATCCTTCCAAGTTGCAGCATTAACTATAGCCCCTCGTGATTCTAAAGTCCTATCAAATTCACCGGCTTTATGTTTACTTGTTCCTTTAAACATAAGATGTTCTAAAAAATGAGATATTCCGTTATTTTCATCATTTTCATTTATAGAACCCGTTTTAACCCAACTGCTTATATTTATTAATGAACTTGCTTTATATGCAAATACTATCTTATGCCCGCATTCTCTTTCATATATTTCAACAGGCTTTTCTAAATATGGATATTCAACCAGTGTTCTCTTTATATTTTCCATAAATGACCTCAATAATATTATATTCAAAACCAATTGTATCAGATTTTAAAGTATTTTCATATTAAAAATAGCAAGTTTTTTTTTGTCCATGTTTTGAAAAAAACATAGATAAATAGTAAGAAGGTAAAAATTAATGAATATTCCACCGATTTCTTTTGGTTCTTTAATGGTTTTCACTTTGAATGATCATAAACCCAAGGCATCAATTCCACAGTTATTAAAAATTTCATTTGATAATAATAAATCATTGAGGAATTATAATTTGGTGGATACATTCCAAAAGCATGATGAAGTAATTGATGGTACAGTTCATAATGCTGCTCAAAATTTTGCAGAAGATTTGGATAGAAAATATAAGTCAATTTTGCCTAAAGGTTCAAAAGATGTCATTTTGACACAAGCTGAATTTACTATAAATCCAAGAGAAACTCAAACCAGATATTTCTTGACGGCTGCTACAAATGATGACGAAGAAAGATTACATAATATTTTAAGTAAAAGTTCTGTTTATTATACTGCTAAGTTTAGGAATAAGAGATAGAAAAGTAATCTTTAAATCCCTTTGACATTGCGTTTACAACGTCTTTTCTTGTAAGTGCTGGGTTTATTTGTTCTATATAGGTTATACAATTATTGTTATTTTTTTCTTGAAAAATTTTTTCTATTACCTGCAAATTGTAGTTAAATAAAATAGAACCATGTTGAAGAATATAACCCTGTTTTCTATATTGGGCTGAACCAATTAACTTTTTACCTTTATGAGACAAATCGGCTCCTGTTGAAATAAGCATGCAATAGTCATGCGAAGCTTCAACTTTTTTACTTCCACCCAGTTCAAGCTCAATATCTATATTTTTAAAGCCTTCTATTATTGCTGATGAGATTTCTTTATAAGATGTTATTATACTTTCGCCTTTTCTTAGAAAATCAATAGGGCATATAAAAGAATATGTAACCTCGTTATCATGAAGAAGACCTCTTCCGCCTGTTACTCTTTTTACAATATCTATTCCATTTTGCTTGCAAAATTCAACATCTATATGTTCAAATGACTGATTTCGTCCTAAAGATACGCAAGGCGGATTCCAACCATAAAAACGAATTATTGGTTCTTTCTTTTTTTCATTAATTGCCTCATCAAGCAATTGCGAGTCAAAACTCATATTATATTCGCCGTTGTTTTCTTTATAATCTATCAATTTAGCCATAATGGTCATTATATAACATAAATAAACCATTTATAAAATAATTTGGGAGGAAATAATTATGGAAAAAAAATCATTAAAAGATACAAGGACCCGAGAAAATCTTATGAAAGCTTTTGCTGGTGAATCAATGGCGCGGAACAGATATTGCATCTTTGCTTCTACCGCCGAAAAAGAAGGTCTTATTGAAATTGCGAATATATTTAGAATGACTGCTTTAAATGAAAAAGAACATGCTGAAATTTATTTTAAATTCTTAGATGGTGAAGAAGTACAAATATTAAACTCCACATATCCTGCTTGTTTTGGAGATACAAAGGCAAATCTTATGTGTGCTGCCAAATACGAAGAAGAAGAACATTCTTTATTATATCCCGAATTTGGTACTATTGCGGAGGAAGAAGGTTTTAAAGATATAGCAGCTGCATTTTTTAATATTGCAACAATTGAAGCCAATCACAGTAAAAGATATGCTAAACTACACGAAAGATTAATAAACAATGAAATGTTCAGAAGAAAAGATAAACAAAACTGGATATGTTCTCATTGCGGTTTTATTGTAGAAAATGAATCAGCACCTGAGAAATGCCCTGTTTGTTCAAGACCTCAAGGCTATTTTCATATTTTATGCGACTGTATATAAATTTATTAGTAAAAAAAGAGGTTTTAATAGAACCTCTTTTTTATTTTACAGCTGAATACATTTGTTCCGATAATTCTTTCTTTATATCCTCAACCAAAATATGTTCAATCTGAGAATTATCATCTTTTCTTAAATAAACATCTTTTATGCCGGCTTGAACAATAAATCGCTTACAAAGTATACAAATAAAGTTATGCCCGTATATATACATAGTTGCATTTTGGCATCTGTCTTGTCCTGCTTGTATTATGGCATTTTGTTCGGCGTGGATGCTTCTGCATGTTTCATACATGGTTCCTGACGGTATATTATTCTCTATTCTGTAACATTTACCAAGTTCAAAACATGAAATCACTTTTGATGGAGTGCCATTATATCCTGTTGCTTTTATTTTTTTATCTTCTCCAACAATAACCGCACCTACATGGGCTCTTAAACAATTTGAACGAGATGCACAGGTTTTTGCAATCTCTAGAAAATATTCATTCCATTCTTTTACCATATATCCCTCAATTCGTTATTACATCATACAAAATTTCATAATAAGTAACAATTGATTGTAAACTATTTATTAATCTGACTTTTTTAATTTAAAATTATATTATGGATAGACAAAGCAATACCTTAGAAAAGACTAAAAAGTTTTGGATAAGCATTACCGGATACAGAACTTTACTAATTTTAAAGTCTTTAATGGTAAGAAGTTATACAATAGATAAACTTGTAGAGATATTAAAAAATGACTCTATAACAAATAAAGCGGTATCAAAAGATACGGTAAGAATTGCCATAAATACGCTCAAATCAGTTGGGTGTGAGATTTTAAGACCTAACAAAGCAAATAATTATAAATATCAGCTGATTAAACATCCGTTCGCATTAAAAATAAGCGATAAAGAACTAAAAATTTTTACTATGCTCAGAGATAAAATAGCTGAAGATATAAAATATAATGATGTTTTTACTCTAAACGATTTATACGATAAATTGATATCTTTAACATTAAACGAAGAACAAATAGATTATATTAATAGTACACAACCATTAAAAAAAATAAATAAAGAAATCTTAAAAGATATTACAAATCCACAAATTATCGGGAAAAAAGTACAAATAAAATATTTATCACCAAATTTTGGCGAAGAAGATATAGAAGTAGTACCGCAAAAAATAACTTATGAATCGGGTAAAATATATTTAAGATGCTACATTTTTAAATATAAAAAGAACAGTTTATTAAATGTTGAAAGAATTTTAAAACTTAACAGTATAGATATGTTCACAAAATACGATAAAGATTCCTCATACGAAGTGATATATGAAGTTTTCGGTAATAGTGCCAATACATTTAAACCACAGAAAAATGAAAAAATAATATCCCAAAAAGATAATTCAATTATAATAGGAACTATTGTCGATAACGAATTCTTGTTTATACAAAGACTTTTATTATTCGGCGCTGATTTTAAAATTGTTTCACCTGATTTTTTCAAAGAAAAACTTATAGACAAAATAAAACTAATACAAAAAGGATATATAGAATGAAAAAACCTGAAAAAAATCATGATACGGGTTTAAGAATTTTGGAAGTATTAAAAATACTTTTAGAAAAAAATTTATCTAAAATAGAATTAATAGAAAAATTAAAAGAAAATGATTCTGTTGAAAATGTCTATTCACAAGAAGCATTTTTAAAATATTTCAATACATTTGAATTATCCGGTTTAAAATTAAACAGATTTCAAGGTAAATATTCTTTAAATAACGCTTTATTAAAAACAAACTTAAGCAAAAAAGAACAAGAAATGCTGATTCTTCTTATTAATTCAATAACAAAGTTAAATAATAAATCAGAAGAAGAAATAATTAAAAATTTTTTCTTAAAAATTGATAAATATGTAGACATAGATTTAAATAATGAATTAAATAATATAGCTAACAAAGAAACATTAATACAAAATTCAAATATTAGAAATAATATAATAGCAACATTAAAAAATTTAATTTACGAAGAACAAAGAGTAAATATAACATACAAGAAGAAAGATAATACCGAGGAAACAGATACTTTTGAACTAAAAGAGATTATAGAAAAAGATAATTGCATGTATGTTGTATGTTACAGTCCTTCGTTAGGACGTAACAAAAGAATAAATATCAACTATATTAAATCATTAAACCAGCTTCCACAAAAAATTTCAGGTGTTTGCTATATGAATTCAATAGTATTTGAAGTATATGGAAGGCTTGCCTCTTTATACAGGCTAAAACAATCAGAAAGGGTAATAGATTTCAGTAATAATCATTTAACTATATCAAATACTGAAGAAGATAAAGATTCTCTTTTATTACGATTATTAAAATACGGCGAAAATTGTAAAATTATAAGACCAAAATCACTTCAAGAAGAATTTATAAATTTAACGAATGACATATTAAAGAATTTGGAGGCTTCATAGTGTCTAAGATTGCTTTAGTCCCAATAGATAATCGTCCTGTTTGTTATCAACTTCCTCAGCAAATAATAAATCAAGCAAAGGAACACTCTTTAGTATTACCCGAAATAGACTTAATGGGTAATTTATATAAAAATGCCAATATAAATTCAATACTAAAATGGCTTGATTCATTAAAAGATGTAGATATTTTTGTAATTTCACTCGATACAATAGCCTATGGTGGTCTTATTCCTTCAAGAAGAAGTAATGATAACTACGAAGAAATCAAATCACGAATAGACAAAATGGTTTCCGTATTAAAGAAACATTCAGCTAAAATTTATGCGTTCTCAAGCATTATGCGAATTTCAAATAATAATATAAACGAGGAAGAAAAAGAATATTGGTCAAGTTACGGTACTAAAATATTTCAATACTCATATAACTTGCATAAAATGGAAGCTACTTGTGATTCATCATATATGGTAGCTTGTAACTGTAATGCAAGTAGAATTCCGCAAGATATTTTAGATGATTATCTTAATACAAGAAAAAGAAATTTTGAAATTAATAAATATTATATAGAGCTAAAAAAGCAAGGAATATTTGATACATTAGTATTTTCAAAAGATGATTGTGCACAGTACGGGATAAATGTAAAAGAAGCTATTGAGCTGGAAAAATTATCAGCAAATGAAGAAAATATATTTATCAAAACAGGTGCGGATGAAATTCCATTAACATTATTATCAAGAGCAATAAATAAACAAAAACATATAAAAATATGTCCCGTATATTTAAGTCCAAACAGCATAAATAAAATATCAAAATATGAAGATATATCTGTTAAAGAATCAGTAGAATCGCAAATAGAACTTTCAGGTGGAATTATAAGCGATGAAAAGAACTGTCATATGATATTACTGGTAAATAACTTTGGAATTGAACAAGGTGAACTGGCAATGAATGTATATGAACCGGAATATAATAAAGATTTAAAAATTCCCGATAAACCATATTTCATAGCTGATATTTTAAATGCAAACGGAAGCGACAACGGTTTTGTAAAAGCATTATTTGCAAATGATAATTTAAAAGAATTTTTTGGATATGCAGCTTGGAATACAACAGGGAATACTCTCGGAAGTTGTATAGCTACAGCCCTAACATATTACGGTGCTAAGCAACCTAGTAAAAAAGACTTTAAAATATTACAATTAATAAGATTTCTTGATGATTGGGCATACCAAGCAAATATAAGAGCTCAAATCCGTAACGATAAAGAAAATTTATCCAATACCGTATTAAAAATAACAATGAAAGAATATGAAAATTTTCTTTTGAATAAATTTGATGTAAAAAAATATCATACAGAGTACTATTTCCCTTGGAAAAGATTTTTTGAGATAGGTATTTTAATAAAGAAAAATTATATAAGATTGCCTTTTGTTGATATATTATTTTATGAGTGATAACATTTACTTAAAAGTAATATCAAAGGAAAAGCTATGGAAAAGAACAACGAGAATTTACATATTTTAAGACACTCAGCTTCACATATAATGGCGCAAGCTGTTCAAAAATTATTCCCGAGTGCAAAATTAGCAATCGGACCTGCTGTTGATAACGGATTTTACTATGATTTTGATTTAGAAGGTCACTCTTTTACCGATGAAGATTTAGTAAAAATCGAAACAGAAATGAAGAATATTCTTAAACAAAATTTGATTTTTGAAAAGTATGAAATTCCTGATGTTCAAAAACAAATTGATGAATTTAAAGCACAAGGTGAAATATATAAAGCTGAATTGCTTGAAGAACATAAAAATGACAATCCAACCTTATATTTAACAAAGGATAAAGACGGAAATGTTCTATTCAATGACTTATGTTCAGGACCTCATGTTCCAAATACATCATATATAAAAGGAAACTCAATAAAACTTCTGAAAGTTGCAGGAGCATACTGGAGAGGTAATGAAAAAAACAAGATGCTTCAAAGAATATATGCGACAGCATTTTGGAACAAAGAAGATTTAGAAAAATATTTGAATTTCTTGGAAGAAGCTCAAAAACGTGACCACAGAAAACTTGGCACTCAATTAGATTTGTTTTCTGTTAGAGAAGAAATCGGTGGCGGTTTAGTTCTATGGCATCCAAATTTGGCTATTGTAAGAGAAGAAATTGAAAATTATTGGAGAACAGAACATAGAAAAAGAGGATATGTTATTGTACAAACTCCTCAACTTGCAAAATCAAAGCTATGGGAAATTTCAGGACACATAGATCACTATAAAGAAAATATGTTTTTCATCCAAAAAGAAAATGAAGAAGATGATCAATATATAGTAAAACCGATGAACTGTCCGTTCCACATTATGATTTATCAAGCAAACAGATATTCATATCGTTCACTACCGTTAAGAATGGCAGAACTTGGAACCGTATACAGAAAAGAGAAATCAGGAGCATTGTCAGGTTTAACACGTGTACAAGGTTTCACACAAGATGATGCACATATTTTCTGTACACCTGAACAATTAGTAGATGAAATTAATGCAATTATTGATTTTGTTTCAGACACAATGAAAATCTTTAATATGGATTTTGAAGTAGAACTTTCAACAAGACCTGAAAGCTATGTTGGTGAATTATCAAACTGGGAATTAGCAGAAGCCGGTTTAAAAGAAGCTATGGATAAACGTGGTATGAAGTATGAAATCAATGAAGGTGACGGAGCATTTTACGGACCTAAAATAGATTTCAAAGTGAAAGATGCCATAGGTAGAACTTGGCAATGTGCGACAATTCAATTAGACTTCAATCTTCCTGAAAGATTTGAAATTAAATATCAGGATAAAGACGGTCAAATGAAAACACCTGTTATGCTTCATAGAGTAATATTCGGTTCTATGGAAAGATTCCATGGTATCTTAATTGAACACTTTGCAGGTGCATTCCCAATGTGGCTTGCTCCAGCACAAGTATGTGTTGTACCTATTGCAGATAGACACTGTGATTATGCAAAACAAATATATGATAAACTTTTTGCAGTAGGTATAAGAGTAAAACTTGATGACAGAAGTGAAAGTATGAATTACAAAATCAGAGAAGCACTTCAAGGCAATAAAATTCCTTATGTACTTGTTGTAGGTGATAAAGAAATCGAAGAGAATAAGGTGGCAATCAGAGTAAGGGGAATTGGTGAATCAGGAAAATTATCGATAGATGAATTTATTGATAAAGCACTTAATAAAATTAAGACAAAAGCTCAAGATTTATCATTATAAATAAGATGTTTAATATTAAAAAGAGGGATGATTTTATCCCTCTTTTTAATTAGTTAATATTTATATATAAACGATCATCATTAATTATTCTCTCAAAATTCAAAATACTATATAGTTTGTCATCTTCCATAAATTCAGAAAATATATATTTTGAATTTCCGGAGAAAGTTCTATGATTATCAATATTCTTTAGGTTTTTTATGTATTTGATTTCATCAACCAAAATGGCAATATTAAAATCTTTGCCTTTTGCTATAATGAGTTTACTTCCTTCATGAATTGTATTGATATCATTATTCAGAAATCTTTTTAAATCTAAAACAACCAAAAAATCTCCTTTTAAATTAATAATACCCTTTATATAATCCTTTGTGTATGGAAGTTTTGTAATATTAAGTCTTTTTATGGATATAAATTCCTTTACAAATTTTAAATCTAAATAATAATTATGATTATCAAGGGTGAATAATATATGTTGGTTCATTGTATTCAAATTAAATGGGAAAGAAAAAACCTCTTGAGTAGATTTATTTTGTTGTGCTCTTATTTTTAATATCTGTTTTGATTTTTCATCAGATGGTAATAAAGCAGTATAATTTATGTTGTTATCATTATTATTAGTTTTGTTAACCAATTCGCTAACAGTATTCATATCTAAAATATTTATTGATTCGTTTTCTGTTTTGCAAACCTCCCTTAAAATAGAGTCTTTCATATCATATGGAATTGGCTGAAGATCCTGAGCGTTAAGAGTTGTTATATTTTCTATTTTTTCCGTATGAATTGCAAAACAATTACCGTTAACTATTGTAATTATTAACTGGTTATTTATAGAAAAATGTGATGGCTCAAATCCTAAATATGGGCATAAATCAACAGCTTTAATCATTAAGCCGTTATAGTTGAACATTCCTATTATACTTCGTGGTGCTTTAGCGGGTATCTCAATTTCAGGAATATTAATAACTTCCATAACATTCTGAATATTAATTGCATATTTTTTTTCTTTCAAGATAAAAACAATGAAATATTCATTAATAGTTTTACTTTCAGAATATAATGTAATTTCGTGATTATTGTTCATTTTAAATTAAACCTTTATAATAATTATACAATATATTGATGATTATAAAATCCAAAGAATGGACTATAATTATTAAGTAAAAATTAGGAGTAAAAAATGGCAGGTAGAGATATTAGCATTATAAATAGATTATCAAAAAAAAATATTAAAGATACTTTGATACTTGGTCTTGCAACTATTTTAATTGTTGCAATCATCACTTTTGTAGAAAATAAACCGATAATGATATGTTCAACAGTTTCTGTATTATTATTTTATTTTGCCCAATATCAGTTATCAAAGAATGAACTTATGAAGTCTATTGATAAGTTAATTGATAATGAACTTAAAGAATTTCAAAAAGTTAGTGTTAAAGTTCTTCAATTAAGTGAAAAACAAAGACAGTTGACTCATAAATATACCGAAATGCTAAATCAGGTTGTGCAAACAACTAAATTATTTAAAAATAGCGCTATTAAAACAAAAGAGAAAACACAGGGTATTTCTTTAAAAATTCAAGATACGTATGAAACATCCGGAAGAGAGTCAAAATCATTAAATGAGAACATAACAACAATGCAAAATTTAAAACATAAAGTTCAAGTTATTGCTGAGTTGATTATAGAATTGACTGATTATATTAAACAAATCGGTTCAACAGTTAATATAGTTGAAAATATATCAGAACAAACAAATATGTTAGCATTAAATGCTGCAGTAGAAGCTGCAAGAGCAGGTGAGTACGGTAAAGGTTTTGCAGTAGTAGCCGGAGAAATCAGAAAACTTGCAGATGAATCTAAACATGCTACAAATAAAATTACAAGTTTAGTTGCTGAAATTGAACAAACAACATCTTCTACTATTATGGCGACTGAAGATGGCGCAAAAGAAATTGAGATTGGTGTAAAGTATGCTAATGATATAAATTCTAATATATCGAAGATTGTAAACAAAATCAAAGAACTTGGTCTTGATTTAAATGATGTTCTTACATCCTCTATTGAACAACAGTCAATTACTAATGATGTTCTTGAAATTATTGATAATATGCAGAAGAGTATTTCTGAAACCATAAATACATTAGAAGAAAATATTGAAAATATCAGAGCTTTTTCTGAAATTTCTACAAATATCAAAGATAATATTGCTAATTAATAGGACAGCATATGCAATATAATCCTGAAGAATTAAATGAAATATTAAATATATATAAAGCTGAAAGTGAAGAAATAATTCAGGAGTTGAATGATAACTTTTTAGCATTAGAGAAAAATCCTAAAGATAAAACTCCATTAAAAAAATTATTTCAATTGGCACATTCTTTAAAAGGTGCATCAAGAATGATAAACTTCAAGAGTGTGCAAGATATTTCTCATAAATTAGAGGATATACTTTCTTACTGGAAAAAAGATGATGTTGTTATAAATATTGACTTTTTTCAGATTATATATGAAGTATGTGATTATCTTACAGAACTTGTTGATAAATCTGTTAAAAATAAGACGGATTTTCAGGATGGTAACTTTGCTGTATTTATTAATAAGTTAGATAATTTTATTATTTCTAACAGGATGACACCTGTTGAAAGTCCAAACAAACTTCCTTCAGACTATATTGTTTCCAAAAGTATTGATATAAAAGCCGTTATTCTTGAGCTAATGTTTGTTATTGGTAAAGATAACTATGAAGAAGATAAAGAAGAATCTTTCCTTGTTATTTCAGAAGATATAAAACAGCTGTCTGAAATTTTTGAACCAACTGATTATGTTGATATAAAACAGAAGATAGCGATAATACTTTCTGAATTATCACAAGCTCCAAATGTTAATAATGATTTATTGATAAAAGAAGTTATTGAACTTAGAAATTCGATTTATAATTTATACAAAGAATTAAATATTAACTCAAATATAAATAAGAATGATTTAAAACTTGATTATAAAAAAAATAATGAACAAAAAATATTAAAGATAAAAGAATCTGATAATGATATAAGTAAAGAATACGATTTTGTTCTTTCAAATCTTCAAAAGATAAAATATGAAAAAGATTTTATCTTGCAAATAATTAGTGTATTAAAAAAAATTCTAAAGAAGACAATAGATAAGCGGATATCATTGATTTTAACAAAAACTCTAAATATATTAGAGTTATTCTATTCAAAAGATGTAATCATTGATAATGATTGTTATATGGTAATATTGCAGTGTATTTATCTGACGAAAAGAATATCAATGAATGAAAAAGATGAAAATTTAAATAATTTAAATTTTTTGATTCAGAGATTAAGTGTTGTTGAAGACATGTTTAATATAGAAGATATTCATCCGCAAAAGAATCTTGAATTACATCAGAACAGTTCAATTCTATCTCAAGATGATTATTCCACCTTGCGAAAAAATCTTAAATCTATTGATATACAGGAAATTAGAACACTTCGAGTAGACACTTCTAAGTTGGATAACTTGATTTCACAAACAGGAGAGTTATTAATAAATGGTATTAAAACAAGAGAACATATTATAGAATTATCCAAAATAAATACAAAAATTGTAAAATGGAATGCTGTCAGTAAAAAAATAATTAATTATTTAAAATATCTTGAAAAAAAGGGCTTTTTTAATTCGGAACTAGATGATAGCGCAAGTATGTTTTATAAAAGAGCGCAAGATTTTTTTATAAATAATGCAGAAATTATTAATGAAATAAATAGTGATTTTACCCATTTGTATAATATTATTTCTGAAGATGATAATAAACTTCATCAAACTGCAATGGAAATAGAGACTATTGCTAAAGCTATAAGAGTACTTCCATTGGCTACTTTATTTCATTCTTTCCCAAGAATGATGAGAGATATTGCTCGGGAAAATAATAAGAAGGTTGATTTTATCATTTCAGGAAGTGATACAACTGTTGATAAAAAAATTATAGAAGAAATCAAGATGCCATTAATCCATATTTTGAGGAACTCAGTTTCCCATGGTATTGAAGTTCCTGAAGATAGAATAAGGAATAATAAACCGGAAACAGGATTAGTTAAATTAACAGCAAAACAGATAGAAAATAATGTGATTATTACAATAGAAGATGATGGTTATGGTGTAGATATTGAAAAAGTCAAAGAAATTGCTATAAAAAAATCATTACTTACTGAAGAAGAACTCTCAAATACGAGTAACGAACAGTTGATGAAATTGCTTTTTTTACCGGGATTTTCCACAGAAGATTCTGTTAATGAAATATCAGGTAGAGGTATAGGTCTTGATATTGTAAAAACTAAAATAACAAACTTAAATGGTGATATATTGATGGATTCTGTTTTAAATAAGGGGTGTAAAGTAACTATAAGATTACCTCTTTCTATGTCCACAATAAAAACATTTGTGCTTTTGGTTAATAATCAAAAGTATGCAATTCCTGTTAGTGCAATAAAATTTGTCAAAAAGATATCAAAAGAAGAAATCTTTTTGAAAAATGGAATAAACTGTATTATATATGAGGAACATTCAATTCCTGTATACTATCTTTCTAATGTTTTTGGTGAAAACGATAATATTGGAAATGAAAATAATCTTACTGTTATAATAATAGAAAATCAAGAGAAACAAGCTGCATATATTATTGATAAATTACTTGGTGATCAAGAAGTATTTCAAAAGAAATTAATTCCTCCGATTCTCAAAATAAGAAATATAAGTGGTTTTACTACCCTTTCTACGGGTGAAATATGTTTAATAATTAATCCTTATGAGCTAATAAGAAATACAGTTTCTCTGCAAAGTATATCGTCTTCTATTATAAAGCCAATATCTTCTGAAGATGATTTCAAAGTTTAGGTTGCAGCCTTTTCTTTATTGTTTAGTTCATCTTTTACAAGCGTATAGTTTGTCAGATTTGAAATTTTATAACTCCACTCATCAATTATTTCTTCAATCTCTTGATTATAAGAGATAACCTCTCCAATTGCGACTTTGATTTTTCCTTTAAATGGAATCCAATTGTACTCTTCACATCCGGTTATTCCAATAGGTAGAATATCAGTTTTCATTTGTTTTGCAATGACAGCAAAACCTTTATTTATATTTTCAATTCTTTTTGTTCTTCTAATTCCGCCCTGAGGAAAAATACCCAGGCGCCAACGTTCTGTTTTAAATATATTTAATGCTGTTTTAATTGTGGAAACTTCAAGCTTTTCTCGATTTACTGCAAAACATGCTAATCCATCCAACAAAAATGCTAATATCGGGTTTTCAAAAAGTTCTTTTTTCCCCATAAAAGCAATAGGCTGTCTTACCGCTTCTCCTGCAATAAACGGGTCAAAATAAGATATATGATTTGGTGCTACAATAAAATTCCTATCTTGGGGAATATTTTCTCTTCCTATATATTCTATCTTATAAAATATTGGCATAAGTGTATTAGGAACAAGCCATCTTCCGAACAATTGGAATTTGTATTTGTTTTCTGTAAAATCAGATACTTCCCTTTTAGTGTAGTTTTTTTTCTTTGTTTCCATTTCTGTATAGTCTTTCTAATTTGTAGAAGGAATATATTCCAGCTCTGCTAAGTTACTTACTTCTTTTGCCCAATTATTAACTATTTCATCAACTGAATTTTTACAAGAAATTGCACTTCCTATTTTTAACTGTAAATCTTGCTTTTTAGAATTAGGATTATCTTTTAAGATAATACCTACCGGCAAAATATCTGCATCCATTTTTTTTGCCATTGAAGCAAACCCTTTTGTTATATTCTCAAGCTTTCCATTATTACATCTTGTTCCTTGTGGAAAAAGACCAAGGTTCCAACTTGTTTTTTTTATGGAAAGAGCAGTTTTGATTGTAGATACATCAACTTTATCTCTATCAACAGCAAAAGCTCCACACCAATCCATCAAAAGCATTGACCAAAAAGTTTCAAAAAGTTGAACTTTAGCCATATAAGCTATAGTTAAATTCAAACAAGCTGCAACAAGAAAAGGATCAAATCCTGTAATATGGTTGCTAGCTATAACAAATTTCTTGTTTTTATCTATGTTTTCTAAACCTTCTGTCTTTAATAAGTTGTATTTGGTTCTTATTACATTGAGTATAACCAAATTGCAAACAATATATTGAAATGTTTTTCTCCATCTATTAAAGCTTTTGGGTGTTCGTGAGGAAAATTTTGTTGTCATATAGCTTTTATCTCTTTCGTTTATAGTCATAATTATATCAGAAAAACATTTTATTAAACATAAAACGAAGATTTTGAAAGTTTCATAAATATACTTGAATTTAGGTTATGTTTAATTTATAAATAATTCATGAACAATTAATCATGGTAGGTAAAAGAAGGAGTTCAAAAACTATGGTAAATGTTGCAATTAACGGATTCGGAAGAATCGGAAGAAACACTTTAAGAGCAGCAATCAGAGAAGGTATCTTTGAAAAAATTAATTATGTTGCTATAAACGACCCAGGTTTAACACCTGCAAACGCTGCACACGTATTCAAATATGACTCAGTTATGGGTAAATTTGACGGTACAGTAGAAGTTGCTGAAGATGGTTTAGTAATCAACGGCAAAAAAATCAAATTTTATGCAGAAAAAGATCCAGCAAATCTTCCTTGGAAAGAATTAAATGTTGATGTAGTAATCGAATCAACAGGTTTCTATACAGATGCTACAAAAGCTCATGCTCATATTGATGCAGGTGCTAAAAAAGTTATTATTTCAGCTCCAGCTAAAAACGAAGATATTACAATCGTTTTAGGTGTAAATGATAAAGAATACGATACAACAAAACACAATGTAATTTCTATGGCATCTTGTACAACAAACTGCTTAGCTCCTGTAGCAAAAGTTTTAGACGAAGAATTTGGTATCGTAAAAGGTTTAATGACAACAGTTCACTCATATACAGGTGACCAAAGAATCTTAGATGCAGGTCATAAAGATCCTCGTCGTGCAAGAGCTGGTGCATTAAACATCGTTCCTACAACAACAGGTGCTGCAAAAGCTGTTGCATTAGTATTACCACAATTGAAAGGTAAATTAAACGGTTTTGCTATGAGAGTTCCTACTCCGGACGTTTCAGTTGTAGACGTTGTTGTTGAAACTCAAAAACCTGTAACAGTTGAAGCTGTTAACGCTGCATTAAAGAAAGCTGCTGATGGTCACGTATTATGCTACAGTGAAGAACCATTAGTATCTTCAGACTTTATCGGTTCTTCTCAATCTTCAACAGTAGATGCTGCATTAACAATGACAATGGGCGACAATATGGTTAAAGTTGTTTCTTGGTATGATAACGAAATGGGTTATTCTACAAGATTAGCTGAAACAACATTAATGATTGCTTCTAAACTTTAATTTGATATAAAACTTTCAAATTGAAATGGACTGCTAACGCAGTCCATTTTTTCTTGTATAGAATTTTTTAGCTACTAAACTTAACACTACTTAACAATACGACTATTTAATTTTTTACTAAAAAATAAGAAAAAATGGCAAATAAATTTTGATTTTTTTAAATTTTTACATCAAATATTATAGGAATCTTGGTGAATTTAATAAAAAATTAAAAAAAAATCCAAATAAATTAAAGGTAATGAAAAACCAGAAAAGAAGAAGTGTATAAAATACAATAATTTTCTTTAAATTTTTTTTTGGTTGGTATACAATATTAAAGCTAAGATGTCAAAGAAAAGAGGACTATTAATCGTGGGTTTAACATTTCAAGAATTAATATTAAATTTGTCAAAATTTTGGTCTGATTATGGATGTATAATCCAACAACCATATGATATAGAAAAAGGTGCAAGCACAATGAACCCTGCAACATTTTTACGTTCATTGGGCCCGGAGCCTTGGAATACAGCAATGGTAGAACCTTGCAGAAGACCAACAGATGCCAGATACGGAGAAAATCCAAACAGATTAGGTCATTATTTTCAATATCAAGTAATTTTAAAACCGTCCCCAAAAGATTCTCAAGAATTATACTTAAGAAGCTTAGAAGCAATGGGAATTGATTTATCAAAGCATGATGTAAGATTTGTTGAAGATAACTGGGAGTCACCGACATTAGGTGCAGCAGGTGTAGGTTGGGAGGTATGGTTAGATGGCATGGAAATTACCCAGTTTACATATTTTCAGCAAGTTGGCGGTTTAGAAATAAAACCTGTAGCACTTGAAATTACATATGGACTTGAACGTATTGCAATGTATTTGCAAAATGTTGATTCTGTTTATGATGTTATGTGGAATAAAGAATTAAAATACGGTGAAATATATCTTCAAAATGAAATAGAACAATCAAAATACAATTTCGAGTACTCAAATGCAGAAAGATTGTTTAAAATGTTTGATTTATTCCAAGCTGAAGTTGAATCTTGCGTAGAAGCTAAAATAGTACTTCCTGCATATGATTATGTTTTGAAATGTTCTCACACATTCAATCTGCTTGATGCAAGAGGCGTTATAAGCAGAGATGAGAGAATAAATTATATAAACAGAGTAAGAAGAATGGCGGCAATGGTTGCAAAATTATATGTAGATCAAAGAGAGGAACTAGGTTTTCCACTATTAAAAAAGCAACATTGTAATGTATAGAGAGTAGAGCGCAAGGAATTATAAAATAATTCCCGCTGCGATAATGAGAAATGAAAAGGAAATAACAAATGCAAACCACAAAGAAAGATTTATTAGAAAAATTTGTATCAAATCTTTTAAGAAAGAAAAATCCGGATGAATTTTTAGAACAATCTGTCGCGGGTGGTTTAAAAAAGACATTAAATGCATTTGATTTAATAATATTAGGAATAAGTGCCATAATAGGTGCTGGAATATTTGTAATGATAGGTTCTGCTGTTATAGGTACAACAGAAAGGGTAGGAGCCGGACCCGCATTAGTAATATCAATTTTTTTAGTAGCATTAGCTTGTATATTTCCTGCATTATGCTACGCCGAATTTGCTTCAATGATTCCTGTTTCAGGTAGTGCATATATATACACATATGCTACAATGGGTGAATTTGCTGCTTGGATGATGGGATGGGTTTTAATGCTGGAGTATGCAATTGGTACTATTGCTGTGGCTGCAAGTTGGTCTGGATATTTGATTAAGTTTTTCGAAGGATTTCCTTTCTTACCCGATTTTATGAAGAATCCTCCTGTATGGCTTGTTAATGATTATCAAACAGCTTTTGCAAGCGGTGAAAATATACCTCATATATTAGGTATTCCAATATGTATGAATTTACCTGCTATGATCATTATAACAATAATATCAATTGTATTATTGAAAGGTATAAAAGAATCAGCTAATTTTGCTAAAATAATGGTTCTTGTAAAAATAATAGTTATTGCATTATTTGTATGTGTTGGTGCTTTTTATGTAAAACCGGAAAACTGGACTCCATTTTGCCCAACGGGAATAAAAGGGATTTTAATGGGTGCATTTGCAATGTTTTATGCATATATTGGTTTTGATGCAATTTCTACTGCTGCAGAAGAAACAAAAAATCCGCAAAAGAATTTACCCATAGGCTTAATTGGTTCATTAGTAATATGTTCTTTGATATATTGTTTTGTTACTTTTGTATTAACTGGAATGATTCCAATGAGTCAAATAGACTTAAAAGCTCCAATTGCAGCAGCAATGAGTTTTGTTGGTCAAGATTGGTTTGCCGGTGCTATTGCAATTGGTGCTTTGGCTGGTTTGACGTCAGTTCTTTTAGTTCTTCAATTTGGTACAACAAGAATATTATTAGCAATGGCAAGAGATAGTTTACTTCCTTCTGTAATGAAAAAAATTCATCCAAAATTTCAAACACCTTGGGTTATAACAATATTGTCTACAATTTTAATGTTAATAGGTTCATTATTTATCAATATGCAGGTTGCTGCTGAACTTGCTATTTTTGGTACATTTACATCATTTGTAATTGTTTGTATAGGTATTTTAATTTTAAGAAAAACAGAACCAAACAGAGAAAGACCTTTTAAGGTACCTTGTTGTCCTTGGTTCCCTATAATAGGGGCAGTATTTTGTTCCGGATTAATGTTTGTTGCTTTAAGGGAAGTTAAAACATCTGCATTCTTATTCCCATTATGGCTTGTAATCGGTATAGTAATATATTTTATGTATGGCTATCAAAATAGTCAAAAGCAGATGTCGATTAAATTGCAGCGAACTGAACAAATCACAGAAGATAAAATCATTACAAAATAGAAATTAAAACTCCCAACTTGTTAGTTGGGAGTTTTTTTTAGTTATAAATAATTAATAAACTTTAGAAATTATTGGCTGACGATATTCAACAGAGTTTATTGAATGCATATCTATAATAACAGATGGAGGAATTATATGCCATTTGAACACAGCACAATGCTGTTTCCAAAAGAACTTATTAAGCCATTCTTCCTTCTGTTCCTTAGAAACAGGATTATTTTTTTCAAAAAAGAAGTTATGATTAATAAAATCATTATAACCATACCCATAATTTTCAACATACCAAATAATTTCATCTAAGAAAGGATAAGGCATATTATCTTCTTCGGCACAAACAGTTTTTCCTGTTTTCGGATTGATTTTTAATTCAGCTCCGGGCGGTTTTTCTAATATTGCTTGAGGAATTGCATTTTTTTGTGTTCTATTTTTATTCAAGAAATCACCCAATGCAAATAACTTAGTTTTAGTTACATCTGCAATAGGAGCGAAACCACCTGACATATCACCATTTACGGTGGCATAGCCAATATAAGCTTCTGATTTATCACTTGTTGCAATAGGGAGCATATTTTTATGTTCATTTGCTATACTCCATAATAGAGTTGCTCTTGTTCTTGCTTGAAGATTTTCAATTGTTGTAGATTTTTCATACTTATCAGTATTTATGTTATCAAAAGCATAATTGAGCATATTTTTTGTAGCGTCGATACTTTCTGCTAAAGGAATTTCAATGAAATTAATACCAAGATTTTCCGCAAGAATTTTCGCATCATTTTTGCTTGCTTGTGAAGTAATTCTGCTTGGCATAGAAACACCAAATACATTTTCTTTTCCTAAAGCATCAACAAGAAGCACGCAGCTAATAGTTGAATCGAGTCCGCCTGATAGACCTAAAACTGCTTTTTTAAAACCATTCTTTTTAAAATATTCTTTTATACCAAAAACTATACTTTTATATGTTCTGTCTAAATCATATGTATAGTCCAAATCAAACTTGTTTTGTTTAATTTCTTTATCCATACCGATAGGAAGGGTATTAATTGTCCCTGTCAAATCGTCAGTTATAATGAAATCTTCTTCAAATGAGTTTGCTCTAAGTGTTAACTCACCATTTTTGTTATATATTCTTGATGTTCCGTCAAAACTTAAGTTATCAGCATAACCGGCTTTATTAACATAAATATAATTAACCTTATATTTCTTTGCAATCGATGAGAAAAGAGAATTTTTCATAAATTCTTTGCCGGTTCTAGATGGAGAGCAAGAACAATTAATTAAGGTTGTCGGATGTTTTTTCATAAGTTCCGCAACCGGATCAACATTATAGATACATTCATCTTTAAAAAAAGATTTATCATTAAAACTATCTTCACATATTAAAATTCCGTATTTTTCGCCATTTATTTCAAGTAATTCAGAAACTTCTTTTGATGGTTCAAAATATCGGTAATCGTTAAATTCTCCATAATTAGGGAGTAATCGTTTTCTTATAATATTGATTATTTTCCCGTTTTGAACAACTGCAACAGAGTTATAAAAAGGTTTTTTATCTGCAGCATTTGTTGGTTCTGCGAACCCTATAAGTGCAGTAATATTTTGTGTATTTGATGCTATTTCTTCCAAAGCAGCCAATTGTTTTTCAATAACTGATTTATGTCTCATTATAATATCCCCAAAAGGATATCCAACAAGCACAAGTTCAGGAAATATAATCAAATCCGCATTATTTTCTTTTGCTTTATTAATGCAGTTAATAATTTTTTCTGCATTATATTTAATATTACCTGCTATAGTATCTATTTGAGCTAAAATTAATCTATTCATAATTTAATTATCTGCAGTCAAAAAAAATAGTCAAAAACAATAAAAATTGCATTTCTCGTTAAAAAGACTGTTTTAAGCAAAAAATCATCATTTATAAGAGGACTTGCACTAAAAAAATGACATTTTTGTTAATTTTTTTATGCATTTTTTGTTAAAGTGCAATTTTTCACTTGTAATTTTTCCAAGGAGTATTATAATAAAAACATTAAAAGTTTTTGAAAAAGAAAGGTAAAATTTTTTATGGCAGGAAGAAAGCAGTACACAGCTGAAGAAATCAGACAAATTGTAAAAGATAAGAAGGTTGAATTTATCAAGTTACAATTCTGTGATATTAACGGACAAGTAAAAAATATGTCATTACCGAGCTCACAGCTGGATAAAATATTAAATAATGAATGTATGCTTGATGGGTCTTCAATAAAAGGATTCAGAAATATTGAAACTTCAGATATGTACTTTTATCCTGATTTAGCAACTTTCACATTGCTGCCATTCAGAGAAGATAAAGTAGCCGGAACAAATGTAGCGAGATTGATTTGTGATATTCATAATCCTGATGGAACACCATTCGAAGGTTGCCCTCGTTCAAACTTAAAAAGAGTTCTAAAACGAGCAAAAGATATGGGCTATGAAATGAATGTAGGACCTGAAGCTGAATTTTTCTTATTTAAAAGAGATGAAAACGGATTTCCTACAACAAACACTCACGATAGAGCCGGCTATTATGATACAGCCCCGGATGATATGGGTGAAAATATAAGAAAAGAAATTGTCAGGACAATAACTGCGATGGGCTTTGAAGTTGAAGCAAGCCACCACGAAGTATCAGAAGGTCAACATGAAATTGACTTTAAATATGAAGATGCGCTAACAAGTGCAGATAATATCATTACATTCAGATATGCGGTAAAAGCTGTTGCAAATAAAATGGGCGTACATGCTACATTTATGCCAAAACCAATATATGGAATAAATGGATCCGGTATGCATTGTAACTTATCATTATTTAAAAACGGTAAAAATACATTCTATGATCCAAAAAGAGCACATCAATTATCAGAAACAGCATTATATGCTATTGGCGGGTTATTAGATCATGTAAAAAACTTTACAGCAGTAACAAATCCGACTGTAAACAGTTATAAAAGAATAGTTCCCGGGTTTGAAGCTCCTGTATATTTGGCATGGTCATTAGCAAACCGTTCTGCGTTAATAAGAGTTCCTGCAAAAAGAGGGAATGCAACAAGAGTTGAATTAAGATCACCAGACCCTTCTTGCAACCCATATTTAGCTTTAGCAGTAATATTAGAAGCTATTTTAGATGGTGTAGAAAAGAAAACAAAACCACCATTAGATATTGATAAAAATATTTTCAAAATGGATGATAAAGAACGTAAACGTGCAAAAATAGAAACTCTTCCTGGAAGCTTATATGAAGCATTAATGTTGATGAAGAAAAGTGCAATTGTAAAATCAGCATTAGGAGAGCATATATTTAAAGAATTCATGCAATCTAAATTAAAAGAGTGGGATGGATACAGAACCGCCGTTACAAAATACGAACTTGATATGTACTTGGAAAGATACTAATTCTTCAAATAAAAAAGGGAAAGGAAGCCATAAAATATGGCTTCTTTCTTTTAAAAAAGAAAACAGTTGAAAAAAAGGTTTGTTTATATTAAAGTTTAATTACAGATGGCGGGCATCGCCAAGCGGTTAAGGCCTCGGATTGTGGTTCCGATATACGTGGGTTCGAATCCCACTGTCCGCCCCATTTTAAGATAAGGTTCACTAATGTGAACCTTTTTTGTTTTTGTATTTGGGATGAGAACCCACACAAAACGAAGTTTTGTAAAAGGTTCGAGCGCGAGAGAGCAGAGGCTGGAGTGGCGGAGGCGTTGAGCCTTCGACATGCAAGCCGTTTAATGCGAACGAGCAAGACAATCCCACTGTCCGCCCCATTTTAAGATAAGGTTCACGAATGTGAACCTTTTTTATTGTTTATGGATAGATGAAAAACCACATTATATTTATTTTTTATTTTAAATTTGCAGCTATATATGTAGTTTCGTAATTTTGTTTATTGAAACGGTATCAAAGCTTTATCTGTTTGAGGACGAAGTCCGAGTTATAAAGCTTTTGGTTGAAATTAACAAAATAGAAACGGAATATCAAGCTGCTAGCCTTTTGGTACTTTTCTGTAATGAGAAAAGTACATGTATAAATAAACCAATTTATTTTTATATTTAAAATCAGAATACAAATTTTTACGCTAGCCGTTTAATGCGAACGAGCAAGACAATCCCACTATTCGCCAATTATAAGATAAAGTTCACAAATGTGAACCTTTTTTATTGTTTATGGATAGATGAAAAACCACATTATATTTATTTTTTATTTTAAATTTGCAGCTATATATGTAGTTTCGTAATTTTGTTTATTGAAACGGTATCAAAGCTTTATCTGTTTGAGGACGAAGTCCGAGTTATAAAGCTTTTGGTTGAAATTAACAAAATAGAAACGGAATATCAAGCTGCTAGCCTTTTGCTACTTTTCTGTAATGAGAAAAGTACAATTATTGATAAATCAATTTATTTTTATATTTTATTATTAAATTATATCTTTTAGTTTCTGACAGTTTTTATAAAGTTTGTTTTGATAATTTTGAACTTCTCTATATGAAATACAATAATCTTCTGAAATTTTTTCCGGGGTTAATTCCTGTATAAATGATTGATAATTTTCTTGTGTTAATTCAATATAATTTGGCGAACCATTTGTAAATATAGAGTAATAATCATCAAACTTAAAATCGACATTAAAATCAAAACCATGATTAGATAATTTTATTCTTTTATTTGGAATATTTAAACTATCAGCTGCAACTAAACCATGTAAACTTGATGAAATAACTGTCTCACATTGTGCAATTCTTTCTAAAGTTTCAAGTGGAGGCATTCTTAAATCTATCAATGTAGAATCTTGAATTTTATCTAATAACATGTTTATTATTGGATTGCTATAATCATATTTATGAGGAATAATGCCAAGTTTATAGCACTTAGGAACTTTTTTCTCTAATAAATACGGAAATAAAAGTCCTAAATCACCATATGAAACATCTTTATATTCCTTTTTATTTATTTTTTCCAAAGTTTTATGAGAAAGATTACCTCTTAAAATAACAGGACAAACATTTCTATAGGTTCTAGTTAAAAAATTTGATTTTTCAATATCACAATTAAAACCTGTTCCCATTGTTATAATTGGTTTTAGATTATATTTTAGAAAATACGGAATTTTCTTATACCTAATAATATTTTTAAGTGTTAACATCTGCATAAGCGAACCTATGGCAACAAAATCACTATTTGTTGGATATCCTCTTTTTACTTTTATATTTAAAATACGTTCAAAAAAAATAGGGTTAATCGAATCTCCAAAATTAATTCCTTTAGTCCCCACATAGTATAAAGTTATATTCTTTTTCATAAAACCACCTTTATTGACGTATAACATATAATAATTGTAAAAAAATAAACATATTACTATCATGATTATACGTAATGCGTATAAATTGTCAACAATATAGTATGTTAGACTACATTCTTTATCTTTTTATTCTTCGATAATATAACTTTGGGAGATAAAGTTATGGCATCGGGTAATAAGTTATTTGGTAAAAGAATAAGAGAACTCAGAGAGAAGAATAATTTAACACAAGAAAAACTTGCTGAAATATTAGATTTAGATTACCAAACAATCAGCCGTATTGAAACAGGATATTATTTTACAAGTTACGAGAATCTAGAGAAATTTGCAAAAGCTTTTAATGTAGAAATAAAAGAGCTATTTGAAACAAAACACCTCGAGGAAGAACTCGATGCTGAAAAAGAGGTAATAAAAATATTAAAAAAAGCAACAAAAGAAGAAAAGAAGCTTATTTATAAAATAGTAAATGATATAATTAATTAAAAAAGTATTTATATATACAGCTTATTGCGAGTTTTTTCATTGACTATTAGTTTATTTGTATGAATGTGCTTTATCAATTTTTATTGATAAATTTTTTTAATATCAATAAAGGCTATTTGATGAAAATAAGTTTAAATAATATTCAGAATACATTAAGTACTAATAATAGGCGAAGAACGGTAATTCTAAATAAAGATTTAAACGGAGATACTGTATCTTTTAGCGCTAATAAGTATCCAAATTCTAAAATTTCAAATTTAAAAAATCAGACAGCAAGAGATTTCTTTTCAGAACTCTATAAAAAATCGCCGGAAAAATGTGATATATTACTGAACAATGAAGAAATAATGGAATGTTGTAATAGTGATTATAAATTCTTTTCTGATGATTCTCAACTTTTATATTCAGATGCAATAGATACAATAAAACAAAGCATAGATAAATTAGATGAAAAAGAAATTGAATACGTTATGACCTCATTAGAAGAAAGGTTGTCGGCAAGCGGTAGTAATTTATTCAGTGGAATGGTTTTGTTTTCTAATGATAAAGAAGCCTATGAATATATGATAAATTCTCCAAAGCATGAGGATCCTTATGTATATTCAAGCGGTTATTCAAGAGATTTATGTAAATATATATGCGGTTTATCACCTGATATAGTTAGTTGTTTATCATATAGTACTATTAGAGAAATAGAAAAAGGAAATATTCAAGATTTTAATTATTCGGAATATACATCTGATAGTGATACATTTTTATCTAAGCCAAATGAAGTTGCGAAAATGAGTAATTTTTTAAGAGAAAATAAGTGTGAAAATGATTTTGTTGTATATAGAGGTGAAAAAAGCACCTGGATGTTTGATTCTATACCATTAGATGATAAATCTTTAGAAAGAGAAATCAGACTTATGGTCTTTTTAAATCCTAAATCTAGAAAAATAAAGGTTTTCCCAAACAATCATAAATATGCAAATTATAATATGCAGAGTATGTATGATTATTTTAAAAATAAAAAATCTTTAACACTAGCAGATGCTATGCTTGTTGCTCAATTTGGAAGTTCAAAATATATAAATAAAGTTTTAGATAAAATTAACAATGCAAAAATTCAAGATTGCAATTTTAAGTCTTACACATTAGATAAAAATTTTGCAAAAAATTGGGCTCAAAATAAAGACGGTAGAAATAGAGCAGATATGGTTTCTATCCTTACTACAGCTACTATTTGTAAAGGAAATGAAGTGGGATATGCTACAAGAAGCAGTCAATATGAATTTATTCTTAATAATAATCCAAAACAATTAACTTATAGTAATGCATATTATGATAGAGATAATAATATGTTTTATATAGATTCACAAGTAAAAGCTCAACCCAAAGAACTTTAAAAAAATACTTTTTAAAACTTATTAATAATATATTGAGAATACAATATTGATTTGCTATAATAGTAGCAGAAAAGGGGTGTTAGGTTTTGATTAGTGCTTTGGGTTTCAATTCAAACAATATATATAGACAGCAAAAAAATGAGATAATAGATCAACGCTACAAAGAAATATATGCTCATGAAAAAGCACATAAAAATGCAGCCGGTTCATTAGGTGGTTCTATTGTTATAGAAAAAGATACACATGGAATCCCCGTAGGAGGACATGTTGATATAAAAATGCCAGTTTTGGATAAAGAAAATCCTGAAAAAACAATTCAACATGCAGATACAGTTATTAAAGCAGCAATGGCTCCCAATTCCCCTTCTAGTCAGGACTATAAAGTAGCATCAGAAGCTAAAGCAATAAAAAATAAAGCAAAAAATATACAAAACCAATCAGGGCAGAGACTTAATATTTTAGCTTAGTTATGGAATTTTGTTAAATTATAACTTTATTATAATTACTTCTATTTAAAAATACTTTCTAAGACCAAAAGAAAGAATAATACCGTTCCTGCCTCCATTTCTTACTGTTGACTGAATATAACCTGTAAAATCTTCACCAACATTTTTTTGCAAACCAACACCATATTGTACATAAGGTTTTAAACTTATTTCACCAACACTTACATCATTAGGAGAAAATCTTGATGCATTAATTATATTCCAAATTTGTTGTACCCCAATATATGGCTGCCATCCATCTTCAAGATTTGCAGTCAATTTAAGTCCGGGTACCAGCTGAATTGAATAAACAGGATCAGATTTAACAACTTCATTTTGACCATTTACATAATCAAATGTATTAACCCATAGATATGCACCTAGAAAACTTGGCTGAAATGAAAGTCTTTTTCCTAAAAATTCAAAATTATAACCTGTTTTTACTGCCGCAGTTGCGCTCAGCATAGAAAAATTAATATTTTCAAAAGAACTTTCTGAAATAGCATTTGTTGCTCCAACATTAGTCAGAACACCAAGGAAAAAGTTTTTTCTGAAGAAAACTCCTGATACTCCAAGTTGACCTCCATTTTGAAATATTGTCCTTGCATTGTATTTTTGCCTAGAGCCGGTATATCCTGTATGAAAAGTTAATACAGAATCCCAATCATTAGCCAAGTTTATTACATTTGTGTCATATCCAATATATGCACCGTAAGCTGTATTATGTACTCTGTTACCACTTTCAAGTTCAATTGTTTCAAAAGCACTATATGGTTTAAGCCATATACTCTCTGTTCTTGTAGAACGTTGTTCAGGCGAAAATGTTGATACAGAAGCATTCGGAACCGTAACTGCAAATGCTTTTGCAATAAAAAATATAAAAACAGTAAATAAAATCGGAAATTTTTTTTGGTACACAAATTCAACCTTTCGGTCGAATTTACCATTAATTTATAAAAAAAACTTCCCACATAAGTATATATCATTTTTCAGATAATAATATTTTTGAAATAGTCAATTCTTTCAAAAAAAAATTTTTATTATATATACCAGGATTTAAGAGAAAATAATTATGCTTAACACAGCAAATAATATTAATAATTTTTGCCCGAGGACATTTTCTCTATATGACAATATGTCTAAATATTATAATATGCCAACAATTCCTTATAATATAGATTTAGATAATAATTCCAGCCAATTAAAAGAAGATTCTTCTGATATATCAGTAATAGCGCATAGAGGCTATAGTATAGAAGCACCTGAAAATACAATTCCGGCATTTATTCTGGCAGCAGAAAATGGTTACGATACGGTTGAATGTGATATTCAATGGACTAAAGATTCCGTTCCTGTTTTATTACATGACAATACTATAAATAGAACAGCAAGAAGAGAAAACGGATGGGGATTTTTATTCAGAAGAAAATGTTCTAATTATACTTTCGAAGAACTGCAAAGATTAGATTTTGGTTCTTGGAAAGGAGAAGAATATAAAGGAACAAAAATACCATCTTTTTATGAAGCTCTGGACTGCAGTAATGAATATGATTTAAACATGTATGTTGAATTAAAAGAAGACAGTAATTTTGATTCGGAAAAGGCAAAGATTCTGGCTGAAGCAGTGAAAGAAGCAGGTATGGAAGATAAAATAACCTGGATTAGTTTTAATCCGGAATATCTAAAAATGATGAGTGAACTTATGCCTGAATCAAGGCTTGGCTATTTATATGAGAAAGAACCTGATGCAAAAACAATACAAACACTGCAAAACTTAAAGACAGAAAATAATGAAGTATTTTTGGATATAAAAGCATCTAAAATGACAGATAAAGCAGATGAACTATTAGATAATGCCGGTTTTGATTTTGAAGCTTGGACTGTTGATGATGAAGCAACTTTAGAAAAAATATATCCCTTTGAATGTTCAGGAATTACAACAAATAAGCTCACAGAAGAAGAAGTTGATAAAATAATAGATTCATTTGAATAATAAAATATACTTTTTTAAACATAATGTTGTAAAATAATCTAATAAGATATTGCAGGTTATTATAAAGGTTATTATGGAACTTAATACACAAAAAAAAGTTGCAGCAGGACTTTCTATTACATCTAATGCAGTAATAATATTATTAAAAATTGTTGCCGGAATTCTATCGGGCAGTATAAGTATAATATCGGAAGCAATACATTCATTTTCAGATTTTTTGGCATCAGTATTAACTTTTTTTGCAGTATCACGTTCAAGCGAACCTGCAGATAAGGAACATCCATTCGGGCATGGCAAGTATGAAGATATGTCTGGTTTCATTGAGGGTGGATTAATTATTCTTGCCGGATTATACATAATATATGAATCAGTTAAAAAATTAATATGGGGATATAATCTTGATTTCAATTCAATGTTGGGTATATATGTAATGGCATTTGCCGTTATCGCAAACTTTATAGTAAGCAGTTATTTATTTTATGTGGCAAAAAAAGCTGATTCCGTTTCATTATATGCCGATGCCGAGCACTTAAGAACAGATATTTTTTCTTCTTTAGGTGTATTGATTGGTTTAATACTTATTAAAATAACAGGTATTGTAATTCTTGACCCTATAATAGCAATAATTGTAGCCATTATAATTATAAAAGCTGGATATTCTATTTCCAAAGAGACATTGAATAATTTATTGGATGGCTCTTTACCTGAAGAAGACATGAAAAAAATCGAATCAATATTAGACAATAATATATCAATAAAAGGATATAAAGACTTAAAAACGAGAAAAGTAGGCCAATGCAAGGATATAGAAATTACTATTTTCTTTGAACCTAATTTAACAATAGCGCAGTGTCATAAAATTTGCGATGAAATAGAAGAAGAAATAGCAAAAAGTTTTACCAATATAACCATAATCATTCATCCTGAACCTGAGAATATAGAAAAAAAAGATAATAAAATTACATTAAGTTGTTAAAAAGACATCTAGGTAATATAATTTGATATAAAAGGAGAGATGTCCGAGTGGTTTAAGGTGCAAATCTCGAAAATTTGTGCAGGGGCGACCTTGCCGAGGGTTCGAATCCCTCTCTCTCCGTTTTTTTTTATTTTTTCGAAGATATAAAAGGAATGAGAACCCTCACAAAACGAAGTTTTGTCTTTAGGTTCGAGCGCGAGTGAGCAGAGGCTGAAATGGCGGAGGCGTTGAGCCTTCGACATGCAATGCCGTTTATCGCGAACGAGCAAGACAGCGCGAGCGATGTTCTATTTATATCCAGACCTTCGGCAAATATTAAAAAGACCCATTAAGGGGTCTTTTTTTATGGCAGGACAAAACCTAAAAACTTATAAATCCTCATTAATTTTATACAAATCCATTCCGCCCGCAGCTTTATAAAGTCCTATTGTTGATATTACAGAATTCATTTTGTTTGAAACTTCATCTTTTTTAACCATTAAATAAGCTTGTTTAGCATAAAGAACATCTAAATCACTTGCAGAACCTATTTCCAACTTATCTTTAACTAAAGAATATGTTTTATCTTGCAATTCTAAACGTTTAGAACTTTCTTTATAGTTTTCTTGTGCTTCCTTATATTTAATAATTCCTAAATTTATATCTTTAATACCGTCAATAATTGTTTTCTTATAAGAATTAAATGCCTCATCATACTGAAACTTCTTCAACCTTAATATAGCAAGCTTTCTGCCGCCCGAAAATAAATCAATAGAAGGCAAAACTCCGGCACTAAACATTTGCGAAGCAGAATTGAATAAAGTATCCAAATGATATGCATTAAGACCAATTTGTCCAAAAATAATAAACTTTGGAAGAAAATTGCGTCTTGCAACTTTTATATCTATTCCGATACGTTTAAGATTTGCTTCTTCCTGCAGATAATCAGGTCGATTTTCGATAACTTCAGTACTATATTCAAGCGGAATTCCATTCAATAAAGTAATACTGTCATAAGAATTCCTTTCAACAGAATCAGATGAATCAGCCAAATATACTTTAATAGTATCAATTAACGTATCACGATTTTTAATATGCGTATTTCGTTCTTCATTAAGCAATGTTAAAACTCTTTGTTCAACAAGTAAATCATTAACCGAACAAAGCCCGACTTCATACTTATCTTTTATTTTTGATACAATTTCTTCCTGTAATTTAATAAGTTCATTTTGTATTTTCAAAAATTCGTCAGCTCTAATTAAGTTAAAATAATCTGTTGCAAAGTCAGATGTTAAAGCAATATATGTAGCACGCTCTGCCTGTTTAACAATCTCAAGCTCCTGTTTTGAACTTTTTGTACGAAGTCTGTTTGTCCCCCATATATCAACTTCATAACTTGCAGTAATTGGCAAGTAGTAATTATATTGAGCATAACTCGGAATTTGCATATCTCCGAATTGCTGCATAGAGGATCTTAAATCCCTATATAATTGACCTGATAATCCAAGCTTAGGGAGTTCATTTGCAAATTGCGCCTTTACAATCTGCTCATTTTCCTTAACCTTTAATGCTGCAATCTTCAAATCATAATTATTTTGATAAATCTTCAAAAGATTATTAATTAAATGTTCATCATTATATTTTTCCCACCAAGATATATTCATATATTCAATAGTATTAACTTCTTGAGTTGAATTTTCTTTTGCAATTACTGGAAACTGCATAATAACCACCATTAATATGGAAATTATTATTTTTATTCTCATTATTTATTACCTCTGAAATTTTCTTGTGCTATAATTACAGCACAAGAAAAAAATAAAGTAAATAAGGTAAAAATGTACAGGGAATATCTAAACGGAAGAATCGGGTCATTAATATACATAACCGGGACATTAGTCAGAGGGTTTTCAACCCAAACATTTGCTGAAGAAAACTACGGAATTACACCGGATCAATATGTAATATTATTTTTACTTGTTGAGAACAAAGAAATCATGTATCAAAGGCAACTAAGTGAAATTTTATTCAAAGACCGATCAAATATTTCAAGAATAATAGAAATCATGCAGAAAAATGGGCTTATAGAAAAATTTCCTGATTCAAACGGCAGAAAAATATACAAATTAATTGTCACAGAAAAAGGCAGACAAATAAAAGATAAAATTTTTCCCAAAGATATTTGTATGCGAAAAGAAATAACAAAAGATATTACCCCTGAAGAACTCGCAATTACACTTAAAACACTTGAGAAAATGAATACAAATATAAGAAACAAAGTTAAACTTCAAATATAAAATTAATAAAAGGAGAATAAGTTGGAAGAGAAAAAAGCCAATAAAGCAATAAAAGAAGATATTATTGAGATAGAAGATACTCGCCCTGAATATCTTAAAAAGAGAGTACTTGTACCAAGCATAACAGGAATAATATTTCTTATTTTAGGAATATTTTATGGAATTCACAACATATATTATAAATCAACTGATGATGCATTTATAGAAGGCAACATTATAACAGTAGCTCCAAGAGTTTCGGGTCTTGTGCTTAATTTAAATATAGAAGATAACCAAGAGGTAAAAAAGGGAGATTTATTACTGGAAATTGATCCAAATGATTACCAAGCTAAATTAAGAGAGAAAAAAGCAGAATTGGAAGAAGCAAAAGCATCGTTGATACGAGCCGAAAACGAAGTAAATAAGAGTTTGTCTGATTTAGATTTTGCTCAAAATGATTATGAAAGATACTCAAAAATGAAAGAAAAAGGTATTTCTTCAAAACAAGACTACGAAGCCAGCTTAAATAAACTAACAAATGCACAATCAAACAATAATTCAGCAAAAGCAAAATATAATGAAATACAATATACAATTAAAAGATTAGAAGCCGAAGTTGAACAAGAAGAATTAAATTTGTCATATACAAAGATTTATGCAACAACTGACGGGAAAATAACAAACCGTTCTGTAGAAGAAGGAAATTATATAAAAACAGCACAGCCGTTGTTTGCAATCGTACCAGCGAAAGTATGGGTAATAGCAAACTTTAAGGAAACTCAACTTGCGAATATGAAACCGGGTCAACCCGTTAAAATTAAAATAGATACATATGGTCATAAAAAATTTAAAGGGAAAGTAGATAGCATACAACGTTCAACAGGCGCAAAAGCTAGTCTTTTCCCGCCTGAAAATGCAGTTGGAAGTTACGTAAAAATAGTACAAAGAGTACCGGTTAAAATAACTTTTGATGAGGACATATCAGAATATAACATAGTTCCGGGTATGTCTGTAGTTCCAGAAGTAAAGGTTAAGTAATGACAAAATATGTCTATAAAAGTAAACCTGCACCGCTTTGGCTTGTAGCATTATCAATATTAATACCAACATCATTTGCTTGTCTTGCAACATCAGCAACAAATGTTGCAATTCCGCATATATCAGGATACTTTGGTTCAACAATTGATGAAGCCAACTGGATAATAACCTCATATATGATTGCAAATTCTTGTTTGATTTTAATGTCAGGCTGGTTGGAAAACTTACTGGGAAGAAAGCGTTTTCTAAAGATTTTCATTGGAATATTTACCCTTGGTTCTTTAATTTGTGCAATGTCTCCAAATCTAAATATAATGGTTTTAGGAAGATTAATTCAAGGAATAGGCGGCGGACCTATGACACCATTAGCCCAATCAATTCTTCTCTCTGCCTTTCCACAGGATAAAAGAGGTATAGCAATGAGTCTATATGGACTTGCGGTTATGGTCTTTGCAATTTTAGGACCGACATTCGGCGGATTTATAGTTGATAATGCTGACTGGCAATGGATTTATCTTGTAAATATTCCGGTTGGTATCCTTTCAATATCTATGGTTCATTCCAATATAGAAGAATTACAAAACAGAAAAGAAATTAAAAAAACTGACTTTTTAGGAATGATTTCACTGATTTTATGGCTTTTATCAATGCAAATAGTTCTTGATAAAGGGCAACAATACAACTGGTTTGATTGTGCTTGGATAAGCTGGTTGGCAGGTTTCTCGGTTTGCATGCTGGTATTTTTTATAGTAAGAGAATTAGAAAGCAGTTCTCCTTTGATTAATTTAAGGTTATTCAAAGATAGAAATTTTCTAATCGGAACAATTCTTTCTTCCGCCGTAAGTATGATTGTATTTTCCACAATCGTACTTGTACCGCAGTTCCTACAAAATATGATGGGATATACAGCAATTCTGAGCGGTTATGCACTTGCTCCTCGTATTATATCTTGTGTCTTGATGATGCTATTAATAAATTCATTAATGAAAACATTTGATAATAGAATTTTAATTGCAATAGGCTTTTTATTTTTAGGAATTTCTACTCTATTTTTCATAAACTTAAATCTTAATATATCTTTTATTTATATAGCGATTCCTCAAGTTCTAATGGGAGTAGGTGTTATTCTGACTTTTATTCCGATTTCATCTTTAGTACTTGGCACATTACCGAAATCGGAATTAACAAATGGTTCCAGTCTTCATAATCTTTGTAAAAGTACAATGACAGCAATTATTGCATCAGTAGCATCAACTCTTGTAGCACGTCACAGCCAGATACATCAGGTATATTTAGTTGATAATTTGTCAAATTTTAATTTAATATTCCAACAAAAATTTGCCGCATTATTAAATACATTTATGTCAAATGCATCAAGCAATTTCGCTGCTATTAAAACAAATGCTTATATTTATAAATCATTGCTTTCACAATCACGTTTAATGGCATATGTTGATGTTTTTGAAATCTTTGCACTAATTGCATTTTGTTTAATTCCACTTTCTATGCTATTCAAAATAGAAACGAATCCGAAGAAGAAATTAACAGACCAAACACACAATATTTAATCCAAAGTTAAACTATTTTATTAAAATTATCAATTGTTGTTTTTTGCAGGTTGTCTTTTGCTTTTTTAACGACATTTACAAGTTCATTTTTGTGTGTAAAAATTGCCCCCGCAACAAGTAATAATCCCGAAACTATACTTGAGGATATAAAAACATCTTTTATAGAGATGTGTTTGTTATATATTCCATAATCATCATAGTAATCTTCATAGTTTATATGTTTTTTAAAAGCAGGTTTTAATGTGGTATTATAAGTAATATTTTGTACTTTCATAATTATTTAAACTTCCGGTTTCATCAAGTTTTATGATATTAAGGGAAGTAATCAAATTTATGAATTAGACAATAATATATTCTTTTTTCCAAATATTTTAAGATATAAAATGACAAGAAGTATATAAAAGGAATTTTTAAATGAATTTAAGAGATAATTTTAATAGATTTATTACCAAAAGAGCAATTATACTTTTTTCTATATTCATAATTATAAATATCTTGGCAAATATACCATCTCAAAACCATACAACCGAAATCTTATCTCATTTTAAATTACATTATTTTTATATCGGAATCATTTTTTCTATAACATTTTCATATCTTTCAACTTTTAACAAAAAATTTGTTATAGGAATTATAGTTTCAATCCTCATAATTTTAATAAATTTTTCAGATTTAAGACCGTATTTTTTCCAAACAAACTATAATATAACAAATCGAAACACTTTAAAATTAGCATTATACAATGTTTTAACCAGTAACAACAAATATAATATATTATTAGAAGAGATAAAAAAAGAAAATCCTGACATTATTATATTACAAGAAGTAGACAGATACTGGCTTCTAGGAATTTCAGATTTAAAAAAACAATATCCGTATTATATAGAACAAGAAAGAGATGATAATTTTGGGATTGCATTATATTCAAAATTTCCTTTTATCAATTCAAAAATTGAAAAATGGACAGAATATGATCTTCCTGTTGCTAATGCAAAAATAGATATAAACGGAAGAGAAATTCAAATATATGGAGTTCACACGCTTCCGCCATTACAGAAAGAATATTTCCTAATAAGAAACGACATGCTAAAACAAATAAATGAAATAATAAATAATCATAGTAAAAACCTTATAATAGCAGGAGATTTTAATACAACAGCATTTTCACCCGCTTATAAAAAATATATAAAAGCAACAAACATAAACGATGCTCAAACAATAAGCGGTAATATCCATGAAGGAAGCTGGAACACATATCATTTACCGATATTAAGAATAACCGTAGAACATATTCTTTCTAGCAAAGATATAACTCCAATTGAATATAAACAAGGTAAGTTTTTTGGAAGCGACCATTTTCCTGTTTTTGTAGAATTTTCATTATAAAAGTAAAGAATCCTTTTTATTTTTGTAAAAAGGATTCTTTTTTTAATGAATATTAAAACTATCTAGCTTTTTGCAAGATTTTTTGAACATCCGAAACTATTAATTCTTTAGTCAGATGATATCGTTGGTATAATTCTTTAAGACTAACTCTATCCGTAAATTCTTTCATTGCACCATAGTTTATGACTTTCATATCTGAATTGGAATAAAATCTCGAAATCTTTTCACCAAAGCCGCCATCTAAAACACCGTCTTCTAAAGTTATAACTAAACTATGATTAGATTTTAAATTTTCAAGCAGCTCAGAATCAATGCCTGTAATAAACTTAGGATTAATCAATGTTGCATTTATACCTAAAGTCTTTTTAATTTCATCCTTAAGCGTTTGAGCAAGTCCAAAGAAACTGCCAAGACCAAGTATTGCAATTTCTTCACCTTTTTCTTTTACTTCATATTTATTTAAAATCGAATAATCAGTATTATCATTAACTCCTGAAGCAATAAGTTTACAAGAAGGAACCCTTATCGCAACGGGATAACGAGTCTGATTAACAGCCCAATCCAGCATGCTTAAATATTCTTCTTTGCAAGTAGGAGCAAGATAAACCATATTTGGTATATTACTGATTAAAGGAATATCAAAAACACAAAGATGAGTAGCATCGGCATTAGATATCCCGCCCCAATAAACAAGCATAGTAACAGGAGAACTGTTAAGACACAAATCTTGAGACAATTGATCATATGCTCTTTGTATAAAAGAACTCATAACCGCAAAAATAGGTTTAGCTCCCATTTTAGCAAGTGCCGAAGTATAAGCAACTGCATGTTCTTCAGCAATACCAACATCGGTATATTGTTTATCCATTTTTGTTCTAAATTCTTTTGAAAAACCAAACACACCGGGAGTCGCAGCATTAACGACAATAAAAGAAGAATCCTCTTTAGCCTTTTTCAGCATATAATCAGTTGTTAAAGAGGTATAATCTTCAGTATTTTGAACAACTTTTTCATCTTTTTTATCTAGGGTTCCGGGTAAAATCCAGTGAAAAGCTTCTTTATTATTTTCAGCAACTTCTAATCCTTTACCTTTCAAAGTATTAATATGAACAACAACCGGATGAGTCGAATCTTTAACAGATTCTAAAGCCTTAATCATTTTTTCAATATTATTACCGTCATCAACATATAAATAGTCAAAACCAATAGATTTAAAGAAATTACAATCGGCATTGCCATTCGTATCACGAAGCAATTTTAAATTTTTATAAATACCGCCATGATTTTCAGCGATAGACATATCATTATCATTAACAATAATTATAATATTAGAACCAAGACAAGCCGCATTATTAAGGCCTTCCATAGCCTCACCGCCTGTTAAAGAACCATCACCAATTAAAGCAATTACATTTTCTTTTCTGTTTTGTAAATCTCTTGCTTTTGCAACTCCAACAGCTAAACTTACAGAAGTAGAAGTATGACCGATTTTAAACAAATCATGCAAACTTTCTTCAGGTGCAGTATAACCGGTATATTTTAAATAGTTTTCAGGAACAGTAAATCCATCTTTACGACCTGTAAGAATCTTATGCGGATAACATTGATGTGAAACATCAAATATAAATTTATCAACTGGCGAATTAAATACATAATGCATAGCAATAGTAGTTTCAACAATCCCTAAATTTGGTGCCATATGACCACCAATAGCATTAACTTTTTTGATGATTAATTCACGAATTTCACCAGCCAAAAGATTCATCTCATCAATTGAAAGACATTTTAAATCACAAGGCAAATTTACTTTATCTAATATCATAAAAATCTCCTTATCTAACCTAATAACATTGTATAAAAAAACTTCCCTAATACAAATTAAGGAAGAAAAATTAGTAAAAGAGACATCAATAACATTGTTACCCATTCTAAAAAACAAATCAAAAAACAAGAATGAATGTTACAGAAAATTAATCAAAATAAAGGTTTTGGGTTGAATTCAAATTTTATGTTAAGTATACTTAATACACTTATTTAACTTTTGTAAAAAATGTTAATAAATAGCATGAAAAAGCGCAAATTAATTATTTTACAATACTTCATGCGAAAGTAAGCAAGGTAAGTATAATAGTTCAGGAATCAAATGCAAGTAAATCAAGTTAACACAGCCGTTCCAAGAAAAATAATAAAGCAAAAATCAGATAGTAACAAAAGAAGTACAAATAATATTATAAATTCAAAAGAAGTACCAGCGTTTAAAGGTGGTCTTGATTCTTTTTGTTTGGGAGTTGCAGATTTAATAGAAAACGGCGGACTTGCAATATCATTCACACTACAAGATATGTTGGGAACAAATCTTCCAAGACCGATTATGGGTTTAAGAAGAAATACAAAAGAAAATAAAGGAGAAAAGAATCTTAAATTTGCAGCAAAAGAATTTGTAAGAGAAATGCTTACAGGACCGAGTATGTTCCTGATACCAATGGGAATGCTTGCTGCAGGTAAAAAGCTTATTGGTAAAACAGTAAATGTACCAATGAACTTTATAAAATCTTTTGGAGAAATTCATACAGCTCAAGCTCTAAATGAAGCCGGTCAAGCTATAAGCAAACAAGATTTCTATAAAAATGCATTTACGCAAATTATACAAAATGCAAAATCTGAACCACAAGCATCAAAAGAAACATTGGAAAAAGCAGCTGATTTTGCAGAAAGACTCGTTAAAACAGCAAAAGATAAAGCGGCTCAAAAAGAAACTATAATAAAATTATCTGATGAATTTATTGATATAGCAAAGAATCATGCAAAAGATGTAGCAAATACAGACTTTACAATAGCAACAATATCAAAAACTACATCAGCACCATTCAAAGAAACAATAACTCATATGATGGCATATGCTGATGATGTAGTAGAAAAAGCAAAAAATTGTGATACAGGTAAAATTAACGAATATATTAAGAAACTGTCAAATAAGAAAGTTATTGAAAGACTAGGCACAAACATAGCAATGTATGCGGCAGTAATGGCGTTTTTGCAAATTATTCCTCGATTATATAACAAAGCAGAAGGAAAAGGGAATGCCGGGCTAAAAGGTTTAATGAAGGAAGAAACACTTAAAGATAAATCCCTTGATAATGTAAAAGTTAATGAAAACCAAACACAGAAAGATAAATCAAATCCATCATTCGGTTCATCAGCTCAATTGGTAAATAAATTAACAGGAAATGGTCTTATAGGTAAATTAGGTCGAGCAATCGAATTTGAAGGCTGTAATGTTTCATTCCCGTTACTACTTGGAATTATGGGATTTGGTATTCTTATTCCACGTACACTCCAAGCAAAAGATAAATATGACAGAGAAGAAATTTTAAGAAGAGACTTGGTTACTTGTGCAACAATGTGTTTTGCAGAAAAAGAACTACGTAAAGGATTTTCAAAATTAAATGAAGCAAAATCAGGACTTGTTTTAGCAGCAAAAGATAAAGGATTTAAACAACAAAGTTTTGCAAAAAAATTGTTTGATTATCTTCGTCCGATAAAAGGTGTTCAAGTTCTTTCAACAGAACAGATTATTTCTAAATATAGCGGTGTTGATAAATATAAAGACGGAATAAAAGGCTTTTGCGAATTTATAGAAGGACAAGGCGGAAATCTCGGAAAAGTATTTAGTGTTACAGATGAAGCAAAAAATATAGTTCAAAGATTGCTTGCAAAAGAAGGTAAAGATATAGCTACAGCAGATAATTCAACAATTAAAGAAGTTTTATCTAAAGCTATAGACTCTGATGACGTAAAACAACTAACAAATTTATTTAAAGATAAAAATAATCCTTGGGTACAAAAAGCGAAAACACTTAATGCAAGATTCACAGCACTTTCAGTTCTTGTATTAGTACCGGTATTCTTAGGTTTCTTGTTACCTGCTATTAATGAAAGAGCAACAAAAAAACGTATCAGAGAAGAAGAAGCTCAAAAATCAACAAAACAATTAAATAAAATAAATATGTTAAATCCGAATTTCTTCAATCAGACTCAAAAAACAAACAATATATTCTCTGATATGACAAACTTTACAAAGTAACAAACTAGACAATAATCTCTGTTTCATTTTTATAAGTAACAAAAGCTTGCTTGTTATTGGCTTTTTTCACATATTTTCTTTTTGTATAAATTATAGATGTTTTTGAATTATTTTTTTGAGATGAAAACTCTTTAGTAAGTTCGGCAGCCTTTAACAAGACTTCATCAGAAATAATCTCTTTTTTATTATTTGATTTAACCAGAACATGAGCACCCGGTGCATTTAAAGGATGAAACCATAAATCTTCACCTGATGATAATTTTGACAAAATATAGTCATTTTGTTTTTTGTTTTTTCCAATGTAAATCTTAGTTCCTTGAAATTCAAGAAAATCAATTTTTTGAACACTTTCTATATTAGAGTCTTTCTCTTCAATTAATTCATAATAAATATCATTAAGTTCATTTATATCACTAGTAGATTGAACAAAATAAGATACTTCTTCAAAATATAAAATTTGAGAATTTGTTTCAAGAATCATTTTTGAAGCATGTTCATATGCATTTTTTGCCTTTTTGTATAAGTTATAATAACGATTTGCATTATCAACAGGAGAAAGATTTTCATCCAACTCAATTTCTTGAATATTCCCTTCAAAATCATATAAAGATGTTTTTCTAATTCCTTTTTTTAATGAATACAAATTAGCCATAATAATATCAGCCTTTGTTTTATAAGAATTAGCTTTATCAATTTTTTTTATAAGAATATCCTGTTTCGATTTTAATGTATATAATTTTTTTAATTGAGTATTTATAAATCTAAATATCTTAGTTTTCAAATTATAAATTATAACTTTATTTTGATGATACGAAAAATATTCATCAATCATATCATTAACACAATTATATTCAGTACCATTTTTAACTTTTTCCAAAAAATATTTTGAATGATCTTGAGTAATAAAATATCTATACTTTTTTTGATTTAAGAAACTCTTAAGCCTTTCATAAAGCATTTCCAAAGAAAAAGGATTAATAGAATCTATAACATCTTTAACAAAAGAAATAGTAAGATAATGATATTTAGATGCTATAAATTGTGCTAATTTTTCAAAATCAATATTTTTTTTAAATGACTCAAAAGTTACTTTAGTAAGATTGTTTTTCTTCTGCTTTGGAGGATAAATATAAGGAAGCATACCATAAAGTTCACGTTCTCTGCTTTTTTCAGAACTTACATTATGAGCACAACCAATAATTACATTAGTATCATAATTATATAAAATTACATTACTATATTTACCCATTAACTCTATAGCTAAACATAATTGAGATTTTTCATTAAGTTCATCAAAATATTCAAAATATATCTCAAAAATTCTTTCATACTTTGGAACATCTACCCTGATTATTTTGGCATTTTGTATATATTTCCTTAAAAGCATACAAAACATAGGTGCAGTTTTGGGAATAATCATATTTCTTTTATACTCATTATCTTTAGACATAAAACAAATATGATAAAAACTCGGATTAAAATTAATATAAAACTTTCTTGACTCACCTGAATTTCGAATATAAAAAATTAATTCAGAACGATTTGGCTGCTGAATTTTCTGAATTTTTGCACCAACAAAAAAATCATTGTTTTCTTCTAAAAATAGTCTCAATATTAAAGAATCAAAATTAATCATATAAATATATTAAACTAAAAAAGCAATGAAATACATTGCTTTTTTGTGATGATATATATTATATAAATAAAATTAAGCAGCAACGGAACGAATACCATTATTTACAAGTTTATACTCTGCATTACAAGCAGAATTAGCAACAATATCTTGAGCCGAAGCATTAAGAAGTTTACCTGAATCGTCAACTTTTACCATACCGCCATGCTTCAATACACCGGTATAACGCATTGCACCATTAGCACTTCCCATAATACCACCAACAGCTGTACCAACAGCAGCACCTGTTGCCGTAGCATTCAAGAATTCTTTTGTATCAAAATCCTTATTTTCATCAAATGAAGTATCGATTACATAGTTAGAAGAACCAGAAACAGCACCAGTTACAAAGCCTGTTTTTGCGCTTTTAACAGCACATTTTGTTACCGAAGAGCCAAGAGAACCTGCAGCACTACCTGTACCCATTGTTGCAGCACCAATTGCACCGGTTACAGCACCTGATAATCCGTCTTTTAACATTTGTTTTCCATCTAACGAATCACCTTCAAGTTCATTCGTTGCTCTATCTGTAAATTTATAAGCAGTTTTTGTTACAGCACCGGTACCAGCCCCAATAGCAGCCAATACTAAAGGAGTAGCTGTACCACCAGAAGCAACAATCGCAGCACCGGCAAGACTTGCAGCTGCAATAGCGGCTACACCTGTAGCTATATTAGAAAATAAATCTAAACTTGCATCTTGCTTATTTGAAAATTCATCAATTACAGCAGACGCTTCTTCAAAGGATATTTCACCATTTTTATATTTTTCGATTGCTTCATCACACTTTTCAGCACTAGTACCAATACCAACAAACTCTTTTATTCCGTTCCAAGTTTGAGAAAAAAATCCTTGTTTCTCTTCAACGGAATCTAGTTGTTGATATAGTATATCAGCACCTTCTTGTTGCGAATCATCATAAGAAGCAAATATACTGACATCTTCATTAGCTAAACTTGTTTCATTCAAAGAATTAAAATCAGCTATATTTAATGCTTTTGAAGATTCAATATTACTAAATTTTGAAACATCAACCATAAATATACTAAACCCCAAAATCTACCTTACATAGTAATAAAGTATTTTAAAAAGACAAAATTGCGTTGTAATTAACAAAAGTTAACACTATATGTCTATTAATTTATATTTAATAGCTTTGACAACTGCTTCAGTTCTATCTTGAACTGACAATTTACTAAAAATATTATGAATATGGACTTTTGCAGTATGTACACTTACATTCATTGCTTGAGCAATTTGCGCATTATTTTTCCCGGAAGATAAACATTTTAGTACCTGTTTTTCACGTTTAGTCAAAGGAACTTCTAACATATTAGAGTTATCATGAAGTATAAGCAAATTAACTAAAATATCATTAAAAAAAGATTTCTTAACAGTAATTTCTAAAAAACAATCTTCGGAATCATCAGAAGAAACACAATCGACAACATTAAATCTAATATTCTTGGTAGTTAAATTAAAAAAAGACATAAATACTCCAACTATTTTGTAATCAACAACATAAAAAGTTTAAAACAAAATAAAAAGAGTAAAACTAACATATTTTCCTAATAAAAAGGAGTTAAATGAAAAAACATCTAACTCCTCTAAACTTGAATCCGGCAACTAGCTATCTTCCCAGGCAGTCCTCCGCCAAGTATTTTCACCGCAAGTAGTCTTTACGACCGTGTTCGGAATGGGAACGGGTGGTGTCCTACCGCTTGATCACCGGAAATCTCTCGTATAACCAACTTCTTTCAAATCTCATTGGTTACATTCTGTACTTCCGTACCCTGATTACTGCATAAAATTAAATCTATATCATCTATGTTTTTCTTTTTGATATTTTCTATCTCGAAATTCCTTCAAGCTCAGTCAATCCACTTCTCTTCGAAAAAACTAAATGTTTTTTCTCCGCTTCGTCTGACTTTCGCTACTGCGGGTTCGGTTTACTTCGTAAACTAAACACCCTGCGGAATTTCCGCTAGGAAAAGCCCTCGTCCTATTAGTATCACTCGTCTTAATATGTTGCCACACTTACAACTATGACCTATCAACCACGTGATCTGCATGGGGACTTACCTGGTTACCCAGTGAGAGAACTCATCTTTCGGTGGGCTTCGTACTTATATGCTTTCAGCACTTATCCGCTTCGAACACAGCTACCGGGCGTTTACCCTTGGCAGGATAACCCGTACACTGGAGGTTCGCTCTTCCCGGTCCTCTCGTACTAAGGAAGACTCCGATCAATTCTCTTGCGCGCATACCGGATATGGACCGAACTGTCTCACGACGTTCTGAACCCAGCTCGCGTGCCGCTTTAATGGGCGAACAGCCCAACCCTTGGAACGTACTACCGCTCCAGGATGCGACGAGCCGACATCGAGGTGCCAAACCTCCCCGTCGATGTGGACTCTTGGGGGAGATAAGCCTGTTATCCCTATGGTAACTTTTATCCGATGAGCGATGGCCCTTCCATGCAGAACCACCGGATCACTATATCCTGCTTTCGCACCTGCTCGACTTGTAGGTCTCACAGTCAAGCTCCCTTTTGCTATTGCACTCAATGGTTGATTTCCGACCAACCTGAGGGAACCTTTGAACGCCTCCGTTACTCTTTAGGAGGCGACCGCCCCAGTCAAACTGCCTACCAGAAACTGTCCGCTGCCCTGTTGTTAGAGGGATCAGCGTTAGAATTCAAATCATACTAGAGTGGTATCTCAACGGCGACTCCGCTTAACCTGACGACTAAGTTTCAAAGTCTCCCACCTATCCTGCACAAGCAGGACCCGAATTCAATTTCAAGCTACAGTAAAGCTCAATAGGGTCTTTCTGTCCTGGTACACGTAATCCGTATCTTCACGGATAATCCAATTTCGCCGAGCCTCTCGCCGAGACAGCGCCCAAATCGTTACGCCATTCGTGCGGGTCAGAACTTACCTGACAAGGAATTTCGCTACCTTAGGACCGTTATAGTTACGGCCGCCGTTCACCGGGGCTTAGTTTCTGTGCTTCGACTTGCGTCTGACACTTCCACGTAACCTTCCGGCACCGGGCAGGCGTCAGCCCCTATACATCGTCTTTCGACTTAGCAGAGACCTGTGTTTTTGGTAAACAGTCGCTTGGGCCTATTCACTGCGACCCTATCAAGCTCCACGGGCGAGCCGCTTCACTCTACCAGGGTACCTCTTCTCCCGAAGTTACGAGGTGATTTTGCCGAGTTCCTTAGCGAGAGTTGTCTCGCGCACCTTAGTATTTTCTACCAACCTACCTGTGGCGGTTTCCGG
>CALUSI010000010.1 GCA_944323395.1 Candidatus Gastranaerophilales bacterium
ACACCAATTCTATTCATTCCTGTATCAAGTTTAATATGTGCTTTTGTTTTTAAGCCTGTTTTTTTATAAGTTAAATCAGCAGCTTCAATATGATTTTCTAAGAATAAAGAAAGAGATATATTATTTTGTGCAGCATAATCAAATGCCCAAACTGGTGCTGCCCCAAGAACTAGAATAGGGCATGTGAATTTATTATTACGCAGTTCCATTCCTTCATCAATTGATGCAACACCAAGATAATCTACACCGGATGCTAAAAGTGTAGGAGCAATCATTGAACTTCCATGACCATATGCATCAGCTTTAACTACGGCTAGTATTTTTGTATTTTGTCTTACGAATGACTTTAATTCAAGTATATTATGCTCTATTGCGTCAAGGTTTATTTCAACCCACGCATCTCTTTTGGTATTAATATTTGATAATCTTTGAAATTTCATATTTACATTTTAGTTTAAAAACATTAAACATGATACACTTTATATTTAAATGAGGTATAAAAATGTTTAAAGATAGACTAAAAATATATAGAAACCAGAAAAAATTTTTCACATCTAATTTAAAAGATTATCAAATGCTTTTAATCCTTTTTGTAATAAATATTATTTTGTTTTTTGTATTCTACAGCAGTGCAATGATTTTTTCTGATTCATCAAGAGAAATATATATTCCTATGGTAATGAATGAGGGAGATGTTCTTTATAAAGATATTTTTAATGTATATGCCCCATTAGGTTATCAATTAAATGCTTTTTTAATAAAAGTATTTGGTGAAAATTTAAGAACATTTTATTTTGCTGGTTTTGTTAATTCAACATTAATTTTGTTCGGATTATTTTATATTTTAAAGCTATTCATAAAAAAAGGCTCAATACTAGTTTTTAGTATTTTGTTCGCTATAATTACAATGTGTATATATACAGTTACGCAGACAAATTATACTTTCCCTTACTCATATTCTTTAGTTTATGCTTTAAATTCTTTTATTTGGTCATTAATTTGCCTTTTATATTTTATAAAAGATGATAATAGATTATTTTTATATTTATCTTTTTTCTTATATGGCATGAGTATTTGTTTTAAGTATGAGTTTGTGCCTTTTGGTATAATACTGTTTTTATTTTTGATATTTAAAAAAGTAAATTTAAAAACAATTGCATTATGTTCTTTTTCATTTCTTATTATTCCAATTATTTCTTTTACAACTTTATTTATACAAGGAGTATCTCTTTCTGATTTAAAGCAAGCACTAATATATATGATTTTACTTTCAAAAGCAGAAAGTGTTAAAGTTTTATATACTTATCTTGGATTTATTCCAACTATTTCTTCTATTAAAGTGTTGTTATTATATTTTTTAAAAACAACAATATTTGTTTTTGTAATATCTTTATATGTTTTTTTCTTCATAAAATCTTCTAAACTATTTTTAAAAATTCATAATATTCTTAAATTTATCTTATTTATCTTATATTTATTATTATTTTATTTCATTCTTTTTATTACGGTAAGAAGCCTGGTTATTAGCAATGCTTTTTATTTTAATTGGATTGGAGCTTTTGCCCTAGTTCTATTTTCTATTTTATGTTTTAAGCTTATAAAAAAGCATAAAGAAAAAACTATCTGTATTCAGGATATTTTATTTTTCACATTATTTTTATCTGTAATTTTATGTTCTTTTAAATGTATATTTAATATAAGTTTTAATTCATATGGAACTTATTATTTCCCTTTGTTATTTGTATGCTGTGTTTTATATTTATATATTTACAAAATAAATTTAACAGAAAGAATAAAAATAAAAAAAATAATATATATTCAGCTAATTACAATACTTATCTATCTTACAGGTACAATGTATTATTTATCAAATCTTGAAAAATTACAACTTACCTATGGGTTTTGTTCGGTTATTATTGATAAAGGGCCTTTAATTCCTGGTTTAGAGAAAATTGAACCTATTTATGAAATGGTAAATTATATAAAAAATAATACAAAGAAAGATGATACTATACTTGTTCTTCCAGAGGGTGCTGCCATTAATTTTCTGACAGACAGAAAATCAAATAATAAATATTATTACTTGATTCCTCCAAACATTGAAATTTTTGGAGAAGATAATATTGTGAAAGACTTAGAAAATAATCTTCCTGATTATCTAGTAATACAGCCAATGTCTTACCTTAATTTTAAGGAAACATATTTCTGTGAAAGTTTTGGTAATAAAATATGTTCTATAATTCCAAAATATTATGAAAAACCTATTGTTTTCGGAAAGGAATTTTGGTTAGCTATATATAAGAAAAAAGAATCAGCTCCTAACTAAATACAAAATAATATATCGAATATGATATACTTTAACTGAAAGCAGGATAGATAAAATGGATAAAAATGAAAAACTTAAAATAATTGAAGATATGCAGCAAGTAGTTGAGCAAATGAGGCTTGATGATTTAGAAGAAGATCCTTCATTAGAAAATGAAAATTTTGAATGTTCTTGTTGCGGAAAGACAAAATCATTAGCCGGTTCTATTCAATATGGAAAGTATAGACTCTGTAATGATTGTGTGCTTTTAGCTGAAACAGGTTTTGCTATAGGTAAATTTAAAAATGCTGATGAACTGATAAGAGCAATGGAAGATACAAGACTACAAGAAATGTGTGATTTCATAAAACAAGAAGAAAAAAAAGAAAGTAATTAAATGCATAGACTTACCTATTTGAACGAAAATTTAAAAAAAGGATGTCTTATAAGATGGCCCCATCAGTGCTTCCCAATGCCTGTTTATATTGCTCCTTGCACTTGGTATTCTATGAAAGAAGCTGATAGATATTCATATGTAAATATGGTAATAGAGGCTCTAAATACTTGGGAAAGAGTTGGAGAAGGTAAATTTTCTTTTTACTTAGTTAATACATTAAATGAATCTCAAATGAATGTTGAATGGCGAAGAGTTGACAGAAAATCATTGGGAAATTGCAGTTTTAGTTATGATAATGAATCAAGGTTATATTCTGCCGAAGTTTCAATTGGTATATCTGACGGTATAATCCACAGAAAATATATGGATGAAAATGAGGTATATCATACGATTCTCCACGAAATCGGGCATGCACTAGGGTTAGGACACTCCAGTAATCCTGAAGATATTATGTATACTCCCCATCAATATGGTGTAATTAATTTATCAAAAAGAGATATCGCATCTGTAAAATGGCTGTATTCTCTTCCTTATGGTGCTTCAGCTAAAAGCTTAAATGAATTATATTCTACAAATTACGGTAATATAGATGATATTATTATGCATATTGCATCTGGCAGCGCTGAGTCTAAATTTCAAAAAACACTAAAAAGTATAAGAAAACCGACTCGTAATCTTGAAGAAGAACAAGAAAAATTAGCGCAAATGAAGAAGTTCCATATGTCTATTCAAAATGTAAGACTTCCAAAAGAACTAGCTGATAAATTTAAAGATATGTAATTTTGTGTAATAATATAATTGAGAGCAGACGAACAATCGCGTATAAGTATTCTTATATGAGGAAAGTCCGGACACCTTAGGGCAGAACGACGGATAACGTCCGCCGAGGGTAACCTCAGGAATAGTGCCACAGAAAAGTAAACAACCTTTTTATAAGGTTCAGGTGCAACGGTAGTGTAAAAGACTACCAGAGGTATTGAGAAATACCTGCTCGGTAAACTCCGTTCGGGTGCAAGATTGAATTAAAGGTTAAGGTGACCCGCCGTCTTTTAAAAAATCGCTAGAGTTATAGGGCAACCTATTTCCCAGACAGATGATTGTTTAGAAACAGAATCCGGCTTATGACCTGCTCTCTTTTAGCCAAGAACTAACCCATTATTGAACATATAATCTGAGAGTTCTTGGATTCTTTTTTTATTTTCTTCCATATTTGGATAATTTTGCATCGCCAGTTCACAAATATCAACTTTATTTTTTCTTAGTTCGTTTGGATCAAGTTCGGGAAGTTTTGCGGCACTTGTTGTTAATTCTAATTTTCGTTTTGCATCCATTCTCGTTTGGACTTTCGGGTAATTTGATGCATATATCTGACTTGCTGTTGCTCTATCTGTAATTGCAGCGTATGAAGATTCTAATAAATATCTTGTTACAGCTGTTTCAACATCTTCTATTGCTTTATGTGCTTTTTGTATTAATGTTTCTTCACCTAAATCAAGGTTGTCTGTTCTACCAATTACCTCCATAATTTGATATTTTTTTTCTAAAAGTCTTTTATGCAGTTCGTAACCGACTTTTACTGTGTATGGTAATGAAGGATTTAAGGAAATATACGACGTTACCCCAAAAAATCTATTGAGATTTGAGTCTTCATATAATAGTAAAGGTTCAGATGGATAATTTTCATCATTCGGATTTACTTCTGTTTTATATTCACCAGCTAGAGTTTCTGTAAAAACTTGAACTTGTGGTGGACGTTCTCTGTATTCTAAACGTGGGAGTCCTACATTTCCTCTTTTTATAAAACAATCTTGATATGGATATTGATTTGCAATTTCATTTAATAAAAGCGCATCTTTCATAAGAAATGTCGGAACAGATGTTTTTTCTGCAACTTCTCCTAAATCAACAATATCCTCGATATATATACCTTTAAATGATGGTTGTGTTGATGTGTTTTTATTTATACTTTTGTTATTACTTTTATATAGAGAATTTACAGTATTTGAAATTGATGAAATATTCATACAAAAACTCCTTTGTTATAAAATTGAAAAAAAAACAATTTTAAAATTGCGTTTTATATAAATTTTGTAAATAAAAATTAACATTTTTTGTCATTATGTCAATTATTTGTATTCATATTTTTTATCATTTTGAATAGTAAGGCTAGCATCAGGTTTTTATGAAAATAAGTTCTTCTTTCGATAATAAATATAACAAGGAATTTCATAATCAATCATTCAAAGGAATCCCTAGTAATCCGCATTTTATGCCTAATATCTTAGGAAAGATGGGAAAACTGGCGGGTGAATATGTGAGTATGCCTGAGCAGAAGTTGTTTCTTGCTACTACTGCTTTAATGTTTGTCCCTTTGATTGATTTAAAGTTTGCTGATGAAGATAAAAAAACTGATGCTGCAATAAAATCTGCTTCAAAAGCAATGATGGGTGGATTGACGGGTGTCACAATAAGAGCTTTATTTTTAAAATTTATGGACAAATATGTTGGTTTAGGAAAACATAATATTATAAATACTTATTTACTTCCTCCTAAAGCAAGTGAATTAAATGCAAAATTAACTGCTGCTAAAAATGAAGCGGAAAAAATGTTACTTGCCAAAAGAGTAAAACAGTATAATCAAACAATGGGAACATTATTTGCAATATTATTTATGACCTTCTTCTCTAATTCTAAAGTAGATGTTCCTTTGACAAGCGATATGCAAGATCTTATAAGTGGTGTTGTTAAAGAAAATAAAACTTGGTTAAAGTCGTTAAGTGATGTTTCTAAAGCTCGAAAGCAAAAAATTTCCATTTGGTTTTCAAAGAAAAAGAAAATTATCTCTAACATTAAAGATAAATTTATAAAAATAGTTTCTATTATTAGAGAAAATCCTAATAGTGTAAAAAGTGAGGTATCAAATAAATGAATACCCCGCGAAAACTTTTGCAGACTTTTATTTTTAAGCCTTTGCATAAATTTCATAATGATTTTCTAAGTCGAACAGCCAGAGGAAAATTTTTTAGTACTTTGTCTGATTTTATTTTTGATTGTAGTAAAGAAACAGCTTTAATCATGTTGTTTTTTAATGCTGTTTCAATAATTTCAAGTCATATTTCTCAGATTGGAGGTCTTAGAAAAAGTAAGCGTGAAAATAAAGAATATTTAATTAACCAAGAAAAACAGGAACTGGGTATTGACTTAGTACTTACAATAATTCCTCCTTTTATATTAAATAATTTTTTAAAGAAAAAACTTGAAAGTGGCAAATTAACAACTAATGAAGCAAGAGAAAAACTGATAAATGTTGTTGCTCCTGTTGTTGGTGCATCAAGGGATGAATTGTATAGTACAGAACATATCAGACCAATTAAAGAAACAATTGCTTCTTTATCTTCAAAAATTTTAAATTTAGTCCTCAAAAAAAATAAAAAATTACCAATGCGAGTAGAAAATACTATAAGGTCTCTTGATAAAAAAGCAAAAGCCCTTCTCCCTGATGCTACAACAAGGCTTCCTTTTGTTACGTTAGAAGACATAGCTTGTGATTTTGATAACCTTGCAAAAGAGAAAAGAATTAGCTCTGGTATTTTGAAAAAATTTAGAAATGGTAGTGCTTATGATGATTTGTGTGGTCAGAATAACGGTCTTCTAATAATGGCAACTATTGGTTATTCAATCCTTGCGAGCAATATTATTATGCCTATTTTAAAAAACAAACTTTCTAATAGAGCATATGAAAAAGAACTTGCTAAAATGGGTGAAACTAAAGAAAGTATGAAAAGAAAGAAACGATATGAATTCAACAATGCTCCTATTATCTCCGAAAAAAATTCTGAATTATTTGAAGCTTTCTCAAATTCTGATAATACAGCAACAAAAACTAAACAAGATAATATTCTTACATCAGAAAAAGTTAAGGAGTTTCAACAAGTATCAAAGCCATTTAATTCATTTGATTCGTATAACAAAATAGCATCTCAATCAATTGGATTGAGAATTTAGTTTTTTTTATATAAATAATTGTTATAATAATATTATTCGCGTCTGTAGCTTAATTGGATAGAGCAAAGATCTCCGAAGTCTTTAGATGTGGGTTCAATTCCCATCGGGCGCAAAGTATAAAAAAGAAAAGGAATTGAACCAATAATTTACTATGTAAATTAGGGTTCGCCCCTCTCGAAAAATGATACTTTATAATATTTTATAATTTTAGATAAGATGGTTTTTATTTGACAATTAAATATTATTAAATGATAATTTTCTAATAAGGTAATATTTCTTTCTGTATATATTTATTTCGCTTTGAACTTGATAAGATTTAATAGATTTATTCTATGAAAAAAACGATACTATTTATAATAAATTTATTTTTTACTTTAGTTCCTTCATCTGCAATTGAAGAAATTTATCTTGATGAAGAGGGTTTAAATTTAGCTAAATATGGAGATTTCCTTTCAGATGTTTATTATGGAAAGGTTGAAAATGCTCCTGCTATATTGAAGTTTGCAAGTAAAAATGGATTAGAGTTTGAAAATTCATTTATTAATTCTGTTAAATTTCATTTTTTGTATTCAGGCGATTTGTCATACATTCATAATCAATCTAAAGGTGATCAGACTAAACATATTTTTAATTCTATTGAACCAAAATTATCAATGAATTTTAATGATAATAAGACTCAAGCAATGTTTAACATTAATCTTGTTAGTGATATTCCAGGATATGAAAAACACTTTGCTCAAATGTTGAGAATGGTATATATCTCTCACAAATTATCCCAAAATCAGATGTTTGTATTCGGTCAATATACTCGTGTACCAACAACATACGATGGTGCTGGAAGTTTATTTGGTCAGGATGCTTTTTATAAAACGCAGCTTGGTCGAACTTTTGGTAATACGATGTCTGTAGGTGTAAGAAACATAGGAAATTACAAGTATGTTGACTATGATATTGGGATATATGATAGTACAAGGTTTATGCAAAGTTTTGGTAAAGGATTTGATTTTACAGGTTATGTAATGTTTAAACCGTTTGCTGATTTCAAAGAAAGAATAGGGGATTTTAAGCTTGGAACAGGCTACAATATAGGTAAGTATAATATTAGTTATAATCAATACTCATTTTTTACAGCTTATGATTACAAAAAATTTCATGCAAAAGTAGAATATGCTGCCGCAGACGGTTATAATGGAATTTATGAATCCCGAAATTCTGCAGAAGGTTTTTATACTACTTTAATGTATGATATTACTTCAAAGTTGACGTTGCTTGGTAGATACGATATTTTTGATAAGAATATATATGCAAATAATGATACTACTAATGAATATACCCTTGGTCTGATTTATAGTCCATATAAAAATATAAAATTCTTATTGAATTATGTTGTAACGCATGGAACAAACCAACCCTCATCAAATAGTATATTATTTGCTACCAGATTTATCTTATAATCTATTATGTTTGCTATATTATTTAAAATTTTTTAGAAAGAAAGTTATGATTTGTATTATTCTATTCTATAAGTAGAGTTTTACCTTAATTTTGAGATTCTTTTATATGAATTTTCTTAGAGAATTTCAAAATAAGTAATAATATAATTTCTCTTTTTTATGTTATGTATTTGTTTCTTCACATTTAATTATGGTTTAATCAGAATTTTTAGTGCTCTACCGTTCATGTGTTTTATAAGTCCTTCTTCTGCTAATTCAAGCGAAACGGTTTCTGTTATTAGTTTTTCAACTGGCAGCTTTTCTTCATATATTAATCTTAATGCTTCTCTGAAATATAATGGAGTATGATGAAAAATACTTAAAACCTTTATTTCATCATAATGCAGTCTTTTTGTATCAATAGAAATTGATGTTCCTTGTTTGCATCCTCCAAACAGATGTACAGTTCCACCTCTTCTTACATATGTAAACATACTTTCCCATATTTCAGGTAGACCTACACATTCAACTGCAACATCAAGTCCTTTTTTTCCTTCGGAAAAGTTTAAAAATATTTTTTCCGGATTCTTGTATTTATTTAAATCAACAATTTCATCAGCATCGCCAAATTCTTTTGCCATTTTTAGTTTTAACGGATTTCTTCCTGCTGCAATTACTTTTGCTCCTTTTAATTTAGCTAGTTTTACAAACAGTAAACCAATAGGTCCAAGTCCAACAACACCAACAGTTTGACCTGCTATTATTCCTGTTTTTTCAATTCCGTGTACTACATTTGCAAGTGGTTCTGCAAAGGCTGCTCTTTCAAAAGATAAATCATCAGGCAAATGTAATAGATTTCTTTTTACAATTGCTTGAGGAACATTTATATATTCAGCATATGCTCCATTTAAAAATTCAAGCTTCTCACAAAGATTGTATTCTCCTCTTTTACAGAAAAAGCATTCTCCGCAAGGTGCTGAATTAGCAGCAACAACTCTATCTCCAACTTTGAAACCTACAACATTTTTGCCTACTTTTGTAATAACACCTGAAAATTCATGACCGAACCCTGAAGGAATTTTTTTTATAAGAACAGGATGCCCTCTTCTGTATGTTTTTACATCTGTTCCACAGGTTAATGCTGCCATTATTTTAACCTGGACTTCACCATTTTTAGGATCTTTGATTTCCACTTCTTCATATTTGATATTTAATGGTTCGTAGAACTGTATTGCTTTCATTTTCATAGTTGAATATATGCTTTCATAATTTTATTTGAAAGAGTATCATCTAGTGCATCATTAATTCCTTCAATTGGGTATACTGAAGATAAACCTGCAACTTTAACTCTTCCTTCTTCAATTAATCTCATAGAATCTTCTAAATCCATTGGTGAAGGTGAATAGCTTCCAAGTATTGTTAGTTCTCTATAATAAATATCATTATTTTTAAATCCGTTGTTATCTTTTATACTTGAGAAAACAACAATTGTAGCACCATCTCTTGCTGCCTTGACTGCAAAATCCAATGATAGTGAAGCTCCTGCTGTTAAAAATATTGTATCAAAGCCGTTTGGTGCGACTTTTTTCATTTCCTTTAAGGTTGATTCTTCATCTTTTAATAAGAAAGATTTATCAAATCCAAACTTTTCAGAAAGGCAAATTCTTTCATATAATAAATCACATCCGTAAATTGGGTTGCCAAATGCCTTTACGGCTTCACCCATGAGAATACCTATTGAACCGAGACCTAAAATCAGACTTTTTGTATTATCTTTTATTCGAGCTCTTTTAACTGCTCTAATGCAACATCCGAGTGGTTCTAAAAAAGATGCTTCAATATCTGATAAGTTTAAGTTTACATGAAAAACTGTATTGTTTAAATGTTCTTCGGATACGAAAATATATTCGGCAAATCCTCCGGGGAAAATGTTTGTAGACTTGAAATGTCTGCACATTGAATAATTTCCGCCCCAGCAATATTGGCAGTTAAAACAAGGTACATGGTGTCCTAAGGCTACTTTATCTCCGACTTCAAAATTAGTCTTTGAATTAATTTCAACAATTTCACCTACAACTTCATGACCAAGTACAGCTCCGTTTTTAACTTTACCTGTTCTCATTTTTACTATATCAGATCCGCATAATCCGCATCCTGATACTTTTACTATTGCACCTTCTCCATATTCATCAAGTATTGGTTTAGGTATATCCGTAATTATAAATCTATTGTTTTCTAAAACAGCAGCTTTCATAAAAAAATCCTTAATATCACTGCTATTATAGTTTAAATAAAATAAAATTAAAATAAATTGTTTTTCTTAAGTATTTTTTTATCATATTCTGATAAATTTGAGTTTAAAAATTTTAGGAATAAATCAGGTCTTTTCTTTTTTGTTACTAAAAACTGTTGCAATCTTCGCCATTCTCTTATCTTTTCATGATTGCCGCTTAGTAATATTTCAGGAACATTTAAGTTTTCATATTCTCTTGGTTTTGTATAATGCGGATGTTCTAATAGTCCATCATAGTGAGAGTCATATTCTGCTGATTCATCATCACCAAGAACGCCTTTTAATAATCTTGTTACACTATCTATAATGCATAAAGCAGGAAATTCACCACCTGTTAATACAAAATCGCCTATTGATATTTCCTGTGCGTTTGATTTTTCTATAATTCTTTCATCAAAACCTTCATAATGTCCGCAAATCATTATTAGTTGTTCTTCATTTGCAAAATTTTTTGCCATCTCTTGATTAAAAATTTCACCTTGTGGTGACATTATTATTGTTTTTGTTTTATTCTCTTTTTTTATTGAACTAAGTGCATCTAAATATGGCTGGCATGATAATAACATACCTGCGCCGCCACCATATGGTGTATCATCAACTTTTTTATGTTTATCTTTTGAAAAATCACGCGGATTAATTGTATTTATTTCTATTCTTTTTTCTGTTAAAGCTCTTTTTATAATGCTGAAATCACAAGCATTATTAATGGTTTCAGGAAATAAAGTGAGTACATCAAACTTCAATTTATCAAACCTTCTATGTTGTTTAAAACAACTTTTCTTCCTTTTAAATCAACTATAGGAACAAGTTCTTTTACGAATGGAACAAGATGCTCTTTACCGTTGCCATCTTTTACGGAAAGCAAATTATTAGCCATATTTTCACCAATGGCAGTAATTGTTCCAACACAACTTCCATCTTCATCAAATACATCCATTCCAATTAAATCGCTAATAAGATATTCATCATCATCAAGATTGTTTTCAACTTCTTCTTTTGTAAGATAAATATCACAACCTTTGAATTCTTCAACATCATTTACGGTTTTGAATTCTTTGAACTTTATAATTGCAAATTGTTTATGGAATCTTACTGAAACAACATTTAATTCGGAAAAGTTATTTTCTTTTTTTATATACACTTTTTTTAAAGCTTCAATCTGTTTTTCCCTTCCTTTAGAAAAACCGACTTTTGCTTCACCTTTAATACCGTGGAAATTAAGAACTTTTGCTATGGATATTAAATCGTTACTCATAGTTATTTAGTCTTTTTATATTCTTCAGGTGCATCTTCTCTTTCTTGATTCCACCTGTCAAGTCCCATTTGTTTTCTTATTAAACCAATACCTACGTGGACTCTCCATTCATCCATTCTTAATTGTGCTGCTATGATTTTATGACAACCTATTGGAGGTAAAGGTAATAATGGTTCATATAAGTTCTTTATTGCAAACAATTGATCAGGAGATACTGCAAGCTTTCTCTTTGGGAAAGGCAGTTTTGGAAGCATTAATTTTTGTCTTACCAAATTAATCCCAAAGAAAACTTTTCTTGGTTCCAAACCTATAGCTTGACCTATAACTTCATGCACATCCGGATTTGGTAAAGGCAAAGCCTTTTTATAAAGAATTTCAATTTGTTCTATTTGTTCTTTACTAACTAACAGTTGTTTTTGTCTTTGAGGTTTTGGTCTTCCTGCATTTGGACGAGGTCTTGAAAAACCACCCGGTCTATTGTTATTAAAATTATTTCGTTGCGGTCTCTGGTTTCTTTGTTGTCCGTCATTTCTAAATTTATTATAATTCCTTTGATAGTTGCCGCCATTTTGATTTCTGTTATCTCTTTGACGGTCATTGTATCTTGAATTGTTATTTCTGTTATATTGTTGGCGATCGGGGCGAGAGTTTCTGTCGTATGGTCTGAAAGACTTTTCTTCTCCCTGATTGTCATTACCAAATGAGTATGAGTTCATTTGCGGAGCATCTTTTTGAGTAGAGGATGCGTTAGCGGCTTCTTGTGAAAGTTCTTCCGTATATTTTTTATCTGAATATAAACAATTCGGACAAATAACTCTCTTTGGATTTTTTGTCTCAAACTCTGCGCCGCACTTAATACACTTATTTACATACATCGAATATGCCCCTTTATTTTAAAGCAATTACTTTATCTCTCTCCAAGTGTCAGGATGTTTCTTGCTTATCTTAAATACTCATGTTGATTAGAAAATTACCGTACCTAATTAAATTGTAATGTAACTAAGATGATTTATAACTAAATAAAAGCATGTATAAATCTCAATTATTATTTTAACCACAAAAATATAATATGACAAGAGTTTTACATTATTTTTTCATTTTTGAGCTTAATTGACCGCAAGCTGCATCAATATCTGCTCCTCTTTCAAGCCTTATTGTTACTTTCTTCCCTGAAGCTTCAAGTATGTATTTGAATTTTTGTATTGCTTCTTTTGTTGGTTTCTTGTAAGGGCTTTTCTCATTTTGATTATATATAATCAAGTTTACATTACTTTTTAATTTAAGAATTGAAAGAGCAAGTTCTTTCGCATCGTTAATAGAGTCATTTATATCTTTCATTAAAACATATTCAACAGTTACTCTTCTTCCTGTTTTTTCAGTATATCTTTTTAATGTTGAAATAAGTTCATCAAATTTATATTTCTTTGCGACAGGCATGATTTCTGCTCTTTTTTCTTGGTTTGGTGCATGAAGAGAAATAGCTAATGTTGATTGAAAATCCAGTTCTGCTAATTTGTTTATTTGAGGAATTATTCCGCAGGTTGATACTGTTATTCTTCTTGCTCCTACTTGGAATTGCTCTCTGAATATTTTTATTGAATTAATTAAATTATCAAAATTTAAGAGTGGTTCACCTTGTCCCATATATACAATATTTGTGACTTTTAATCCTGTATCGGCTTGAATTAAAAATATTTGTTGTATTATTTCATCAGTGTCTAAGTTTCTTACAAATCCCAGTTTTGCTGTAGCGCAAAAACTGCATCCCATAGGACATCCTACTTGAGTACTTATACAGGCTGTTAAATTAGCACGGTTATCAAAACGCATTAAGACTGCTTCTGCAAAATTTCCGTCTTTTAATTCAAACAAAAATTTCATCGTTCCGTCTTTGCTTATTTGCTTTTCTTTAATTGAAATGCTGCAAAGCTCTGTCTTTTGTTTCAGAAGCTCTCTCGTTGATAAAGATAAATCTGTCATTGAATCGATATCTTTTACCGATTTTAAATATAACCAATTATATATCTGTTTGGCGCGGAACTTTGACTGCTCATTATTGAGCATAAATTCTTCAATTTCTTTTAGCGATTTGCCTACAAGTATAAATTTCTCACTCATAATATATTTTTCTTTGTACTCTTTCTAAGAAATATTAACATAAAAACACTAACTATTTGTATTTAAAAATGTTCGTGTTAACATGTTTCTTGAAATATAATGTATAAGTCAAGGAGAATTAAATTGAGAAATTACGAATTATTATCAATAATTAAACCTAATATCGATTCTGAAGAATTTGATAAATTGGTTGTTAAAATTGAAGAAGCAATTGTTGCTCTTGATGGTAAAGTTACATCAACAGACAAAATGGGCAGAAAAAAATTATCATATGATATTAAAGATTTCAGAGATGGCTATTTTGTAGTTCACAACTTTGAAATGGATCCTGCTCAAGTAGCTAAATTCAACAGACAATTAAGATTAAATGAAAATGTTTTGAGAATTATGCTTCTTGAAACTTCTGAAGTAAAAGCGTAATTACGGAGAATAAAATGTCAATAGCAAAAGCAGTTATATCAGGTACAGTATACAGAAATCCCGAAAAAAGATTTACCGGGAATAATATTCCTGTAACAACTTTCACTTTAAATATTGACGAAAAGGAACAATCATTAGTTAGAATAGTTGCTCGTGGCAATAACGCCGAAACAATTGAGCAATCGGTTTCTAAAGGTGATAAGGTTGTTGTAGAAGGCAGACTTCAAATCTCTAGTGTTCAAGGTGAAGACGGAACAGATAAAAAGGTTATGGAAATAGATTTATCTAGTTTTGAAGTCATTTCTTCTTCCCAATCGGTATCATCATCTTCTTCTTCAAAAAATTCATCTGATGAGGTTGTTAAATTCTCTGAAGTTGAAATGGATGATGTTTTAATCGGTGAAGAAGAGATTCCGTTTTAGAAAGACTAGTAAAGGAAAAATTAAAAATGGCAAAAGAACAATTAGACAAGAAAAAACGTAAAAACTGCAGCTTTTGTGCTGATAAAGTTACATCTATTGATTACAAAGATGCTCAAAAATTAAGAAAATATTTAACAGAAGCAGGTAAAATTCTTCCAAGAAGAATTACAGGTACTTGTGCTGAACATCAAAGAATGCTAGCTAAAGCTGTTAAAAAAGCAAGAGAAGCCTCTTTATTATGCTATGTTTTTGAGTCTTAATTTATAATCAAAAATAATTTATTTAAAAGAGAGAACTATGTTCTCTCTTTTTTAGTCTCTGATAATTTGAACGGATGACCTTGTTGATACATTGGGTGGCAACCAATATGAGCTTCTTTGAATTCTGTTATGTGGATAATGACCTGGTCTGTGTGGATGTCGTCCATAGTAATGTCTGCTTGGATTATATCCGTTGTTAAAATATCTGTTGTTTAATCCTGAATTAATGAAGTTATTGTTGTTGTAAAAAGGATTGTGAATATAGCGATTATGATTATGGTATCTATTATGATATGGGCAGTAATTATTATAACCATTCATAAAATTTAAAAATTCGTTTCCATAAGTGTTTGTTGAATAACCATAGCCTGATGTTGTCATAGATGGTGTAAAGCCTGTCATTGTTCCCGTTGTATCAAAAGTAGAGGTTACATTATCCCAAAATCTTCTTATGGCACTTCTCTTTTGACCAGGGTAGTAATTTTCTCTCGGGTTTATAATTGCACTTTGTCTTGAGTTTCCTGAGATATGTTTTAACATATCTATTCTTGAATCTAAATCACCTGATTGTGCCATACCGAAAAAATCTGTTTCCAGACGATTTAGTCTTTCTGCTATACTTTCATTAGCATAGCTTTCTCCATATTTTGATAATTCTATATTTGTTATTTCATCTTCTGAAAAACAAAAGCCTATTATTGCTGTAAATAAAAATATTATTTTTATAATAAATAATTTTTTCAACATCATTTATCTCCCTATTATATATAGGATTAAAAATAATATTTTATAAACAGACACTAAGCTATAATAAAGTATAATTATTCCAAATTCTTTAATATAAAAATAGTTTCATTCACATTTACAAGAAGTTTTTCTAATTTAGACTCTAAATTTTCTTTAGTATATATATTATTTGTTGAATTGTATGGCAAATATTTCTGTGAAACTAGACCTTGAGTTCTAAAAGTAGCAGTTTCTCTTGCTTGCTGAGAAATAGTTATTAATCTATTATAGGAAAGATAATTGCTTTCTGGTTTGTCTTTATATTCGGCCCTTATATATTCAACATTATCAATTAAATTGCTGACTATTGCGTTAAACATCTGTATATCTTGATTTGTATTTAGGCATTTTCTTAACTTTTCAAGAATAATAATGACGCTGTTAACATCTTTAAGATATTGTGTAGTTTTATCCTTCTTTACAATTATATCTACATAGTTGTCATTGTCTCTCGGAATTGGTTTTAGTTTTGCTTCGTTTTGTTTATCCAGTTCTTCAACAGAAAATGGAGCCATTGCTTTTTCATCGTGCTGTTTTCTTAAATAAGAAAATTCAGCATCAATATTTGGTAATGTGCCTATATATCCCGCTCCTGTTGTTGTTATGACTATTATAAATAGTAAGATTATTGTTAGAAACTTATTCATAATTTATATTATACTGATATTTTTTACAAAGTGAATAATTATTAAAAATAGACCTTTTTTATCCTTTAATGATATTCTTAAAAAAACAGGAGAAAGTATGAAAAATATAGTTAATAAAATAGGACCTCTTTCAAATATAGAATTTGATAAATTATTTCTAAGCCAATTATTATCGCATTTTGCAGATGCTGTTGTGCAGTTTACATTGGTTGCGATATTGCTGGATAAGTTGCCAAATGCAGGAAAAGCCATTGCAATAACATTTTTTGCATTTCTTCTTCCACAATTTTTCTTTAGTCCATATTCAGGTGCATTTTGTGATAAGTTCAAAAGAAAAAATATATTGGCATTTAGTTTGTTTTATAGAGCTTTAATATTATTTGGGGCCACTTATTTAATATTTAATAAAAGTATAATAGAGCCTCAATATATATATTTAATTTCTTTTCTTTTAGGTTGCGGAAGTGCATTTTTCTATCCTGCGAAAATGGCGATTTTGCCAAATTTGGTAGAGAGTTCTCAGTTGAAATTTGCAAATGCGATGAATTCATCTATTGGTGCTATTGCTGTTTTGTTTGGTGCATTTATTTCTAATTTTATAATTAGCCATACAAGCTATATTACTGCTTTAAATATTATTGCTTTAAGTTATCTGATTTCTGCTTGTTTGTGTTTGACTATAAAATTGAAATTTAAACAATCATTTTTCAAAATTTCAAACAATCTTGTTAATGATATGAATATAGCCATAAAATACATAAAAAACCATAAAAAAGCATTATATTTGGTTATGCTTTCATTCTGCATTCAATTTATAGTGGCTATGTTTTCTAACAACTTAAATACACTTATAACTGATTATTATGGTTTAGCGTTTTCAGATTTGACATATCTCAGAACAATTTTGGGCTTTGGCATAATATTGGGTATGTTTTTAACTATATATTTTGCCAGATTGTTAAAAGTGGTACATTTATTTTCTTTAGGTTTTATTATTTTATGTCTAACTCTTTTTACTGCTAATTTCTGTAATTCAATTGGTATTGCTTGGAAGTGGTTAATTCCTATCGGTATAGCTGATGCTATGGTCGTTATTACTTTAGATACGATATTACAAAAAGTTACTCCTGATAGAGTGAGAGGTAAAATATTCGGATTAAATTTGACCTTAAATACTTTTAGTTTTTTGCTTGGAACTATCATTATTGCATTTTCTGCAGAATATATTCAACCGTTAAATACATTTAAAATTATTGCAGGAATTTCATTTATACTCGCAATTTCAGTTCTTTTATTTGATAAAGCCTTTAGGTATTTTTTATTAAAGGCAACTTTAGGACAAATATTCTTGTTATTGTTCAGATACAGAGTTGAAGGAATAGAAAATTTGCCCAAAAAAGGGAAAGTCATACTTGCAGGTAATCATACAGGGCATTTAGATCCATTTATTCTTCAGATGGCAACAAAACGTCAGTTATGGTTTGTAACCGGACCGGCTGCGTTTAAAGTTCCTATCGTAAGGTATCTTTTAAAATTTTATAATGTTTTACCGTTAAATTTTGGGAAGGGACTTGAAGCAATTGACTCGGCTGTTACAGAATTAAAAAAAGGCGAGGCTGTTATAATTTTTCCGGAAGGAAAGTTTACACCGAATGGTGAACTTTGTAAATTCAACAGAGGTGTGGGGATAATGGCAAAAAATGCCGATTGTCCTATAGTCCCATTTTGTATTCAAGGAGGCTTTGAAACTTGGAATAAACAGAGGAAACTTCCTAAATTTTTTAATACTATTGTTATTCAATTTGGTCAGCCAGTTAAAGATTTAACAAAAAGCGAAAAAGAAATTGCTCATGAACTCCAATTAAGAGTTAATTTTATGAAAAAAGCATTGGAAAGACGTTCATTCTACCAAATCTCTCAACATTATTATTCTAATTTTCTAGATTTAATGAGGGATAAAGGTGATATTTTTGCACCTGTTAATGCTGTTTCAATGAAAACAAAAGACGGTTATGAGTCGATTACCTATATAGAACTTTCCAGAAATGCAAAGAAATTTGCTAATTATTTAATTGAAACTGTTGGTGTGAACAGGGGTGATAGAATTGCGATTTTGTCTGAGTCTCGTCCTGAATTTGCTATTGGAATTTTTGCTTCTATTCAAACAGGTGCAATTACAGTCCCATTGGATGTAAAATTGACCGTATCGGAACATACAAATATATTGTCTGATTGTAATCCAAGAATATTAATCTGTTCTTCTCATTACCTAAATCATGCAATAGAAGTAAAGCAAAATGTAAAATCAATAGAGCAAATTTTTGTTTTGGATAAAGATGAAGAAACTTCCTATATGAATGTCTTTGATATTGAAGCGGATGTTGATAAAGATTTAGGGCGTCCCCGTTCTTTGGATGAAACCGCTTTAATTGTTTATACATCTGGTACAACTGGTAATCCCAAAGGTGTTATGATAAGTTTTGGTAATGTATATTCTCAATTCAAAGATTTTGAGAAAATTTTTAAATTATCATCAAAAAACAGGCTTCTTTCTTTATTACCTTTAAATCATCTTTTAGAGCTGACAGATGGATTTTTCGCAATGCTTTATATGGGTGCTCAAATTGTTTATATAAAAAGTTTGAGTCCTAAAGAGCTTACTGAAACAATGAAAGAAAAAGGTATAACAAATATGATTGTTGTTCCTTTAGTTGCCAAAATGCTTAAAAATAGTATAGATAAGCAATTAAAGAAACAGAGCAAAAAAGTTCAGTCTTTATTCAATTTAATGTATAAAGTGGCAAAATATATGCCTCTAAGTATAAGAAGAATTATGTTTAAGTCTATAATTGACGAACTTGGCGGAAAGTTTGAATGTTTTATTTCAGGCGGTGCTCCTTTAGAACCAAGTATTGCGGAATTCTTTGATAGAATTGGTATTCCTGTATTTCAAGGGTATGGTTTAACAGAAACAAGTCCTACAGTTTCTACAAATTATTATGACAATAATAAAATAGGTACTGTAGGAAAGCCGCTTCCTTCTGTCAGAGTGAAAATAGCTGATAATGGAGAACTTCTTGTTACAGGTCAGAATGTTATGCAAGGGTATTATGGTAAGCCAGAAATGACTGCTGAAGTTATAGATGAAGATGGCTGGTTCCATACGGGAGATATTGCTGAACTTGATAAAGACGGTTATATAAAAATTACAGGCAGAATTAAAAATATGATAGTATTAGGTGGGGGTAAAAAAATATTCCCGGAAGAAGTTGAGGCAGTATTAGAACAATCTGATAAAATAAAAGAGGTATGTGTGCTTTCATTAAAGATAAAATCCGGAAATAAAGCAGGTACAGAAGAAGTTGGTGCCATTGTGGTTCCTGCTGATAATATTCTGAACGATGAAAATGTTTTACAAATAATAGAGGAAGAAATAAAAAATCTTGCTCAGAAAAATCTTGCACCATACAAAATACCAACGGTAATTGTTATTCATAAAGATGAACTTCCAAAAACATCTACAAAAAAAGTAAAGAGAAATGAGTTGGTTAAATGGTATGAGTCTGATAGTGTTAATGTTTAGAAATTATTAATTGATTTTTCGCTGATTAAATAAGATAATTAATATTATCAAGAGGGAGGATAGTGCCATTAACATTAAGTCTATAATAACGGGAATTATAATTGTTTCGGGGTTAACTTCTTATTCTTTTGCAATGACTCCTGAAGCAAATCAGTATTATCATAAAGCTTGTTCTTTATCTGATGAATCAAAATATGAAGAAGCTGTTGAACAATTGAATATTGCTATTCAATTGTCTCCGGATGATGCTTTATTGTATACAAAACTTGCCGGCATGTATTCTGAACTCTCTGATTGGGATAATGCAGTTGAAGCTTATAAAAAAGCTTTAAAGTTAAGACCTAATGATGCTTTTATTTATATAAGTCTTGGCAATATATTTGAACAAATGCAAGATTATAAAAATGCGTATACTGCATATAACCATGCTATGAAAATTTTCCCCGAATATAAATATAACTATCTAAATCTTGCAAGTGTAAAGACTCATTTAAAAGAGGATGAAGAAGCAATTAAATATTATCAAATGTTTCTTTCTTATTACCCAGATGCACTCGATGCAAGGGAAAATATGGCATCTATATACCTAAGAATGAATAAACCACAAGATGCTGTTGAGATATATAATGATATTTATTTGAAAGATCCTGCTACTTTTAAAGATTTTTCTAATTATGGTCTTGCATTATATAGAATTTCTGATTATGAAAATGCACAAAATATTCTTTTAAAAGCAATAAAAAAAGATGATAACGATTATGTTGCAAGAGCAAATTTGGCTTATGTATATTTAGCACAAAATAAAGACGATTTAGCAATGAATGAATTTGCAAAGGTTTTGGAATTACAACCTGAGATGACTTCAATCCGTTTTGATTATGCTAATTTGCTTGCAGATAAAGAAAAATATGATGAAGCTATTATTCAATATAAAGAATACATAAAAGAAAATAAGGATAATCCAGTTGCATATAGAAATGCCGGAATTATATATGAAAAAAAAGGCGATTATGAAAATGCAATAAAAACTTTAGAAGAGGGTATTATTGCAGCTCCTAAGGATGTTGAACTTAAAAAAGAACTAGCAAAATCTTATCATTTGGCAAAACAGTATGATAAAGCTATTGCTATGTATGATTCATTGTTAGAACAAGATTCAGAAAATACTGAACTGATTTTGAATAAAGGTATTGCATATCATGCTCAAAAGAAATATTCCGAAGCAATTGCATTATATAAATCTGTATTATTGAAAGATGCGGAGGATAAGACGACTAAAGATTATTTGCTGAAAGCATATATAGCGCAAGGTGACTCGTTATGTTCAGAGGGGAATTATAAAAAAGCTATTAATAGTTATGAGTATGCTATTCAAATGGATTCAAATAATCCCGCTTTATATTTAAGTGTAGCTGATGCATATGAAAAAATTGGTTCTAAATCTAAAGTTATAGAATATTATGAAAAAGCAATGGAAATAGCACCGGAAAATAGTGAAGTTTTGTTTTCATATGCAAAATCTTTAACGAAGATGGATAAAACGGAAGATGCCAAGCTTGTTTATGAAAAGGCACTGTCTGTTAATAGTGCCACTTCTGATGATAAATATAATTATTATATAGATATTGCTGATACATATTACAAAAATAAAAACTATCCGATGGCATTGGCTGAATATAAAAAAGCATTAGAAATAAAACCAAAAGATGAATATCTAAATATAAAATTAGGTAATACCTATAAAGGAATGTCAAATTTAAGCAGCGCAATTGATTATTATAATAAAGCTATAGAAATTAATCCAAATAATCCTGATTCATATTTTAATAGTGGATTATGTCTTGCTGAATTAAATAATTTGACTGTTGCAAAAGAAAAATTTTCTAAGGTAATTGAGCTTAAATCAGATTATGCATATGCATATTATGCCTTAGGTCTTGCTTATGAAAAAGAAGATAATATTGCAGATGCAGTTAAGAACTATGAATATTTTATTGAGTATACCCAGGATAAAAATTTGAAGAATAATATACAAAACAAGGTAAATAAATTAAAAAAGAATTTACCTCAACCTGTGGATGTTGAATGAAAAAAATAATTACAATAATACTAATACTTCCGTTATTGTTTTTATGTTCATTTAAAATAAAAGCAAAGCCTTATGTTCTTTTATCGTCGGGAACGATTTCTACTGAGACTACGAGTAGAATGGAAAGAATTTTTTTATCTGGTCAGAGAATAAATTATGCCCTAATTGCACCTGACGGATTTAAAAAACCCGGAGTCCGTCTTCAAATTTCGAAGCAGGATGATAAAACTTCTAATTGGGGGTTTTCTATTATACAAACTCGTGATTTTTATTTGGATTTATCTCAAAAAGCTTATCGAGATTATATCTATATTCAAAGACCTGGACGATATTATATACAATTTTTTTATCTTAGTAACAAAGATTATCCTTTTGCACGTTCGGAATTTTTGGTTCAATAAATGTTTAATTTGTATAAATATATAGAATTTTACTTTAATAAATTAAATTCATCTAAATATATAAGAAAAGGAAAGTGTAACAGATGCGGCAACTGTTGCAGAAATATATTACTTTATGTAGAAGAAGAACCAATCGAAAATGAAGAACAATTTGAAAAAGTAAAAGAATGGGAGAAACATTATAATAATTTCTATGTTTCAGGCAGAGCAGAAAATGGTGCTTTATTATTCACTTGTAAAGAAATAGATGACAATAATAATTGTAAAGTATATTTTTTTCGTGGCTTAGGCTGCCGTATGTACCCTAAAAAAGATACAAAATTTTTAATAAATGGCGGTAAACCATTAGATGGGTGCGGATATTACTTTGAAACTAATAAAAGTTTTAAATCATATTTTATAGATAGATCTAAATAAGATTGGAAGCTATTTTTTTTATTGTTTCAAGAGAACGTTTTGCTAAAAGTTCATTCTTTAGTTTTTTATTTTTACGAGTTTTTTTATCCATTTCCATTTCAGCCAGAATGCCCCAATTTGAGTTTATTGGTTGAAATGAAGTATGTCCTTCGAAAGAAATGTAATGTGTAAGTGCGCCTAAAATGGTTTCTTGAGGAAGTTCTAATAGCTTTTCACCATTTAAATATTTATACATATTTATACCTGCAAGAAGCCCTGTAGCTATTGATTCTGTATATCCTTCAGTACCTGTAATTTGTCCTGCAAAAAAGATATCTGAATTTTTTCTAGATTGAAGTGTCGGATTTAACACTTTGGGACTGTTAATAAAAGTGTTTCTGTGCATTACCCCATATCTTATAATGTTTGCATTTTCAAGACCTGGTATAGAATGTATAAGTTCTTTTTGGCTTCCCCATTTTAAATTTGTTTGGAAACCTACCAAATTATATAAACTTGCTGATTTGTTATCTTGTCTTAATTGTACAACCGCATAATTTTCTAAACCTGTTCTTTCATCAACTAATCCAACAGGTTTTAAAGGTCCATATCTAAGTGTATCTGTACCTCTTGATGCTAAAACTTCAATTGGAAGACAGGATTCAAAAAATTTTGCATTTTTTTCAAATGATTTTAATTCAATTTTTGGGGCATTAATTAAAATATTATAAAAAATTTCATATTCATCTTTATTCATCGGACAATTTATATAATCTGCATCACCTTTGTTATATCTGTTTAAATAGAATGCTTTTTCAAAGTTAATAGAATCTTTTTCTACTATTGGGGCTATTGCATCAAAAAAGTGTAAATATTCTTCGCCTAAGAATATTTTTATGTTGTTTGATAATGCTTCAGAAGTTAATGGTCCTGATGCAATTATTACAGGTATATCTTGAGGAATTTGTGTTAATTCTTCTCTTATAACCTTAATATTTTTATTATTGTTAATTTTTTCTGTTACTTTCTCTGAAAAAAGTTCTCTATCTATAGCTAAAGCACCGCCTGCCGGAACTTGTGAGTCAAATATAATCGGCATTAATTCGCTTCCAAGTTCTTCCATTTCGTGTTTTAATAGACCCGATGCATTTGTAGTGTCATAAGAACCAAGGCTGTTTGAACACACAAATTCTGCGAATTTATCTGTTTTGTGTGCGCCTGTTTGCTTTTGTGGTCTCATTTCATATAATTCTACTTCTATTTCGCGTTTTGCTAATTGCAAAGCAGCTTCACTTCCGGCTAATCCCGCTCCAATAACTATTACTTTATTCATTTTAATCCTCATTTTATATGATTATCACATAAATATATAGCCAATGTATATAAAATGTTGTAAGATTAAGTAATGGATGAATTAAGAATATTTGTATTTGATGATGAAGAATTAACTAGAACACTTATTGAAAGTTATTTAAAAGAACTGACGTTTCCTTACACTTTGGAAAAATATAACGATTTTGATGAGAGTTTTATTAGTGATGAAAATTTTAATAAAGTTATTATTGTTAATATTAATAAATATAATATTTCAGTGTTGGAAGCGATTTCTAAGTTATCGCAGTTCAAAAATAATAAGTTTGTTGTAGTATCTAATGATAATTCGACAGACTTGAATGTGAAATCGTTAAGAGCGGGTGCTCAGGATTTTTTGCCGAAACCATTAGTAAAATCAGATTTTGTTTACGTAATACGAAAAATATATAAGAAGGAATTTATGGAATTTAATAAAAATTTGAATGGTAAAGTGTATACTGCTGTATCGGTAGAAAAAGGAATGGGCAAAACTACGTTTCTGATTAATTTGGCAAAAGAAATAGCAGATGCAAGTGGTGAAAAAGTTTTATTAATTGATTTTAATAATGACATCAATGATCTTTCTTTTTTATTAAATATTGATATTTTTTACAATACTATTCATTATATGAATAATTTGACAGAAGAAAATGTAGATCAACTATTATCGAAAGTACCTTCATATAAAAGTTCATCTCTTTATGTTATGGCAAATGGTTTTCTTCGAAAAGGCGGAGAGAAAATAAATGTAAGAAAAATTGATGATGTTCTGAATATATTAAAAAGACATTATAAGTACATATTTTTGGATATAGACCCAACTGATGATACTGTAGAACGTGAGTTAGTCAGATTGTCGGATTATGTTTTTGTTATGATGAATTCAATGATAAGTTCCTTGGAAAAATTAAAGAATTTTCTGGAAATTATGTACAAAAGTAAAAATGTAAAACTTATACTAAATAAATATGAGGCAAAAAATGTCGAGAAATTAGAAGAAATACAAACTTTTTTAAGTAAAGAAATTTATTGGGTAATTCCTAAAAACTTTATGGCAACGGGTACTGCATTAAATAATTCTAAGACATTAAAAGAGGTATCACCAAAATTAGATATTGTTCAAGCATATATTCAATTGGCTCAAAGGATAATAAGCAGAGATTAAAAATGAATTTAAAAGACAGACTTGATAATATTAAAAATACTAATCAAATTTCTATTAAAGAAGAGATAAGCACAGATACTTATTTTGATATTAATAATATTTTTGTTAATTATGATAAAATAAGTGGTATTCTTTTTTCTATTATTAATCAAAAGAAAAATATTATTTTTATATCTGATAATTCTGTTGATAAAAATATTATTGTTTCATTAATGCAGTCTGTATTAGGAAGTTATGATATAGAGATATTGAATTCTATAGATGAAAATATTTATAATTTATGCACAAAGATAAAGTTTATTTCTGATTCGTCTATAATACAAATTGTAAAAATATTTGAATATATTATATATGGATATAGTTCTTTTATTTCTTTATTTAATTTGGCAAATGATGAAAATATAATAAATAAATTGAAAACAGTTATTGCTGTCAATTTTAGAAATTTAACAGAAGAAAATATTAATACTTTGATAGGATGTTCTGATTCTTTTTTTGTTTCGATTGAAAAAGATGAAGACGGCTTATTTTTAGTTTCTAAAGTTCAAAAAATAAATTATATTGAAAATATTATCTCATTGGATGTTATATATGATTATAAAAATGCAGATAAGAATGTCGAACAAAAATTTGTGGAAGAAGCTAAACCGGAAAATTCGGAAGAAGATAATTCATATATCGAAACTGAAAAAAACATATTAAATAATGATATTCAATACCAAGAAACTGATTTTATTGAATCTGAAGATGCTGATTCCGTTATTCAAAAAGAGCAAATAGCAATTGATATCAATGAAGAAAGAAACGAAGAAAATTTAATAGACTCTACAGATAATGTCGAAGAAAAACCTATAATTAAAGTAAATAAGTATAGATTATTAAAAGAAAAAATTAAAAACAAACGAAATAAATGATATTTTTAATATAAATCATATAAAAAATTTAGAAAATAAAAGAAAAGGATGGTTTATATACCTTTTTAGTTGCACGCTGAAACAATTGTTATATTTGGTATTTATTTTGTTGTTGATCTAAAGATTTAGATTTTATATAGATCTTTTTGTATAGAAAAATTCATCGTTTTGTGGATGAGCCCCCATGCTTATACATGTATATTAATAGTATAAACGACGTATTTACAGGGGGTTCAGGTGTGTATATGAGAAGAACAATGGATTTTAACAAAAAAACAAAAATTATTTTGGTAGATGACAATTTTGATCATTTATTAGGTATAAGAGAATTAATTAATCTTGAAACAAATTTTGAAGTTATAGCTACTGCTACAAATGCGAATATTGCAATAAATTTGGTAAAAAAATATCAACCGGATGTAGTTTTGATGGATATAAATATGCCGGAGAAAGACGGCTTAACTGCAATAAGTGAAATCGAAAGATTGGGATTAGGGGTAAAAATCATCGCATTAACAGGATATGATGATCCTGATTTGATTTTTAGAGCAATGAAGATAGGCGCAAAGGGTTATATCTTGAAAACAATGGCTTCAGCTCAATTGATTTATGCTATCGAAGAAGTTGTACAAGGAAAAATTTATTTACCTTCAGGCCTATCTTCAAGATTTTTTGATTACTTCCAAAAAACATTTAAAGAAGAATCTAATAATTCCGTTAATGAAGAAAACTTACTTCAATATTTAACTCAAAGAGAAGAAGAAGTTTTAGAATTATTGACTCAAGGTGTAACTTATAAAGGTGTTGCACAACAATTATTTATCAGTGAAACAACAGTTAAAACTCACGTAAATAACATATTCCAAAAATTGCAAGTTAATGATAGAACACAAGCTGTTTTATATGCAATAAATAATGGATTTTTGAATAGAAAAAAATTGAAAATTGCTATATAATTAGCTTATGAAAAATAAATATAACACACTTCACAAATACATATATGAACATTCTGTAAAAGAATATAGAAAAGAGACCATTAATGGTCTCTTTCGTTCGATTTTACAACCGTTGATTTCAAATCAAAAGATTGAATCTTGTATATTAATGCGGTTAAATGATTTTGATGATAAAAATGCTATTATAAAAAGGTTAAATTTTTCAGGGGCAAATATATTATATTATAGTGATAATTTAAAAGAATTAAAATATGCAAATCAAGAAGTTCAGGAAATATGGGGTGACACAGAATTTCTTATTGTATTATCTCAAAGATATTCTGCTGCTTTGATTTGGGATTATACACTTTCTGAAGTTCGTTCTTATTCTCCTGTATGTATGTTTTATAACTCTAAAATTATCACTGATATATCAAAAAAAATTCTTGAAAATTCAAAATATGATTATAAAGATTTATTGGTTAAATATGCTCCCGATAGGCGTGAAAATATAGTTCTTAACCAATCAATAGGTATGATTGCTTCTCTTTTAAATGAAAAAAATGAAGATATTATTTTTGGAGAGAAGGAAAAAGAAAATCTTGTTCCTGCAGATGACACAATTAAAACTGCTGAAATAGTTTCCAATAATGCTAGATTTATTTCCCATGAAATTAAAAATAATCTTTCTATTATTAATTTATATTCAAAAATTTTAGAAAAAAGAATAGAGAATATAAAAGAATCAGAAGAAATAATGCAGTCTTTAAATAATGCAATTAGAAATATAACAACAGCATCAGAAAATGTTTCATCATTAATTTCAGACTTGAGATGTATAGCATCTCCATATAAAACGGAAATAAGTGTTAAGAAAATCATTTTAAATACAATTGCAATGTGCCAAGAAAAGGCGAATAATGCAGGTGTTAATATTGTTGTTGATGATTTTGAAGATTGTATAACGACTACAGATAAAACAAAACTTCAATGTGCTTTAATTAATTTGATTTATAACGCAATTGAAGCGTGTAAGGCATCTTGTCTGGTAAATATTAGTTGTCGAGTACAAAAAGATATAATAAAAATAAGTCTTAAAAATAATGGTGAAATGATTTTACCTGAAAATCAATCAAAGATTTTTGAAAAGGATTATACAACAAAGAAAAAAGGTAATGGACTTGGTCTTGCTATTTGTAAAGAGCAGATGAAGTTAGTAGGAGCTGATATAAATTTGGTAAATTCTGACGAAAAGATTACTGAGTTTGAAATTGTATTGCCTAAGGTTTGATTTTTAATATAAATATTTTCCTTGTATTTTCTTTTCAGTTGATAATTTAAATCGTATAATATTCATATGGAAAATTTAACCGTAAAAAAATATACTTTAAAAAAAATTTCTTCAGAAGTTATATATAAGGTAGATTATGAAAAGGAATTAAATCCACCTCAATTAGAAGCCGTTAAACAAAAAGAAGGTTCGGTTTTGGTTATCGCTGGTGCTGGCAGCGGTAAGACAAAAACCCTTACTTATCGTGTTGCAAGATTAATTGAAGATGGTATAAATCCAAAAAATATTTTATTGTTAACTTTCACAAAAAAAGCGGCACGAGAAATGTTGTCTCGTGCTGCTATAGTTTTAGATTCTCGTTGTGAACAAGTTGCAGGCGGAACATTTCACTCTTTTGCAAATGTTATTTTAAGGAAATATTCTTCATTATTAGAATTAAATAACAATTTTACAATCACCGACAGAGCCGACAGTGAAGATATTATAAATCATATAAGGTCGAATATTATTGGAAAACAAGAAAAACGTTTCCCAAAAAAAGGAACTATTTTAGATATATATTCTAAGGCCGTTAATAAAAATATTCCATCAGAAGATATTATACTTTGTGAATATAAACAGTTTGAACACTGTATCGAAAAGATAAATGAAATTATATGTGAATATAATAACTATAAACATAAAAATTCGATTTTGGATTATGATGACTTATTATTATATCTAAAGACTCTTCTTGAGTGTAACCCAGACGTAAGAAAAAAGTTATCAAATCAATATAAATATATAATGGTTGATGAATATCAGGATACCAATACTATTCAGGCACAAATTGTAAAGCTTTTGGCAAGCGAGCATAATAATGTTATGGCAGTTGGTGATGATTCTCAAAGTATATATTCATTTAGAGGTGCAAATTTTAAGAATATTCTTGAATTTCCTCAGTTATTTGATAATACAAAAATTATAAAATTGGAACAGAATTATAGGAGTTCTCAAAATATATTATCATTGGCAAATGAAATATTATTGAAGGCAAAAGAAAAGTATACAAAAACATTATTTTCAGATATTGTATCACCAATAAAACCAGCGTTAATCAGTGCAAATGATATGAAGATGGAAGCTGAGTTTATATCTCAAAGAGTGTTGGAATTGGTTGAAGAAGAAAATTTATCTTTAAATGATATTTGTGTTCTAGCCAGAAGTGCAAGAATGACATATAACTTAGAAATAGAGCTTGCAAAAAGAAATATTCCATACAAAAAGTTTGGTGGTATGAAATTTATTGAAGCTGCTCATATTAAAGATATAATTGCACATTTAAGAGTTATTTTAAATCCGTCAGATATTATAAGTTATACAAGAATTTTACTTTTACTTGATGGAATAGGTAATCAAAGTGCAAATAAACTATTGCCGATTTTAGTTAATGATAGTGAAATAAAAAATAAAAATCTTCCGGTAAAAAATCCTGAAGCTGTAATAAAACTTACCGATTTAATTAATAATAATCAAAAGGATATTTTTAATCCCAAAAAAGTTGTTCAAAATGTATTGAAATATTATGAAAATATTCTACGTGATAAATATGATGACTATACCAAAAGAGAAAAGGATTTAGAACATTTTCTTGCTTTGAGTGAAAAATATACAAGTTTAGAAGATTTTCTAAGTGACTTGGCGTTAGAACCGCCAGATACATCTGTTACTGATATTGATTCCGGAGTACAAAAAGATGAATTTTTGACGCTTTCTACTATACATAGTGCTAAAGGTCTTGAATATAAAGCTGTTTTTATTATAGGTGCTGTGGATGGACGTTTCCCTTCTTTATATTCATTTAATTCTCCTGATGATTTAGACGAAGAATTAAGACTTATGTATGTCGCTGTAACTAGAGCCAAAACTCACCTTGCAATAACATATCCGATAGATATGTTTGATTATTCAACAAATATGGTCCTTTCTAAACCATCCAGATTTTTAGACGGAATCAATCAAGATATATTAGAAAGATGGGTAATTGAATAATTATTGTTCAAAAGAAGTAATCTTGTAACCTTTTGCAATTAATGCTTTTTGAATTTCTTCAAAATGTTGTGCATTTCTTGTTTCCATAGAAATTTTTAAGAAACAATCGTTTATATCGGTATTTTCTCCGCCTTGATTGTGTCTTACTCTAATAACGTTAGCACCATATTCCGCAATAATTGTTGATACTTCTCTTAATTGTCCGGGTTTATCAAGCAACTCAATTGTTAGATGGCATAGTCTTCCTTCTTTTAAAAGACCTCTGTTGATAACCCTTGAAAGGATATTAACATCTATGTTTCCGCCTGAAACAATACAAGCAGTTTTTTTATTAGCTAAAGGAAGTTTGTTAAACATAGCAGCAGCTACACTTAAAGCTCCTGCTCCTTCTGCTACAAGTTTTTGCTTTTCCATAAGTGCAAGTATAGCAGAAGCAACTTCATCATCAGTAACTGTAACAATATCGTCAACATATTTCATACAACATTCAAATGTTAATTCGCCAGGTTTTTTAACTGCAGTACCATCAGCAAAAGTATGAACTACAGGCAATTCAAGAATCTTTTTGTTTATGTAGGATTGATACATACTTCCTGCACCTTGAGCTTGAACACCATATACTTTGCAGTTCGGTTTTAATTGTTTGATTGTATATGCAATACCTGCAATTAATCCCCCACCTCCAATAGGAACTATAACTGCATCAATGTCTGGAAGTTGTTGTATAAGTTCAAGCGCAATAGTACCTTGTCCTGCTATAACATCTTCATCATTAAACGGGTGAATGAATTCCCCGCCTGTTTCTTGTTGAAATTTACAAGCAGCATTGTAAGCATCATCATATACCCCGTCAATCAGTTTTATTTCTGCGCCGTATTTTCTTGTTGCTTCTACTTTTGAGATTGGAGCTGTAGCCGGAATAAAAATAGTTGCTTTAATATTATTTTTCTGAGCGGCTAATGCAACACCTTGCGCGTGATTGCCAGCACTACAAGCAATAATGCCTTTTTGTTTTTGTTCTTCTGTTAATTTTGATATTTTATAATATGCACCCCTTAATTTAAAAGAACCTGTAAGTTGTAAATTTTCAGATTTTAAATAAATTTCATGCCCCTCTAATAATGTTTTAGAAAGAATTAAATCTGTTTTTCTTGCCACTTCACTTAAAATTTTTGAAGCATCGTAAATTTTTGCAATGTTTAACACGGCTATCCCCTCTTTTTTATTATTCTACACTAAAAAGCGATAAAGGATAATATAATAATTTTATTTAACAATGTAACTTAACTTATATGTATTTGAAAATCTGATATAATATAATTTGTTTCTAGGTTAAAGGATATATTGAATGAAAAAGATTATTTTACTTTTTTTTGCATTTATTATTAATGCTGTCTTTTCGCTTTCTGCATTTGCTGAGAATTTTTATATAACGAGTTATGATGTAGATTTAACAGTACATAAAAATAAAGATGTCGATGTTATAGAAAATATAGGTGTATATTTTACCAGGCCATCTCATGGAATTTATAGAAATATTCCAACAAAAGTTAATTTACATTATGGAGATGGCGGTAGAAGCTTTTTGAACGCAAGAATATCAAATGTTCAAATTAATGAGCCTTTTTCAGTTCAGAAAGATATTTCCTCTACTGTATTTAAGATTGGAGATGCTTCAAAATTAGTATCAGGTCCAAAACATTACCAAATAAAGTATAAATATTCGATGGGTAAAGATTTATTAAAAGCAGGTGATGATTTTTATTTCAATATTATTGGTACGAAATGGGACACAACTATTGATAATATAAAATTCAAAATTACCATGCCTTTACCATATTCAAATTTGCGAAATACAACGGGTTTTTCCATTGGTGGACTTGATTCATCCGGATATAATATTAAAGATTTAAATTATTTTATAGAAAATAATAAAATAATAACAGGCAGAGTTAATAGAGTTTTAGAACCTTTAGAAGGACTAACAGTACGTATTTTACTTCCAAATAACTATTTTGTGCCTGATGTAAAGTTTTTGGATAAAGATTTTATATATGTATTAGTATCGGTTCTTACTTTAATTGCTTTCATTATGTGGTTTATTTTTGGACGAGATGAAAAAGTTATACCGGTGGTTAATTTTTATCCGCCAAAGAATAGAAATAGTGCCGAAGTTGGTGTTGAATATAAAGGAGTTGCTTCACAGAAAGAAATAGTATCTTTAATTATGTATTTGGCAAATAAAGGGTATTTGGAAATCGAAGATGATGGGGTTAGTTATAGTCTGCATAAACTTAAAGATTACGATGGAAAAAATTCCTGTGAGAGAAGATTGATGTCTGTTTTATTCAAAACTTCTGATATTGTTACAGCAGAAGATTTGCAGTTTTCAAGAAGTTTCTATCGTAACTGTGAATCTATAATTGCATCTTTGAATAATATTAGAAAATTTATTTTTGATAAGAATGCAAACAGTCCTGAAAAAATGGTTCTTCTTTTCATATGTATATTGGGAATATTACTAAGTATACTATATGTCTTAGGTGATTATTCATTTTCATTGTTCTTTTCACCAGAAGCGTTTCTATTATTATTTCCTATAGTTGGAGCACTTGTTGTCTTTTCTGTTGTATACGGAATGATGAAATCTAATGAGTCCGGTGCAGCCAAAATTTCAAAAGGAATTTTTATTACCATTTGGGGCAGTATGTTTATGGGTATTCCTACTTTAATAATTTTAACAAAAGTATATAATTCCGTAATTGAAAATATTCCAATTTTGGTATATTCTTTCATTTGCATTATTGTTTCGATTTTTTGTTTGATTAACATGCCAAAAAGAAATAAACAAGGTAGAATGCTTTTAGGTCATATTGAAGGCTTTAAAAAGTTTTTAGAGGTTGCTGAAAAAAGAAGATTAGAATCTTTAATTGCAGAAAATAGAAATTATGCATCAGATATACTTCCATTTGCTTATGTTCTTGATATATCTGATAAAATCTTGCCAGTGTTAGAAAGTTTATCATTATATACACAGCCAAATTGGTATAAAGGAAAAATGTCAGGTAGAACATTTTATACGTTCGTTTCTACGATGGAAAAAGCAACGGCACCATCTGTTGAAAATGGTGGTATAAGTCGTTCTTCTGGTTCAGGTGGAGGTGGTAGAGGATTTAGTGGTGGCGGTTTCTCGGGAAGAGGAGGCGGCGGAGGGGGCGGTGGCTCTTGGTAGATTAAAAAGACACCTTTTGGGGTGTCTTTTTTTCTAAAATTTATGTTAATATGTAAAGTATGAATAATGAACCTCATATTCCTTATACAAATTCAATTGTTTTTGCGGCTGAGTATATTAGCCGTGCAAGTAAAGAGTATGTTAGAAAAATAATTAAGGATTATGGTTTCCCTATTGGATATGAAGAACATATTATATTAGATACAGTGTTTTTTACTCCTGGGTGTATACAAATGGAAATTGCCAAAAAAGTTTGTATGCAGCGTTCTTACTTGTGCAAAATTTTAACAAAATTAGAAGAAGATGGTTTGATAAAAAGAGAAAAGAAAATTAAAGCTAAAAGACAAATAGTTATGTCTGTTTATATTACTCCAAAAGGCGAAGAACTATATAAAAGAATGCATTCTGTATTTAAAAAAGAAATTTTAAATAAACAAATTGTTGATACAGAAAAAATTAGAGAAATAACCCTTGAGCTTTTTAAAATGGGTGATAACCTTGTTAATACCTTCAATTTGAAGCTTTGACTTGACAAATAAATTTTTTTAAATTAAACTTGTTGAATATTCAACAGTTGAAAAATAAACATTGTATAAATGCAACTCTCAATTATATCTCTTAACTTAAATATGACCATACTTTTGAAGCTAGAAATAGCTTCTTTTTATTTTAGTTTCTAAATTATATATATCTATTGTAATTTTTGTAATTTCAAAAAAAATAATGTTTAAAACTTTTTATAAAAAAATTTTTTGAGTTATTATAAATATTATGTATAGACAATTTTTACCAATAATACTTTTAATAATATCAAATGTATTTATGACTTTTGCTTGGTATGGGCATTTAAAGTTTAAAGGTACTGCATTGTGGATTGTGATTCTTGTTAGCTGGGGTATCGCTTTTTTAGAGTATTGTTTTCAAGTCCCTGCAAATAGAATCGGGCATGAGTTTTATTCTGCAGCCCAGTTAAAAACAATACAAGAAGTTATTACATTGATTGTGTTTAGTATTTTTTCAATTCTATATTTGAAAGAAGAATTTAGGTGGAACTATTTAGTTGGTTTTGCTTTTATAATTTTGGCTGTGTTCTTTATTTTTAAGAAGTGGTAATAAATCAACTGTTTAACAGATTGCTGTTGTGGAATTATATTGTAATATGATAGGTATGGATTATAATTTCATAAAAGATATATATAAGACAGTTATAGACGGGCTAAAAGCCGATAATTCTATTTTGGAAAGTTTTATTTCAGATAGAGAAAACAGCTTTATTTTAAAGCATAATATTGTTGCGCTTTCTCAGATTTTAAAATTTCTAAATTCTTCTGATAATATTTTTATACTTAATGGATTTATGGGGTCTGGTAAAACATATGTTGTTGACTGTTTGCTTGATTTTGTTGATGAAGATGTTTTAATATTCAGAAATTCATATCAAGAAGCTATAAATCTTGATGATGTTTTACTTTCTGTGTTTAGGGATTTTTCTATATATCATAATGAAAAAAAGATTATACTCCCAAAAATTGAATCTAATATTTTTTCAGAAAAAATAAATGCTTATGTAAAATACAGCAATGCTCCTATGCTTTTTGTGTTTGATTCTTTTGAAATAAATATGAGAAGTAAGGACACACAAAAAGATATTTTAGGTTTTATAAATTATCTTTCTCACTTTGCGAAGGTTAAAATTATTATTTGTTCACGATCTTTCAAACAGAATGATTTAATATCTTCTGATTCTTCTGTTAGTTGTTCATTAACTTCCTTATCTAATGACGAAATGTATTTATATTTAGAAGAAAATAATATAAATGGAAATAAATATGAATGTGAAGAACTTTATAAGGTTACAAGAGGTCATTATTTGTTATTAGAACTTTCTGTTTTAATAATGCAGATCTTAGATATTTCATTAACTATATTTCTCTCAGAATATAAGAAATCATCAAAAAATTATTTGGAATTTTTAATATCAAAGATTTTATATATTTCATCTGATAAATTTTTAAAATTACTTTTATTTTTAGCGGTAATAAGACATGGTGTTGATATTGATTTTCTTATTAATCAGAAACTTTCCTCTGTAGAAGATATAGATTTCTTAATTCAAAAACATGTTATTTCCAAAAAATTAGGTAAATACTATTTAAAAGACTATGTGAAATCGGAATTTATAAAAACTATAAATACAAGAACAAAAATAAAAGTTCATAAATATCTTCTTGATATATATGAAGCAGAATTGCCGTTAAAACCTTTTGAACGTGAATTATTTTTATCGCGTATAACAATGAGACAGGAAATTGCATTCCATACAAAAAGTATAGAAAACTTAGAAGAAGAACTGGAAAAATCAGGAAAGCCAAAGTTAGCAGAAACGCAAGGTCTGACTTATTTAAGTTATGTTAGAACAAGTGGATATGAACAGAGTAATGGAAATAAGCCATCTTCTGCAAAACGCTATATAAAAAATATAAAACCAAGAAACGATAAAAATAGAAGATTTGAACTTTCTAATGAAGATTCATTGCTTTTAAATGCTTCAAAACCGGTTGATATTATTGAAAAAAATTTTGAAGATATTTCAAATATTCAAATTAATAAAGATAATGAAGATATAAAGCCAAACGAATTTAATGATGTTCCAGATTGTTTAGATGATTATATTGAAATTGCCCAAACATATGAGGATGCTTATAATTTTTCGTCTGCAATAATGTATTACAAAAAAGCTCTTACTTATACAGATGATGAAATGTTTTCTGTAAAAGAACCTATTATATATACTAAATTAGCAATATGTTATAAAAGAATTCAAGATATTGATGAAGCAATAAAACTTTATGAAAAAGTTTATCAGTTATATGTTGAAAATTATCCGGATAAAGCAAATGAAATTCTTTTAAGTATTGCCCAAATTTATTCGGAAGTTTATAAATTTGATAAAGCGAAAGATGTATATAAAAGAATTTTATACTCCTCAACTGGTGTTTCAAATGATATGGTGGTAAGAGTATACTTGGATTTATCAGAACTGGAAGATAACAATTCTGATATAGAATCTGCTGTAAAATATGCCCAAAAGGCTTTATCTATGGCAGAGAAAATGAATGATACTTCATTGTTATGTGAATGCTATTTTAAGTATGCATTATTACTTGATGATACTAATAACACAGATTTAGCATTGAAATATTATTTAAGATGTGTACAAACATCCGCTGATGTTGAAGTTAATTTGTATCTTGCATCTGCATATTCTAATTTAGCTGAAATTTCAACAGATAGTAAAAATTTATCTGCCGCAAAAATGTATTATGAACTATCTATAGATGCGGATAAGAAACAAAATAATTTTGAAGGGCTTTATTATTCTTACTCTAAATTAGCAGAAATATATAAAAATGAAAATACCGAAAAAATGTATGAATATTTGATTAATGCTTTATCTGCTGCTAAAAAACTTGATGATATAACATATTCGGTATCTGTATACATTGAAATTGCTGATTACTATTTTGATACGGATGATTATAAACAGTCTTTAAAATCTTATATCTTGGCGCAATCTTTGCTTCCTCAGCACGGGGCTGAAGATATATATTCTAAAATAAATGCTAAAATAAATAAAATAAAGCTTAAAGTAGGCGAATCAGAATTTTATATATTGATGGATGAAATAAAAAAGAAAAAATAATGTACAATAAACTTCAACAATTAGGAATAAATATTGATGAAAAACAGAAAATATTATTTTCTTCTTTTTCTGATTTGTTTATTGAATATAATTCAAAGGTTAATTTGATAAGTAAGAATGATATCAATTTTTTATTTCAAAAACATATATATGATAGTCTTGCATTTAATTTATTTTATAAAAAATATATTTGTGAAAAATTCATAAAAGTAATGGATATAGGAACAGGTGGCGGATTTCCATCTATTCCTATTTCATTGTTATATGAAAATATTGAAGTAACAGCATTAGATTCAATAAATAAAAAAATTAATTTTATAAAAACAGCTGCAGATAAATTAAATATAAAAAATATAAATCCGATATGTTCAAGAGCCGAAGAGTTACCTGTATCGATGAAAAATTCTTTTGATGTTATTGTTTCAAGAGCAATGGCTGATTTGAGAATTATTTTAGAATATGCTATTCCTTACTTGAAAACAGGCGGTTTCTTTGTCGCTTATAAGTCTCAAAAAGCAGAAGAAGAAATTTGTAATGCGAAAAATGCTTTGTTAAAGCTTAATTCTGTTGTTATTGACAGGTTAGAATATTCTCTTCCGATTGACGAGGAAAATAAACGAGTTCTGCTTGTTATAAAAAAAGAAAAAGATATTTCTTCTATTTATCCGCGAAAAAACGGGCAAATTAAAAAGAATCCGTTATAGGTTTAAATGCTTCTAAAATATTCTTATTATCTATTTCTTTTATAGTACCTATTATATTTATATCTGTGTATCTTTTTAGTTCGTCAATGAAATTTTTTGTTGCTAAATCTTCAGTTTTGTTTGGAATTTTATTTACAATAATACCTTTAATTGGTATGTTATTAGTTTTTGCATAATGTATAGTTAATAGTGTATGATTTAACCTTCCTAAAAATGGTACTGTGACTACAATAATAGGTATGATTAATTCTTTTATCAAATCCGCACAAAGAAAATTATCTGTAGCAGGAGCTAATAGTCCACCTGCACCTTCAACAAAAGTTATATCATTTTCTTTTGAAAAAGATTTAAAATCTTCTTTGATTTTATCTATATCAATTCTAACGCCCGATAATCTTGCCGCTAACGCCGGAGAAACTTCTCCTTTCAACAGATAGGAACATTTTGTTTTTATATTCTGTGAAAGTTCTTTTATTGCTTCTAAGTCAGGAGCTAATAATCCTTTATCAGATTCTATCGCACCTGATTGCAATGGTTTAAAAACACCTACCTTTTTACCGCAGTTTTCAAATGCTAATGCTAATCCTTTAGTAATAAAAGTTTTTCCTATATCTGTGTCAATTCCGGTTATAAAATATTCCATTTTTACTCCTTATAAGGTAGAACCTTGTTTAAAGCTTTGTAGGCTATATCTGTTAGTTTTTCTATTTCTTTTTCAGTAATAATATAAGGTGTTATAAAATAGATACAGTTCCACATCGGTCTTAGAATTGCACCAAGTTTTAATCCTTCATTATAAATCTTTTTGCCAATGCCCTCTTCATATTTAAAAGGTTCTTTTGTCTCTTTATTTTTTACAAGTTCAACTGCGCATATCATACCTGTTTGTCTTATATCACCAACATTTGGATGATTCCTGAATTTTTCAAGTTCTTTCGAAAATTTTGCAATTTTGGGTTTCAAATACTCTTCAATGTTCATTTCTTCAAGAATTTTAAGGTTTTCAAGAGCAACAGCAAGTGCCAGTGGATAGGCAGTATAACTGTGACCGTGATAGAAAGTTTTATAACCGTCTAAATCATCATCATAAAAGGCATTATATATTTCATCCGTTGTAACTGTTACGGATAAAGGCATATAGCCTGCTGTTATACCTTTTGCAGCACATATGATATCAGGTACAATACCGGCATGTTCATATGCAAATAATTTACCTGTTCTGTAAAAGCCCATTGCAACTTCGTCATCAATTAAAAGAATGTTATATTTATCACAAATATCCCTTAGTTTTGTAATGTATTTGGGCGGATACATAATCATTCCGCCTGCAGCTTGAACTAATGGTTCAATTATAATACCTGCAATTTTATCTGCTTCTTCTTTTAATATATTTTCTACAGAACTTAAACATTCACAATTACAGTTTTCTTTATTGCAATTCATAGGACATCTGTAACAGTATGGGCTTTCAGCTTGTCTTATTTCAAAAAGCAGTGGCTTATATAATTTATGATACATGTCAATACCGCCAACAGAAATGGCTCCCAGTGTGTCACCGTGGTATGAATTCTTTAATGCGATGAATTTTTTCTTCTCCGGATGCCCTTTTAAAACTTGGTATTGATATGCCATTTTTAATGCTACTTCAACAGCTGTAGAACCATTATCAGAATAAAAAACGTGTTTCAATTTATTATTTAACATTGAAATTAATTTTTTAGAAAATTTTATTACTGGTTCATGCGAAAATCCCCCAAAGATAACATGTTCTATCTTTTTAGATTGTTTGTATATTGTTTTATTTATTCTTTTATTTGAGTGTCCAAGTGTATTTACCCACCAAGAAGAAACAGCATCAATGTATTTATTTCCGTCAATATCTTCTAAATATATACCTTTACCCCTTTTTATGATAATCGGCTTATTATTAACATCTTCTAATGATTTCATTTGTGTAAAAGGACGCCATATATATTTAAAATCATCGTCTAAGAGTTGCTGTTTATTCATTTTTAACACCCTTTCTTCATACCATTTTAATTATAGTACGAAGAAAAAAGTTCAAATAAATTAATTTATCATATTCCCAAATCGGCTCTATTTGTTTTTGAAAGCAAGTCCATTGCACTTAATAGTGATGATTCTCCTGTTGTTATATTTTTAAATTCATTTTCTAATATTTCAAGTTCTGACCTTAAAACATTAATATTTGAATTGTTATTATTTTCTTCTAATGCTTTCAGTTTTTCATCTATTTTAGTAAATATAGCTTCTATATTCTCGTTTTTACTTACATCTATTCCAATTTTTCCGGCAAGATTCTTTATTCGATTATAAAGTTTTTCTTCTTGACTGCCTGCTTCTGCTTGTTTTGTTTTTGTTTTTTCTGATTTTTTTGCTTCCTCTTCTGCAATTATTCGTTTAGCTTCAGTTTCGGAAGTTACACTTGATACATCAATATTAAGTGCTTTCAGTTTCTTTTTTGTAGCTTCAGAAAGTTCCTCTTTTTTATTTATTGAACTATTGTTTGAATTTAATGACGATACTGAATAAATAAAAGACATGGCAATTCCTCGTGTATAAGTATATACATTGTATATATCGTCATTGTTTTTCCATACTTTAGTTTTATTTACAAAAGTTTACACATTGTTTTTTTTAAATCAATTTTGAATTTTTTTTTATTTTATACTAATGGGTAAGGACTTTTTATGAATCTTAATGGTATAAAATCTTCAATAGAAAATGTAGGTATTCGTGGTAATTATGGATTACAAAAGAAAAATAATTATAGTGAAATCAGTAATCCAATAGCAGAAAAGAACCTAAGTACATATAGTGTTGAAAATTTAAAAGCCAATTATGCTCCTGTATCATTTAAAGGTAATGCGCCAAGAATTACAAATGCTTACATAATTACAGGAGAAAAAGAAGATTTGCCTTTACTTGTAACAAAGAAAAACGAATCTTATGTAATAGATTTTGACTCACAAACAGAAATTATATATGGTATAGATGCAATAAAGTATCTTAATGAAGCAAAAAGTTTTCATTATGATACACAAGTTATTTTTCCAAAAAAATCCGAAGGTATATTGCACATAAAAGGGAAAGATATACCATTACCGGAAAATTCAGCAGTTATGATAAATGCTGATACAGAAGCCAGAATTGAAGTAACAAAAGGCTTTCCAATGATGATAATTTCTAAAAAAGATTATGATTGGTATGAGCGATATGGTAAAAATGCACAAGATGCAAATATAAGAAACAAATTCCTAGAACTAATGTATTATAATTCACATTTATATAATGGTGAATTTACTCCAAATGTTCTATTACCAGAAAAATTTAGAGATGAAGCATTCTTAAAAACTATATCAATAGATAAGTGGGCAATAAGAAATAATCTAATAAATGAATTATATTCAAAGAAGGATCTTTTGAACGAAGAAGATAGATGTATAGTAAAACAAACAAAAAAATTACTGGATACACTATTTGAAAAGCAAATTATAACACAGAAAGATGATGGCTATGTAAGATTCTCTGTTATGTACAACAGAGACTACATGAGAAAATATTTAAAAGAAAAGGGTTTTACAGATGAAGAAATAAGATTATTGGAACCTGTATATAACCAAGCAAGACAAGTTCATATAGATTCTAAATTTTCACACAAAAATCCTGTAGAAGGATATAGGACCGAATTAATCGAAAAAATGAAAGCAAAAGGAATTTTACATTCAAATAAAAAAGATGCCGATAAATGGATATATTGGCAAGAATGTTTTGGAAACGAAGAATCTTTAAGAAAAAGACTTACTCAAGAAGACTTCAGTGCAGAAGAACAAGATGAAATTGTCAGAAATTGGCATTCTGCAAATAATACAGGTTTTGATATAAGTGGTTTAAAATTTATTGATGAAAATGTTGCTGTATATAATCTTAATGATAAATTAAATAATTGGACTCACGAAAAAACAAATTGGGTTACTAATTCAACAGCAATAGCATCAACTGAAGGAAAGACTCCTTTTATAGGTGTTTCTATGGTTCAGACTGATGAAAATAGACCAATTAAAATGTCTGAATTACGTAGGGAAGAAAAATTACACGCGCATCCAAATCTAGAAGAAAAACGACAGACAGAAATATATGTTATTACCAGTGGTGCTGCAGCTTTAAATGTTGTAAAGGAAGGTAAAAGCTGTGTAAAAATTTTAAAAGAAGGAGAACTGGCTGTTGTTGGTCCAGGCGTTGCTCATTGTGTGAATTCAATATTAGGAGAATATGAACATATCGTGGCACAAGTCCCTTCAGCTTTTCAATATGGTTTTAGTTTTAAATCTATTGTAGATAAACCCAATGATTATGACGAAGAATTATTACAAAAAAAAGCGCTTGAGGAACTAGATAAAATCAAAAAATAGTTAAGTGAGACTAATCAAGTATTTTATTGTTTTTCCTTTATTTTTATCTAATAATAATATATTGTAGTAAACATCATTTATTAAATTTTACAAAATCAATCAGTAATTATATGTTGAAAGAAAAATCTTTATTAGCAAAAATAGAAGAAGTTAAGTTTTCTGGTAAGGTAGAGAACCCAAAGATATCTATTATCGTACCAGTTTACAATGCAGAAACTTATATTGAAAGATGTTTATATTACCTGATATTACAAACAATAAAAGAAATAGAAATTATTTTAGTCAATGATGGTTCTACAGATAATACTATGTCTATTATAAGAGAAATTGCTCAGAAAGACAGCCGTATTATAATTTTAGAACAAGAAAATAAACTTCAAGGAGCAGCAAGAAACAAAGGTTTATCAATCGCAACAGGAGAATATATAGGATTTTGCGATGCAGACGATTATATAGATTTTGAATATTATGAAAAATTATATAATACAGCTAAAAAGTATGATGCAGATATTGCTCTTGCTGCAAATGTAAGAGTTAGTAAAACAAAATATAAACCTCGCTTGAATATAAAAAATGAAGAAGTTTTTGTTGATATTCTTGATAAGTTTAATGTATGTAATCAAAAAAAGAATGAATGTCCTACAAACAAAATATATAAAAGTTCATATCTTAAGAAAAATAATATTCTGTTCCCAGAAGGAGTATACTGCGAAGACAAATTATTTTCAGTGAAATCAGTATATTATTCAAATAAAATTGTTACAGTTCCTAATGTACATTATTATTACTGGGAAAATCCAAATTCTACAGTTAATTCACGAAAGACAAAAAAACATATAAAAGATAGATGTATTGCCAAAAAGGCGGTATTGGATTTTGTAAAAGAAAAGGAAATTCCTGTGGAAAATTGGTATTTTAAAGCAGAAAAGAAAAGGATAGGATTCTACTATTTTCCTATTTTTGTAATACAAGAAAGTACAGAGTCTGAAAAATGGTTTTTATTTGGTATCTTTTGTGTATATGAAAAGAAGTTTTTAAAACAAAAAAACGAGGACGATATTATATCTTAAAAAATATTTGAGGTCTTTTATGGCAGATTCTTTAAACACAGAAAGTAATATTGTTGTAGGGTGTGGTATTTCAGGTGCTGTTATTGCAAATCTAATAGCCACAAAGTTTAATGAAAAAGTCATAATAATTGAAAAGAAAAGCCATATAGCAGGAAGCTGTTTTGATTATAGAGATAACAACGGAATTTGTATTCATAAATATGGTTCACATATTTTTCATACTAATAGTGAAATTGTCTGGGATTATTTATCACAATTTACCAAATTCAACAACTATAAACACAAGGTTATTGCTATTGTAGATGGTATTGAAACTAATATTCCATTTAATTTTAATTCTTTGTATCAGGTTTTTCCTAAAAATATAGCATTGAAATTACAAAATAAATTAATAGAAAATTATGGACAAGATTCCAAAATTCCAATTTTGGAACTAAAAAAAGAAAAAGATAAAGATTTAAATTTTCTTGCTGATTTCATATATAAAAAAATATTTCTTGAATATACAAAAAAACAATGGGGGATACCTCCTGAAAAAATAGACTCAACAGTTACAGCAAGAGTTCCTATATATATCTGTAAAGACAACAGATATTTTCACGATAAATATCAAGGAATACCAATAAATGGCTATACAGAATTAATAAAGAAAATGATTTCTCATCCCAATATAACTGTAAAGTTGAATACAGATTATAAGAATGTAAAATTAAAATATAAAAGATTATTTTACACTGGTTCAATTGACGAATTTTTTGATTATAAGTATGGGAAATTGCCATATCGAAGTTTAAGATTTGAATTTGAAGAATATAATTACGCTTACTATCAAAAATCAGCGGTTGTTAATTATACAACAAGCGAAGACTTTACAAGAATTCATGAATATAAATATTATCTTAATGATAAGTCTGATAAAACAGTAATTGTTAAAGAATATTCTGAAAATTTTGAAGAAGGAAAAAATGAAAGATATTATCCAATTGTTAACGAGGAAAATCTTTCATTATATAACAAGTATTTAGAGGAGGCAAAACATATAAAAAATCTTTGGTTTTTTGGGCGTCTAGGTGATTATAAATATTATGATATTGATAAAGCAATTATTAGGGCAATTAATTTAATTAAAACAATTCAATAAAATAGTAAAGGATTTAATAAATAGTACAAAAATAAACATCATGTTTTTCAATATTTTTCTTTAAAAAAATATTCAACAAAAGCAACAAAAAAATATTTTGTTATATAATAAAAATCAAAGATATATAAGAAAATGAATAGTTTTTTATAGTCTTGAGTGGTTAGGTGATTATAAATATTACGATATAGACAAAACAATTATTAGGGCAATCAGTCTAATTTAGGAAAATCAAGAAAATGATAAAAGTTTCAATAATAGTTCCAATCTATAACGTAGAAAGATATTTAAAAACTTGCATTGAAAGTATTCTTAATCAAACATTAACAGAAATAGAAATTATTTGTATAAATGATGGTTCTACTGATTCTTCTTTAGATATTTTGCATTCGTTTTCTGAAAAAGATAAACGTATAAGAATAATAAATAAATCAAACAGTGGTTATGGTTCAACTATGAATATGGGACTTTCTGCTGCAGAAGGCGAGTATATTGGGATAGTCGAGCCTGATGATTTTATCAAAAACAATATGTTTGAAGAATTATATAATCTTGCAAAAAATAACTTTGCAGATATAGTAAAATCTGATTTCTATTATTATTTTGGTGAAAATAATCAGGCCAGAAAAACCGGAAAAATTAGCCGCTATTTTGCAAATAAAGTAACAAGTATAAAAGAGCACCCTGAAGTATTAAAAATTCAACCCTCTATTTGGAGTGCAATATACAAAAAAGAACTTATAGATAAACATAAAATTAAGTTTTTGGAAACACCCGGAGCCAGTTATCAAGATACATCTTTTGCTTTTAAATGTTTATCTTTGGCACAAAGACTCTATTTTACTACTAATGCTTATTTATATTATCGTTTGGATAATGAGAATTCATCTGTTAATTCCCATTCAAAAGTTTTTGCTATTTGCAGAGAATTTGAAGAGATAACAGATTTTTTAAATGCTAATAAAACATTAAAAGAATACACAAATACTATAAAACTTATAAAACAATACCAAACTTATTTTTGGAATTTAAAGAGAATCGATTCTTCATTTAGAAACGAATTTATAGATAAATTTTCAGATACTTTTAAAGAGTACTATATGAATGGTGAAATAGATGAAAACTTTTATAAAAAAATAAGCAAAAAAGAATTCAATAGTTTGATAAAAAATAAAAAAAATTATATTTCAAAAATTCAATCAACACTCGATAAAGAAACTATAAAAATAAAAAGAAGAAAATTATTTTCAATAAGAATAAATCCATCAAGAATAAGCATAGTCCTTTTTGGAAGACAGGTTGTTGAAGTCTGAATTCAAATGTTTTATGTATAGAGATTTATTTTGAAGAAAGAAATTTAATGTATAAAGTATCAATAATAATTCCCATATATAATGTTGAAGCCTATTTAGAACAGTGCTTGCTTAGTGCTATAAATCAATCTTTAAATGATATTGAAATTATTTGTATAAATAATGGAGCCTCTGGTATAGAACAAAACATATTAAAAAAATACGCAAATAAAAATTCTAAAATAAAAATTATAAATTTTGAGAATAATCAAGGTTATGGAAAGGCTGTTAATGAAGGTATAAAATCTGCACAAGGTGAATATATTTCAATATTGGAGAGTGATGATTATATTGATAAAAATATGTTGGAAGTTCTTTATAATAAAGCAAAAGAAAACGATGTTGATATAATAAAATCCGCATATATAGCTTTTAATGACTTTTCTGAAAAATCTTATTTGAATAATTTGAATATTCCAGAAGATAGAATATTTAATATAAATGATTATCCGGTGTTATTATCAAAACATCCAAGTATATGGTCTTGTTTGTATAAACGCAGTTTTCTTACAGAAAAGAATATATTTTTTATTGAGGAACAAGGTACCGGATGGGTAGATAATCACTTTTCCGTAAAATCTTTGGTTTTAGCAAAAAAGATTCAATATATAAAAGGTGCATTTTACCATTATAGAGTGGAACAAAAAAATTCAAGCTCATCGTTAAGAGACGGTCTTGATATACCTTATAATGCTTCATTGCAGGTTCATAAGTTCTTAAATGAGAGAAGTATAAAAAATAAAGAAATATATAAAAATCTAGCAATACGAGAGTGGGCATATATAAAAGATGTTATCAACATAAGTTCTTATTCAGATATAAATATTTCAGAAGATATAATTAATAAGCTTTTTGATTTGATTGGAAACTCATTAGATTGTAATAAAAAATTTATAAAATTCAAAAAAAGAACATATGGGAAATCAATATATTATTTATTGTTAAAAAGGGACATAAAAAGCTTTATAAAAAGATTATTTTGTATAAAAATTAGGTATAATGGTCTAGCTTTTTGTTTATTTGGTAACAGATGGCTGGTAGCACTAGGAAGGAAATAATATGAAAGTCTTGATTTTGGCAGGTGGTTTAGGTACTAGACTCGGAGAAGAAACAGTCTCAAAACCGAAACCAATGGTTGAAATTGGTGGATATCCTATTTTATGGCATATAATGAAAATATATTCTCATTATGGTTTTAATGACTTTGTAATTTTAACTGGCTATAAATCACATATGATAAAAGATTATTTTGTTCATTATTATCAAAGATATTCGGATATAACCGTTGATTTACGAACAAATACCGTTGAACTTCACAAAATGCGAACCGAACCTTGGAAAGTTACAATGTTATATACTGGTCAAAATACAATGACAGGAGGCCGAATAAAGAAAGCTCAAGATTATGTTGGAAATGAGCCTTTTATGTTAACATATGGTGATGGTGTTAGCGACGTAAATATTTCAGAACTATTAGAAACACATAAAAAATCAGGCAAACTAATGACTATGACAGCAGTACAGCCATCAGGTCGTTTTGGAGCATTAAATATTAACGAACATAATATGATTACATCGTTTAAGGAAAAACCACAGGGGGATGGAGCTTGGATTAATGGTGGTTTCTTTGTTTGTGAACCTGAAGTATTTGACTTTATTGAAGCAAATAATCCGGACGAAATATTTGAACGTAAACCACTTGAAAGTATAGCAACACATGGTCAGTTAAATGCATATAAACATTCAGGATTCTGGAGACCAATGGATACATTAAGAGATAAATTAGATTTAGAAAGTATGTGGGAAACAAATAGTGCGCCTTGGAAAGTTTGGGATAAACAAAATGCATATGTAAGCTTGGTAGGAAGAGTTTAAATGAATAAAAAAGTTTTAATTACAGGTGGTACCGGTTTTATTGGTAGAAATGTTGTTAATGAGTTACTAATAAAAGGTTATGAAGTACATTCATTGGTATTTCCGCCTTTTGCACCGGAACAAAAAAACTTAGTTCAGTATGAAATGAATTTAATGGATGAAAAAGTTGTATCAGCATTCATAAAAGAAAATAATTTTGAAAATTTAATTCATCTTGCATGGTATGTTGGCAAAGGTTGTCAAACTTCGGAAGTTAATTTGGATTGGGTCAGAGTTTCTCTTAATTTATTGCAAAACTTTGTTGCTAATGGTGGCAAACGGGTTCTATTTACAGGTTCAGTATCCGAATATGATTACAGATATGGTTATATGACAGAAGATTTAACACCATTAAATAACGAATATTTGTATGGCAAATCAAAAGCAGCTTTGTACAATGTAGCAAAAGAATTTTGTTCAAGAAATAATATAGATTTTAAATGGGCAAGACTATTCAATGTATATGGACCCAACGAAAGAGATGCAAGATTAGTCCCATCTGTAATAAAATCAATGTTAAATGTAGAAAGTGTAAAAGTATCTACTTGCACAAAATACCAAGATTATTTACATGTAGAAGATATGGCTGGTGGCATCGTAGCTCTTTTTGAAAGTAAGGTTCAAAATGCCGTTAATATATGTTCCGGCGAACCGATAAAATTAAGGACAATAGTAGAAAAGATTGCGGAATATACAAACTTCACAGGAGAAATATTATGGGGTGCTGTTCCTACTTATTTTGATGAACCACTTGTTGTAGGAAATAATTCCAGATTGAAAAATGAGGTTAAATTTATTCCTAAATATACATTAGAAGAAGGTTTAATAAATACAATAAACTGGTGGAAAAACAAACAATAAGATTAAATATAAACAGGAAGAGAGTAAAAATTAATGTTTAACAATATATATAAAGGGAAAAAAATATTTTTAACGGGTCATACAGGTTTCAAAGGAAGTTGGCTTTGTTTATGGTTAACTAAATTGGGGGCTGAAGTATGTGGATACTCATTGTCTCCAAATACAACACCTTCAATGTATAAAGAGTTAAACATTGATGAAAAAATTACAAAATCGATAATTGGTGATATTTTAGACGAAAATTTATTAAATAATTCAATTAATGATTTTCAACCTGATATAATATTTCATCTTGCGGCGCAACCATTAGTCAGATTGTCATATCATGAGCCTGTTTTAACATATAAAACAAATGTTATTGGCTCTTTGAATGTTCTTGAAGCAGCGAGACATTGCAAATCTGTAAAAGCATTTGTAAATGTTACTACAGATAAATGTTACGAAAATAAAGAAGTAAACAGAGGTTATAAAGAAGATGAACCTATGGGTGGTTACGATATGTATTCTTCTTCAAAAGGTTGTGTTGAAATATTATCATCATCATTTCGCCGTTCTTTTCTTCAAAAAGAGGGTGCTATGGCAATGGCAACAGCAAGAGCCGGTAATGTTATAGGCGGGGGAGATTGGGCATTAGACAGGTTAGTACCTGATTGTATTCGTGCAATTAATTCAAATAATGATATTGAAATTAGGAATCCTATAGCAGTAAGACCTTGGCAGCACGTGTTAGAACCATTGTCAGGGTATTTATTGCTGGGTCAAAAATTGTTGGAAGAAGGGTCTAAATATGCGGATGGATTTAATTTTGGACCAAATGAAGATAGTGTGTTAACAGTTGCAGAAGTAGCAAAGAAAGTAACAGAATTTTATTCCAAAGGAAAAGTTATTGTCGGAGAAGCAAGCCCCTTGCATGAGGCAGGTTTATTAATGTTGAATATTGAAAAGGCAAGAAATATACTTGGTTGGATACCTACAAATAAAGCAGAAGAATCAATAAAAACAACTGTTGATTGGTATAAACATTTTTATGAAAAAGATGTTAACATTTATGATTATACAATGAAACAAATAAGTGATTATGAGGAAAAAATTAAATGGATACAGTAATTATAGGTAGCGGAATATCCGGTATTTCAGCAGGCTATCATCTTCAAAAGGGAGGAGAAAAAGTTGTAATATACGAGAAAGACAATAATTGGGGTGGCCTTTGTGGTAATTTTACTATAGATGGCTTTAGATTTGATAGGTTTGTACATTTCACTTTTGCTGATAATGAATATATTAGAAATTTATTTGAAGAATCTTCTCCTACTTATGCACATCCGAGTATATCAAGTAATTACTATAAGGGGTATTGGCTTAAACATCCTGCGCAAAATAATATTGCACCATTAACGGTAGATGAGAAAGTTGATATTATAAAAGGTTTTATAAACAGAAAAACTAAACCTTTTGAAGAAATAAAAGATTATGATGAATGGTTAAGGGTTCAATATGGCGATTATTTTGCAGAAAACTTTCCATTTAAATACACTCGTAAATATTGGGGATTAGAACCCAAAGAACTTGAAACAAAGTGGGTTGGAAATAGAATGCATACCCCTAATATAGATGAAGTTTTAAAAGGTTCATATGAAACTCAAGAAAAAATATTCTATTATACATCGCATATGAAATATCCTAAAAAAGGCGGATTTAGAAGTATTTTAAATAAATGCCGAGAAGGTTTAGATATTCGATTTAATAAAGAAGTTGTTGAAATTAATCCTTTAGAAAAATATATAAAATTTAGTGATGGAACAAAAGAGAACTATAAAAGATTAATTTCAAGTTTGCCTTTGCCTGAAATTGTAAAAATGATAAAAAGTTGTCCAGAGGAAGTTATAAATTGCGCAGATAAATTACATAATACCTGCGGATATATGGTTTCATTAGGTTTCAAAAGACCTGATGTCCCAAAGCATTTATGGTTTTATATTTATGATGAAGATATTCTTGCTTCAAGGGTATATTCTCCAAGTATGAAATCTTTAGATAATGTGCCAAATGGATGCAGTTCTTTACAAGCTGAAATATTCTTCGATTGTAAATCTGAAATTCCAAGTAAAGAGGTTGTAATGAAAAATACTATTGAAAAATTAGTATCTATGGGATTATTTAAAGAAGATGAAATTATAGTAAAAGATATTCGTTTTGAAAAATATGCAAATATCACTTTCGATAAAAATATTTATACAAATAGAAAAGTAGTATTGGATTATTTGAAAAATCAAAATATAGAAACAATTGGCAGATTTGGGAAATGGGAATATTATTGGACACATCAGGCTTTTAAAAGCGGTATGGATACTGTTAAAAATGAGGAAAAATAAAAAGCAAGTTATATTAATTATATCTATGTAATTATTTATTGCTTCATTTAAATATTTTATAGAAAAAGTATTTTCAAGAAAGGTTATTTAACAAGAACTTTCTGTTGTACATGATGAACTTAACTAGAAGATATTATAAGTTTACACTGAAATTACTAGCTATTAAATTAAACAGATAAAACTATAAAAAATACTAGAATACTTATTTAATATGTGTAAATAAAGCTCAATATTTATATAATATATTGTTATTTTTCATAACTGATAATAAATACCTTGACTCCAAATCAAAATTATGACAAAAACTTTTTTGCTTTGCCTCTTCTATTGTTCTATCATTAAAATAATGAGAAGAATAATCATCTACACTTTCTTGCAGAAATGAAAAACCATAAGCACTAATTTTCTTACAAGAACATTCTTTTAACAAAAAGTTTAAAATATTAAATCCCGTAGTTGGAAAAAATACACCACTTTCCATCTTTAAATTTCTCATAAAGTTTTTATCTAAGGACAGAGAAAGTATTTTATTCACATTAATATCCCTATGCATTATATCAAGGAAATTATATAAAATAGGAAATTGTGAATAGTCTGTAGCCCAAACACAAGCTTGATAAAAATTATCTTTAGTCATATCCTTTACATCTACTGAGCCCATACCCCTAACCCAAATATCAGTCTTTTGTCCATAATCTTCTATATAATTTTGTGTATCATAGTTATTAACTCTGATTACTAAATCATGAGAATCAATTTCATTTCCTTTTCTTTTTCCAATTTCAGATGGTCCATTTCCGACAACAGAAACGGATTTATCTTTTACTAGATTTTTGAATGTAATAATATTTCTCAACAACTGTTCATATACAATAGTAGCTTTTTCAATATCTACATTATTATATCCGTTTTCAACTGCAAATTTAGATACAATGAAATATTTATTAATATTAACCAATCCCCAACGTTTAATATATTCTAATAGTACAGCTTTAGCTGTAACATAATCTTCATTCTCAATTAGAGTTGCAATGTATATCAATAAATCATCATTTGACAAATCTTTTAGTTTAGTATTTTGTATATATTTCTTACAAATTATTAGCATTTCTTTAGAGTTTATATGTTTAATAAATGCGTCTAATAATGATGTTGCAAAAATATATTGGCCATTTTGCACACTACAAAAAGTCTGAATTTGTAATCGATTTTGAAGAATTTCAATTTTTTTATTTAAATAAATGAATCTAGCTTCTGCCATTCTTAAACGTTCAGATGTCCTACATTTTTTTACTTGAAAACCTAAAATAAAATATATAGAATGTCCATCTGAAGCAGATTTATGAAATATTTTCTTTTTTATACGAATAATATTATTTTTAAAATTATTTATAAAATTATTATAAAAGGGGGTTTGTTTGTAATAATTAAAATATAAATCTTTATATGGACCGACATAATCTTTATTCCAAGGTTTTATATTTCCAACAAAATGTATAATTGAAGGATGTTTTTGAGCATAATTATAATCTCTAATATCATCAGGAATAAATCTTTCTCTTTTACTGTGGAACCAATGATGAACATTCCATCTTGTTGATAATACTTTTATATTTCCTCTAAAAATATCATTTATTAAATCTTGATCCCCTAATTGATATTTATCAATAAAGTTACAAATGTAATCATTTAATTTCTGAATATAGTTTGTATTACGCAATTTCTGTAAATCAAGTAATAAAACACCCGCATTAATATATTTAGATGTAAGCATATTATGTCCCAAACTTTTACCTAACACAATACCATTTACATCTTCACAGCCAGCAATAGGGCATTCATCCATATCTATTGAATAAAGTTTTGAAATATCATCTAAAACAAGAGTATCCGAATCAATATATATAACCTTATCTTCATTAGGAAGAAGATGTGGTAATAATAATCTCAAAAAAGTAATATTATTTATATGTTTAGGCACTTTTATATGTTGAAAAATATCAATTTGTTTATTAGAAACATCAATAAAACTAATTTTATAATTATTACCTTTCTTTAAATTAGTTATTTTTTTCTTTAATTTTTGAGATATTTTCTTATTTGTTAAAATATAAAAACATAAGTAAAAATTTTTATCTACATTATTTAACATCGACAACATAGTCGTAGCACAATAAGGCAAGTATTCATTACTTGAGGATAAAACAACCGGGATTTTCTGTAATTCATTATATCTATACAAAGAGATTTCTTTTATTTTTAGTTCATTTTGGTGTTTAAATACATATACATTTAACAAAATTTCACCAAAGAACCCTTTTATTCTTTTTTGTTCAATACAATCATTGATATTAAAATTTAGAATACTAAATAACCAATTAGAATAATCAAAAAATTGTTCTTTTTTCATTATAAATATATTGTACCAATGTATTTTATCTGTTTTTAATACTGTATCAAATGCATTTTTATATTCAGGATAAAGATCTATTACTCTTTTGTATATATAATTAATATCGACAATATTATGTTCAACAGTCCAATGATCGATAATACTATTTTTATACTTTTTCTCTTGATTTGAATAAGCACAAATTTTTTTAGAGACGATAATATCAAAATTTTTAATAATACTAAATATATGCTTTTTTGAAAAATTGAGTTCACTAAAATCTACAGATTTTTCACGATTAAAATCAAATAACCGTCTATAATGCATGAATCCAACATAATTAGGAGCTCCAATTTCATTGTAATTTTTCCATACCCAATATTGTGCAGTTAGTTCACAATAAGTATCATTTTCAGAGGAAATATTATCTCCTGTATTATCGCCAATCATGTCTTGAAAAACTTCGTCTGAAATAGCTCTACCTGTCTGAATGGGAATAACAACATTTGAACTTATTAATTTATGCTTATTTTTATAACTGACAAAAATTTTTACTTGATTATTCATTATAAATTACCATTCTAAAACGTATTCAAATATAATATTTACACTTTTTTTTATATTTTATACAACAAATTGTATATTTTGTTGTATTGAAAGGAGCTTAAATATGTCTGTTGTCGAACCAATAAGAAACAAAATGGTAATTAAAAACATTGAAGAATTTTTAAAAAAAAGGAAATTAAGAGATTATGTTCTATTTTGTCTGGGAATCAATTCGGGATTAAGAATTTCTGATATTTTAAATTTAAATGTGTCTGACGTAAAAAATAAGAATTATTTAAAATTATGCGAGAAGAAGACAGGTAAGTATAAAATAGTTCCTTTAAATAAAAAATTAAAAAATATTTTAAACATTTACACTCGAAATAGAGCGTTAGACGAACCTTTATTTTTAACGAAATTCAATAATAGAATGGATAGGATAACAGCATACAGAATTATAAACAATGCTTGCAAAGAAAAAAATTTAAAAACAAATATAGGCACACATACTCTAAGAAAAACCTTCGGTTACCATTTTTATAAGGAATACAAAGACATTGCAATGTTACAAAAAATATTAAATCATTCAACACCTAGAATTACTATGAGATATATAGGAATAGATGATGAAGAAATTTGGAATTGTTGTAAAAAATTTATTTTATAATTGTAAGCATGTTAGGTTTATAGTATACTTTTTTTGCAACAAAATATACATAATGTTGCGTTGAGAGTAAACAATTTTAAAAGGTAAGTAGTATTGGATATTTTAATAAGTAAAAAGGCATCATAGCATAATCCATAGTTATAAGAGGATTCTGTTATTTTTTTTATTTATAGTGTAGTTTTATACAATGCAGTAATTGAGAGAAAAATCAATTTATTTGTGAGAGGAAATGTTAATGGGAAATGATGTAAAAATTTTTGTGAGTTATAAAGAAAAACATAAAATTCTTGAAACTGGTATTATAAAACCAATTCAGACTGGACGTGCAATTGCTGATGAAGCTTTTGAAGGTATGATTGGCGATAATACAGGAGATAATATTTCATCTGAAAACAATAAATATTGTGAGTTATCAGCACAATATTGGGTTTGGAAGCATTATGAAGAGATTGGGAATCCTGATTATGTTGGCTTTATGCATTACCGTAGACATTTTCTTTTTAATGATAACTATCCGAAAAGTGAGAAAACTTGGTTAAACAAATCAAAGTATTATTTGTATGAGAATATAACAAATGAATATATTCAGGAAAATTTTCAGGATGAATTAATAGAAAATTCTATAAACGGATACGATATAATTTTATGTGAACAATTCAATTTTTCAAATCATTTTGCAAAAACAATAAGAGAAAATTATTCGAAACTGTTAGGTCAAAATGTTGAAAATTATGATTTATTAATGACATTAGTAAAAAATATGTTTCCTGAATATGAAGCTGCTGTTGAAAAGTTTAAAAAAACAAAAACAATGTGGTTATGTAATATGTTTATTATGAAAAAAGAGTTATTTTTTGAGTATAATAATTTTCTTTTCCCAATGTTGAAAAAAATTGATGAATTAGTTGATTCAAGTCATTTTACATATAATGGATTGAGATTTCTTGGCTATTTAAGCGAGTTTTTACTGAATATATTTATTTTACATAAAAGCTTGAATAATAATATAAATATAAATAATTTAGATATGGCTGTTTTTAACGAAGTATCAGATGAAGAATTTATTGAACCAATATATAAAGAAAATTTTGTTCCAATAGTAATACCTTGTAGTAATCTATATGCACCATATTTAAGTGTTTGGCTTCAATCAATAATTGATAATTCTTCCAGCAACAATAATTATGACATCATTGTTCTTCAAGATGATATTTCTATTCAAAATCAAGAAAAATTATCTTATATGCTGAAAGATCTAAATAACTTTTCATTGAGATTTTATAATCCTAGTAAATATTTAGATAAATCAAAAATAAAAGTTGAGAAAAATTATTTAAGTTCTGTATCTTCTTATAGAATTCTTATAGATAAATTTATGAAAGGTTATGATAAAGCAATTATATCTGAAGTTGATATGATTTTTAAGTCAGACATTATGGATTTATATAAAATAGATATAAAGAATTATCCAATAGCTGCGATTATCGACCCACATTTCATCAGAGGATATAACATTACGCCAAATAGAGAATATTATGCAATTGAAGAACTAAAACTAAAAGATAAATATAAATATGTAAATACAGGTTTAATGATTTTAAACATTACTGAATTTTCTAAAAATAACTATTCAGATAAGTTGGTAGAATTGTTGTCTTCAGGAACATATATTTGTCTTGAGCAAGATGCGATGAATGAATTGTTTAATGGGAACATTTACATATTAGACTTAAAATGGAATTTTCTTGTCACAGACGAACAAAGAGAACAACTTGTAAAAAGTATGCCTAAAGATCTTTATGATAGCTGGATTGCAGCAAAATCTTCCTATTATGTGATACATTGGTGCGGTTCAAGAAAGCCTTGGATCAATCCAGATGAGTATTATGCATATAAGTGGTGGGAAATTGCAAAAAGGACGCCATTCTATGAAGAAATAATATATCAAAAAATAAATACAAATATTTCAAATTCAAAATCTGCTCCAATTCAAAATACAGAAAAGGTTATTAAACAGTTTATACAAAATCCTGTTGATTATTCTTTATTAACCAGTGTTTTATTCCAAAGAAAAATATATTTAAAGTATTGGAAATATAAAATTTTGCAAAATTTTGTGTTTGGAAAGAAACGTGATGAATATAGAGCTAAAAAGTATAAATATAAAAATAGATGTTTACAAGTTAAAGATTTCATTAATAGGTATAAAAATGCTTACTAGTTTTATTTATAGAAAAAAAGATGATGGTATAAATAAAAAAGTTTATATTTTAGGGTTGCCAATATATTCAAAAAGAAGAAAAGACGGATATATCAAACGTTCTTATTTCTTTTCATTGTTGCAAATAAGAGAATATGACTATGAAAAAGTATATTATTTTTGTAAATTAAAAGTATATAAAAATTTGAATATAACCAAATTACTTATTGATTTTCAAAATAAGAATGAACTTATTACAAAACTAGAAAATAACATACTTATAAAAAATAATAATGAAATACTTAAAAAGAATAAAAATGATATTCTAGCAATTATAAAAAATGAAATAAAGGAGAATTTTTCTTTACTGGAAAATAGTTTGTATGGTAAGGTTAAAACTTTAATTCAGTGTCAAAATGTCCATAAAGAAACATTCGGACCATACAAGAATGCTTTTCTCGGCAGTGATGTTGTTCTGGTTGCTTCAGGACCTACAGCAAAATTTCATATTCCAAAAGATGGAGTAATATATGTTGGCGTAAATAATGCTTGTTTGCTGGATAATGTCAAATTGGATTATCTTTTCTGTCAGGATTTTTATATGGATGAAGAAAAAAGGAATGCTATTGTTAATTATAGACCAGATAAATGCAAGAAATTTTTTGGAAGAATACCTGATGAGAGAATTGCTGAATGTAGAAAAAGTGCTCAAGATGCTCATGTTACAAGATGTCCCAAGTGCTTTATAGAAAGAGCAAATGCGAAAGAATATTATGTTGATGAAAAAATGAAATTTACGTTATGCATGGATATTGAGAATGAGCCGTTAAGTGCTTGGGGAATAGTTTTTCCTGCAATGCAGTTTATTTTACATGCACATCCCAAAAGAATATATTTGGTAGGCTGTGATTGTTCCTCCGGTTTCTTTTATAAATCAGAAGTAACTTTTGATAATTCGCCAATGAAACGAGGCTGGAAAATTTTAGCAGAACATATAAAAGAATTTTATCCAGATATAGAAGTAATTTCTTTAAATCCTGTTGGGTTAAGAGGATTATTTAAAGATGAATATTCTGAAGACTATCTTGCTAGCTTAAGTGAAGAAGAGAGGTCTTGTATAAGTGTATAAAATTATATTCTCTGATTTTGACGGAGTATTGTTTGATTCTGTAAAAGAAGCATATATATTATCTAGATATGCGTATGATAATATAGACTTCAAGTCAGAAATAAATGAAATAGAATATCAGCTTTTTAAAAAATATAGATATTTAATTACTCATAGTTGGCAGTTCTATATAATTTTTAAGTTAATCAAACAAAAGATAAATGATGAAGAGTTTGAATTACATTATAATAATCTTATTTCGGCCAAAATAAAGAAAGAAGCATCAAAATTTGATGAAAAATATGTACAAGGAAGAGAATTATTATTAAAAACGGATTATAAATTTTGGGATAGCTTAGATATTCCATTTGATTTTTTTTATGAATTAAAAAAAATAGTTGATAAAAAAGATAATAAGATTTTTATTCTTACAAATAAAAAAAAGTTACCAGTATCGAATAAATTAAAAAAATATGGTGCAGATAAGTTTAATATATTTGCGCAAGAAGATTTAACAAAATATAAAAATAAAGCCGAATTTATAAACGAATATATGTATATAAATAAGCTTAAAAATGCTATTCTAATTGAAGATAGTATAGATAACATAAATGAATGTAATAAATATCAAAATATAAAAACGATTCTGGTAGACTGGGGATATATTTCTCCCAAAGAGAAAGGCAAAAGTCTAAAAGATGTATTAAAAATAATACAGGAGGTTATATGAAAATAATAGGTATAATACCAGCAAGATATCAGTCAAGCCGATTTGAAGGAAAACCACTTGCCGATATATTAGGGAAACCTATGATATGGTGGGTTTATCAGCAAGCAATAAAAGTGAAATATTTAGATGAAGTTTACGTAGCTACAGATGATGTAAGAATAGAAAAAGCCTGTAAAGATAATAATATTAATGTTATTATGACCTCCTCTGAACATAAGACAGGAACTGACAGAATTGGTGAAGTTGCTCGAAAAATAAAAGCTGATTTATATGTTAATATTCAAGGCGATGAACCAATGATTGAGCCTGAAACAATATCAAAGGCCATTATTCCTTTTCTTGAAAATAAAAATTTGCAAGTATCTAATTTAATGACTAAAATTAAAGATCCTGTTGATGTTGTTAACTTCACAGTTCCAAAAGTAATTACAAATAAAGATAATATAGGAATATATTTAACTAGAAGTACAACTCCATATCCAAAAGGCAGTATAGATTATTCATATTATAAGCAAGTATGTGTATATGGGTTTACTCCTGAAGCATTAGAGTTTTATTGTAATAATCCAAGAGGAAAAATAGAACAAATAGAAGATATAGAAATATTGAGATTTATAGAGGCCGGTTATAAGGTTCAATATATAGAAGTAGATAGTGATACAGTAGCAGTTGATACAAAAAAAGATTTAGAAAAAGTAAGATTCTTAATGAAAGAAAAATATAATAGAGGAATAAATGAATAATATTAGAATTTTAGACTGTACCCTAAGAGACGGTGGATACGTCAATAACTGGAATTTTAAAGAAAATAATATAAAATTTATAATAGAACATTTAGTTCAATCAGGATGTGACTATATTGAGTGCGGTTTTCTAAAAAAAATACCTTATGATAAAGATAAATCATTATTTAACTGTTTTCAACAATTAGACAATATACTACCAAATACATCTAAAACAAAATTTACCCTTATGATTAACTATGGAGAAATTCCAATAGAGGATATTCCTTCTTGTAATACTAAAATAAATCTTAGAATAGTATTTAAAAAAGAGAAAAGAAATGAGGCTGTTGAATATTGTAAGAAACTAGTGGCAAAGGGATATAGCATATTTGTAAATCCAATGAGTTCAAATACATATTCAAGTGCAGAGTTTTTAGATTTAATAAATAAAGTAAATGAGATAAATCCTGTAGGATTCACAATTGTAGATACAACAGGCGCAATGAGCAAAAAAGATACGTTAGCTTTATATTATTTAATTGAAAATAACTTGAATAAAAATATTGCTCTATGCTTTCATTCGCATAATAATTTACAGCTATCTTTTTCAAATGCACAAATATTGATGGAACAAAATACAAATAGGACAATTATTATTGATTCAACTGTTTTTGGAATGGGGCGTGGAGCGGGAAATCTTTGTACCGAACTTTTAGTAAAATATATTAATGATAATCATAATGGTAATTATGAATTAATTCCAATACTAAAAATAATAGATGAACAAATTGCAAAAATATTTGCTGTTTCGCCTTGGGGTTATTCTGTTCCGTATTATATAGCAGCGTCTATGCATTGTCACCCAAACTATGCAAAGTATTTAATAGACAAACAAACTGTTCCTGTCGAACTTATAACCCAAATATTAAATAAAATTCCATATGATAAGAGAGGAACATATGATGTAAATGTAGTTGAAGATTTATACTATTCAACATTAAATTGTTTGGTCGATGATGCTGAATCCTTAGAAAAATTAACAAAATTATTAAAAGATAAGAAAATTCTTGTTCTTGCATCTGGCAAAAGTATTGTTGATGAAGAAGAAAAAATTAATAATTTTATTGAGAATGAAAAACCTTTTATTATTTCATTAAATTATATTCCAAAAAACTATAATCCGAATGTTGTTTTTATAACAAATATAAAAAGATACAATAGTATAGGCAAAATTAATATACCTTGTATTACAACATCTAACGTTAAACAAGATTCAGACTATAAATTAAATTATTTATCTTATGTTGATGAAAGTAGTGTTGGAGACAATGTAGCTTTAATTTTGTTCCGTCTTCTTATAAAAATAGGCATTAGAAGTATTTCAATTGCTGGATTTGATGGATATTCTGAAAATTCTCAAGAAAACTATGCAGATACGGATTTAATCAATCTTGAATCAATTAATGATATTTATATAAAAAATCAGAAAATAAAGAACTATTTGAATAGTATAGAAGGTAAATTGGAAATTAATTTTATAACAAAGTCCATATATATAAATTAAAAGTCATATTACTATAAAATAGACAAATTTTATTATACAATTTGATAAATAAAAAGAATTATAGATTTATATATAATTCTAGTATTTTATGGAATATAAAACAACAAGAGAGTATAAAATGCAGAAGATAAAACTTTTTGTTTCTTATAAAGACGAACATAGAATAATAAAATCAGATATTATTACCCCTATCCAGACTGGGCGAGCAAGTGCAAACTCCGTTTTTAAGGGAATGCTTGGTGATGATACAGGAGAAAATATTTCGATTGAAAATAATAAATATTGTGAATTAACTGCACAATACTGGGTATGGAAAAATTATGAAAAAATTGGCAATCCTGAGTATGTAGGATTTATGCACTATCGCAGGCATTTTATATTTGATAAAAAATTTGATATATCGAGCAAAGAAAGATGGCTTCCAGGTATTGATATCTTTATGACTGAAACTTTTGATGAAGAATGTAATAAAAACCTTATAGATGAAAATATAATAAAGGTTATAAATGAAAATGCCGATTGTTATGCAATAAAACCTTATGATGTCCGTTTATATTTCAATAATAATTTATATATGAAGGAACACTATATTTCCACTATTAATGGTGCAAAACGTATCATATATGATACTCTTTACAATGTAGTTATAGAATTATATCCAGAATATAAGACTATCATAGATAAATTTACTTATGGTTCAAAAATGAATTGTTGCAACATGTTTATTATGAAAAAAGATTTATTTTTTGAATACTCAGATTTCTGTTTTAAAATTTTAAAAGAAATTGACAAACGAATTAATTGTTATTTATGTAGTGATGAAAAACAACGTTATCTTGGATATATAGGTGAGTATCTATTAACGCTTTACATAATTCATCTTGAAGAGCAAAAGAAAAATGTAAAATATTTAAATACACTATTAATAAAAGATATTGATGAAAAAAAAGTAAGAAAATTTTTTAGTATTCAAAAGACGCCTAGACATTATATTTATAGTATTGGTGGAATAAAAATTAGAATAAAACGCGCATATCAAAAAGCAAAATTAGATTTAATATTAGAAAAACTGGAACTACAGCAAAATTATATTAATAGACTTGAAAATAAGATAACAGAGCTACAAGAAGAGTTAATTGTAAAAAAACATAGAAATTAATTATAAATATGGATTTATATTAATTTGCATTATAGAAATAGATGACTGGTTACTTTTAAATACAATAAGTTTATTATACAATTAAGCATACGTAAAAATTCATAGATAAAGATAAAAATAAAATAAGCAAGAAAGAGTTTGATGCCAAAAATTAAGATATTTGTTTCTTATAAAGATAAGCATAAAATAATAAAGTCAGATATTATTACTCCAATTCAAACAGGTCGTGCTATAGCTGAAGAAGTTTTTGAAGGGATGATTGGTGATGATACAGGTGATAATATTTCAGTTTTAAATAACAGATTTTGTGAAACAACAGCAATATATTGGGTTTGGAAAAATTATGAACAAATCGAGAATCCAGATTATGTTGGATTTATGCATTATCGCAGGCATTTTTTGTATGGAGAAAAAAATTATAACACTAACTATTATGGATTAGTAAAATATGAAAAACTAAATCAAGAATATTTAGAAGAGAATATAACTGATGAGAATATAAAAAATATAGTAGAGAAATATGATGTAATTATTCCAAGACGTATTACAAATTTTGAAATTAATGGTTTAAAGAATAATTATAAACAATATAAAAAATCTCATAATATTGATGATTTGGACAAAGCACTTAATATTCTTACAGATAAATATCCTGAATATAAAAAATATGTAGAAGAATATAAAAATAGCAATTATGCATATTACTTAAATATGTTCATAATGAGAAAAGATATATTTTTTGAATATTGTAATTGGCTATTTTCTATATTATTTGAATTGCGTTATACTATTATTCCAACCTCTGACAATTATCAAAATAGAGTTATTGGCTTTATTTCAGAGAGATTGACAGATATATTTTTTAGGAAGCTGTATGATGACAAATACAGAATGAAAGAATTACCAATCAGTTATATAGAGTGTGTAGAAGAAAATTCCGACATTGAAAAATCAAATCTTGGGGAAAACAATATTATACCAATTGTTTTTTCAACCGATTTTAAGTTCTTCCCATATTTAAGTGTATGTTTACAATCTATTAAAGATAATATAAATTCTAACTATAAATATGAAATAAATATTTTAGAAAGAGGGCTTACTCCTAATAATAAAAATTTTTTAAAGAATCAAATGAGCTCTGATAACTTTGTTATTAAATTTTATAATGTTGAAAAGTTATTAGAGAAGTTTTCTTCACCACAAAATTTACAACATATTTCTGTTGACACATATTCCAGATTTTTTATCCCATCAATACTAAACGCTTATGAAAAATGCATTTATTTAGATGGAGATACAATAGTTAGGGATGATTTAGCAAAGTTATATCAGACTCCTTTAAACGGAAAAACAATTGGGGCCTCTGTTTGCGCAGTAATTTCAGCTTGGACTAATATAGATAAAGAAATAAAAGATTATATAAATAAAACAATTGGCATAAGCGATAATTCAAAATATTTTCAAGCCGGTGTACTAATTCTCAATTTAAAGAAAATGAGAGAAAATAATTCACAAGAAAAACTTATAGAACTAGCTAGTAAAAAAAAGTGGAAATTTGCTGATCAAGATATTCTGAATAAACTATATAAAGATGATGTTCAGTATATAGATATGGCTTGGAATTATGAATATGAACACAGTGATATGCGAAAAGCGCAATATAAGGAAATGATGCCGCTAAGTATATTACAGGAATATATTAACGCTAAAAAGAATCCTAAAATTATACATTTTCAAGGGCAAAGAAAACCATGGCTGTGGCAAGATGAAGAATTTGCTTCAATATGGTGGAATTATGCAAGAAAATCAAGTTTATATGAGCAATTTATAGTAAACATGATAGATAATCGAAAAAATTATCAAATGGAAAATATTAAACTTTATAAAAAATATAAATTTAAGTTTTTAAAATATAAAATACTACGAAATGTTTTTTGGGGAAAGATTCGTAAAAAGTATATAATAAAAAAGAATGTGTATAAAGATAAATTAATAGAGATAAAAAGATTAATAGGAAATTTATAAAAGAGAATGAGAATTAGTCAATTTCTAAGTTTTATAAAAAACAGTCGCGCTTATATAAATTACATGAGAATGTGGCCATACGTTAAACCCATTTGGTTTAGAGCAATGTTATCTATGTTGATTTGTATTCCAATTGGTTCATTGGATGCAGTAATTGCTTTAGCGCTAAAGCCATATATGGATTTAGTAATGGTAGAAAAGAATTTGTATTCACCTTGGTATATTCCACTTGGTATAGTTGCCTTCACATCTATTCAAGGGGTTTTAAAATATTTATCATCATATCTGTCTACTTGGGTTGGAATGAAGATAACAAATGGACTAAAATTCGATTTATATAAAAAGCTTCTAACACTTCCGACTTCATTTTATGATAAGCGTAACTCTGGTGATATAGTATTTCAATTTAATAATATGGCAGATAGTGCTTGTTCCGGTTTATTATCAAATTTAAGCATTTTTATTCAAAGGATTTTTTCTTCAATTTCACTTGTTGCTGTTCTTTTCTATAATTCTTGGCAATTGGCACTAATAGCTATATTTGTATTAGGTTGTGCATTTGCTCCTGTTGCAAAATTACAAAAATTAATTAAAGAAGTTATGGAAAAGTCTGTTGTTGCCGATGCTTCAATAATAACAGCTTATAATGAAACATATGCAGGAAATAAAACTATAATTTCTTATAACTTAGAAAATACCGAAATTAATAAATTTGATTGGATTTTAAAAAATATCTTTAAACTTAGAATAAAAATGGTACAAAAGACTCAGTGGTTGTCACCATTTATGCATGTAATAGTTTCTATTGGAATAGCTGCTGCAATAGGTTATGGTAGTCATTTGATTTTAACAGAACAAATTACAGCAGGTAACTTTGTTTCATTCATAACTGCATTAATTCTTTTGTATACTCCTGTAAAGAATATTGGCAACAATTTAAATGCAGTCCAAATGTCATTTTTTGCAATCGAACAAATTTTTGAAAAATTAGCAATAATCCCTTCTATAAGAAATAAAGAAAATGCAAAAATTCTTTCACCTGACTATTCAAAAATTATATTTAAAAATGTAAATTTTGAATATGTTTCTCAAAGACCTGTTTTGAAAAATATAAATTTAGAAATAAAAAAAGGTGAAACTATAGCATTAGTTGGAAATTCTGGTGGTGGAAAAACAACAATAGTAAATTTATTGCCACGTTTTTATGATGTCGTTAGTGGTAATATATATATTGATGATATAGATATTAGAGATTATACATTGGAAAGTCTTAGAAATAATATTTCAGTAGTCTTTCAAGATAACTTTTTATTCTCAGGCACTATTAAAGAAAATATTTTATTTGGTAAACTAAATGCAACAGATGAGGAAATTCAAAATGCAGTAAAAATGGCATATTTGGATGATTTTCTAATAACACTAAAAGATGGAATAAATACGCAAATTGGCGAACGAGGCATTCTACTATCAGGAGGTCAAAAACAACGTGTTGCAATAGCTAGAGCATTCATAAAAAATGCTCCTATAGTAATTTTAGATGAAGCAACATCCGCCTTGGACAATAAATCTGAAGCCATTGTTCAAAAGGCAATAGATAATTTGATGAAAGATAAAACAGTCTTTGTAATCGCACACAGGTTATCGACAATTCAAAATGCCGACAGAATTGCTGTAATAAATGAAGGTTCTTTAGTTGAACTTGGCAGTCATGAAGAATTAATGAAAATTCCAAACGGTAAATATAAAACATTATATGAAATGCAGTTCAAGAAACAAGCTGTAAAATCTTAGTTATAAATAGAAATATATAATAAAACTTCCTGATAAGGAAGTCAGTGGCGTGCCTGGAGGGATTCGAACCCCCGACCTTTTGGTTCGTAGCCAAACACTCTATCCAGCTGAGCTACAGGCACAAGGTTATTACTATATATATTACATCATAAATTTATATTATCAAGTACAATTTCAATTAATATGCAAAAAAAAAGCTGCCTTGCAGCTAATACTTAATAATCTTGGGAGGAGATTTGGGGATTTGTTACAACTATAATAATTCACTTTTATAAAAAAGTTTATATTTTTATTTATGATTTTAATAAAAATTTACATTGTATTGATTTTATTTTTATTTCTTTACTGGAAAAAAATATCTTTTTTATATAAAATCATGTAGAGAGGTGGGACATGTTAAACAATATATCGTTTTTTTTGTTATTAATATTTTTTCTTTATGTTGCAGTTTTTACAATTTACTTTTCAATAATAGTTGCAGCTAGTTTTATTAACTTTAAAAAGAAACAGAAAACACCATTAAAAAGAGAATATAAAAATCTGATTGTTATTATATATTCACACAATAATGAAAAAACAATTGTAAATCTTTTAGAACAATTAAACAAACAAGATTATCCAAAAGGAAACTACCAAATTCATATTATATTAGATAATTGTACAGATGATTCATCCAATAGACTTGAGTTTGTTGGAGGAGCAAAGTTATGGCGCCTTTCAGACGATATGCCTTTAGGTCGAGATAAAGCCATTTCATGGTTATTAGAAAATCTAATGTCTTTTAAAAAAGTAGACGGTTATGTCTTTTTAAACGCAAATAGAATTGTAAAGACAGACTTTTTATCAACAATAAATGAATCATTACAAGAAAATAAAGTTGTTGTAGGTTCAACAGAAATATTCTTAGAAGATGCTGATTATTATGAAAAAGTTTGGTCTAATGTGAATACATATAATTCCAATATAATGAAACTTGGACGTTCACGTCTTGGTTTAGCAGTCCCAATAGACTCAGATATTACAGCAATTACACATGATGTACTAGAAAAAGTTCAATGTATTGATTTTAAAGATGCTAACTCTGAATTAAAGTACTCATTTCTTTTAACTAGTGTAAATTATCCGCCGAAATTCGTACCGGAAATTAAAACTTATGTATCATCAATGGACTATGAATTAAGAAGACCAGATTTTACATTTAAAATGAATTTATTTTATCATTGCTTCAACATTAAAGCGATTTTTAACATAAAATTTGCCGAGTTTTTATTTTCACTATTCAAACCAAACCCAATAATCCTAATAGCAATGCTTGTAATAATTGGAACATATTCATTTAACTATTACTTTTTATTTGATTTTCCATGGTCGGTATTCTTAGCTATAGTCTTAGCAATCGCATTTGGTTTGTCGATATATAAGACAAATTTATATATTAAACCATTGTTTTATCTATTAGCCTGCCCATTCTATACTTTATCTGACACAATTTGCGGACTTACTATTTTTAAGAAAATATTTAAATTCAAGAAGAAAAAACAAGAAATTGATATAGAAAAGATAACAGTTCCAGTAAGTGTTACAAATGGAAGAAATGTTTTTTCTTGTACAATGGATTTAATATCAGAAGGTGGATTTAAAAAAGCTATTTTTAGGTACAAAAATAAAAAACAAGAAACTGTTCAAAGTTATGTAAGAATGTGTGATGCAGTCAAAAATATTTCAGATATTCTTGAGCAACATGGCTTTAGAATGAAAATTTGTCAATCTTGTGCTTATTTTTCTCCCAAAATCGATGGTACAAACAACATGGTAAAAGGATATTGCAATCAAAAAGCAGTAGAAGATGCAAATTGCGCAGAATTTCCGGAAACACTTCTTTGGTCATCTTGCCAGTATTATATACCTCAAGAAGTTAATAATGTTATAGATATATCAAGTTATATTAAGAATCGCTAATTGTTAAGAAATCTCAATATAATTATTCTCTAGTTCAAGTTTATAAGACAAAATGTCGATATTTATTAATGTATAAATGTAGATTGGAGAAAAAAAATGGGATTATCTTCTTCACAAGCCAGACTCTTAATGTTGACATCAAGACTAAGTGATATTGAACTTGGTGAAGTATTGATTTCTCAAAAGCAAAATACTTTGGCTTGGGAAAGTGAAAAAGCAGCAAAAGAATATCAAGATGCTATTAGTAATTATAAGCTTCAAATCAAAGTTACGGATGGAACAGAAGATAAAGGATATAGGAAAGAAGATGTTACATTTGAAAATATGACATCTATGGGGTATCTTGTTACAAATGCAAACAAGCAGATTTACTTACAAAAAGATGAAAATGGAGAGTGGATTATCCCAAAAGATTTAGACGGGAAAGCTCTTCTTAGTATAAATTCTGATGGGAAGGCTACAATTGGAGAAGATACAGAGACTACATATGATATCTTAGATGGAGGAACATATCTATCTAATAAAACTGTTTTACAAGATGCTATAATGAATGGCCTTTTATTCGTACTTAATACTGCAAATCAAAAGAGCGGAATATCACTAACAACTTTACAATCTGAAACACAAATGGAATACATTCTTGATACAACAGATGATGCTGAAGCTCAAAGCAAGTATGAATGTGAAACGGCCAGAATTTCAAGACAAGATAATCAACTCGACATGGAATTGCAACAACTCGAAACGCAGCATGAGGCAATAATGAAAGAGTATGATTCTGTCAAAGAAGTAATTAGTAGTAATGTTGATAGAACATTTAACTTATTCTCAGATGGTTAAAAAGACTGAATAAAATCAGTCTTTTTTATATATTGTTACTAAATTTATTTTTAAGAAAAAGCAATTATTTTTTTTATCTGTTTTTATTATCATGTATAAGTAAGGTTTTATATATGGTAAATGGTATAAATTCTTTTAATGGAACATCGATATTAAACCAAGAGAATGTTCAAAACAGATTAGAAAAATCAAAGCAAGTTGTTTCTGATAATTTTGAAAGTAACTCAGCAATAAAAACTTTAAGTGGAGCTACTGGTGAATCAGGATCAATGCGTAATTCCATTAGTTTAGTTCCCTTATTATATATTTTAGATAAATTTGCTGATAAAAAGATGGGCGGAGAAGTAGAAAAGAGTACCCTTGGGAAAGTAGCAAAACTAGGTGATAAAATATCTGATTTTTTCCATTTAGGCAATATTTTTTCAGAAGAAAGAGTTGGAAAATTTTCAGAATTTTTGAAAAAGAATCGATTTACGAAGTATTTTTCAAACGAATACAAAGCTATACCAAAGTCAACATTAGCACAAAGCCAAACTATAGCAGAAAAATATTCAAGAGAATTAAACGATCTTGTACAAAAATTAATTCCGGATTTTACTGAAATGAAATATAATCCGGAAATAATGAAGCAGTTAGATGGTGTAATATCCCCTCAAAGTATAAAATTTATACAAGATATGGGACCATTAAATAACAGATTAACTCAAAACTATTTAAACTCTGTATCTAAAACATTAACAGAACTTGCAGGAGTTGCAGAAAAACACTTTGGAGCTATTGGTACAAAAGATAAAGAAATGATTGATGTATTGAAAGCAAATATATCAAAATTTTTATCAGGTGCTGATGATATTTCAGAAAGGGCATTATCCGAACAAATTGCAGGTTTACTTTCTCAATTTAGCGATAAAGCACATAGTAATTTACTAAAAAGCAATTCTGTAAACCTTTCAAAAGAAACATTAGATGTTTTATCATCAGTATCCAAAAAAAGCTTTTCAAAAGAGCAAATACTATCAGTCGTTGACGATTTTGCAAAACAAGGAATTGAACTTGGCGGTACTGATAAAATCTCAATTGCAAGGAATAAATTTAGTGCCGCAAATTCAAAGATTGGAAATAGCTTATTAGGTAAAATATTTTCAAAAGGACTACTCAAAACAAAAGATACTATAACCTATGGCGGTGGACTTATCTCTATGTTTTTTATGGCAAGTGCCATATATAACTCAGTAAAAGCAGCTAAAGAAGCACCAAAAGGTGAGAAAAAAGCTACATTTATGCATGTTTTATCTGAACAATATTTAGGTATGATTCTTTTCCAACCTAGTATTAGCTTGATGTATAAATTAGGTGGAAATAAATATAGAGGCATGACCGTTGAAGCAAGAGAAGCACTAAAAAATTTAGTAAAAAACACAAATGCAGACGAAACATTAACCAAAGAAGCATTAAAGGTAGCTAAACTTCAAAGAAATTTATTAATTAAAGGTGTAGATAAAGATAAAGTTGCCGATTTAGCAGGAAAAAGTATAACAGAGGCAAAGGCCTTAGCTAAATCTTTAAATAAAGAAGGTGCAAAATTGAAGTTTTGGGAAAAACCTCTAAAATTAATGGGCAGTATATTATCTACCGGTTTAGATAAAATGCAAAAACCCAAATTCATCAATCTTCCAAAACTTGGAAGAAAGAAATTGCCACAACCAACATTCAAAGGATTCCTTGGTGGTTTAGGTAGGTTTGCATTAATTATGTTTGTTATTCAACCAATCATACAAAAACCAATTACCAAACTGTTCCATAAAATTTTTGGTGAGCCTAAAACCTATCTCGCAAAACAGAATCAACAATCAAATACAAATCAACCAACAAAAGATACCATGAACCAACAACAAGTGGATAACCAAACAGAAACTAATTTAATCAAGAAATGGACACAACTTCCACAGCAAAATAATAATGGCATTTCAAATCAAAATATGAATATAAATAATAGCAATCCTGTAATTAATGCTTCGACTCCAATTAGCAAACAAGAACAATCAGATTCACAACCGTTAAAACCCCAACAAAATGAGAATATTCCTGCTTTGAATCTATTTAATAAAAATAAAAAAGAATCAGATTCTTCAAGATATATTCCGTCTATTGAACCAGTTCAAGTTCCTGATAATTCAGCGGAAATTAAAGCAAAAGTTGATGCAATATTAAAAAGTACTGATAGAGTAATTCAATCTTCAAAGAAGTATTTATAATTAACATTTTATAAAATAAATGATAAAATTTTTTTATGTTGATTCATTATATTTCTCAGTATATTGAATATTTGGAGATTGAATGCGGATTGGCATTAAATACCATTCTTGCATATAGAAGTGATCTTTATTCATTAGCCAATTTTCTTCAGGAACTTGGCATTAATAATTTCAGTGAAATTCAAAGATTACATATAAATCTATATATAAAGAGACTTTATGATAGAAAATATACTCCAAGAAGTATTACAAGAGAGATTGCATCTATAAAAGGTTTCTTTAAATGGTTAAGTATAAATGAATTGATAAAACATAACCCTGCATTATCAATAGAACAACCAAAACTTCCCAAAAGGTTGCCAAAGGTTTTATCTATGAAAGAAATATCTGAACTTCTAGATACAAACATGACTGTATTAGATAAAGCAATACTTGAACTATTATATGCTGCAGGTCTAAGAGTTTCAGAACTGGCTGATATTCAAAATAACAACATAGACTTAAATTCTAAATATATAAGATGTATAGGAAAAGGTTCAAAAGAAAGAATCGTTCCAATTGGTAATAAAGCATGCATTGCAATAAAAAAATATTTAAAAGAACGGGAATATATAGTAAAAAAATTTAATTTAAATACAAAATATTTATTTATAAAAGACAATGGAAAAAAAATAACAAGACAAGATATATATGTTTTTATTAGAGAACTTGGTAAAAATATCAATAAAGAAATATCACCACATACAATAAGACACTCTTTTGCAACACATCTATTGGAGAATGGTGCTGATTTAAGAGTAGTACAAGAACTTCTTGGTCATAGTGATGTTTCTACAACACAACTATATACGCATATTAGCAAAAAAAGACTCAAAGATATCTATTTTTCTATTAATAAATGATAAGAAATATTATAAAATTAGCAAACTTTTTATTTACCAATTTTATAACAACTGTAAGATAAAAAACAGGTTAAACAATGAAAATTTCAGCATTAAATCATTCAAATTTTGGTAATATAAATAAATTACAAAACTTTCAAGGTCTATGGGGGAAGACATCCAGAAATTCGGATTTTGACCAAGCATTAGGCATACCAAAAGTAGAAGAGGTATGTTATTACTATCCTTTCCAAGATGAAACAAGGGAAGAAATTCAATCAGTAGTTGAAAAAAATACAGAAGCATATATTGATGAATCAGAAGATACACCAAAATATAAGATAAGAGATTGCAGAGTTTGTACTACTTTGCCTTTCCCGAAAGATTATTATTTAAATTATGTAGCATTATCTTCAAAATCAAAATTACAAGATAAAATGAAAGTAGTGCATACATACGTAAAAGATAAGTATACGACAAGTGAATACGGACCTAAACAGTCTTCTGCAGTAAATGAAAATCTTGTGCAAAAATTGAATATTAATTGTTGATATTATATTAACATTGCAGCCATACAGGCAGAAATGTATGATGTTATGGTTCCGGCGATTAATGCTCTAACTCCCATTCTTGCAAGATTTTTTCTTTGATTAGGTGCAATTTCTCCTATACCTGAAATTTGAATTGCAACAGAAGAAAAATTTGCAAATCCTGATAGAGCAAAAGTGGTAATAATAAAGCTTTTTTCTGATAAAACTTCTCTAATTGCTGTCAAATCTGTGAATGCGATTGCTTCGTTTAATACAAATTTTGTTCCAAGAAGAGAACCAACAGTAGTAATCTCATTTAGAGGTATACCTATTAATAAAGCAAATACAGAAAATATTTTTCCAAAAATCATTTTTATAGATAAATGTTCGATATCCATACCTATACAATTTAAATTAACATGCAATATATTGTGTAAAAAGATTCCAAATTTGCATAAAAAATAATCTATTAAAGCGATTAGTGCAATTAAAGCAATCAGCATTGCAAGTACATTTAACCCTACCTTCATGCCATCAGAAGCTCCTTTTGAAATAGCATCAAGGACGTTAACATCGGTTCTTCTTCTTCTGATTTTAAAGTCTTTCATCGTTTGAGGTTCTAGTGTCTCAGGATATATTATTTTAGATACAACTAAAGCCCCAGGAGCTGCCATTATACAAGCGGCTAACATATATTGAGCAGGAATTCCTATACTTGCATATACAGCTATTAATCCGCCGGATAAGCAAGCCATACTGCCTGTCATTGAAGCTAATATTTCAGATCTGGTCAAATTCGGAAGATATGGTTTTATCATTATTTGTGCTACTACTTGTCCTACAAATGAACTTGCTACATTTGACAAAGCTTCTGCACCTGATACGTCCATTAGTTTATTTACAATTTTTCCTAAGAAGGCAACAACTCTTTGCATTATTCCGTAATAATATAAAATATTTACAAGTATCATCATAAATATTAAAGCTGGGATTAGTTTCATTGCAAACATAAATGCCTTATCACCAAATAATTCCTGTAAAACTTCGGGGCTGTTTGATAAGGGACCAAATACAAAATCTGCACCTTGATTTGCAAATTCTAATATTTTTTCTACAAATTTACCTATATATTCAAACATTAATTTTCCAGGTTCGAATTTTAATATAAAAACAGCAAGTAAGAACTGTAATATAAGTCCAACAACTACTGTTTTATAATTAATTGCTTTTTTATTGTTAGACATTAAAAAAGCAATTAATAACATTGCTAAAATTCCAATAATACCAAAGAGAATATTCATATAATTTAGCCTCAGATATCTAATATAGTAATAATAATACTATAAATTTACTAAATCTAGAAAATTGTAACAAAATAATTTTTAAAAATGAAAAAAGAAACTTACCATTGTAAAATTAGGTATGAAGAAAATATTTTTAATTATAATTTTTTTGTTTGCTTTTGTTCAAAATGTTATAGCTGTTGAACAAAAAGAAATTCAGTTCATATATATTAATGGTTCAAATAATAATGATGTAAAAATGAAAACATGGTTTTTTGAGGGTGTTTATAAATTACATTCAAAAATGTATGATTCGTTTTTATCGTCTGATTTTATAAATAAAAATTTACTAAAAAATGGTAAATATAATATTTCTTCAGCGCCTGAAATATTTTTTTGGGGAGACAGAAGTAATGCAGAAATACAAAAATTAAATTCGGAATTAAGTTTCACGAAAGTTTTTAGCCCAAGATTGGCACAGACAGTCAGAACATTGCTAGCCCATTATTTGCATGATGCAATATGGGTATCTCATTATAGAAATATGCATCCTGTTATTGAAGACTTGCATAAACAAGTTATGGAAAATTATAAAAATAACAAATTTGTAATTTTATTTGGATATAGTGCAGGAGCTTTTGTAACATACGAGTATATGTTTAATAAATTGGCGGATATTAATGTTTTGGAATTTCTTAATTATACAAAAGTCTCTGAAGAGTTAGTTAATTTTGCAAAATCAAATCCTCAAAAGGATACTTGTATTGATGCCTTAATTGATTCAGGCTTGGTTATATATAGTGCAGATGGTAAATTAATTCCCAATAATAATATTCAAAACTTTAAAGATTCATATTTAAAACTTGATAAATATACTTGTACTTCTTGTATTCCTGATAACGTTTTAAAAGGAATTATCAATTTTGCAAGTCCTTTAGTTCTTTTTTATTCTGATATTTCTAATCCTAATTATCCATTAACGTATTATAATAAACTTCTATATAAGTACATCTTAGAAAATGATATATTTTGGCTAACTGTAAATTATGCTGATGACCCATTAGGTTTTCCAACTACAAAAAATATTTCATATGAAGATTTGAAGAATATAATTGATATCAAAATCAATCCACAAAACGGATTTTTATATAGTAAATCTGACGTAAAAAGTAGAAAAACTTTTATCCGTTCTCATACCTCATATTGGGCAACAGCGAAGAAATTTTCAAAATCTGTTGTTGAAGCATATGAAGAAGGATTTAATCTGTATAATTTATGTAATAAAAAAGAGCCTTAGGCTCTTTTACTTACTCTTTTGTTTTTGAAGTTCTATTTTATGATTATATCTTTCAACTGCTTTATCACGTTGAGAAATTAGATCTTTCTTTTGTTTATTTAAAGAATAAATTTGACTTTGTTTTTGTACTTCGGATAATTTTGTTGATTTTCCAGTTGCCTTTATTCTTGCATTTATATCCTTTATTCTTGAATTATAAGCAGCTTTTAACTCATTTCTTTCATTTTTCAATGTTCTAATTGTTGCTTCATTTTCTAATCCTTCAGCAGTTACTTCTCTATTCGGATTTAAATTTTCAACAAAATCCTTCGTTTCTTCTACTGTTTTGTCAGTAAAATTTTTAGTTGCTTCAACTGTTTTATTTGTTACATCTTTTGTAGCTTTAATTGTTTTTTTTGTAGCTTTTTTAGTTGCTTTTACAGTTTTATCTGTAGCATCTTTTGTAACTTCAATTGTTTTCTTTGTAGCTTTTTTAGTTGCTTTTACGGTTTTGTCTGTAGCATCTTTTGTCGCATTAATAGCTTTTTCAGTAGCAGAAGGAGATTCTTTCTCGTATTTTACATCTATTTTATCAACGGAAGAAGCAGGTATTTCAATTTTTACTGTCGGCTCTGCCTCTGCGTTAGCTTTAATATTTGAAATGCCTACAATAGATAGAATAATTGTAAGTGCTAATAAAGTTTTTTTCATACTAAATCTCCTTATTCCCTTATTTTATAATTTACATTGGAGAGGTATATTCTGTCAATAAATAAAAAAGAAGAAGATTTAATCTTCTCCTTTTTTGATTATTTAAATGAATCTTTAAAACTATTTATAGCATCTTGTCTTTGTTTTTGTTTTGCTTCTGCTGCTTTTTTTCTTTCTTCTGCCGCTTTCTTTCTTTCCTCTTGCTTTGCAGCAGATTCAGCTTTTGCTTTTTCTATATCTTCTTTTGTTTGATTTATTTTCTTAGAAAGAGCTGATTCTTCTTTATTTGTATCAATATTTATTGTTGGTTTAGTAAATGTAACAGTAGCTGCATTTGCTGCTGTATTTAAATAGAAACCTACTATAGCGAGAAATAATATCGTAATTACTGTTTTTTTCATTTTCCCTCCTTGTTTTTAAAACCATTTATAGCTTTTTTTATATGTACTACTAGACTGTGTTTGAACCCTTCTATTAGAATTATAACTGCTTTTTTGAGAATTATTTTTATTTCCGTTCATAGCATTTCTTGTTGCATTCTCCATCCAATTTGCAACATTTGACTCTTTTATTTTTACACCTGATGTTGGCTTAAATTTATCTACATATGGATTATTTTCATTTTTTCCGTCATCATAATAATAAGAAGCATTTGCGGTCAAATACACACTACAAAACATAAAAGCTATTATTAACACAAAAAACTTCTTGTTCATTTAATTAATACCTATTTTATTACAACGTGTGAAAAATATTTATCAGAAAGAAAAGCTCTAACTTCTTGCTCAGAATAAAATGCTTCTCTTTGATTTCTTTCTTTATAATAACCTGGCGCAATATCCTTTATTCTAAAATTTTTAACCTTTACAGGTCCTGGAATAATTGTTATTTGCTTTGCTCCAAATTTTTCAGAATTAAAAGCTCCTGGTAAGAAGGCTAATTTATTTTCGCCATTTTCAAAAGTTTGATTTGAATATCTAACATTCTTTAAATATAACTGTTTAATTTTAAAATTTTTAGTAAAAATAGCAAAGGGTGTAGTTGTAATTTCAATTAAACTGGCATCAAAACAGTCTTGATCATCAATATATTTAGATGACCAATTTCTTAATGAAATCAATGTATCAAAATTTGGTTTAATTTTATACTCTACAGAATCTACAGTAGTCACTAAACTCGTTGAATCAAATACTTTTTGTTCAAATTCATCAATATTAAAACTATTTGATAAAATAGCAGGAAAGATGCTAATAAATCCCGCATATGCAAAAAATATTATTGAGACAACTATTAATACAGTATTTTTATATTTTGTCATATTACAACCTTCCTAAACATCTGCCTGTAGATATAATACCATATTGTCAAAAAAAATAACAAATAAATTTTTTTTATTTTCTTTACTTATTACAAAAAATAGCTATTATATAACTATGACTATGTATTTAAGAATCATTTTATTATTATTATTTTTGTTATTTAATATTACATTTGTTTCATACGCAAATGATAATGAAACTCAATCCCAATCCGCTTGGGGAGAAAATTCTGATGTTTTTAATAAAGGCTTTGAAGATCAAAAACCAGTTTCAGATTCTAAATTAAAAAAAACAATTGAACAAATAAAAGAACGACAACTGTCTAGAAAACAAAGGAAGATAAAAAAAGAAGTTCAACCTTTATCACCTTCTTCAGACTTTGAACATCTAAAAGATTTTGCACAATCACAATCTCCTGATGATGAGTTAAGTCAGACTTTAACTGTTATGATTCCAATGCAAGCATATAGTGACGATGGGAAATATATTCAACCAGGGTATTATAAATTGTCCTGCAGAAAAATTGGAGAAAACAACTATGTTCTTGATTTATCACAAGGAAGTAAATGTATTCTTTCTGTTCCTGCTATTCAAACAAAACAAGATCTTGAACAAGAAACTATAACATTTTGTAATGCTGAAATAATTGATAATGGAAGAATTAGATTAATGTACGGGAGTATAGATTTAAATCTAGTTGGATATATTTATTTTAAATAATCCCTTTTCTTTCTCTTAATTCTTTTAGCTCCTTTTGAAAAGGTGATATTTTAGTAAGTCTATCAATAATTTCAGGCATTTTAGCAATAGTATAATCAATTTCTTCTTCAGTTGTGAATCTACTTAAGCTGAATCTTATACTTCCATGAAGAGCAGTAAAAGGTACGCCCATAGCTTTTAAAACATGACTAGGATCCAAACTTCCTGATGTACAAGCGCTACCTGAACTTGCACATATTCCAACATCATTCATGTTAAGCAAAATCAATTCACCTTCAACATACTCGAACCCAATATTTGTTGTATTTGGTACTCTATTATTGGAAGAAGAATTAAGTCTTGCGTTAAAAATCTTAGATAAAAGACCAGTTTCAAGTTTATTTCTTAATCTTTTGACTTCTGTCATTTCGTAATTTAAAGATTCTTTTGCTAATTGAGCTGCTTTAGCCATTCCTATTATAAACGGAACATTTTCAGTTCCGGCTCTTTTTCCGTTTTCCTGATGTCCACCAATTATTAATGGAGTTATTAATGTTGACGATTTTACATACAAAGAACCAATTCCTTTCGGTGCATGAAATTTATGCCCTGAAATACCCATCATATCAATTTGAGTATCCTTAACATTTATCTCAATTTTCCCCGCTGCCTGAACTGCATCAACATATATTTTTGTTTTTGGATTTATAGATTTTACTTTTTCTGCAATTTCTTCTACAGGGAAAATTGTTCCTGTTTCATTATTTGCATACATACAAGATACTAAAGCTGTTTTATCATTTACTGAATCGAATAACTCATCTAAGTTTATTTCGCCTGCAGAATTAACACCTACATAGGTAATATTATATCCCTCTTTTTCAAGCTGCTTATGTAGATTTAAAACACAAGGATGTTCAACTTTTGTTGTAATCAAATGATTTTTAGATTTATCTGCCGATAAAATTCCGCGAATAGCCATATTTGCACTTTCGCTGCCTGAAGCAGTAAAGAAAATTTCTTTTGAACTATTAGCACCAAAGAAATCTCTAACTTGCTCTCTTGCTTCTTTTATTGCATTAGAGTTTTTTCCACCAAACTCATATATACTTGAAGGATTACCATAATACTGAGAAAAATAAGGCAACATTACTTCCAATACTTTTTCATCAACTTTTGTTGTAGCATTATTGTCTAAATATACAAGTTTTGAATTGTTCATTTTTACACCTGTGTTATTCTAATATTTTCATTTACATGTTCTCTTAATGTTGCTTCTACAAAGTGCGTCAGTGTTAACTGTGAACGATTACATAACTGACACTTTCCAGAAAGTTTTACTTTTATTTCATTATCTTCAACATCAATTAATTCAATATCTCCACCATCTTTTCTCAATTCAGGAGAAATATATTTTTCTATAATATTATTGATTTTAATAATCAATTGTGTTTTTGTTAGATTTTCTTGCTTTGGTTTTGCTGAATTAATATCATCTAGTATTGCTTTTATTTTACCTTGACATCTACCGCAAGCACCACCTGCTTTAGTATAATTAATTACATCATCTATAGTCTTGAGATTATTTGATTTTATTTCATTTTCTAAAAATGTTTTTGTAATATGAAAACAGTTGCAAACAACCTCTTCATCTTTTTGTATAGTAATTTCTTCATTATAGTAATCAGCAATAGCGGCTTCTAAAGCTTCATGCCCCATTACTGAACAATGCATTTTTTCAGGAGGCAAACCACCCAATGCATCTACTATTTGTTTATTTGTTATTTTTCTGGCTTCATCAATATGTTTACCAATGACCATTTCTGTTAATATACTTGAACTTGCAACTGCACTTCCACAGCCGAAAGTTTGAAATTTTGCATCAGTTATAATTCCATTTTTATCTACCTTTAAATATAATTTGAGCATATCTCCACAAGAAAGAGAACCTGCTTCACCTATTGCATCAGCATCATCTATACTACCAACATTACGAGGATTTCTATAATGTTCCATAACTTTTTCTGAATAGTTCCACATCTCTATATCCTTTATACTTAACCTTATTATACTCCAAAATAAAAATACATAGCATAAAATAAGAACGAAATATATAAAAAAAGTTCCTCAAATTATACAATTAAAAGGAGGAACAAAAGTTCCTCCAAAGATAAAACGAAAAAAGGATAAATGTATAAAAAGAAAAGGATATAATTTCAAATTAACCAACACCGTTAAATTTAGGTGTAGCTCTGTCAATTGCAGAACTTTCTGCTTCTTCAACTGCTTCAAGTTGTTTTTGTAAAGATGA